>NZ_FOIL01000095.1 GCF_900101295.1 [Clostridium] aminophilum | reverse complement strand
TGTACCGAAGGATCCGCATGTGCATCTGGAAGCAGTGGAAACTGCCAAGGACGAAGAAACGGCATCTCATCAGTCTTGGGATACCCGAGTACTTTGCTAACATGGCGGCAAACAGCCGGAAAGGCTACTGGAGAACGGTCAACACGACAACGGTGAAAAGAGCGTTGTCAAAAGAAAGACTGATACGTTCAGGCTTTTATGATTTAGCCATCGCGTACCAGTCAGTGCACGTCAACTATTGAAACCGCCGTGTACCGAACGGTACGCACGGTGGTGTGAGAGGACGGGGGCTAATCACCCCCTCCTACTCGATTGCATTTTATGCTTACAGGGCTAAGTTTACAGGGCTGAGGCTTCAAACGCCGGCTCTTTCCGGAAAAGATGAGAAACGTGACCTGTCTCGTTCGTTCGCCGCGGATGGAGAGATCCATCATGAAAAAATATCATCTTATATCCTTCCCTAAATGAATTCTCCATAGGTATTCCATTTTTTGCTCAAGATATTCCCCACTTCACACCACCGGCGGCACATTTTGTGGTTTTGCCTCCGGCGAAACGGCGGAAAACCACGATTTCAGCGCAAAAAAATGCTTCAAAAATTCAAAACAAATGCGGCCAGTAATCTTGATATTTTCGGACCTATACGATATGATTAGTACATCAAGTGGTGAATTGTGAAACATTGTGGTAGATTTTGGGGAAAAGGAGCAGGAATGTTAGGTCGTTACGATCACACGATCGACGCAAAAGGCAGAATAATCATTCCCGCCAAGTACAGGGAGCAGATGGGCGATAAGTTCTATGTGACCCGTGGACTTGACGAGTGCCTTTTTGTGTACGCTCCGGACGAATGGGAGAAGTTTGAAAACCACATCAAAGAGCTCCCGATCGGAAGCAAGGAAGCCCGCAAAATCAACCGTTTCTTCTTTGTAGGCGCCACCGACGACGAAGTGGACCGCCAGGGACGAATCATGATCCCGGCACATCTTCGCGAGTACGCGCATCTGGAGAAGAACGTCATTCTCGCCGGCGTCGGCAATCACCTTGAAATCTGGGATCCGGCGACCTATGACGCAAAGAATAATTTCGATGATATCGAAGACATTGCGGAGAGCATGGAAGGATTCAGCTTCTGATAGGATGCAAACTGCAGATGAGAACTTCGGTAATATAGAATTTTGAATCAAAGATTAAGAATTCAGGATTTTGAATCAAGAATTAAAAATTTAGAGTTTTTAGAATTTTGAATCAAGAATTAAAAATTTAGAGTTTCGAAACGGCAGATTTCGGAATCACAGATAAAACCGGTTCTTTGAACAATCGAATACGGGAAATCAGAAACAAAAAGGGGGAAATGAGCGTGGAATTCAAACATGTATCGGTGCTGCTCGATGAGACCGTATCATCGCTCAATATCCGTCCGGACGGGATCTATGTGGACGGAACCCTCGGCGGAGGCGGCCATGCGTATGAGGTGTGCTCAAGGCTGGGAGAGAACGGAAGACTGATCGGAATCGATCAGGATGAGTTTGCCATCGGACGCGCGACGGAACGTCTCAAACCATTTGAAGACCGGGTGACGATTGTCAGAGACAATTATGTCAATATCCGAAGTGTCCTTCAGGGGCTGGGGATCTCGGGCGTTGACGGAATCTATCTCGATCTGGGGGTTTCATCGTTCCAGTTTGACGATGCGGAGCGAGGTTTTTCCTATCGCACCGATGCGCCGCTCGATATGCGGATGGACAAGAGAGAGACGCAGACTGCCCGGGACATTGTCAATGAATACTCGGAGAAAGAACTTTTCCGGATGATCCGCGATTATGGTGAGGATCCGTTCGCACAGAATATTGCAAAGCACATCGTGAGGGCGCGAAGCGAAAAGCCGATTGAGACCACTTTTGAGCTGGTCGAGATCATCAAGGGCGCCATTCCGGCAAAGATCCGTGCGAAAAAAGGTCATCCGGCCAAACAGACGTTCCAGGCGATCCGGATTGAGCTGAACCATGAACTGGATGTGCTCCGGGATTCTCTGGACACCATGATCGATCTTCTGAACCCGGGAGGAAGGCTGTCGATTATCACCTTCCATTCGTTGGAGGACCGGATCGTGAAAAATCATTTTCGAACCGTTGAAAATCCCTGCATCTGTCCGCCGGAATTCCCGGTGTGCGTGTGCGGGCGGAAGTCCAAGGGACATGTGGTTACCCGTAAACCGATTCTTCCGACAGAGGAGGAGATGGAGACCAATCCACGTTCAAAGAGTGCAAAACTCAGAGTGTTTGAAAAAACGGGGGGAGATGAGTGAGTATGGCCAAGAAGCGCGTGCATAGCCGGCGGCAGGCTTATGTCGAAGGCAGCGCGGCGAGAGAACTGAATCCATACTACGAAGAAGAGTATGATAACGGAGTCTCGTCCGCGGAACGGCGCAAGGCCGCCCGAAAACGCAAACAGGAACGTCTGGCGCGGAAACGGGCTGCTCAGCGCAATCAGAGCAAAGCAAGCTATATCAGTGCAGGATATGTGGTATGTCTGGCAGTTGCCGGAGTCGCGACACTCCTGATCTGTATTAATTATTTACGCCTTAATGCAAGCATTACATCAAGGATGGATTCCATCGCAAAACTTCAGCTGGAGCTGGAACATCAGAAGGCAGCCAATGACGAGCTGAGAACCGCGATTGATACCGCATGCGATCTCAATCATGTTTATCAGGTTGCAACTCAGGATCTTGGAATGGTCTATGCGAATCAGAACCAGATTCTGCTCTATGATAAGACAGAAAGTGAGTATGTAAGGCAAAATGAAGACATCCCGGAACACTAAAACGAAGAAGCTGTTCCGCCGTTATATGCAGGAGAAGCTGGCAATCACCGTTTTGACTATCTTGGTGGTTTTGATTATCCTTGCGGTGATTCTGTACAGGCTGGTATCGAACAAGGGCGTTGATTACAACCAGATCGTTCTGGGACATCAGAATTATGAGAGCCGCATGATTCCGTACAAGAGAGGCAGCATTATTGACCGCAACGGAACCTATCTTGCGACGAGTGAGAAGATCTATAACATGATTCTGGATCCGCGGCAGATGAATTCGGATGACGGTTATAACTATGTGGAACCAACGATTGATGCCCTGGCGGAGTGTTTTTCTTATGATAAGGAGGAGCTCCGGCAGCTGATCCGTGACCGCGCAGACAGTTCCTATGTGGTTTACAAGAAGCTGTCCGGTGAGGAGAAGGCGAAGTTCGAGGAATACAAACAGAAGAAAAATGAAGAATACCGGAAGGCGACGGTCGATAAGGGCGGAAAGAACCGAATCACGGGTGTGTGGTTTGAGGATCACTATAAGAGAGTGTATCCGTATAACAATCTCGCCTGCAATGTCATTGGCTTCGCTCTCCGGGACAATAATGCATCCGGCGGTGTCGAGCAGTACTACAATGACGAGCTGACCGGAGTCAACGGACGGGAATTCGGTTATCTGAATGATGACACAAACCCGGAGAGAACCGTAAAACCGGCGGTGAACGGCAATACCGTCAAACTCACCATCGACGCAAACCTTCAGAACATTGTCCAGAAATATCTGGATGAGTGGCAGACGACCACCGGAAGTAAGGTTGCTGCCTGCATTATGATAGACCCGCGGTCCGGCGAGATCCTGGCGATGGATACGACGACTCGTTTTGATCTGAACAATCCGTACGATCTGTCTCTTTACTATTCGCAGGAAGAGATCGATGCGATGGACGAAAAGACGAAGGCGGATGCGTGGTATAAGATGTGGCGCAATTTCTGCGTCAATGATACCTATGAGCCGGGTTCGCCGCAGAAGCCTTTTACGGTAGCGGGCGCGATGGAAGAGGGCACGATCACCGGCAATGAATCCTATGTCTGCAACGGTGTGATGCATATCGGAGACTGGGATATCCACTGTGATATCCGAAGCGGACATGGTCCGCTGACGGTAGCGCAGGGTATCGAGAAATCCTGCAACGTCGTCATGATGTCCATCAACCAGGCTCAGGGAGTCCATAATTTCCTGAAACATCAGGCAATGTTCGGATTCGGACAGAAGACCAACATTGACCTTCCGGGTGAGGCGGATACTTCCGGACTGGTTTATACGGAAGAGACGATGGATGTGGCGTCGCTGGCGACCAACTCTTTCGGTCAGAACTATAATACGACCATGATCCAGATGGCCAGCGCATTCTGCTCTCTGGTGAACGGAGGTTCTTATTACCGTCCGCATGTCGTGAAGGAAATCCTGAACGATCAGGGCGCTGTCATCCGCAAAAATGATCCGGTTCTGGTCCGCGAGACCGTATCGGAGAATACCAGTACATTTATCAAAAACGCTTTGGCGTTGGTAGTACAGTCCGGTACCGCGAAAGCGGCCCAGATTCCGGGGTATCAGATCGGCGGTAAGACCGGAACGGCACAGAAACAGCCGCGTTCAGAGAAAAACTATCTGGTTTCGTTTATCGGCGCGGTTCCGATCTACGACCCGCAGGTGGTATGTTATGTCGTTATCGATACGCCGAATCTGCCGGGCGAGCAGCAGGCACATTCCACTTTTGCCAGCACCGTGTTCCAGAAGATCATGGCGGAAGCTCTTCCGTATCTGAATGTCTTCCCGGAGGGCGGAGCGGGAGCCGCAGGAGACAATGCGGCGCTTGCCGAGCAGAGTGAAGGAATCATCCACAGTGAGACGACGGCGGCCGAGACACCGACCAATCCGGACGGAAGCGCGGCAACGCAGGGACCGAGCTACGATGAGGAATTTATCGAGGGCGGACATGCCGAGGAACTTCCGGCAGAGATGCCGAGCGGAGCGTCCGTGGAACAGGCGGAAGACTCTGCCGGGGAAAATGATGACGCCCAGGCGGCTGCTGCCCAGGCAGCGGCGATGGCTCCGCAGTGAACCGTCAGGCAGAAGCCCGGAACGCAGCACGCTGTCATAATAAACGGAATTGAAAATGCAGCGGTCATAGAGAAACGCTTTGACGACAAAGAACCCGCATTCGCTGAGTGATCAGCGGATGCGGGTTCTTTGGTGCGCCCGGCGGGCGCACGTTCTAAGGGGTGAAAGTCCCTGATCCGCCCGGCAGTGGGAAGGATGCAGCCAGAGGCAAGGGCTCCACCGTGAGGTGTGGGTCTGAAGGAAGCCCGAGGCAAAGCGCTGGCCTGACGAACAGGAATCCCGAACAGGCTGTGAAGCGTGGATGAGGCTGCCAAACAAGCCAAAGTCCAAAAACTGCACGGAACGCCAACAGTAGACGGGACAGGTATAAGTGTGAAAGAACGTGTGGGTACCCGGGGAGATCTCACGGACGCGGCAAAGACGATACAACATTCGCCGCCGCGGAGTAAAGCTTGCCGTGAGAAGTCAGCAGAG
>NZ_FOIL01000090.1 GCF_900101295.1 [Clostridium] aminophilum | reverse complement strand
CGTGCGCCGTCTCGCGCTCTTGCTGCGAAAGGGAATTCGTAAAGGGTGTCCTTTTTTGTCGTTGTTCGAGCACGGCCGTGCTCGAACCGTTCGAAAGTCTCCGCTGTCGCTCCGGTCGGCGCAAAGCCGAGGTCCACTGGACCTCGTGCTCCTCGGTATCGAAAGTCTCGCCGTTTATCATGTATTTCAATAAAACTGTCTGGCAGATATCTTTCGAATCAAAGGTATGCTGCAAATAGTTATAGCTGATTCGAAGAATCATATCTGAATAAGTCTCTACAACCCGCCTTACTTCTTTTTCATCCATGTGATATTGCTTCCTTTTTCTTATTTTAGAAGGCCTTCTGCTTATAATACGATTTAAAGAGGGAAAAGTGGACAGTAGATTTTGTATTTTTTGAATTTGGGAGAGAAATGACAGGCGCCCCCCTAAGTGCTCCCGAAGGAAAAAGAGGTGCTCAAACAAAACAGGACAAAAATCTATGCCGGGAGTTTATTTTTGTAGATAAAATATGCTAAAATTTAATTATAATTAACATTATTGTTTTTGAAGAATGTCTTGGAAGGATCCATTTGTGTGCCTGGCCGGAAGGGAGAATCAAAATGAAAATTACGACCTTTAATCCGCAGATTATCACGAAAAATGCCGAACCGCTAATGAAGCTGTTTCAGGAACTCGGATTTGAGAAACGCCATGATCAGGAAGGAATCGGAGAACTGAATGTCGAGGGAATCCGCATGAAGAATGACGATGGCTTTTATCTTGATATCTCAATCCCGGAGACGCTCCCTGCGGCGGCGAAGGAAGAAAAACTGCTTCCGCATGATATGGTGGTAATCCGCATGAACGTCGATGATTTTGATGCGGCATATCAGGTGCTGGAGAAGCAAGGTTTTCGTAATGTCTACGCAAATGGCACGGTCGATACCAAATCTTCCCGGTCCGCTGTGATGATTTCACCGACCGGATTTGGAATTAACGTCATTCAGCACATAAAGCACTGAAAAGGGGACTGGAAAGAAAGGTTATGATGACGACAGAGACCTCCATTTCTGTTTTGTTAAGCATTCTGATCGGGATCGCCGCTTTCTGCGTATGGGTTATCGTTTTTCATCAGATAAAAAAACATACCAGTGCGTTACATGTGCGGTTTTCCGGACAGCTTGTAAAAGTATTGATTATAATTATATGTCTGTTTCATGTGATCTCGATATTGAGTCCGGAGAACAGTCTGAGCAGACTCCTTCTCGGAAGTTCGGCGCTGATCGTTGCCGTCATCGGTTTTGCTTCACAGCCGGTGATCGCAGATCTGATCTGCGGATTCCTGATCAGCATCAATAAGCCGTTTGAGATCGGCGATCGAATCATTGTGGACGGATATGAGCCGGGCATCGTGGAAGATATCACATTGAGACATACCGTCTTAACCATTTATGACGGAATCCGGATCATCGTGCCGAACAGTCAGCTGAATTCCAAGGTGGTTTATAACACCAGTTATAAAAAGCCCAACCGCGGTGTGCATCTTCAGTATTCGGTCAGTCTGGATACCAATGTTCCAAAAGCAATGGATATCATCCGGGACTGTGTTGCTGCGAGCCCGTACACGCGGGGTGTTGTGCGCAACAATATTGACGAGGATTCCGGCCCGGTATATTTTCTGAAGTTTTCGGACAGTGCGCTGATTCTGGAAACCACGATTCAGCTTCCGCCGACCATCAGTACCTATATCGCAACAACCGATATCAATGTTCGGGTGTTGAATGCGTTTCGGAGGAATAATATTGAAATTCCGTATAATTACTTCAATATTATTGATAAGAGTGTAATGGTTGATGACAAATCTCCGGATGCCGACAGAACGGTGAAACCGGTATTGAGTGTCGGTTCGCCGAGAATGCGCCATTACCGGACGGATACGATATACTTTGCGGATGTTTCGGATCCGGTCGCATCGGCAATGCAGCTGTCGAGAATATTTGCCAAAAGAGAAAGAATCGATAAAAACGCTACCGCGCAGATTCGTCTGATCGTGGAGGAAGCAGTCCGGATGTTCAGCGAAATGCTGCTGCAGTACAACGCAAGTCTTTATCTGGAAGGAAGCGGTCAGCTGTGCAGGATACATATCCATATTCCGATAAAGGTGGATCTGAAGCGTTATCAGGTATTGGCGAGTCTGTCGGATAATGTAACGGATGAGACGAAAACCGGACTGTACTCCAAGATACAGGATGTCATCTATAACGGAATGAAAAACCTTCAGCAAAACAAAGGAAGCGAATATCAATGGTCTGTCCGTGATATGACAGATAAAGACAGTTTTTCTCAGGAAGCAATCAGCAAATCCATTCTGGTATCGTTGACGGATGATATTAAGGTTACGGTTACCCGTTATTATACGGAAATCGTTTTGCTCAAGAATATCAGCTGATACGGTCCGCGCTGGTCAAAACATCCCCGCCCCGGATCCATCCGCAGCGCGGACGGGATCCGGGGCGGGGATTATTTTTGGCGATCAGCCCTCTTTTTTCTCGTTTTTGATCTCCCAGTGAATCAGGAAGGTGAGCATAGCCCGAAGCACAATGATCGCGCCGAGGATTCCAAGTTCTGCCCATTCACGGACGACGACCGTACGGAGAACCTCGCCGCCCATCTTAAACTCCAGAGCGAGAGCGATTCCCTGGGCGAGATCCAGACGGATATTCTGCGTGTTCTTTTTCAGCCAGAAATAAAAGCATTTCAGTGCGGTGGCCATCAGTACCGCAATTCCAAAGAATTCCAAAAGTGTGGTGCTGATTTGTACCACCCCGTATAGCACTTCGTCCAACAGGGCCAAAAATGTCTCTGCCATGAGTAATCCCCTTTCTGCTTGAAAACTTTTGTATCTTATTATATCGCAGAATGGCGTTCTTTGCCCACGGTGGGAATGGTTCATGGCGGAAATGCTTTCTGCTGCGCTTTTCTGCCCAATAATATCAATAATATAATGATAGATGCTGACGAAGTAAAAAATATCCGGGACTTCGGTTTTGGACATACACTTTATAGTAAAATATCAATAGATGAAAATGCGTCGACGGGGGCATAAGGATATTTCCAGGAAACGGATTCTTTGGCCGTATCTTTTGAGACAAATATGAGGATGTAACCATGAAAGAAACGAAAAAGGAAAATGCTGAAAAACTGCCCCGGTTTGGCGGGCAGATCGGTTTTGTGCTTTCATCGGCCGGCTGTGCGGTAGGGCTGGGAAATCTGTGGAGATTTCCATATCTTGCTGCCCGGGACGGGGGCGGTATATTTGTCCTTGTCTATCTGATCCTTGCGGTGACCTTTGGTTATACCATGCTGATGACGGATATTGTGATCGGCCGCAAAACCGGACGGAGTGCGATTGGGGCCTATGAAAATATTCATCGCAGGTGGAAATTTGTTGGAATTCTGGTGTTTATCGTTCCTGCGCTTGTCATGAGTTATTATGGCGTCATCGGGGGTTGGGTCACCAAATATACGGCGTTATTCCTCACCGGGCATATTGCGGAGGCGACTCAGGAAGGATATTTTACGGAGTTTATCACCGATCCCGGCGCGCCGGCTGTTTACGGGATCGTGTTCGTTTTTCTGACATTGCTCATCGTTCTGGGCGGAGTGAAAGACGGAATCGAAAAAAGCGCGCGGATTATCATGCCGGCGCTGGCGGTCATGATGCTGGTGGTTTCGGTATTTGCACTTACGCTGTATCACACAGATGAAGTTACAGGAGAGGTGCGGACGGCACTGCAGGGGTTGAAAGTATACCTGATTCCGGATTTTCGCAATCTGACGGCAGAGCGTTTTTTCCAGATTCTTCTGGATGCCATGATTCAGCTGTTCTTTTCCCTGGGAATTGCCATGGGAATCATGGTGACCTATGGTTCCTATGTGGAAAAAAAGGTCGATCTGAACCGATCGGTCAATTATATTGAGATTTTTGATACCGGGATTGCACTGTTGGCAGGAATGATTGTTGTGCCGACAACATTCGTGTTTTACGGTATTGAGGGAATGACATCCGGACCGGGACTTCTTTTCATATCATTAACCAATGTGTTTCATACCATGGGAAACATGGGAACCGTTGTAGGAACCGCTTTTTTCTTTACCGCATTCTTTGCTGCGCTGACATCAAGCGTCTCGATTTATGAAGCCGTAGTTGCAAATTGTATGGAGATATTTCATGTTTCACGAAAAAAAGCAAGTATCGTTCTTTTCTTCATTTATTGCGGCACAACCGTTCTGATCTCTCTGGGATACAGCATTTTCTATTTTGAACTGCCGTTGCCGAACGGAGCGCAGGGACAACTGCTGGACATCATTGATTATTTCAGCAACAGCTTTATGATGCCGCTGGTTTCCCTGCTGACCTGTATCCTGATCGGGTGGGTCGTCGGTCCTTCCTTTGTTACGGAGGAAATCGAGGTTTCTGGTTTACCATTTCGGAGAAAAAGGATGTATGTTTTCATGCTTCGCTATATCGCTCCTGCGATGATGGCGGTGCTGTTTCTGCAATCCACCGGAATTCTGAAAATGCTGATCGGATACGGCTGATCCGGATAATGGCGTGCGGTTCAAGATTGGCGCTTCACAAATTATTTACCGTAGTTCTTGTCGTAATTTACCGGGGTAAAAACCATGATTCAGTTGACAAACCAAAACATTAATCGTTCCATTGACGAAGTCGAGACATTTTTGACGGAGAGCAGGTCAGAGAGCGGTAAGGCCATCAAGCTGCGCCTGATGCTGGAAGAGGTACTGCTGAATTATCAGGAACGTTTGGGAAAGGGACGGGAGTTCTCCATTCAGAAAAAGAAACTCCTGGGCCGTATTCAGGTGATTTTGAGTGTGACCGGCGAAGGATTCGATCCCTTTTCCGGAGATGGGAGTGAAGAGTTTCATCTGTTGCGAAAACTCCATGCGGACGTAGATCTTGTCACGGACTGGTCATATCAAAATGGCGTCAACCGTGTCAGCTTCAGTCTCAACCGGCAGCAAAAGTTTTCATCGACACAGAAAACCCTGATTGCACTTTTTTTGGGAATTGTTCTGGGAAGTGTGAGCTATGAGCTGCCGGAGGCCGAACGTTTATCGCTGCTGGAAAACTATATTGGGCCAACTCTCAATACAATTTTGAATATCATAACGGCTGTGGCAGTGCCGATGGTGTTTTTTTCTCTGACATGGGGCGTTTGTACCATCGGGGATGTGAATACACTGAGTCGGATAGGAAAGCGCATGATTGGTCGGTTTATGCTGTCTCAGCTGTTGCTTGCCGCGATTGCGGCTGCCGTTTGCGTTCCTTTTTTTCACAGCAGTTCCACGGGCAGCAGTTCATTTCAGCCGGCGGAGATTTATGCGCTGCTGCTGAGTATCATACCGGATAATCTGGTTACTCCATTTGCCACCGGGAACACCGTACATGTCATTACTCTGGCTGTTGTTGCAGGCAGTGTGCTTCTCATGATGGGAGAGAGAGTATCCAGTCTGACTTTGTTCGTGGAGCACATGAACAATGCGCTGTTTTATCTTATGTCCGGCATCAGCGCGCTGATTCCTTTTATGGTGTTTTTGGGATTATTCAAGATTACCGCAAGCGGGCAGCTTTCCGTGGTTCTCCAGTCATGGAAAATGCTGCTGACGATTCTGGTGCTGTTTATTCTGCCAATGCTGATCTACACAATCATCGTTGCGGTCAGAAAAAGGGTCTCTGTTATAAAACTGATCCGAAAGGCGGCATCGGTCTTCCTCATCGGTCTGATGACGGCATCCTCCAGTGCGGCGCTGGCTGAAAACCTGGAGCGCTGTGAACACTCCTACGGGATCGATGAAAAGATTGTGAGGTTTGGCGTTCCTTTGGGACAGACTATTTTCATGCCGGGAGCGGCCATGTTTTTTATCAGTATCAGTTTCGGAATGGCGGAGAACTGTGCCATCGCCATCACACCGAACTGGCTGGTTCTGGTGACATTGACCAGTGTATTGCTGGCGGTGGCGCTTCCGCCCATTCCGGGAGGGATGACCATGTGTTTCACTATTTTGTTTGGACAGCTCAACATACCTTTCGAGAGTATTGGAATTGCACTGGCACTGAACATCGTCTTTGAGTACGCGGTAACCGGTGTGAATCTTTTCTGCCTCCAGATGGAACTGACGGAACTGGCCGGATCGCTGGGGATGCTGGATCTCAACACTCTCCGAAAATCCTGAGACATTTTTTTAGAAACAGGACAAATGGAATTCCGGGCAGCGGTACTCACGGGAAAGCGTGGGTGCCGCTGAACTATTAAGCATCATTGTTTAAAAAGTTATTGCCAATCGATCGAGACTGTGGTAATATAGTCTGCGTCAGATTGCTGACAGAGAAATGCGCGAGTGGCTCAGTGGTGGAGCACCACCTTGCCAAGGTGGGGGCCGCGGGTTCGAATCCCGTCTCGCGCT
>NZ_FOIL01000092.1 GCF_900101295.1 [Clostridium] aminophilum | reverse complement strand
CCGCGGACTTTGCGCGCCGCCGCTGGTCACCGTTAGGTGACAGCTTCCTTACAGCGGCGTGCGCATCCTCGCGGAGCGTTTTTGTTTCATAGGGAATTTCGGAGAAATTTCCTATGAAACGAAAAGACCGAAATCTGCTGCCGGAACGAAACGTCCCGGCAGCAATTCCGGCCTGAGTTCAGTTCTCTTTGTCGTCTTATCTCTCGTTCGGCATTCGCCAGTCATGATGATTGGTGTGCAGAAGTTCTTCGGCCTTCTCCGAGAGCGGTGCCCCCAGGAAATCCTGATAAACCTGTTTGATGGACGGGTTTTCGTGAGAGAATCTCAGATTGCTTCCGCTGTCCTGCATATAAAGGATTGGAGCGCGGAGCGGAGCCATCTCAAATCCTTCGCGGATCGGCTGACCGCCGCCGCCGACGCAGCCTCCCGGACAGGCCATCACTTCCACGAAATCATAGGACACACGCCCCTGTTTCATCTGCTTTAACAGCTCGTTCGCATTGCCCAGACCGCTGACAACCGCAACTTTCAGCGTCTTTCCGCCGAGCTCGAATTCTTCTTCCTTCCAGCCCTTCTGTCCGCGGACGCTCTTGAACGCATCCGGCTTCGGATTCTTCCCGTTGACCATATAATAGGCCGTGCGAAGTGCTGCCTCCATAACGCCGCCGGTGGCACCGAAAATATTGCCGGCACCGCTTCCGACGCCAAGCGGAAGATCCGGATCGGATTCCGGAAGCGATGTCACGTCGATCTGGTCCGCGCGGATCAGTCTCGCGATCTCTCTCGTCGTCAGCACTACATCCACATCCGGGTCGCCTTCCGCATTCTTCATGCTCGGATATTCCGCTTCCGCCTTCTTCGCCACGCACGGCATAATCGCAACCACAAAGATTTTCGCCGGATCCACGCCGAGAAGATTCGCATAATAGGTCTTGATCAGCGCGCCGAACATCTCCATCGGAGACTTGGCGGTGGAGAGATTGTCGACAAATTCCGGATAATGTGCCTTACAGTAGCGGACCCATCCCGGACAGCAGGATGTAAACATCGGGAATTTCTGGCCCTCCGGATGCTTTACCTTCTCCAGAAGTTCGCTTGCCTCTTCCATGATCGTCAGGTCCGCGCTGAAGTCGGTGTCAAATACATAGTCAAAGCCGATCTTGCGCAGACCACCGACAATACGGCGGAAAGTCGCAAATTCCGGATTGATCTTGAACGATTCCCCCCATGCGGTACGGATCGCCGGCGCAACCTGCGCGATCGTGATCCGATCCGGATCTTCCAGTGCCTCCAGCACACGGTCGGTGTCATCGCGCTCACGGAGCGCACCGACCGGACAATGTGTAATGCACTGGCCGCAGAGGACGCAGTCCGCGTCTTCCAGACGGTATAACCCGGTCACATCGACCGTGGTACGGCTGCCGGTATTGACCAGATCCCATACATTGGTGTTCTGAATCTTGTCGCACACCTGAATGCAACGCATGCACTTGATGCATTTGTCATAATCCCGGATCAGCGGGAATTTCACATTGGATTTCTTCTGCGGAATATTCCGCTCATACAGCATCCGGAAGATATTCAGGCTGTTCGCCACTTTCTGCAGCTGACAGTTTCCGCTTCGGTTGCAGATCGCGCAGTTGGTGTCGTGTTCGGACAGGATCAGCTCCACATTGGTTTTGCGGGCATCACGCACCTTCTTGGTGTTGGTATGGATCTGCATTCCGTCCTGCACCGGATTGTTACAGGCGGTAAAGAGTCTCTCATAGCCTTCCACTTCCACGACGCACACACGACAGGCGCCGATTTCATTTAATCCCTTCATAAAGCAGAGCGTCGGAATATGAATGCCTGCCATAGCGGCAGCGTCCAGAATGGTAGTTCCCTCTGAGACTTCCAGGTCTCTGCCATCGATCGTAACTTTTACCATTTCGCGTCTCTGCCTCCTTTGAATACTCCATATCCGAAGTGATCGCAGTGAAGACATCTGCCAGACTCCTGACAGGCCTCTTCTCTCGTCATTCCAAGTTCCATGAGTTTGAAGTCATTGCGGCGCTCATCGGCCGGACGCTCATGCATATTGATTCGGCCGCACGGCGTGTTGTCGCTGAAGCGTACCGGAGGCACCTGAACATCCGTCGTGATCGCGTGGAAATATCCCAGATATTCATCGATATTCGCTGCCGCAACCTTTCCGGCCGCAATGGCACGGATACAGGTCGCCGGTCCGGTCACGCAGTCGCCGCCGGCGAAGATTCCTTCATTGTCCGGAATCTGACTGGTGTCAAATGCGGTAAGCCGGCCTCGCTCCAGCGGCAGACCGAATTCTCCGAATTTACGGGAGTCGATTCCCTGTCCGACCGCCACAAGCACCAGATCACAGGGCATCCGGATATCTTCACGTTCGCTGGAATCCTTGACGGACGGCCTTCCATCCTTGATATAACTGGTCATCTGCTGGCGAACCCAGAGGGCCGCCACTTTTCCTTCTTCATCCTTCTCAATGCGAAGCGGCGCATCCAGTTCCATAACCTCACAGCCATCCGCGATCGCGCCCTGAACTTCTTCCGGAAGGGCGGTCATATCGTCGATGCGGCGGCGGTACATAATGTGTACGCTCTTTGCTCCGCAGCGGATCGAGGTTCTGGCAACGTCCATCGCCACGTTTCCTCCGCCGATGACCGCAACACGCATTCCGGTAAAATCCGGATACTCGTCGTCACCGATGCGGCGAAGCAATTCTACCGCGGAGATTACACCGGAGGCATCCTCACCGTCAATTCCCACTTTTCGGTCGGTCTGCGCACCGATGGCAACATAGATCGCGTCATATTTTTTCCGGATATCCTCGATCTTGATGTCATTTCCGATGCTGACACCGCATTTCGCCTTAAATCCGGATTTCATCATACCATTGATCTCGTGATCCAGGATTTCTCTCGGAAGACGGTAGGACGGAATCCCGTAGCGGAGCATGCCGCCAAGTTTCTGACGCTGCTCATAGACCGTGACATCGTGACCCATGATGGAGAGATAGTACGCCGCGGACAGACCGGACGGACCGCCGCCGATGACGGCAACCTTCTTTCCGGTCTTCTCCATCCGTTTCGGCGCCTTGATCTCGCCCTCATGCTCTACGGCAAACCGCTTTAATCCGCGGATGTTCAGCGGCGCATCGATCATCATGCGGCGGCAGCGGACTTCGCACGGATGCTCGCAGATCAGACCGCAGGCTGCCGGCATCGGATTGTCTTTGCGGATGAGATCCACCGCATCCTGATATCTGCCCTCATGCACCAATGCGATGTAACCCGGAATATCCACGTGCGCCGGACACTGTGATACACACGGTACCGGCTGGTTCTGCATTCCCTTGCAGCGGTTTCTGGTGATGTGCTCCACATAATCGTCGCGGAAGCCCTCCAGACCGCGCAGAACCATGTGAGCACCTTCCGCACCGATCGCACAGTCGGCCGAATAGTAGATACTCTTTGCCGTCTTCTCGATCAGATCCAGCGTTTCCATGGTTGCGGTTCCGTCCAGAACGGAATTGATCAGTAGTTCCAGCTGTCCCAGACCTACGCGGCACGGAACGCATTTTCCGCAGGACTGCGCATGGCACAGATGAAGAAATGACCATGCCAGATCCACCGGACACAGTCCCGGCTGGCTGGCTGTAATACGACGCTCCAGGTCTTTATACAGCTCTTCCACCGTCTGCTGGGCCTTGTCCTGGGTTACGATGCTAAGTCGACTCATTTACCCGTTGTCCTCCCATTTTCAAAACACTCGCCGATCGGGATCCGAATATAACAAAAAGAAACCGCTCCGCGGGTTGTCAGTTGCCGGTTGTAATTAAATTAACTATTTAGAACGGAATTATCTGAATTTATTATACGCTTTATGGAGATTGTGGTAAAGAGAAAGTATATCGATTCGTCCCGGGTCGAATCTCACGGAATCCCTATCAAGTGCCTGAACGGCCGGAACGCGGTTCATGCTGAGCTCGTGAAGCACCTTGCAGAGCACGGGCTTTGGCTCGTTGCTCGCGGAACAAAGTCCGCGGAGCGTTTTTGTTTCATAGGGAATTTCAGAGAAATTTCCTATGAAACAAAAAAAGAGAAGCTTCTCAGCTTCTCTTTCTCGAGGCGACAACCAGATTTGAACTGGTGATCAGGGTGTTGCAGACCCACGCCTTACCGCTTGGCTATGTCGCCATCTTTTATTGCGATACCGAAGTATCGAATGACCCCAACCAGATTCGGACTGGTGTTACCGCCGTGAAAGGGCGATGTCTTAACCGCTTGACCATGGGGCCGTATTGATTGTCCCACACACAGGATCTGGTGTAAAACAAGCTCCTCCAGTTGGACTTGAACCAACGACATCGTGATTAACAGTCACGCGCTCTACCGACTGAGCTATAGAGGAATAATTGCTGTCATATCAGCAACAACGATAGTATATC
The DNA here is from genome assembly GCF_900101295.1 of [Clostridium] aminophilum. Lineage (GTDB taxonomy): Bacteria > Bacillota > Clostridia > Lachnospirales > Lachnospiraceae > Clostridium_R > Clostridium_R aminophilum_A. The sequence continues at coordinate 1,638 of NZ_FOIL01000092.1, read as the reverse complement.
GAAAAAGTGTTCATCTGTCAAGCACTAATGTGAGGATTTTTATCTATTCCCTTCGTGCTCCTTTTCTATGTAAATTATCGGCACCATTCCGGAGTGACATTAGTTTCCGGAAACCGGAACTCAGCTCCGCTGTCCTTGCCCTGCAATATCACGCTACTTCGATCTGGTTATATAAAATTATCCTCTTCTGGCATTTTCTATATTGTCACTCTGATGCTATATTGTGAGATATCATATAGAAATGCTATGGATTCAGCGCTGGTTCATAGCTCAGAATCCCATGAGACAGTTAAGGGAACGCCGATATCCTCCGTGTTTCCTTGGAAAGAGAGAAAAAGGAAAGAACTATGAGAACAAATGAAAGGAATCAGTATCTGTTAAGAATCGCGTATACCGGCCTGATGGCAGCGCTCTGCTTCGTCGGATACGCCGTCTTCCCGGCATTTAACGCGACAGGGACGAAGATCCACCTCGGAAATGCCTTCGTTGTGCTGGGGGCCCTTCTTCTGGGCGGTCCCTGCGGCGGAATTGCCGGCGCAATCGGTCTGTCGCTCGCTGACATTCTCGGAGGTTACGCGGCATCTGCGCCTCGAACCTTTATCTGTAAGCTTCTGATCGGCCTGATCGCCGGTTTTGTGGCACACCGCATTGCCAGAATCTCGCAAAACCATCCGAAATCCTACCTGATGCGCTGGTCCGCGATCTCCGCTGCAGCTGGTCTCGGCGCCAACTGCATCATCGAGCCGTCCATCAAATATCTGTGGTACACCATCCTCACTCCGAATGCTGAGAAGGCGGAATCTGCGATTCACGCGCTTCTGGCGATTACCACCTACGCGACGATCATCAATGCCGTCATCAATTCCATCCTCGGCGTTATCGTCTATCTTGCAGTTCGCCCGATTCTGTTCCGGATCGGTTTCGTAGACGTGAGCGGAGCAAAAGCAGTTTCCACGAAAGGCGCCGCATAAGCATTTGATGAAATGTTTATACTCCGATTGATATCGGATTCATTCGGGGATCGCTTTGCCGTAAAATAATTCAAAGGCTCTAACGGGCTGCTCGACGGATTTCGGAATTCCTGTCGACGTACCGTTGGAGCCTTTTCTCTTGGATCCTGTTCTTTCGCAGTTATATGCAATCCACTTAACGGATTTATCGCCAGCTTTTGACGCAAATACAGTCGCCAAGGACTCCTGCAAGCTCGGGCTATGGCTCGTTGCCCATGAAAAAAAGGGCACCGCCTCACGGCGATGCCCTCTCACGATGTATCTTCAAAACTGCTTACTGATTGAAATATTCCGATTTTTGAAACCTTCTGGATAAGCCCTCGACCTATTAGTGACAGTCAGCTCCATGCATTACTGCACTTCCACCTCTGCCCTATCAACCTCATACTCTTTAAGGGGTCTTACTTCTTTCGAATGGGATATCTCATCTTGAGGGGGGCTTCACGCTTAGATGCCTTCAGCGTTTATCCCCTCCCGGCTTGGCTACTCTGCCATAGGATTGATTCCTAACAGATACACCAGCGGCCAGTCCATCCCGGTCCTCTCGTACTAGGGACGGCTCCTCTCAAATATCCTGCGCCCGCGCCGGATAGGGACCGAACTGTCTCACGACGTTCTGAACCCAGCT
>NZ_FOIL01000089.1 GCF_900101295.1 [Clostridium] aminophilum | reverse complement strand
CTTCGCCACAGAATCCGGGCAGTGTATTGGAAACAATGGAAAAAGGTGCGAACGAGGTACAAGATGCTGAGGGCGCTACACTTGCCAGAATGGAAGGTACATGAACTGGCTAACTGTAGAAAAGGCACATGGAGAGCGGCGATGATGCTAAACACAGCGCTTACCAAAACGATAATAGTGGTCAGACTCGGATATCCATCCTTATCAGCCCACTATCTAAAAGTTCGTGTAAACTATTGAACCGCCGTATACCGAACGGTACGTACGGTGGTGTGGAAGGGGAGTGTCAAATCTCCCCTATCCGATTGTGTGCAGCGCGCTATAACCTGCGCCTGCATAGGGCTTTTGTGACTGCCGTGATAATGAGCGGACCCCGCAGCGGGGAATTTTCAAACATTCCGCGAACGTTGTTCTTTTATTATGGAGAGAATACAGATGAAGAAGAGAATGGAACAGGCATTGAGAATTGCCGCCGTCACCGTGGTGACAGCAGGACTTGCACTTTCCGGCTGCGCGTCCCGATCGGAAGCGGCGGAGGCGAAGGGACCGGCGGCGGAGATTGAAGCAAAACAGACGGCAAAAGCTGCCGAAGAAGCGGCGAAATCCGCCGGAGAGACAAGTGAGGCAGAGACAGCCGCGACAGCCGAGGCAGCGGAAAAAACGGCAGCATCGGAGACGGCCGGGACGGCGGAGCAGACAACCGCCGCGGACACCGCGGCAGAAAGCGGCAAGTCTGCGCGGAAGGAAGGCGAGATCGGTCTGGATCCCTCCTGGAAATATGCGGCGAATTCCAAGATCAACTCAGGAAAGGCGGTTCTCTATAAAGCTTCTGCCAACCGGAAGGGAAAAGTGATCTGTGTCAATGCAGGCCACGGAACATCCGGCGGAGAAAAGGTGAAGACTTTAAGTCATCCGGACGGATCGGCGAAACTTGTGACCGGAACCAATGCGGCCGGAGCGGTCAGCTCGAAGGCGATCTCTGCCGGAACCACATTCCAGGACGGCACGCCGGAAGCGAAGGTTACGCTGGCGACCGCGAAGATTCTGAAAAAGAAACTGCTTGCGGAGGGATACGATGTACTGATGATCCGCGAAAACGATGATGTCCAGCTGGATAATATTGCGAGAACGGTTCTGGCAAACAATGCGGCGGACTGCCACATTGCCCTTCACTGGGATTCGACATCCAGCGATAAAGGCGCGTTCTACATGGGAGTTCCGGAAGGAAAATTCCGCCAGATGGAGCCGGTGGCATCCCACTGGCAGGAACACGAGAAACTTGGAAAGGCGCTGATCGAAGGACTTCGCGAAAAGGGCGTTAAGATCTGGTCGACTGAGAAACTGGACAATGACCTGACACAGACCTCCTACTCCACGGTTCCGAGCATGGATATTGAGCTCGGTGATACGGCATCGGATCACAGCGAAAAAACACTGGAAAAGATCGCGGACGGTCTGCTTGCCGGTGTGAATAAATTCTATGGAAAATAATTTCCGAAAAACGCAGAAAATCGCGTAAATTCAACAAAAACAGAGACACGGGTGTCAGGAAAAATATTTATAATGTTTTTCTTGACACCCTATTTTTATGTGTATATAATCTTATGGTGCGCCACTAAAGGCATAAGTGCGCGCAAAAATATCAAAAAGCAACCACAGACAATATCACAGGAGGTGAAAGGGATGCCTACATTTAACCAGTTAGTAAGAAAAGGTAGAAAGACATCTGTGAAGAAACCGACCGCTCCGGCGCTGCATAGAGGATATAACTCTCTGCAGAAGAAAGCAACGGACGTTTCTTCACCGCAGAAGAGAGGTGTTTGCACAGCTGTTAAGACTGCAACACCGAAGAAGCCGAACTCTGCTCTTAGAAAGATCGCGAGAGTACGTCTCTCCAACGGAGTTGAGGTAACAAGCTACATCCCGGGTGAGGGACATAACCTTCAGGAGCATAGCGTTGTTCTGATCAGAGGTGGACGTGTAAAGGACCTTCCGGGTACCAGATACCACATCATCAGAGGAACTCTTGATACTGCAGGCGTAGCAGACAGAAAACAGGCTCGTTCCAAGTACGGAGCAAAGAGACCGAAGGCTAAGAAGTAATCACAAATCATTGTAGGGATTTGTTGTACCGGATTTTGATATTGACCTGTGGGTTGCAGGAATCATAGATTCGGACACGAACGCCCAGGTGACGGGTGAGTACCTGAGATCTAATGAAAAAGCTTCGACGAAGCCGAGTGCTGCGAAGCAGATATTAAGGAGGGAAGTAACGTGCCACGTAAAAAACGTAATTTTAAAAGAGATGTATTAGCAGACCCGATGTACCAGAACAAGGTAGTAACCAAGCTGATCAACAACATCATGCTTGATGGTAAGAAGGGCGTTGCTCAGAAGATTGTATACGGTGCATTTGACCGTATCGCTGCTGAGACCGGCAAGGAAGCTGTAGAAGTTTTCGAAGAGGCTATGAACAACATCATGCCGGTTCTCGAGGTTAAGGCAAGACGTATCGGCGGAGCTACATATCAGGTTCCGATCGAGGTTAAGCCGGAGAGAAGACAGACTCTGGCACTTCGCTGGATCACCGAGTATTCCCGCAAGAGAGGCGAGAAGACTCAGGAAGAGCGTCTTGCAAGAGAACTTATGGATGCAGCTAACAACACCGGCGCATCTGTAAAGAGAAAAGAAGATATGCATAAGATGGCAGAGGCTAACAAGGCATTTGCTCATTACAGATTCTGATAGGAGGAATAAGCTTTGGCTGTAAGAGAATATCCGCTGGAGAGAACCAGAAACATCGGAATCATGGCTCATATCGATGCTGGTAAAACAACACTGACAGAGCGTATTCTGTACTACACAGGTGTAAACTACAAGATCGGTGATACCCACGAGGGTACTGCTACCATGGACTGGATGGCTCAGGAGCAGGAGCGTGGTATCACAATCACATCCGCAGCTACCACCTGCCACTGGACACACGAGAAGTTCCACAAGAAGATCGAGGGTGCTCCGGAATACAGAATCAATATCATCGATACTCCTGGACACGTAGACTTCACCGTAGAGGTTGAGCGTTCCCTTCGAGTCCTCGACGGCGCTGTCGGCGTATTCGATGCCAAGAGTGGTGTAGAGCCGCAGTCTGAGAACGTTTGGCGTCAGGCTGATACATACCACGTACCGAGAATCGCATTCATCAACAAGATGGATGTAGTCGGCGCAGATTTCTTCCATTCTGTACAGACTATCCACGATCGTCTCGGCAAGAACACTATCATGACTCAGATTCCGATCGGTGCTGAGGATACTTTCGAGGGTATCATCGACCTGTTCGAGATGAAGGCATATTATTACAGAGATGACAAGGGCGACAACATCGATATCCTTGACATTCCGGATGATCTGAAGGATGACGCAGAGCTCTACAGAACCGAGATGGTTGAGAAGATCTGCGAGCTCGACGACGAGCTGATGATGAGATACCTCGACGGTGATGAGCCGAGCGAGGAGGAGCTGAAGGCTGCTCTTCGTAAGGGTACTATCGCAAATGAGGCAATTCCGTGTCTGTGCGGTACCGCATACAGAAACAAGGGCGTTCAGAAGCTTCTGGATGCAGTTCTTGACTTCATGCCGGCTCCGACAGACGTTCCGGACATCACAGGTACAGACCTTGACGGCAATGACGTCGTAAGAAAGTCTTCCGATGAGGAGCCGTTCGCTGCTCTTGTATTCAAGATCATGACGGACCCGTTTGTAGGTAAGCTTGCTTACTTCAGAGTTTACTCCGGCGTCTGCAAGTCCGGTTCCTACGTTCTGAACGCGACAAAGGACAAGAAGGAGCGTGTTGGACGTATCCTTCAGATGCACGCAAACAAGAGAAACGAAATCGACGAGGTATTCTCCGGCGATATCGCTGCTGCAGTAGGTTTCAAGAACTCCACAACAGGTGATACCATCTGTGACGAGCAGCATCCGGTTATCCTTGAGTCCATGGAGTTCCCGGAGCCGGTTATCTCCATCGCGATCGAGCCGAAGACCAAGGTTTCTCAGGGCAAGATGACCGATGCTCTTCAGAAGCTTGCTGAAGAGGATCCGACCTTCCGTGTAAGAACCGATACAGAGACAGGCCAGACCATCATCTCCGGTATGGGTGAGCTTCACCTGGAGATCATCGTTGACCGTCTGCTTCGTGAGTTCAACGTAGAGGCTAATGTAGGCGCACCGCAGGTAGCTTACAAAGAGACCTTCACAAAGCCGGCTGAGGTTGAAGTTAAGTATGCTAAGCAGTCCGGTGGTAAGGGTCAGTACGGTCACGTTAAGATGAAGTTCGAACCGATGGATGCGAACGCAGAAGAAACCTTCAAGTTCGAGTCCACTGTTGTCGGCGGTGCTATTCCGAAGGAGTACATCCCGGCGATTGAGGACGGTGTACGTGAGGCTGCCGGCGCTGGTATCCTGGGCGGATTCCCGGTACTCGGTGTTCACGCAAATGTATACGATGGTTCCTACCACGAGGTCGATTCTTCCGAAATGGCATTCCACATCGCAGGTTCCATGGCCTTCAAGCAGGCTATGCAGAAGGCAGCTCCGGTTCTCCTTGAGCCGATCATGAAGGTTGACGTAACCATGCCGGAAGAGTACATGGGCGACGTTATCGGAGATATCAACTCCAGACGCGGCCGTATCGAGGGTATGGAAGACATCGGCGGCGGTAAGATGGTTAAGGCATACGTTCCGCTGGCAGAAATGTCCGGTTACGCTACCGACCTTCGTTCCAGAACTCAGGGACGTGGTAACTACTCCATGTTCTTCAACAACTACGAGCCGGTTCCGAAGAATGTTCAGGATAAGGTTCTGTCTGATAAAGCGGCTAAGTAATAGAAAAGACGCTAAAAGACTTGATAAAATCAGCATTCGATGATAAAATCTACATGATTGTATTGTCGAATGCTGTACACAAAAGATTTTTAACAACATAATCTTAGGAGGATTATAACAATGGCAAAGCAGCACTTTGAAAGAACAAAACCGCATTGTAACATTGGTACCATCGGTCACGTTGACCATGGTAAAACAACTCTGACAGCAGCTATCACAGCTGTTCTGGCTGAGAGACTTGGTGTAGATCCGGCCGTTCCGTTCGATCAGATCGATAAGGCACCGGAGGAGAGAGAGCGTGGAATCACCATCAACTCCGCACACGTTGAGTACGAGACAGAGAAGCGTCACTACGCTCACGTTGATTGCCCTGGACATGCTGACTACGTTAAGAACATGATCACCGGTGCTGCACAGATGGATGGCGCAATCCTCGTTGTTGCTGCTACTGATGGTGTTATGGCTCAGACTCGTGAGCACATCCTTCTTGCTCGTCAGGTAGGTGTTCCGGCTATCGTTGTATTCATGAACAAGTGCGACATGGTTGACGATGAGGAGCTTCTTGACCTCGTAGAGATGGAGATCAGAGATCTTCTTTCCGAGTATGACTTCCCGGGCGATGATATCCCGGTTATCCGCGGTTCCGCTCTGAAGGCTCTTGAGGATCCGAAGTGCGAGTGGGCTGACAAGATCATGGAGCTCATGGATTCCGTTGACTCCTACATTCCGGAGCCGGAGCGTGAGACAGATAAGCCGTTCCTTATGCCGGTTGAGGATGTATTCACAATCACAGGTCGTGGTACTGTTGCTACAGGCCGTGTAGAGCGTGGAACACTTCACGTTAACGATGAAGTTGAGATCGTAGGTATCTCTGAGGAGACTGAGAAGTCTGTCTGCACAGGTATCGAGATGTTCCGTAAGACTCTTGACGAGGCTCAGGCTGGTGATAACATCGGTGCTCTTCTTCGTGGTATCAACCGTGACCAGATCGAGCGTGGACAGATCGTTTGTAAGCCGGGTACTGTAAAGTGCCACAAGAAGTTCACCGCTCAGGTTTACGTTCTTACAAAGGACGAGGGTGGCCGTCATACTCCGTTCTTCAACAACTATCGTCCGCAGTTCTACTTCAGAACAACTGACGTTACCGGTATCTGCCAGCTTCCGCAGGGCGTAGAGATGTGCATGCCGGGCGATAACGTAGAGATGGAAGTAGACCTGATCCATCCGGTAGGTATGGAAGAGGGACTTCGTTTCGCTATCCGTGAGGGTGGTAGAACTGTAGGTTCTGGCCGAGTTGTTAAGATCCTTGAGTAATCCTCATCGAATATAACATACTGAACTTTAACGAGCTCCGGGCTTTGCCCGGGCTCGTTTTTTAGTATCATAGGAAATTTCTCTGAAATTCCCTATGATACTAAAACGCTCCGCGAGGATGCGCACGCCGCTGTAAGCAAATTCACTAAGCTCGAGAAAACCAGCCTCAGCACGCTATTTCACTAAGCAGCATAGCTGCCAAGTGAAATATGCGTCGCTAAGTGAATTTCCATGGCACGCACTAAGCTCGAAAAGACCAGCCGCAGCACGCTATTTCACTAAGCGGCAAAGCCGCTAAGTGAAATATGTGTCGCTAAGAGCTTCGCCAAGGAAGCTGTCACCT
>NZ_FOIL01000079.1 GCF_900101295.1 [Clostridium] aminophilum | reverse complement strand
AAATTTCTCCGAAATTCCCTATGAAACAAAAACGCTCCGCGAGGATGCGCACGCCGCTGTAAGCAAATTCACTAAGCTCGAGAAAACCTCGCTAAGTGAATTTCCATTACCTTGTGAGTCTGCCGTGCAGCCATAAAATACGGGCCGCGGTGTACGAAGAAAAACTGCTTCGTACATCGCGGCCCGTTTCGTTATATAAAGATATATTTCGAATCCACGGAAATTACTGCTGAGCGATCTCGTTCAGCTTGTCGGCGATGGCACTGTAGCCGGAGAAGAAACTGCAGAGCACCGGCGTCTTAAAGCCCTTCAGCTCCGGAAGAAGGGTGCGCATGGATACCTGAGACATGACGATGGCATCGTAGCCCATCTCATCCAGCTTGCGGAGGTTCTCAAGGAGAATACGGTTCTGTTCCTCCGGATGTCCCGATACCAGAGCGTCCCATGCCTCATTTTGGACATAGAGTTTTGTGGTCGCGGTCTTTCCCTGCTCCCTGAGAAGACGCTCAATGATGCGGGCAACCGGGCCCATGGATGTCTCTACGGTGCCGAAGATGGCGAAATTGGTTCCGTAGGTGATGGCTTCCCGGCACATCGGATCCTCGATCTTCATGACCGGGATGGAAACTTCCTTGCGGTACTCGTCGGCCACTTCACCGACGGTGGAACAGGAGTTGACGATCAGATCTGCTCCGGAGATCTCGGCAGCCTTCGCATAAAGCTTCATGCGGTCGTAGACTTCTCTGGTCGGGCCGCCGGCTGCTCTGACGTCCTTCAGGATGGTACTGTCGGTGATGAACTCCACCTGTACGCCCGGTACCTTCTCTTCCAGGAATTTGACGGTATCTTCCCGTTTGGCGAAACTTGTCTGCAGAATCGTAACGTGCGGTTTTTTCATACAAACCTCCCATATGAGATCACATGTTGTCTGATTTTGAATCGTAAATGCTCTGTCGGCAGTGTCCGGCTCACTTTGCTTTTCTTGCCACTAACTTCTCCGCCTCTGCCACGATGGAATCCGTATCCATATGGCAAACCTTATAGAGGATCTCCGGGTCACCGGACTCGCCGAAGCGATCCGGAATGCCGATAATCTTCACCGGAACCGGGCAGTTTTCCGCGGTTACGGATGCGACGGCAGCTCCGAGACCATTGATCACGTTGTGATCCTCTACGGTCAGGACGGCACCGGTCTCCGCAGCGGCGCGGATGATCGCTTCCTCATCCAGCGGCTTCAGGGTTGCCATATCCAGAACTCTGGCGTTGATGCCTTTTTCTTTCAGAATCTCCGCGGCTTCCGCAGCCTTGGCCAGAAGGATACCGGAGGAGATGATGGTGAGGTCGGTTCCGTAGTCGCGAACGGTATTGGCCTTGCCGAATTCGAACCGGTAGGTCGCTTCATCGTAGAAATCCGGAACGGCATTCCGGTGAAGCCTCACATAGAGCGGCCCCTTGAAATCCACGGCCGCGTGCGCCATTGCCTTTGCGGCAACGCCGTCCGCCGGCTGGATGATCGTCATATTCGGGAAGGTGCGCATGATGCCGACATCTTCCACAGCAGCGTGGGTTGCGCCGTCTCCGCCGACCTGAAGACCGGTGTGCGTTCCGAGAATCGTGACATTCAGATTGGTGTGGCAGATGAAGGTTCTAACCTGCTCGCAGGCACGCATGGCGGCAAATACGGCGAAGGTGGAGATAAATACCTTGTTGCCGCAGGTGGCAAGGCCCGCCGCAATGTCAACCATATCCTGTTCGGCGATGCCGACGGTAAATGCTCTCTCCGGGAACAGTTCCCCGAATTTTTCAAGGTTGCATGCTTTGGTATCGGCGTTCAGCACAACGAAGTCGTCTCTGGTCTTTCCGATCTCGCAAAGCTCGTTTCCAAATATATGTCTGTCTGCCATCTTACCCATTATACAACGCCTCCTTTGCTGATCTGAGCGAGAGCCTCCACCATCTGCGCTTCATCCGGTGCCTTGCCGTGCCATGCGGAATCATCCTCCATGAAGGATACACCGCGGCCTTTTACGGTACGCATCAGGATGACGGTGGGGTGACGCATTGTCTTTGCGGTGTGAAGCGCGGTGAGGATATCCTTCATATTGTGGCCGTTTACCTCCACGACATTCCAGCCGAAAGCGCGCCATTTGTCGCCGATCGGCTCAACGGTCATGATCTCATTGACCCACCCGTTGATCTGCACGCCGTTGCAGTCCACGATGGCGATGAGGTTTTTCAGATCGTGGTGAGAGGCGGCCATGGCAGCTTCCCAGTTCAGACCTTCCTGAAGCTCGCCGTCACCCAGGAGAACATAGGTCATGTAATCCTGATGGTGAATCCGGCCGGAGAGTGCCATGCCGACACCGACGGCGAGGCCATTGCCCAGAGAACCGGTGCTGATATCGATTCCCGGAGTGTCATGCATATCCGGGTGGCCCTGGAGCATGGCACCGTATTCCCGGAGATGCTCAAGCTCGGCCAGATCAAAGAAACCGCGTCTTGCGAGCGCGGAGTAGAGTGCCGGACAGGAATGACCCTTGGAGAGAACGAAACGGTCGCGGTCTGCCCACTGGGGATTCTTCGGATCGATGTTCATTACATGGAAATATAATGCGGTAATCATATCGGAAGCAGAGAGAGAGCCGCCCGGATGGCCGGCTCCTGCCTTGCCGATCATGCGGATGATGTCCGATCTGGTCTGAACTGCCTGCGCTTCCAGACGCTTTACATCCTCGTCTGTAAAGTAATTATGGTTCATATAGGCCTCCTTGAAGTGTTTGCTGACACAATTCAATCTGCGCTCAATATAACACCATTGCTCTGTAGAAAATAGTAAATATTGTGAATTTTCGTATGAAAAGTATTGATAGACTCATGAGGAAATCGAAATGGATACTCAGGAAATTATAGTGTAAAATATCAACAGCGAGAAATAAAAAATTGTCGGATTTGCATAAATCAAACACGCCTCGTGGCAGCATCTTGCGTTGAACTGTCAAGAGTATATTAGGAGGACAATGATGGCACGTAAATATTCACTCGCTTACTTAACTATTCCGGGAACCAACCCGATGGATCAGATCCGCATTGCAAAAGAGGCCGGATATGATTATGTCAGTCTTCGTACCATTCCGATGCATCTTCCCGGTGAACCGGAGTTCCTTCTGGATAAGGATCCGGAGCTTTTTGAGGCGACGAAGAAAGCTCTGAAAGAGTACGATATGCCTCTGATGGATATTGAGCTTGCCCGTGTTCGTCCGGACCTTGATATCGAAGAGTATGAGCCGGCTTTCGAGAAAGCGGCAGAGCTCGGCGGAACTGACGTACTCGGCAGCATTTGGACCAGAGACAAGGCATTCTATGTGGAGAAGGTCGGACGTATCTGTGAGATGGCGAAGAAGTACGGACTTAACTACAATGTGGAGTTTCTTCCCTGGGCAGGCGTGAGAAACCTTCAGGAGGACATTACATTAGTGGATACGGTGGGGGCCGATAACCTCTATGTAATGGTAGATACCCTTCATGCAGGCCGCGCGGGAGTCACTCCGGATGAACTGAAGAGAACACCGAAGAAATACTTCCATTTTATGCATCTTTGCGACGGACCGGCAGGACCGGACGGCGACGTTGTTCTGGACAATATCAAAGATGACCTGATGCTCTATACTGCCCGTGAGGCAAGATATTATGTGGGCGAGGGCGATATCAATATTGCCGGTTTGGTCGAAGCGCTTCCGGATCTTCCGCTCTCCATTGAACTTCCGAATCTGGAGGCCATCCGTAAGTACGGAGTGGAGGGACATGCAAAGAACTGCATTGACAAGGCAAAGGCATATTTTGCGGAACGCGGCATCGAGTAAAACCTTTGCAGCAGGTGCAGAGGGGCAGAAAGCTTCGCCCGGAGAATAATAGGTATGAATTATTCCAATGGGAAGTTATGGAAAAAAGAAGGTAAACTTAAAAGGGGCGAATTTTTAGGAGGAAGTTAAATGAATATCAATATTGATACAAAGTTTATTACACTTCTGGGTGATCCGCTGAAACAGTCTTTTGCTGCGAGAATGCAGAATGCGGGCTATGAGGCGGCAGGTCTTAACATGCAGTATTTTTATACTGTCGTGGACAACGAGCATCTGGGCGATGTGGTGAACGGTCTCCGGTACATGAACTTTGCCGGCTTTGCCGTAACAAAGCCGAATAAGGTAAAAGTTCTGGAGTACCTTGATGAACTGGATCCGCTGTGCCGGAAGATGGGCGCTTCCAACACCGTTGTCAGGACACCGGAAGGCAAGCTCGTCGGCTACAACACGGACGGTATCGGTTTCTACACAAGTCTTGTGGAAGAAGGCAAGGTTGATGTGGAGAATTCCGTATTCTTCTGCTTCGGTGCAGGCGGTGCGGGGCGCGCGATGTGTTCCGTTCTTGCGTACAAGGGCGCGAAAAAAATTTATATCACCGACTACTTTGATGAGGCTTCCGAGTCTCTCGTAAAGGATATCAATGAGAACTTTGCTCCGGTGGCAGAGCAGGTGAAGAAGGGTGATTTCTCCAAACTGGAAGAAAGCACGGTAATCCTGAACGCATCCGGAATCGGAATGGGCAGCCATATCGGCGAAACCCCGATGCCGGAAGAATATATTAAAGAGGGAATGTTCTTCTTTGATGCATGCTACAACCCGGATAAGACACAGTTCCTTCTCAATGCGGAGAAGAAGGGCTGCAAGATTCTGAACGGTCTGGGAATGTCCCTGTATCAGGGCGCTGCACAGATCGAGCTCTGGACAGGGGGTAAAGCTCCGGTTGAGGCAATGAGAAAAGAACTCCTCGATATTATCGCAGGAAAATAATTCACATAAGTGAGTTGTTGACAGTGACAGCCGGCTGCAAAAAGTTATCAGAGGAAGAAGGGCATCCGGTTGTTGAACAAGGTGACAGGAGGTAGTCATGGTATTTATCAAATGGTTGGACGATCATCTGGAGGAAGCATTCCTCGTGATCTGTCTGGTCCTGATTTCCGTGGTCATGATGGCACAGGTAGTTGTCAGGAAGGTCCCGGGAATTCAGCCGCTGACATGGGCGGAGGAATTCAGCAGATTTCTCTGGATTATGAGCGTATTCGTTTCTCTGGCTTATACGATCCGCAAGGAGAGCATGCTTCGCGTTGGCGTTGTACTGGATCTCTTTCCGGTTATCGTTCGTAAAGTCGTTGGTATCTGTGTTGACATCGTTGTAATCGCTATGATGGGAATCTGTGCGGTAAATTCCATCGGAGTGTACAACAAGATCGTAGCCAGCGGAGAGCTGTCTCCGGCAATGCAGTGGCCGATGGCGGGTGTTTATATCTTCATGCTGATCGGTTTCTTCCTGGCAACAGCCAGAGGCGTTCAGATGCTGATTATCCACATCAGACATTTCGGCGATAAGGTTGCCACCACACTTGAGCAGACCATGGAGGATGCAAAGAGCGAGGCGGCTGCAGGACAGCACGCAGAAGGAGGAAATGAATAATGGCTGCTATAATGGTATTTGCGGTTTTTCTGGTAGCGATCTTCGTTTCCGTACCGATTGGTATGTCCATGGTACTCGGATCTGTAGCTCCTATCATGTTGCTTGGTAAAGGCGGAACCATCGAGCAGGTGCTCAACAACTGCTTTTCCGGTGCGAACTCGACACCGATTCTGGCAGTTCCGCTGTTCATCCTGGGCGGTGTTATCATGGCCGAGGGTGGTATTTCCAGAAAACTTTTCAACTTTTTCTCTTACTTTGTAGGAAAACTTCCGGGCGGTGTTCCGTGTGCGGTTATTCTTACCTGCCTGTTCTACGGCGCGATCTCCGGTTCCGGTCCGGCTACCACCGCAGCGGTTGGTGCCATGTGTATCCCGTTCATGGTGAGTCTGGGTTATAACAGAACCTGGTCTGCAGGTCTGATTGCCGTAGCCGGCGGTCTCGGCGTTATCATTCCGCCGTCCATTCCGTTCGTTCTGTATTCGCTGGCAACCGGCGTATCCACCGGTGATCTGTTCCTCGGCGGTGTATTCCCGGGAATTCTGATCGGCGCCGCGATGATGATATATGCGGTTGCATATTGCCTGAGACACAACGAGAATCAGGCAACCATCAATGAGAGAATGAATGAGCTTCACGCTCAGGGTCTCGGCAAGATCTTCCGCGAGTCTTTCTGGGCGCTGCTCTGCCCGATCATCGTTTTGGGCGGTATCTACACCGGTTTTGTAACTCCGACAGAGGCTGCGGTTGTATCGGTATTCTACGCGCTGATCGTATCCCTGTTCATTTACAAGTCCATCACGGTAAAACAGCTGATTCCGTTCCTTTGCAGCTCGGTTAAGACCTACGGCGGTCTGGCATTCGTTCTTGCATTCGCAACCGCATTCGGCCGCGTACTGTCCCTGACCAAGGCAACCAAGGTTGTACAGGACTTCATCATTGCAAACTTTACAACAAGCTTCAGCGTACTGACCGTCTGCATGATCTTCTTCCTGATTCTCGGAATGGTTATGGATACCGGTCCTGCAATCATCATTCTCGCACCGGTACTTCTTCCGGCGGTTCAGGAGCTTGGTGTCGATCCGGTACACTTCGGCGTTATTCTGGTATGCTGCCTGTCCATCGGACTTGCAACACCGCCGTTCGGACTTGACCTGTTCGTTGCCGGCAATCTGGCAGAAGAGCAGCCGATGGATGTTGCCAAGAAGGCGATTCCGTTCATGCTTGCATTCTTTATCGCAATGCTGATGATCACTTATATCCCGGGTATCTCCACCAGTCTGGTAAATATCGTGAAGGGATAATGCCGGATACGGCACGAATGGTGTCATTTCTTTATCAAGTGTTGCCCTCTGCAGGAGCAAATGTCTCCTGCAGAGACAAAATTGAAAAGTGCACAAAATTCAAAACAAATCTATTAAATAATTATGAAATACTTACATCTCTGAATTCATAGTGTAGAATAAGAGATGCTTCAGTATGAGTAAGCAACAAAAAAGAACAAGAGGAGGAGAATTATTATGAAACTGAGAAAAGTAACAGCACTCGCACTCACAGGAGCTATGGTTGCCGGTCTTGCAGCATGCGGCGGCGGTTCAGCAGCTGCAACGACAACAGCAGCGGCAGCAGAGTCCAAAGCAGCAGCTGAGACAAAGGCAGCTGAGTCCAAGGCAGCGGACGCAGATTACTCCAAGCTCGACAAGGTAGAGCTCATCGGTGCAGACTCCACCGGTAAGGGTGCAGCAGGCCAGATCTTCGGAGAACTGGTAGCATCCAAGGTTGATGCCATCACCGGCGGACAGCTTACCATTGACTATCATCCGAACGGCGAGCTCGGCGGCGACGCAGATCTTCTCCGTCAGGAGCAGTCCGGTGATATCGACATCGTAGTTTGCCAGACCGCACCGACCGTTTCTTTCATTCCGGAGATGGCAGTATTCGACCTTCCGATGGTATTCGCAAAGTATGACGGCGATAAGATCGACCAGGTACTGAACGGCAAGGATTCCAAGTTCAATGAGCAGCTCTCCGCAGCATACGAGGCAGCAGGCTATCACAAGCTCGGTATCCTTCAGAACGCAACCTATCGTCTCACAACTTCCAACACGGAAGTAAAGACAAAAGCTGACTTCAAGGAGCTGAAGATCAGAACCATGGAGAACGCGAACCATATGGCATTCTGGACAGCAATTGGCGCAGCTCCGACTCCGCTGGCTTGGGCAGAGGTTTACATCTCTCTCCAGAACGGAACCATCGATGCGGAGGAGAACGCAGCAGATACCTGTGTAGGCGCAAACTTCCAGGAAGTTCAGAAGTATCTTGCATGCACCAACCACATCCTCTATGCGAACCAGATTTCCATCAACAAGGACAAGTATGAGAGCCTTGACCCGGCTTACCAGGCTGCTCTTGATCAGGCTGTAAGCGAGGCAATCGCTGAGATGAGACCGCAGCTTGAGAAGATCGATAAGGATTCCAAGAAGACCCTTACCGACGGCGGCATGACTCTGATCGAGTATGACAACGCATTCTTTGATGAGATTCTTGCTCTTGACGGCGTTAAGGACCTCTACAAGAAGATCGACGGCGATGTTAAGGGCCTTGGAACAACTCTTCAGGAGTCCCTTGCGAAGTAATCACAATTTAAGCATCTGATGTAAAACTTTTGGCGGGGCTGGCACAGTGATGTGCCGGCCCCGCTTTTGGCTGTAAGAACATGAAATACAAAGCGCGGGAAGTTCGTCAGCGAAAAAATCAGCAGAAGTCAGCCGCTGGTTTTCCAAAAGAAGGGAAATCGGCAGCGATGGTTTGAAACTGTATAATATGAAAAAAATTCGAAAAACAATGTATACATTGCATAATTTTGTAAAATAATAGATAATAAATAAGGCTTTAGTAGAGCATAAATCGGAGTTGAAAATCATGGGAAAAACGGATTTTCGCTTCCATTCATCAGAAGACGTGCCCGGCAGCGGAACCTTGGAAAGAGTGGATCCACTGCCGGTGGTGGTGACAGTATATAAGGAGAAAACGATCCATGAATCTTCGTCAGCTGCAGTATTTCAAGACGATCGCGGAACTGGAACATTATACCAGGGCCGCAGAACAGCTCTATGTCAGTCAGTCCAATCTCAGCCATTCGATCAAGGAACTGGAAGATGAACTGAATGTGCAGCTTTTTGTACGAAAAGGCAGAAATGTTCAGCTGACCAAGTACGGTGAACTTTTTCTTCCGTATGTTTCTCAGGCGCTGGATCTGCTGGATAACGGTGTTCAGTGTGTGAACAATTACGTCAACCCGGATACCGGTTCCGTGATTGTGTCCGGTTTTCCGTCGCTGTCCGAGTTTATTCCGGAGGTGGTGGTCCGCTATCTTTCTGAGACCAATCGAGTGGGCGTTCATGTGCAGTTCAATCAGTCAGCCGATTATGAGACGCTGAAGAAACAGCTGAAGGCAGGCGATATCGATCTCGCCTTCTGTACACAAATCGAGGATAATGCGATCGGGTGCGCTCCCATCGGTGAACACCAGCTTGTACTGTTGGCTCCGGAAGACAGTCCTTATGAGGAGGGGGAGACGGTCGATCTCTCCATTCTGGACGGGCAGCCGTTTGTTGCCTTTAATCACAACTGCGAACTGAGATATTTTACCGACGAACTCTTTGAGAAGCTGGATATTCATCCGAAAATCACCATGGAGACGGCTCAGGATGTCCTGATCTACGGAATGGTAGCCGCGAAGCAGGGACTTGCCATCGCGCCGAAACCCATCGGAGGAACTCCGTACCGGCTGAAGGAACTGAAGATTGCCAATGAGATTCCGAACCGTCGGGTCTATGTGGCGTGGAACAAGGTGCGGTATATGCCGCCGGCAGCGGCATATCTGAGGGATTTCATCCTGAAGAAGGGGATGATCTTTGACCAGTTCTTTGAGAGACGGGACGAGAGAAGAAGAATGAAGATTCAGGAATACTGATCCGGAGAAGACGGCATTTTCCGGAATGTCTTTTCCGGGGATTGCGGAGAGACCGGAAAGAAAGAGAATACAGAAGGAAAAATCTGCTACGGGGGACCGGGGCCATGCGCCCAATGTCATTAAGTTAAGGTGACAAAATCAAAGATCTCAGTATTAGAAATAATACTGGGGTCTTTTTTTTATATAAACACTTGACACAAAAATCAAAATGTGCGGCCGCTTTCGCTATTGAATGATAATGATGTAGCGAAAGCGGCCCTTGTAATTAAGGGAATCTTGATTGCAAGGAGGTCGCATATGAAACCTAAACATCTTAAAAAACTTCTATTATCTGAGATAAAAGCTGTTTCTGAAAAATTAAATGAGTATTGTGTTTCGTCTGGCAAAGATTTCACTAGGAAACGAAAAATCACATTTGAAACAGTTATTAAAACACTGATAGGCATGGAAAG
>NZ_FOIL01000086.1 GCF_900101295.1 [Clostridium] aminophilum | reverse complement strand
CGGCGGCGAATGTTGTATCGTCTTTGCCGCGTCCGTGAGATCTCCCCGGGTACCCACACGTTCTTTCACACTTATACCTGTCCCGTCTACTGTTGGCGTTCCGTGCAGTTTTTGGACTTTGGCTTGTTTGGCAGCCTCATCCACGCTTCACAGCCTGTTCGGGATTCCTGTTCGTCAGGCCAGCGCTTTGCCTCGGGCTTCCTTCAGACCCACACCTCACGGTGGAGCCCTTGCCTCTGGCTGCATCCTTCCCACTGCCGGGCGGATCAGGGACTTTCACCCCTTAGAACGTGCGCCCGCCGGGCGCACCAAAAGGGAGAAAGCAGCCGGCTGCAAAAGCCGGTTGCTTTCTCCTTTTTTTATCCCGCGGTACATCCCGTCATACGGTGAGAAAAACAGGTTTCTTCCGGAATCGGGGATATATCATTTTTGTCTGAATTTATTAGAGTTCTGAGCCGAACGGTAAGCCGGGTTATGTCGTTGGATGGTCATCTATCTAGACCTGATGTCGCCACCAGGCTCAATCGACCTGCCCGAGAACTGACGGGCCGCCATATGTTCTCTGTTCGGTCTTTCTCCGGATGGGGTTTACATGTGCCCCGCCTGTTACCACGCGGGCGGTAGTCTCTTACACTGCCTTTCCACCCTTACCATGAAGTCATGGCGGTTTATTTCTGTTGCACTGTCCTGGGAGTCACCTCCACCAGACGTTATCTGGCATCCTGCCCTGCGAAGCCCGGACTTTCCTCTCCCGCGGCCTTTCGGCACTTACGGCAGCGACCATCTGTCCTGCTCAGAACATCCGTTACTTTATCATCTTTTCATCTCTCTGTCAAATGAGATGTCCGTCTCTTTGATTATTTTCGCGGATCTGCGGCGCACTGCTGAGAGTCGGTTCCGTTTTGAAAACAGCTTCCTGCGATCGTATCGCCCCTTCTCTTTACGCGCCGAAGCATCCTCCGCCCACAAATTCACGAAGCAGGGAATTCTTCGGTACCGTCTCGCTCGAAACACCGAGAAAATAGCTGAGGAATTTCAGCAGACGCTTCGCCTCCGGATACTCCTCGCTGTCCCGCGGCACCTTATAGAGGAGTGGTTCCGCAAACTGCTTGAGCACCGAAAGCTCGTACAAAAGCGCGGAATTGAACATCACATCCGCCTCGTCCTGATACGGGAAAATATTTTTTTCCTCTCCCCGGCGGACGCTGTCCCACATGGCGATCGTTGCCTGAGCGCCGTGACCTCTCGTTCTCGCGTCGCGGATAATGCGGCGGATCAGTCTTCCGTCGGTTGTCGGAATCCGGTTGTGCTCATCGATATTCAGCTGTGTCAGCGCGCTGATGTAGATCTTATACTTCTTATCCTTCGGAAAACCGCCGGACAGTTTTTCATTCAGGCAGTGGATGCCTTCCAGCACCAGAACGTCACCCTCTCCGATTTTCAGAAAATTCTTGTTGTACTCCCTCGTTCCGGTGAGGAAATTGAATTTCGGAAGTTCCACCTGCTCCCCGCGAAGAAGCGCGTTGATATCCCTGGACAAAAGATCTACGTCCAGCGCGTCGATGGACTCAAAATCCAGCTTTCCGTTTTCGTCTCTCGGCGTTCTGGAACGGTCCACAAAATAATTGTCCGTCTCGATCGGATGCGGCGTAAGTCCCAGCGCGGCCAGCTGAATGGACAGACGGTGGGAAAATGTGGTCTTACCGGAGGACGACGGTCCCGCGATCAGAATGATCTTCCGGCCGGATCGATAGATTTCCTCGGCGATCTCTCCGATCTTTTTCTCCTGAATCGCCTCCTGCATGAGAATCAGATCCTGTGTTTTCCCCTCCGCGATGGCGTCATTCAGTGTTCCCACATCAAATACGCCGAGTTTTGCCCCCCAGGTATCCGCTTCCCGCTGGATTTCAAACAGTTTCGAACTCGGCGAAAACTCCGGAACGCAGTCCGGATCTCCCGGCGTCGGAAGCAGAAGCACAAATCCCTTTCCGTAGAGAGCCAGTTTCCAGGTGCGGATATATCCGGTGTCCGGAACCATGTATCCGAAAAAGTAATCGTCAAAGTTCTCGATGCTGTACACATTGACACGGGACGCCCTGCGGTAATGGAACAGCCGTTCCTTGTCAAACATGTGATGTTTGTGGAAGAGCGCGATCGCGTCGTCGGTATTGATGCTTCTCTTGTGAATCGGAATCCGGCATGAGGAAAGTCTCCGCATCTCCGCGTCCACGCGGTCCAGCAGATCCTGCGTCACTTCCAGATCGTTGCGCGGTTCCAGATAAAGGCCGCTTCCGATGGAAAACAGCACTTTCAGGCGGTTGACATCATCCTTGCCGCTCACATCAAAAAATGCCTTCATCAGAAGAAACAGGGCGCTTCGGCTGTAGGCGGACATTCCGCTCTTATCCCGCGCCGTGATGAGTTTCAGCGTTCCGGACTCCTCGATGGGCCGGTGCAGCTCGCGAAGCTTTCCGTTGATCTCCGCCAGAAGAATCTTCGGCGCATCCACATCCTCATAGCGGTCCGTCAGTTCGCGGATCGCGGTTCCGTGCTCCACTTCGTAGGTGTCTTCCCCAATATTGATCGTAAGCATATGAATACCTCCCTCAGATCACCTCTGCCGGAAAATGTTCCTCCGCCGTCATGATCTCCACTTCATCCGTCAGAATCTCTTCCAGATAATCCTTCATCACCGGCATAAATATGTGCTCGATACCGTAATGTCCCGCATCAATGACCGGAATTCCCTTTTCCAGTCCGTCCAGCCCCTGATGATGGCTGATATCGCCCGATATGTAGACATCCGCGCCGCTGGCCACGGCGGCATCCACATCGCTCCCGCCGGACCCCGGAAGGAGCGCGGCGCGCCGGATCATCTTCCCGGATCCCAGATCGCCGAAAACGGAAACATGCGGAATATGGAAAACCTTTTTGGTGTATTCCGCGATCTCACGCAGCGTCATCGGTGCCGGCAGATCCCCCACGACGCCGATTCCGTATTCTTTGCCGTCCCGGCAGATCCCGGTGGGCTCCAGAACCTTCATATTCTGAAGATCCATCATTTTTCCGGCCGAATCCCCCATTCCTCCCGGCATGCAGTCAAAATTCGTATGCATCGCATAATATGCAATGTCTGCCGCCGCGAGGCGAAGAATCCGTTTTCCGACAAAATCGCCGTCATTGACCAGCTTCAGTCCCTTAAAAATCAGCGGATGGTGGGTAATGATCATATCCGCCCCGCGGGCCTCGGCCTCGTCCAGAACGGCATCGGTCAGATCCACCGCCAGCAGGATCTTTGACACTTCCTTATCGCCTCTGCCCGCCTGAAAGCCGGGATTATCCCAGTCTTCGGCATAAGACAGCGGCACCAGCTTTTCGCATACCAGAATGACATCACTGCATTTCATGTTCTGCCTCCTTGATCGCCGCAAGATATTCCCGCAGTTCCTCCGCCCGCGCTCTTCCCCGCCCGGAATCCTGTTTTTCCAGTCCAGCAAGAATCTGCAGGCTGACCTGCTTTTCCTTTTCCAGGTATTCGCGGAACACCGGATCTTTTTCGCGGATCAGGCAGGCGCCGAACCGGAGGTAAATGCTGTCTTCCGCCGGCATCTCACCGTCTTCGCGAAGTTCCGTATCCATCACCGTGTAGTACTTTCCGGCATCCTTCACCATCTTTTCCCGCACGATCACAAGCCCCTTGCGGTGCAGAAAGCGGCGGAATTCCATGATGTCCGACTGGGGTGAGAGAATCAGATGCTTCAGCTTCCGGACGCAGTCCCAGCCCTCCCCGATGATTTTTTCTTCCAGCGGTCCGCCCATTCCGGCGATCACGCAGGTATCGGTCTCTCCCGGCACCATTTTTTCAAAGCCGTTGGAGAGCCGGGTTTCGATCCGGTCGGAAAGGCCGTACCGGCGGATGTGCTGTTCTGCCCGCTCCAGTGGTCCCGGAACAACATCCATCGCCAGTGCCCGCGGAGAGACTCCGCTCTGCACCAGATGGATCGGTATATACCCGTGGTCGGTTCCGATGTCCGCAGCGGTTTCCCCCGGGCGCACAAAGGACGCCACCAGAGAAAGCCGGGCGGAAAGTTCGATTGTATTTCCTGTCATAGATCTGTCTGTTCCTTTATTTTCGTGCATATGCGCCAAAGCCCGGGCGTTTTGCCCGATTCCGGCGGCCGCCCCGATCCCGCGGAAGGACCGCAAAGCGGTTTCGCAGCGTCAGCATCACTCGTCCAGAAAATCTTTTAATTTTCTGCTTCTGCTGGGGTGTCTCAGCTTGCGGAGCGCCTTTGCCTCGATCTGACGGATCCGCTCTCTCGTGACGTCGAACGTCTGTCCGACTTCCTCGAGGGTTCGCTGTTTTCCGTCGTCCAGACCGAAACGCATGCGGAGCACTCTCTGCTCGCGGTCAGTCAGCGTATCCAGTGCCTCCATAATCTCCTCGTGAAGCGACTGCTTCTCCGCCTCATCCTGCGGCACGCGGACATTGTCATCCGGAATGAAATCTCCCATGTGGCTGTCGCCCTCTTCTCCGATGGGGGTTTCCAACGATACCGGATCCTGCGAGAGCGTCATGATCTTGCGCACCTGCTCGACCTTGATGCCCATGCGCTCCGCGATCTCCTCCGGAGACGGATCTCTTCCGAGCTCCTGAAGGAGCTGGCGCGCCGTGCGCTGCTGCCGGCTCATGGTCTCATACATGTGAACCGGCTTGCGGATGGTATCTCCCTGATCCGCGATCGCTCTCGTGATGGCCTGACGGATCCACCATGTGGCGTATGTGCTGAACTTAAATCCCTTTCGATAATCGTATTTTTCAACTGCTTTCAGCAGACCGAGATTTCCC
This sequence comes from [Clostridium] aminophilum, assembly GCF_900101295.1. GTDB lineage: Bacteria > Bacillota > Clostridia > Lachnospirales > Lachnospiraceae > Clostridium_R > Clostridium_R aminophilum_A. Next base: position 3,376 of record NZ_FOIL01000086.1, on the reverse strand, counting down.
TCCTGAATCAGATCCAGAAAAGAAAGCTTTCTGCCGAGATATTTTTTCGCGATACTTACCACCAGACGAAGATTCGCCTGTGCGAGTTCATTTTTCGCCAGCTTCTTCTCCGCGTCGGTTCCCTCTTCGATCTGTCTTGCCAGCTCGATCTCCCGATCACTGGACAGAAGCGGAACTTTTCCGATCTCCTTCAGATACATTCTGACCGGATCGGTGACACTGCTTCCCTCGCCCATGCGCTCGATCGACGCTTCCTCCAGCGCGGCTTCCTCCTCGGATATGTCGTCCTCATGGTCCATCAGATTGTCATCCTCGATGTCATCTTCCAGATCCTGAGCCAGTTCCGGATCAAACTCCTCATCCGACTCCTCCGCGACCACATCGACGCCGTTCTTGTCCAGGAATTCATAGATCCGTTCCATCTCATCCGGTTTCGGAACCCGGAATACCTGCACAATATCGTGTTCACCCAGAACATTTTTCTTCGACTGCGCAAGTTTCAGCAAATCCTGAAGCTTCGCGTCAAATTCCGTGTCCCCGATGATCATTTCTTCTCTGTCCTCTGTTTTTCTGGTTCTGGCCATGTCTGTTCCCCCTTGTGTTTCTTGTGACTTCGTTCACCTGTTTAACTGCAAAAGGTATTACGGCAAGACAGACTGCTCTATATCAGTCCATCGTAACTCTGAGGTTCGTAAGATCCTGCTGTGCGTGTATCAGTTCCTGCATTTTTGCGATATCCGTGCAGGATGCCAGCTGATGTTCTATGCTATTTTTCTTGATTCGAAGCACGGTTTCGGAAAATGCCTTCTTCTGTGCTTCATTCTCCAGAGATTCGGCGATGTCGCAGTTGAAAAGCTTCGCCACCTCTTCCTGGCTCCCCGCATCATCGATGAAATGATTCAGGATTTTTGCCGGATTGACGCTTCCGTCCGGCGTGTTTTCGTGTTCCCGGAATACATCCTCCGCCGCTCTCCGGTAAAGCGGTTCCACAAAATCTTCCGGTCCGATGATGCCGCTCAGTTTTTCAAAGAGCGCCGGTTTTTCGATCAGCCAGGTCAGAAGAAGCCTTTCTGACTGCCGGAGTCCCTCCTCGGACTCGCTTCTCCTCTTCGGAGCGCTCCGGGCCGGTCCCGGCGTCCGCCTCTCTCTGTTCTCCGGCCTGCGGAACCGGTCGGGATCCGCATTTTCTCCCGCATCTGCATCCTCATCCGGCACATATCCGCCGAAATCATCCGGGTCTGACGCGTAGTCCTCGGGGCGAAAGCCGTCCGGGACAAAACTATCCGGCATAAAGCTGTTCTCCTCGTAATTCTGCGTGTTCGGTCCGTTTGATCCGGCCCTTGTCTCTTCCTGATTTCGTCCGGTGGATTTTGCACTTTGCGGTGTCTGAAAACCGTAGGCATCTTTTTTCGGTTCGGTCCGGCTCCGGAAATAGCCTTCCTGACTCTCCGGCCCGGTACCGTATTTCATCGCCAGCTGATTGACCAGTCCCCGCAGCTTGTCCTGCGGAATCATGAATTCTCTCGCGACGGCTTCCGTGTAATTGTCTCTCTCCAGAGCTTCCTCAAAAACGAGCAGTTTACGGGCAGTCTTGTTATAGAATTCCGTCTTCTGATCCGGGTCGGACATGTCCAGATCCCGCTTCAGCACGTCGATTTCAAAATAAAAACTGTTTCTCGCCTCTTCGATCCGCGCCTCGAAAGCTTCCGCACCTTCCGCCTTGATAAACTCGTCCGGATCCTTATAAGGCTTCATATTCAGAACTTTTGTCGTAATTCCGACTTCCCGAAGCATCGGGATCGCGCGGAGCGCCGCCTTGGTTCCGGCTCCGTCGCTATCATATGTCAGAATGACCGTATCCGTGTAACGTTTCAGAATCTTGGCATGATTCTCGGTGAGCGCGGTTCCCAGCGACGCCACCGCGTTGGTGAATCCGGCCTGATGCATGGAGATCACATCCATATATCCCTCACAGAGAAGCATATATTTTTTTCTCGTGGTTCTCGCATAATTCAAACCGTACAGATTCCGGTTCTTCTCGAACACTTTCGTCTCCGGCGAATTCAGATATTTCGGTTCCCCGTCGCCCATGACACGGCCGCCGAAACCAATCACACGGTTGTTCGCATCCATAATCGGAAACATCACACGGTCCCAGAACTTGTCGTAAACGCCACGTTCCTTGTAGCTGACAAGGCCCGTCTCCTTTAACACCGAATCGCTGTATCCCTTGCTCTTCAGATACTGATATAAATCATTGCTGGTTTTGTTGGAATATCCGAGACCGAAATGCCGGATGGTCTCATCGCTGAGCTGTCTTCCCGCAAAATAATCCAATCCGCGTTTGCCCTGCGGGGCCTTCAGCTGATGATAGAAATAGTTTGCCGCGGTCTTATTGATTTCAAGAATCGTATTCTTCAGATCCTGCTGTTCTTTCTGCTGACGGCTGTACTGCATCTTCGGCAGAGTGACGCCGCCGCGGTCCGCAAGCATCTCCAGTGCCTCGCGGAACGTGAAATTCTCATATTTCATCACGAACGTGATGACATTTCCGCTGACGCCGCAGCCAAAGCAATGATACATCTGCTTGGTGGGCGAGACGGAGAAGGAAGGCGATTTTTCACCGTGAAAAGGACAGAGTCCGAAGTAATTCGCACCGGATTTTTTCAGTTTTATATATCCGGAAATGACGTCCACAATATCGTTTCTGGACCGTACTTCCTCGATTACCTCGTCCGGATAATACATGCTGCTGTCATCCCCTTCCGTCATGTATAGATTGAAGCCAATGATATTGACAGCATATCACATTTTATCTGTTTTTAACAGTATAAAGTGAATAAGAATGATAATATTCAGAATTTTGTCAATTCATCCTTTCCCTATCAATATATTTCTTTTCGATCCAGAACAAAGTCCGCAAGCGGACTTCGGCTCCCCCATCCCCTCAGTCCTGAGGGGAGCTCCGCGGACTTTGCGCGCCGCCGCTGGTCACCGTCAGGTGACAGCTTCCTTACAGCGGCGTGCGCATCCTCGCGGAGCGTTTTTGTTTCATAGGGAATTTCGAAGAAATTTCCTCTCCAATTAATCAAGTGTTTTTTTGTGTAAATTCATAGATTTTTATTCATCCTCAGATTGAGTGATTGCTTGGTTATGGACTAATCCTTGCCTAAATTGACAGATATATAGGTTTTTTGGGTACTCCAAATAAAGCGTCGTTTGATTACGATTTAAATGGCCTCGATGTATACCCATCCCTATATGGCAGCTCACCTCTCATGTCCAACAGGATCAGCCTCTTTGGGCGTCCTCACTTCCTTCGTTCTGCCTATCCATAACCAGGGTGCCAGCTCAGCTATGACTCAGGATCCTTGTC
>NZ_FOIL01000074.1 GCF_900101295.1 [Clostridium] aminophilum | reverse complement strand
ACAGAATCCGTATGTGTATATGGAAACAATGGAAGAAGCCCAAGACAAAGGTGCGAAATCTGATTAAGATGGGTGTGCCCGAGGACTTGGCGCATATTGCTGGCAACAGTCGGCGTGGATATTGGTTTACCACACATACAGTCGCAGTCAACATGGCGATGACAAAAGATAGACTGATAAACAGTGGCTTCTATGATTTAGCCACAGCCTATCAGTCTGTGCACGTCAACTATTGAAAGCGCCGTATACCGAACGGTACGTACGGTGCTGTGAGAGGACGGCGGTTAGTCACCGCCTCCTACTCGATTTGGAAAAACAATTTTTGCAATTTACTAATTTAATACGTTGCCAAACTAAAGTGTTTGTAGTAGTATATCGTCATACGAAGAAAACATACTCATTCCCAAGAGTTATAGTGAACGCAAATGATTCCTTGGCAGATGAAGCGGTTCTGCCTGTTCGATTCGCTTGCGGACTTTGTATGAAGACCAGGGGAACATCAGGAGGAGAAGAGGATGAGAAAAAACATGAAGAGAGAAACGAAAAGAAACATGAAGAAGATAATCGCATTTGGCGCAGCTGCGGTGATGGCAGCCGCATTTACCGCCTGTGCTCCGGGAAGTGCAGCGACGCAGACCGCAAAGTCCGGGGAGACGACAAAGGCAGCGGAGATCGCAAAGGCGGCAGAAACCACAAAGACAGCGGAGAGCTCCGCAGCTTCCGGTTCAACCGCAGCGGCGGAAGAATTCAAGTATGCAGAGATTCCGGCGGTTTCGGCGGAGTGGAAGGCAAAGTACGACGCGATCAGCGGCGGACGTCTGGATGAAATTCGCAGGAAGGGAGTCATTCAGATCGCCAGCGAGCCCTATTTCGCTCCGTATGAGTTCATTGACTCCTCCAAACAGGGTGACGAGCAGTACTGCGGTGCGGATGTTCAGTTCGCAAAATTCATCGCGGACCGCATGGGCGTAAAGATGGAATATGTTCCGCTGGAGTTCAGCGCCGTTCTGACGAGCGTGGTGGAAGGAAAGACGGATCTGGCGATCTCGGGTCTGGCGTACACACCGGAGCGCGCGGAAGCCTGCAATATGTCCGACGGATATTATACTGATCCGAAGGAGGCGGGACACGGTCTTCTGATTCTCGAGGAAAACAAAGACAAGATCAAGGGTCTCGATGATCTCGCAGATAAGACCATCGTCTTCCAGGCCGGTTCTCTTCAGGAAGCTCTTGTGGATGCATCGGGAGTCAAGGTCGGAAATATCAAGAAGGTTTCTTCTTCCAACGACGCTTACATGGCGGTACAGGAAGGAAAAGCCGATGCGGCGGCAGTCTACAAGGCAAGTGCAAAACTGTACGCGGAAGCAAATCCGGGCCTGATGCTTGTGGAGGGGTTCCAGTTTGACGTGCCGAAGGAGATGCAGGGCAACCACGTCGGAATCATGAAGGACGAGGAGGCTCTGACCGAGTTTGTCAATACCTGCATTGCAGAGCTGGATGAAAACGGCCTGATGGGCAAATGGGTTGAGACGGCATCCGCGCAGGCTTCTTCTCTCGGAGTGGATTAACCCGGATCTTATCGCGGTTCTGCCCGCGCGCCCGGAATCATTTCGCGGTTCTCTCAGAAATGAGGGACGGAGAAAACGGGCGGTGCGGGCGGAATTCTTCCGAAACTGAGAAATTGCTGGACAGGAGAAAAGAATGATATCAAGTGTAATAAAATTATGGGGAAAGTATTCCGGCGTGTATATCAGCGGACTGTACGGAACACTGTGGCTGTCAGCCGTCACGGTTGCCTTTGCCACAATTCTCGGAACGCTGATTGCTTTTGTAAAGCTGTCCCGGTTTAAACCCGGACAGTGGCTGGTCAATCTCTACATTGAGATTATCCGAGGAACGCCGGCGCTTCTTCAGATCTATTTCTTCTGGATCTTTCTGCCGAAAGCCATGCCGTTTGAACTGTCGGATACGCAGTGCATTGTCGTCGCGCTGATCATCAATTCCAGCGCTTACGTGGCGGAGGTCATCCGCGCCGGAATTGAGGCGGTGGACAAAGGACAGACGGAGGCGGCGCTCAGTCTCGGACTCAGCCGGAAAAATACAATGATGAAAGTGGTTCTTCCCCAGGCAATCAAAAACATCCTTCCGGCGCTGGGCAATGAATTTATCACCATGATCAAAGAGACTTCCCTTGCGTCGGTATTCTTCATCGCGGAGCTGACCACCTCTTATAAGACCGTACAGGCGGCGACATTTCTCGCCATTCCGTCACTTCTGATCTCCGGTCTGATCTACCTGACGCTGACGTTCCTTCTGACAAGACTTCTGGCAATATGTGAAAAGAGGATGAGATCCAATGACAGAAACAGTTAAGAATACAGAAAATATGAGTCCGTCCGGAAATGTCATCCTTCGGGTTTCCGGTCTCCGCAAATCCTTCGGCGATATTCACGTTCTGAAGGGAATCAGCATTGATATCCATGAGGGGGAGACGGTGGCCGTGATCGGGCCCAGCGGCGGCGGAAAAAGTACCTTCCTCCGCTGTCTGAACCGGCTGGAAACGCCGGATGAGGGAGAAATCCTCTTTGACGGGGCAAATATCATGGACAAGAAGATCGATATCGCCCGGTACCGTCAGAAGATCGGCATGGTCTTTCAGCATTTTAACGTCTTTCCGCACCTGACGGTGTTGGAGAACATTACTCTTGCTCCGACGCTGGAAAAGCACATTTCGAAAGCGGAAGCGGAGAAAAAAGCGATGGAACTGCTGGAAAAGGTCGGGCTTGCGGAAAAAAGGGATGAGTATCCGACGAGACTTTCCGGCGGACAGAAACAGCGCCTCGCCATCGTGAGAGCGCTGGCCATGGAACCGGAGGTTATCCTGTTCGACGAACCCACCAGCGCGCTGGACCCGGAGATGGTGAAAGAAGTGCTGGAGGTTATCCGGGCTCTTTCGGATTCGGGGATGACGACGGTGATTGTCACTCACGAGATGGGATTTGCCCGTGAGGTGGCAGACCGCGTGATCTTTGTGGCAGACGGTGTCATCGCGGAAGAGGGGACACCGGACGAGGTGTTCGGAAATCCCAAAAATGAGCGAACGAAAACATTTCTCAGCCAGGTGCTGTGACATGAAGGGGAAAGATTGATTCCTGCGTGGGAGGGAACTGAGGTCGGAGACAGAAACTGCTGAGGGAAGAACAGAATTCCGAGGGAAAACAGAATTCCGAAGGGAAACAGAATTTCGAGGGAAATCAGAATTCCGAGGGAAATCAGAATTCCGAGGGATAGATAGAATTTTCAGGGACAACAGAATTCGAGAAAAAACAAAAATTCGAGGAGAAAAAAAGTTCCGAAGTAAACTTGAGTGCGGAAGAAGATAAACAGGATGCGGAGACAGCATGGAAGGGAATATCATGGAGAAAGATTTGGAACAGATCAGGGCTTCGGTTGCGGCGCACCGGGAGGAAATCCTGAGCGCAAACGACCGGATTCACGGTTTTGCCGAGATGGCGTATCAGGAGTTTCAGTCATCGGAGCTGTTGATCGGACTTCTGGAGGAAAACGGATTTCAGGTGGAAAAGGGACTGGCCGACATGCCGACCTGTTTTCTCGGACGCTGGGGAAAAGGCGCTCCGGTCATGGGGATTCTGGGCGAATTTGATGCGCTGGAATGTCTGAGCCAGGAAGCCGGAAATCCGGAGCACAAGCCGGTTCTGGAAGGTGCGCCGGGGCACGGTTGCGGTCACTGCGCACTGGGAACCGCCTCTCTGTCCGCGGCGATCGCGGTGAAAGAGTATCTGGAGAGGAATCAAAAGAGCGGAACCGTCATTTATTTCGGCTGTCCTGCGGAAGAAGGAGCCGGGGCAAAACAGTTCATGGCAAGAGCAGGACTCTTCGATGACTGCGATTTTGTCTATACCTGGCATCCGGCAACCGTCAACCAGGTTTCGGCCGATTCCAATTCTGCGATCATGGGTGCGACATTTACGTTCGACGGAATCACTGCCCATGCCGGCGCCTGCCCGTGGAACGGAAGAAGCGCACTGGACGCCTGTGAGCTGATGAATGTGGGCTGTAACTATCTGAGAGAACACATGGAGGACGGACAGCGCGTTCACTACGCGTACTCCAATGCGGGCGGCTCTCAGCCGAATGTGGTTCCGGCGCACGCCTCGGTCAAGTATGAAGTCCGCGCCCGCCGCGTGTCCGAAGTGAAGGAGTTGTTCGCGAGAGTAGTGGATATCGCAAAAGGTGCGGCTCTGATGACGGGAACGAAACTGACATATGAAGTGAGCATGGCGTTCTCCGATTTCGAATCCAACCGCACCCTTGCGCCGATCATGAGCGACTGTCTGAAAGAAGTCGGCGCGCCGGCCTGGGACGACGAGGACTATGCTCTGGCGGAGAAATATCTCCGCTCCTACGATCCGGTCACGCTCGACCACATTCGCCAGTCGATGGCGGAGATGTTTGGCGCGGAAAATGTTCCGGAGATTGAGAAACGTCCGCTTCATGCCGGGGTCTTTGCGTTTGATCCCCGTTCCGGAAAGCCGCAGGGCGGATCCACGGACGTCGGCGACGTGAGCTATGCCGCGCCGACGGTGGAACTGAATATTGCCACCGCGTGCATCGGCAATATCGGTCACACCTGGCAGATGGCAGGACAGGCCGGCAGCCGAATTGCGCACAAGGGACTCCTGACCGCTGCGGAGATCATGGCGCTTGCCTGTGTGAGAACCATGGACCGGACGGATCTGATCCAAAAAGCAAAAGAGGAAGTCCGCCGGAAAAACGGAGGCCACTATCAGTGTCCGCTTCCGGACAGCGTAAAACCGCCGATCGGAACCTACTGATATACCAATATTCTGTCACTACAAGAAAATATTTGTGAAAGCACAATTCTTCACGGTTTGACTTTATGGGACCGTTCCCATAAGATAGTACCGTAACCGCAGTGATATGCTGCAGTTACGGTACATACCGGGAAAAGTGTGTGGAAAAGGTGAGAGGAGACTCAGTCGGCGGCAAAGAACGACTGAGTTTTTCGTGCGGGTTCAGGTAATAGTCAGGAGATAGTATGGAAGCATTAATGGTATCGCTGAATGCGGTCATTCCGTTTGTTTTTTATCTGGCGGTGGGCTACGGGGCAAAAAGGCTGAAAATGTGCAGCTATGATCTCCTTCAGGGGATGAATAAGCTGGTGTTCAAAGCCTTCTTTCCGCTGTCGCTGTTCTGGAATATGTATACCATGGATCCGTCCATTGAGATCGACATTCCGCTTCTTTTGGCGGAGGGCGCATCGCTGATCGCATTGATCATCCTTCTGATGCTGACGGTTCCGTGGTTTGTGAAAGAGAACCCACGCCGGGGTGTGGTCGTTCAGGCCATATACCGGTCCAACTGTGTCCTGTTTGCCCTTCCGATGGCTGAAGTTGTCATGGGAGAACCGGGAAAAATTTATGCGACCATGATGCTGGCGGTGATCGTCCCGATCCTCAATGTCTCCGCGGTGCTGGTTCTCGAATCCTTCCATGGCGAGGGGCTGACCGATCCGAAAAAGCTGATCATCAACATTCTGACAAATCCGCTGATCGACGGTATCGCAGTCGGAGCGCTTTTCTTTGCACTCGGAATTCATCTTCCGCGCTTTATCGAGACGCCGGTGAAGAATATGGGCAGTATGGCGACACCGCTTGCCCTCTTTATTCTGGGCGGAACACTGGAATTTTCACAGGTTGGAAAAAACCTGAAATGCCTTACGGTGGCGATGGGAATCAAGCTTCTGGTCATTCCGCTGGTTGTGACTGTCATTACGACTCTCGCCGGACTGAGTGATGTGGTCCGCTTCACCTTCTTCATCATTTACGCAACACCGGTCGCGACTTCCTCCTACGTGATGGCCCAGAATATGGGCGGCGATGGAGAACTGGCCGGGCAGTTTGTGGTATTCAGTACCGTTGCGTCCGCGTTGACCCTGTTCATCTGGGTTTACGCCTATGCGGCGCTGGGATTTGTTTGAGTGGCAAAATGATGTCTGCGTATAAAGGAACGGATCCGTCCTGCGGAAATTGCGGGCGAGTCCTCCGATGAGATGATTATTATATTATGGGACAAAAGACAGCCTTCGGGCTGTTTTTTTGTTTCATAGGGAAGCAGTGCGGAGTGTTCGATTCACAAAGCAGAGTATGGATTTACTTGCCCGTTTGATGGTTCATGACACATTATTGGCCTTTGATGATCGGAAAAACGAAAAAAAGAAAACGGTTTCAAAAAGGCTTGATGGAGAAAAATCGTTTAAATTGTACGCGAATAAGAACAATCTTTGACGACAGACACGATGATAAATCGAAAAGATGATGGGTAAAAATGAACAGAAAGCTTGTATTTATAAGGGTACAATCAAGAAAAGGGCAGTTTGTTAAGAAAAATTTATTTCAGAATTATGTGTAACCTGTACACAAAATAAGAAGTATTATGGAATTTATTACGTAAAACGCACAAAAAACTCCTTTACTCCATGAAATGCTGTGCTATAATGATCAAGGGAGTTAATCATTTTTTATGATGGACGGCTGGAGAAAGAAGGCTGCGGCGGTTCGTCGAAGTATTCAGGAGGAAAGAGTAATGGCTAACAAATGGGTTTATCTGTTCACTGAGGGTAACAAAGACATGCGTAATCTCCTCGGTGGTAAAGGCGCTAACCTGGCTGAGATGACAAATCTCGGTCTTCCGGTTCCGCAGGGTTTCACAATTACCACAGAGGCCTGCACTCAGTACTATGAGGACGGCAGACAGATTAACGATGAGATCAAGGGACAGATCAGAGAATACATGGAGAAACTCGAAGCAATCTCCGGCAAAAAGTTTGGTGATATCGAGAATCCGCTTCTGGTTTCGGTTCGTTCCGGTGCTCGCGCTTCCATGCCGGGCATGATGGATACCATCCTGAACCTCGGCATCAATGAGCAGGTCGTAGACGTAATGTCCAGAAAGTCCAACAATCCGCGCTGGGCATGGGACTGCTACAGAAGATTCATTCAGATGTTCTCCGACGTCGTAATGGAAGTTTCCAAGAGCAAATTTGAAAAGCTCATCGACAAGAAGAAAGCAGAAAAGGGAGTTACCGCCGATGTTGATCTGACAACCGAGGATCTTCAGGATCTGGTTGCACAGTATAAGGTTCTCTATAAGAACGAGATCGGAAGCGAGTTCCCGAGCGATGCAAGAGAGCAGCTGATCGAGGCCGTTAAGGCAGTTTTCCGTTCCTGGGATAACCCGCGTGCCAATGTTTACCGCCGTGACAATGATATCCCGTACAGCTGGGGTACAGCCGTAAACGTACAGATGATGGCATTCGGCAACATGGGACCGACATCCGGTTCCGGCGTTGCATTCTCCCGTGATCCGGCTACCGGTGAAAATGCATTCTATGCGGAAGTTCTGATGAACGCACAGGGCGAAGATGTCGTATCCGGTGCGAGAACTCCGATGAAGATCGAAGAGATCAAAGTAAAACTTCCGGAGATCTACAAGGAGCTCCTTGAGATTTCCGATAAACTGGAAGACCACTACAGAGACATGCAGGATATGGAGTTCACCATCGAGGATGGAAAGCTCTTCATGCTTCAGTGCCGCAATGGTAAGAGAACCGCGAAGGCAGCGCTGAAGATCGCATGCGATCTTGTGGCAGAAGGAAAGATCGACAAGAAGACTGCCGTTCTGGCTGTTGATCCGAGAAATCTGGATACACTTCTTCACGGTTCCTTCTCCAAAGAGACATTAAAGAGCGCAGAGCAGATCGGAAAGGGCCTTCCGGCTGCACCGGGTGCTGCCTGCGGTAAGATCGTATTCACCGCTCTTGAGGCGAAGAATGCGGCAGCAAAGGGCGAGAAAGTTGTCCTGGTTCGTCTTGAGACCTCTCCGGAGGATATCGAGGGAATGAAGGCAGCGCAGGGTATCCTGACTGCCCGTGGTGGTATGACCTCTCATGCAGCGGTTGTTGCCCGCGGAATGGGCGCATGCTGCGTAGCAGGCTGCTCTGATATCAAGTTTGCAGAGGACGGCGAGAGCTTCACACTCGGCGGAAAGACATACAAAGAGGGAGACATCATTTCCTTCGACGGTTCTACCGGAAATATCTATGACGGCGCACTGGAAGTATCTGAGGGCGCAGTGGAAGATGAGGATTTTGCAAAGCTCATGACCTGGGCGGACGAATTCAGAACCATGAAGGTTCGTACAAATGCGGATACACCGGAAGATGCAAAGAGAGCAAGAAGCCTTGGCGCAGAGGGTATCGGCCTTTGCCGTACCGAGCACATGTTCTTTGAGGGCGACCGTATCGATGCAATCCGTGAGATGATCGTTGCAGACTCCAGAGAAGAGCGCGAGAAAGCACTGGATAAGATTCTTCCGCTTCAGCAGGGAGACTTCGAGCAGCTCTTCGAGGCAATGGAAGGTAACCCGGTTACCATTCGTTTCCTGGATCCGCCGCTGCACGAGTTCGTTCCGAAGACTGAGGAGGATATCGAGAAAGTTTGCAAGAATACAGGCAAGACCGCAGAGCAGGTTCGCGCTGTCATTGAAGGTCTGGTTGAAGTCAACCCGATGATGGGCCACCGCGGCTGCCGTCTTCCGATCGCATATCCAGAGATCGCTGTGATGCAGACAAAGGCTGTCATCCGTGCGGCTATTAAGGTTCAGAATGCACACGCAGACTGGAAGATCGTTCCGGAGATTGAGGTTCCGTTAGTTGGAATTCTCAAAGAGATGCAGTTTGTAAAGAAGATCATCGTTGAGACTGCGGATGCCGAGCTGAAGGCAGCAGGTTCCGATCTGAAGTACGAGGTAGGTACCATGATCGAGATCCCGAGAGCGGCTCTGACAGCAGATGAGATCGCAAAAGAGGCGGAGTTCTTCTGCTTTGGAACCAACGATCTGACTCAGATGACATTCGGCTTCTCCCGTGACGATGCCGGCAAGTTCCTGGATTCCTACTATGACGCAAAGGTTCTGGAAAATGATCCGTTTGCAAAGCTGGATACCGAGGGTGTCGGCAAGCTGATGAAGATGGCGGTTGAGCTCGGACGCAAGACCAATCCGAACCTTCCGGTCGGCATCTGCGGCGAGCACGGCGGCGATCCGTCTTCCGTTGAGTTCTGCCACGAGATCGGCCTTGACTATGTTTCCTGCTCCCCGTTCCGTGTTCCAATTGCGAGACTGGCAGCAGCACAGGCAGCTATCGTTAACAAGTAATTGGAGGCTTTGCTTAGGCAGTTAGCTTAAATAGAGTGTTTGGCCCAGTCTCTGGGGTTTCCTGGGGGCTGGGTCTTTTTTACGTTGCGACAGGGGGCGGTGATAACAAAATCATTGGAACCAGTGGCATGTCTTTTGTGGAGAAGCCGCCATATTTTGGATGTCCGACCGGAAGATTGGGGCTGCTTTCCATCATGTACACTAATCCTAATTATCGTAGGATGGGCATAGCAAAGGGATTGCTTAATAGAGTGGTGGAAGAAGCAAGAGCTTATGGCTGTGGAGCTGTACATATTACAGCTTCGGATATGGGGTGAGAGTGTGATATGAGCCAATAGTTTTAGGGAACTTTTGCAAACTATGGAGATAAAAAAGTTCCCTAAAGGAGATTTTTTGATGGATAGTAATTTTAAAAAGAATCTTGTAGCTTTTTATGAGAGTAACGACATAAGTGACATCAGTGATTTTCTAAAAGAGAATTGCTGGAAAAGATGAACTAAATGTTGAATGAACGGACCCAGCCCCTTGGCATTTGCCGGGGTTGGGTCCGTTTTTTGTGGGTTTGCCTAGGCGTTTCCGGTGGCGCAGGCAGTGGTAGAAAAGAAAAAGAATCCAGTACTGCTCTAAGCAAAGAAGATTTCAAAACCGGAAGATTTCTTCCGGTTTAATGAGGTTTTGGTATTTCGTGAAGACTAAGGATTCTGTATAATTAAAGGCAGTGAAATTAACAAATCGATATTTGTCGTACTCTTGTGAAGATAAATGAGGAGATATGGAAATGGAAGCGGTTATTCGAAAAGTACAGCAAGGTGATGCTAGTAATCTTGCTTATATTCAAACTGAAAGCTGGAAAGCAGCTTTTACGAGCATCCTTGACGCTGAGACATTAACAAAATGTACTAATATTGAACAAGCGACCTCTATGTATCAGAGGCTATTAGATGAGAATAAGGGAAATGGATATCTTCTCACTGTGGACGGAAAACCTCATTGCATTGCATATTGGGATGCGGCAAGAGACTCCGAACTTGTCGGGAAAGCAGAGCTTATTTGTATTCACAGTTTATCTGACAATTGGCGTAAGGGCTATGGTAGTCAGATGATGGATAGAGTTTTGATGGATATTAAGAATTCTGGATATTCAGAAGTGGTACTATGGGTATTTCGGGATAATCTCCCTGCTAGGGCTTTCTATGAAACAAAAGGATTTGCGCTGACGGGGATTTCAAAGCCAGCGTTTGATACAGAAGAAGTCCTTTATTCTAAAAGATTACAATAAGGTGAATTTCTGTATGTTGGGCTGAAGTTTTAGCACGTTATATCGGAAGTTAATCGCACAACTTTCAAATTTGTCAATCTAATTGAATATTGAACATTAAATCCAGGTGTTTAACTGCACCTGGAAATTTTTTTGAAAAATTTTAGATGTAACCATTGACATTACAACAAAACGATGCTATATTAACACCATCAGATGAAACTGCTACGGTTACAACGATGAACTCTTTAACATTCGAGGATAATTACCTCGCAGGGCAGAGCCCGGAAAGGAAAATAATCATGACAAATAAGGAAAAAGCATTAGCACTCATCGGAACATTCGTATCAGGAGATACAGCAAAGGCAAAGGAACTTCTTGCACCAGGTTATATTCAGCATAACCTCGCATTTGGAACAGGGGCAGATGCATTTGTAGCAGCAGTTGAAGGACTTGCACAGGCACCTGTAAAAACAACAGT
>NZ_FOIL01000032.1 GCF_900101295.1 [Clostridium] aminophilum | reverse complement strand
TCTGCGCCGACCAAAATGGAATGGAGAGATTAAAAATGCAGATATCAAGCAGATTTACGGTTGCACTTCATATTTTTACATGTGTGGATACATTTAAAGATGAACACAAGGTAACGAGCGATTTTCTTGCCGCCAGTATAAATACGAATCCCGTCATCATTAGAAAGATACTTACTCAGCTTAAGAACGCAGGACTAATAAATGTTATCAGAGGAACAGGCGGAATAGAGCTTACAAGAGATCTTAAAGACATAACTTTTTATGATGTGTATCAGGCAATTGAGCCTTTGGAGGATGGAGATTTATTTAGATTTCATGAATCACCAAATCCAGAGTGTCCTGTTGGTAGGAATATCCATTTACTTTTGGATGATAAGTTGAAAAGCATCCAGGAAGCGATGGAATCAGAGATGAAAAAATACACTCTTAATGATTTAAGATCCGGAATGCAGGAACTGTTGGCAAAAGAAGCTTAACAATGAGACTCTGAGGTGTTTACTTCAGAGTCTTTTTTAGAAGGATGCGGAATATGTCTAATAATAAAACACAGGAAGAACGTCTTGATTATCTTGTAGAAGGATTCAAGGCAGATTCTGATGAATATAAGGAAATACAGACGCCAAATAGTACGGAAGATAAAAGACGAATCTTAAGGTCACTTATGAATATCCGTATGCCGAAAGAATTGTCCTCTGATGTAATGAAAGTACAGGATGAATATTTATTAGAGAGAGCAGCTGAAAAGGGTGTGGTGAATCTATCAGACATCCCGGTTATCAGGGATGGACTTTCTATTTGGCAAGGGGATATCACAAGACTTTCGGTGGATGCTATTGTTAATGCCGCTAATTCGCAGATGCTTGGTTGTTTTGTTCCGATGCATACTTGCATAGATAACTGTATCCATACTTTTGCAGGAGTGCAATTAAGAGCTGAGTGCTACAGGCAGATGAATGAACTTCGAATAAGATACGGAAGAGACTATGAACAGCCTACTGCCGTTCCAATGCTCACTGAAGCGTATAATCTTCCGGCAAAGAAAGTAATTCATATAGTAGGACCAATTGTCCAGTACAAACTTACGGATAAATTTGAAAAGGATTTGGAGAACTGCTATAGAAACACTTTGGATATGTGTGCTGAAAATGGCCTGAAGAGCGTTGCTTTTTGCTGTATTTCGACAGGGGTATTTCATTTTCCTAACAAAAAAGCAGCTGAGATTGCCGTTAAGACTGTATCAGAATGGCTTCGTGATAATCCTGGTAAGGTAGAAAGGGTGATATTCAATGTTTTTAAAGACGAAGATAAGGCCATTTATGAAAAACTTATATGATGATATGCCTAATGGTTATCAGGAAACTATAGAGAAAGGAATGAATGCTGTGAGATACTTTACTAGAAGCATGTCCTATGGTAAGGGAAGCAAAGAAGAACAGATAAGCAGACTTAAAACAGAAATCAAGGAAGCAGATGCCATTGTTATAGGTGCGGGTGCAGGATTATCAACATCAGCAGGGTTTACTTACAGTGGCGAACGTTTTGAAAATTACTTCTTTGATTTTGTCAAAAGATTTGGTGTCAGGGATATGTATTCAGGTGGTTTCTATCCGTTTCCGAGCGAAGAAATACGCTGGGCCTGGTGGGCGAGACATATTTATTTTAACAGATATATTGATGCTCCAAGGCCAGTGTATAGGGATCTTCTTAAGATTGTTTCCGATAAGGATTATTTTGTTATCACAACAAATGTAGATCACCAGTTTCAAAGAGCAGGTTTTGACAAGAAAAGACTGTTCTATACTCAGGGTGATTATGGTTTGTTTCAGAGCGTGAATCCTGATATTCAGAAAACCTTTGATAATGAAGAGTGGGTAATGAAAGCTATGGAAGCACAAGGTTTTGTAAGAGATGATCAGGGAGTATTTCAGGTACCGATTGATGGTAAGCTACTGATGGAAATTCCTTCTAAGATGATTCCAAAGTGTCCTGATGACGGCTCTGATATGACTATGAATTTGAGAGCGGATGATTCTTTTGTCGAAGATGAAGGATGGCATAGGGCATCTGCAGCATATTCTGATTTTATTCGTAGACATGAGAATCTTCATGTTCTTTATCTTGAGCTGGGAGTAGGAGCTAATACGCCTGTAATAATAAAGTATCCGTTCTGGCAGATGACATTGGCAAACGAGAAGGCGGTATATGCCTGCTTAAATTATGGTGAATCATTCTGCCCAGAGGAAATTGCAGATAGAAGTATATGTATTGATGGTGATATTGCAACCATATTACAAGAGTCCTGACCGACATTGTCTCGTTTTGACTCGTTTTGTCTCGTCTCGACCGACATTAGCACTTTTCTTACAGATTTAACGGTGCTATTATTATCATAGACAAGTGAGAGGTAAACAAAAGCCACTCACTTGTTTTTCTTTTGCAGAAGAATAGGAAGCATGGGCTTTTTCTCACTTGGATAGATTTCCGCACAGATGCTGGCAAAGTCATCTGGTGAAATCGACATTCCTTTTTCAAACCAGAGAAGAAAAGAATTAAAGATTCCGCCGGTATGATAATATACGGAAATCTCTTTGATGAAATCATGCTCCAGATGCTGCTTGTCTATGAAGATCATGTTAAGTACGTCAAGGAGAAGATAAGAAAGCCCTGCTTTATGGATGAGAAGCAGTTCATCCTTTTTCTCATAAAAAGTGTTGAAATGGACTCTTAGATAGCTTCGCGTGGATGCTTTGACATTCTCATCCATACTGTCGAGGCTCTTTTCGAGGAGCCTGGCATAGAAGCGGCGGATGATATCCTCCTTGGAGTCAAAGTTGCGGTAATATGTGGATCGGTTCACTCCTGCTTTTTCCGTGATCTGACCGATGGTGATATTGTTGTAATCTTTTGTATGCATGAGAATAAGCAGGGCTTCCACGACATAATCCCTTATCATTTCGTTGGTAACATTTTTATGTTTCATAGCGTCTCCTGTTAAGCAACAATTTATTTGGTTTTGTTGCACCTGGCACCTGGAGTGTTGAAATGGTTTCTTGTTTGTGATATCTTGATTATGCAACAAATGTTGCTTAAAGTCAATCACAGGAGGAAATAAGATGGATATCAAAGCAATCGATCATAATGTAAATGTATTGGCAATGAAAAAGAATGGAAAGCGCTATGGAATGTGTGTTGCATGGGCTACACAGATCTCTGCTGATCACATCCTGTGCGCAGTCGGCGGACAGAGCAGTACAGGGAACGCCATAGAAGAGGGCGATATTGTCGGCTTCTCCAATCTTGCAAATGGACAGCAGATGGTCTGCTTTACTTTGGGAGATATGGAGAAGCATTCGGATACTGTAGATAAACTTGTAAACATCCCATGCGCAGAGGACGATGGGGCTATCCTGATCGACGGTGCAAGAACGGCAATCAAGTGCCGTGTGATAAAGAGTGTTAAGATTGAGGGTGTGGATACGACAAACATGGTATGCCTTGAGATGCTTTCTGGAAATGAGAATGATGTTCCCGCCCTTCACATTGCTGATCTTGGAGGGATGTAAATGCTGCTTGACTTCAATTCTATGCAGGAGATCACCTGTCCGGGCATGAATGATGGTACCGGTACTATGTCATCAAGGATGTATGTGGATACGGAGAATAGGATGGTCTATTGCCGCATTCATCCGGGCGGTTCTATCGGAAGGCATAAACACACAGGCAGCTCCGATATCAATTATGTGATCAGCGGGCATGGCATAGCGATCTGTGACGGAGAAGAGGAAATGCTTGTACCCGGAACGTGCCACTACTGCAGGAACGGACAGGCACACAGCATCATAAATGACGGTGACGAAGATCTGATAATCTTTACTGTTGTGCCGAAGGCTGCGGAGGTGTGAAAGTGCAGGAATATGTATTTGACAAAGAACTGAAAGAGGCAACCATCATAAAACGTAATTCGCAGTTTAATGAGTATGGATGAGCTTGCTGTTATGGATGGCAGTAAATGTATCGTGCAGGTGAGAGGCGTAAGACTTTTTCTTTCAGATAAGTATGACCTGACGAAGCATCCAAACTATCCGCTGACAGCAGATTATGACAAGAAGAACTGGTTCGATATTGAGAAGTATCTGAACAGAAAGCTTGTCCTACATCCAAATGATGAATACGAAGTATTTAACGATGCCTAGGCTAATGGAGTATAAGAGAAGAAATTTTTCACTGACATTTTTAAAATTCATCCCGTATAATTGAGGATGAGTTATTTAACTTATACTTAGTATATTCGCTGGAGAAATGAGATTCATGAAATTTGCTATGTTACTGTGGAGTTTTGGATTTTTTGAGTAACTACCATATCTTTTAAATAACAGAATCAATGTAGCAAAGGAGATTATAGATATGGAATTTAATAAAGTTATTCAGAAGAGAGAGTCTGTTCGTAAGTACAGCGATACAAAGCCAACAGAAGATCAAGTGAAATATATTCTGGAAGCAGGGCGCTTAGCACCAACAGCTTTTAATAAACAACCACAACGAGTGTATATACTAAAAAGTGGAGAAGCTCTTCAGAGGATGGACAGTGTTCATCCATGCCGTTATGGAGCACCGATGGTAATTCTAGTATGTTCCGATAAAAATGCTGCAAGTAATTTTCAGGGTGGAAATAGCTATTTGACAGATGGTGTTATTGCAGCAACACATATGATGCTGGCAGCAACAGATATAGGATTGGATACATGTTGGGCTGGAGTGAATGATGTTCTTAAAACACAGAAGGTTTTTGACCTGCCAGAAAACATCTATCCTATTTGTTTCTTGGATTTGGGATTTCGCGCTAGCGATTTCAAAGGTGTATCTAGCGATAAAAAAAGAAATCCAATTGATTCAATGGTAACTATTTTATAAAAAAATGCGGCGTAACCCAAGGGCGATTGTAAAGCAGGAGTCATAACCTGCCGCCGTATTTACTCCTGTAGAGGAGTATAGCGGAAGATTCCGCGTTAATTAATGCAGCGCTGTGCCGGAAAAGTCACTGCAGAAGACATCCGGCTTACAACTGAATATGGAACTTTTTTCAAGGGTAATTAACGAGAGTCACGGTCTGACTGCCATGGCTCTTTTTTATTTTTTTATAGGAAAGTCCTCCATTGTAATGGCAGATTTGTATATAAAAATCAAAAATACCCGCCGACAGGCGGGTACACGAAGTAAGACGGCGTATGGTCAGAAGATGTCCACATTCGCGCTAACGATTCATAGGCGTATTCCAATTAGAAGGCTCTCATTCATCGGAATGGTGGCGCTCAAAGTCCGGACAGGTGGCTCTGGGGAGCTGAAGGCATTGGATGTTGAAAGGAATTTTTGGGAAGGGTATAGTGCGTTATATTACTATTGGAAAGATTCTTTGAGATGAGCTAGAAATCTTTCAGCGATAGGTGTAAACGCCTGATATCTATTCCATGCTATATATATTCTATTTTCAAGCTTCGGAGACAGTGGTCTGAATACAAGGCCGCTGTCTTTTGACGTATTTACAAGATGATCATAGGTGAGAAGATATCCTAAGCCTTCCATGGCAAAAATTGATCCATTGTAAGAAAGGCGGAAGGAACCTTCTAACTGAAGCTCTGAAAATCTGCTTCCAGCCCAGTTTTTAATATCTCCATTCCATGCCTGATCTGAACAGAATAATGGCAAGCCTACAAGGTCATCCAAACGGATGGCTTTTTTCTTTGCCAGGGGATCGGTATCTGGAATGATAAGTCCCCAGGTGTCTTTTTGAGGGAATTCGATATATTCGTATTTGCGGATATCCGGTTGTTCTACCAGTACTACAAAATCAAGTAAGCCTTTATCGGCTTTTTCAGAGAGCTGCTCTGTATCACCGCTTGTGATGTGATAATGAAGGTTCGGATAGTGTTGTTTAAAATCTTTTATAGATCTTGCAAGGTATCGAAGCTGGTAGGATTCAGCAAGACCAAGATAGAGTTCTCCACCAGCTATATCATCTAGAGAAACAAATTCCTGCTCGATTTTATCAGCCATGCTGACAAGATCTTCGGCACGATTGCGCAGCAGAATTCCTTCATCAGTAAGCTGGATACTAAAAGCATGTCTTGTGAAAAGCTTTTTCCCAAGTTCGTCCTCCAGCGATTTAAGCTGTTTTGACAGGGTAGGCTGAGTTACATGCAGAAGTTCAGCAGCTCTACTCATATTTTCTTCTCTTGCCACTGCTAAAAAATATCTTAAGGTTCTAATCTCCATAGAATTTCCTTTCCATGATCAGTGCACTCGAAATACTTCGTATTTCTCGTTCTTCGGCATTCGCCGAATATCAATATTTATAAAAGTATGCACTGATGTGAGCAAGCTCCCAAGTTCATACTTTTATAAATATTGCTGTACTGCTCATTACTATATGATATGCCAAAACAGAATATCATGATATTCATTATAACCATTAGCGAGAGTATTTACAAGCTCGTACAATAAAGATGTCAGGTAAACAGTACGATCGAGTGAGGAAATCTCATGGATAAAGAAAAACTGAAACAGTGCCTTATGGATACAGGATGTCACGAAGATGCATCAGAAAATATCCTTAAGCAATATGAATCTGGAAGCATGGAAAACATGTTTCGACTTTTGAAAAAAGAGCGTTGCCGCATAATGGATGAATATCATGAATGTGGAAGAAAAATTGATTGCATGGATTTTATGCTTAGAAAAATCGAAAGCGAAATGAACAAGAATAACGGAGGTATCAAGTGATGATGAAAACAGAAGAACTTAATTTAGTAACAGAGTGGGACAAGACTTTTCCAAAGAGTGAAAAAGTAGATCACAGCAAGGTGACATTTGTGAATCGTTATGGGATTACCCTTGCTGCAGATATGTATGTACCAAAGAATGAGACTGGAAAGCTTCCTGCTATCGCGGTATCAGGACCTTTTGGTGCAGTTAAGGAACAGTGTTCCGGCCTCTATGCACAGACTATGGCTGAAAGGGGATTTCTTACCATTGCCTTTGATCCCTCTTTTACAGGTGAAAGTGGAGGCGTGCCGCGATATATGGCATCTCCGGATATTAATACAGAAGATTTTATGGCAGCGGTGGACTTTCTGTCATTAAATGACAAAGTGGATCCAGACAGAATCGGAATTATCGGAATCTGTGGATGGGGTGGAATGGCACTGAATACAGCTGCTCTTGACACTAGAATCAAGGCGACCGTTGCTTCTACTATGTACGATATGACCAGAGTAAATGCAAATGGATATTTTGATTCTGAAGACAGTGAAGAAGCACGTTTTGAAAAGAAGAAAGCTATGTGCGCACAGAGACTTGAGGATTTGAAAAACGGTGAGTATAAACTTGGAGGCGGCGTAGTAGATCCTCTTCCGGAGGATGCTCCGTTCTTTGTAAAGGATTATTATGATTACTACAAGACAGATCGTGGATATCACCCTCGTTCTTTAAACTCCAATGGTGGTTGGAATGTAATCGGATGTGAGTCCTTTATGAACCAGCCAATTCTTAAATACAGCAATGAAATCAGAAATGCGGTTCTTATTATCCATGGTGAAAAGGCACACTCTTGTTACTTTGGCAAAGATGCCTATACCAATATGGTAAAGGATAGTAAATATGCAGATAACAAGGAGCTAATGATTATACCGGAAGCAACGCATACAGATCTCTATGATGGTGGAGATAAGGATTATATTCCATTTGATAAGTTAGAGAGTTTCTTCCATGAGTATTTAAAGTAAAAATCGGAAGGCAAAGTCACTATGGAGAGTACTTTACAGGACAAAGCTATCTGGCCCAGATATCCTCAGAACAGGTGCCTGCATTTAATGTGACATTTGAGCCTGGTTGTCGTAACTTCTGGCATATTCATCATGCGAAATCCGGTGGAGGGCAAATGCTCATATGTATAGGTGGCAGAGGCTGGTATCAGGAGGAAGGAAAAGAATTGTTGCAACACTGGTGGTCTTCTTTTTGTTGTTAACCGGGTGTAAAGCAAATAATACCGGTGATTTTCAAGAAGATAATGTTGGGCAGATGAAATCCGGTGTTCAAACAGATACAAATGAGTCAAAGGAGCAGACGGAGATGAAAATAGCGGATGAAAGCACACTGGCTGATAATCAGATTTGTGTAACAGTAGGAAGCAGATCATTTATTGTGAATCTGGAAGATAATGAAACTGCCAAAGCTTTAAGAGAAATGCTTGCGGATGAGGATTTGACTATTTCAGCATCAAATTATGGAGGTTTTGAGAAGGTCTGTCAGTTGGGAAAAACTCTACCACGTAACGACAATCAGATTACAACTGAGGCTGGGGATGTAATGTTATACAGTGGAAATCAGATCGTATTCTTTTATGGCGCTAATTCATGGTCATATACGAAAATAGGTAAAGTGGAAGCGTCGAGTATCGAAGAACTTGAAAGTGTGTTAAGTGGATCAGAGACAGAAGTCAAATTAAGCTTAAAATAAGGAGATGGATAATTTGAAAAAGATAGTAATTCTTTCAACAAGCCCTCGAAAAAACAGTAATTCAAATGCATTGGCTGAGGAATTTGCAAAAGGCGCAAAAGAAGCTGGGAATGAGGTTGAAATCATATCTGTGATTGGCAAGAAAATAGAGTTCTGTAGAGGATGTTTTGTCTGTCAGAAGACTGGGCAATGTGTGATAAAGGATGATGTAAATGAAATCGAGCAGAAGGTCCTTGAAGCTGATGTAATTGTTTGGGCTACGCCTATATATTATTACGAGATGTCAGGACAGATGAAAGTGCTGATTGATAGACTGAACCCTATGTTTACAAAGGATTATAAGTTCAGAGATGTATATTTTCTTGCAGCTGCAGCCGAGGATGATAAGGCAGTCCCTCAAAGAGCAATAGAAGGGACAAAAGGATGGATTGAATGCTTTGATAAAGCCAGTTTTAAGGGCTATGTATTTTGTGGAGGTGTAACAGATATCGGTGACATCAAAGAAAAGGAAAGCCTGAGAGAGGCATATGAGATGGGCCTTGGCATTAATTAAGTTGCTTGACCGATTTTGACTCGTTTTGTCTCGTCTCGACCGACATTAGCACTTTTTTTATAGATTTAACGGTCGGAAAAATCCCCTCTTTTTACAAAGGAAAAGCAACTGCTTCGCTGTACAGTTTCTGCAGTAGTTTGATAAAAGCAACAAGATTCGGCCGGTGATCTGCCTTATGAGAGCATAAGACACATGAAAAAGTGTCGTCACAGTCATAAGGAATCCATGCGAACTGTCCGCTGTGGTCGTTAAGAAAACCCGGAGCCAGGCAGATTCCTTTACCGGAGGCAATGTTGGTCAGTGTGGTGTCATGATCCGGACTGTTAAAATACTCAATCTTTCCCGTTGAAATTAGCTTTTGTTGAACGGAGCGAAGGAGTGCCGGGGAGCCGCCGCCCACCATAAGAGTGCGGCCGTATATATCTTCATCGGTAATGAGATTTTTTGCCGCCAGAGGATCGTTCTTGTCACAGATTAGGTAGATATGACTCTGAAACAGCTTGTGGACCGCAGTGCCTGCAAGCTGTTTTGTCTGTTCTTCCAGGGCGAATACGACATCCGATTCATTCTTTAAAAAGCGATCCATGCTGTTATCATATTGGAATCGGGGCGTGATCTGAGTGCCGGCTGCTTCTTTTTCAAATTCCCTGATTGCTTCCGGCAGGAAACAGATGGCCTGTCGAACCATCATACTGATCGTTATATTTTCTTTGTATTTCGCACTGAAATTTTGGCCCTGCTCAATGGCTCGGTTCAATTCTTTTCTCATATTTGTAAGGAATGCTACGAACTGTTCTCCGGCAGGCGTAAGAGAAGCACCTTTTCCATTTCTCGCAAATATCTCAAAACCAACTTCCTCTTCAAGAAGTTTTATCTGATATGAAAATGTAGGCTGGCTTACAAACATATTCTCGGCACCTCTGGAGAAGTTTTCCGTACGAGCCAGTTCGATACAAAAATCAATCTGCTTTGTTGTCATATCTCACCCATGCTATTTAAAAATTAAATCAAGTATATAGTGTTTTTATTGGATATTATAAAACCGGCGTGAGATAATGTAAACAGAAAAAGAACGCAGCAACTGGCAGTCAGAAATACCGATAGAAGCTTCAAAAGGAGGAAAAATGGCAAAAACATTAATCGCTTTCTTCTCAAGAGCGGATGAAAACTATTTTGGCGGAGCAATGAGATATGTAAAGGTCGGTAACACAGAAATTGTTGTTAACCAGATGAAAGAACTGATAGATGCAGATACATTCAAGATTGAGATGTTAAATCCTTATTCTCCGGTGTACATGACCTGCATTGATGAAGCAAAGAAAGATCTAAGAGAAAGTGCTCGTCCTGAGCTTACAACCTACATAGACAGTATTGATGCGTACGACACCATTGTGCTTGCTTATCCAAATTACTGGGGAACATTTCCGATGGCAGTTGCAACTTTCCTTGAAAGATACGATTTCACAGGAAAAACAATCCTTCCTCTTTGCACCAACGAGGGAAGTGGCATGGGTTCGAGTGAACGTGATGTAAAAAAGTGTGCGAAGGGCGTAGAGGTAAAAAGTGGACTTGCAATTACCGGAAGTCAGGCTGCAAATGCGAAAACAGCTGTAGAGAAGTGGTTTTCCGCTAACGGGTTGATGTAAAGGAATAGAGATGGAGGATAGATTCGTGGATTACAAAATATGATAGAGAAAAACATAGAAGGTCTTAGAAGTCTTATGTCTTCAGACTATTGTCTTTATCATATGACTGGTGTGAAGCAGTCTGCAGATGAGTTTTTAAACGGATTAAAAAGTGGCACCTTTAATTATTTTTCAGCAGAGCATGATGACATTATAGTTAAGATTCAAGGTGATGAGGCAACCATGACAGGTAAAAGCAGAGTAGTTGCTGCTGTCTACGGTGGAGGAAAAAGAAGCTGGAGATTGCAGGGTGATTTTACACTTAGAAAAGAAAATGAAAACTGGAAGTTTACAAGTTCCAGAGCATCAACATATTAAGGAGGATTTACAAATGGAAAACATCGTATTAAACAACAAATTAGAGTGCCCGGCAGTAGGAATTGGAACATTTATGCTGTCACCTGCAGATGCAGAAAATAGTGTGAGAGAAGCACTTAAGATGGGATACAGACTGGTAGATACAGCGAACGCTTATGTAAATGAGCGTGCTGTAGGGCGGGGGATCAAGGAAAGCGGAGTTGACAGAACGGAAGTATTTTTATCGACAAAACTCTGGCCGTCGGAGTATGAGAATGAAAATGCTGTAGATGAGACATTGGAGCGTCTTGGCGTTGACTATGTGGATCTATTATACATTCATCAGCCTGCTGGTAATTGGCTCGCAGGGTACAGACAGCTTGAGAAAGCTTATAAAGAAGGAAAAGCTAAGGCTATTGGAATCTCAAATTTCGAAGGAAAGTATATTGAAGAACTACAGACTAAATGGGAAATTGTTCCTCAGTTTATTCAGGTAGAAGCGCATCCGTATTTTACGCAGACAGAGCTCCGTAAGACTTTGGACAAATATGACATTAAGCTTATGAGCTGGTATCCGCTTGGACATGGTGACAAGTCTCTGATCAACGAGCCGGTATTTGCTGGACTTGGCAAAAAATATGGCAAGTCATCTGCACAGATTATACTTCGGTGGCATACACAGATGGGATTTGTCGTTATTCCGGGAAGTAAAAATGTGGATCACATCAGGGATAATTTAGACATTCTCGATTTTAAGCTGACAGATGAAGAGATGGCAGAAATCGCCGGGCTTGATAAGAATGAGAGATATTATCACAGAACAGAAGCTCAGCTTGTTCAGTTTGCCGCATGGAAACCGGATTATGAAAAATAAGATAGTAAAGGCTTTTTAATAAAGGTTTATTTAGTGTAGAGGATCTTAGGATCCTCTATTTTTTTAGAACAGTTATTTTGAAAGAGATAGCTGTTCTTATTTATTACAACTTTTGAATATGTATTCCGTGATGGAGGCGGATTCTATATAATGATAGGCAGTGACATAAATCGGAATTATTAGAGGCAAATTATATTTCAGCTTTACGTTTTATGAAAACATAAAAAATGTATATTGACTCTCACATTATGTGAGGGATTATCGTTGTAGTGAGCTCAAGAGAAAAACATCCATGGAGGTAGGAACAAATGCTTAAAATAGGCGAATTTTCAAAACTATCCAGAGTAAGCATCAGGATGTTACGTCACTATGATGATATCGGACTTTTGAAACCGGCTGAAATCGATAATTTTACCGGGTACCGCTATTATCGCGAGGAACAGCTTTTTACCATCGGGAGGATCACATCACTCAAGGATATGGGCTTTGCCCTTGCAGATATTATCAAGATCCTTGACAGCTATGATGATAAAGAAAAGATGGATGCCTTTCTGTCAGAGAGGCAGATGGAACTATCAAAGCTTTCCAAAGAAACGGAGTACAAACTGATGCTTCTGGAAACAGCCAGAAAGAGGCTGAGGAAGGAGCAGAATATGAGTTTTGATGTAACTGTAAAAACAATACCTGAGAGATATGCTGCCACGGTTCAGATGGTGGTTCCTCACTATGAGGATGAAGGAATGCTTTGGAATACAATGATGAGCGAATGCAAGAATCTTGTGCCGGCAGACCTGTGTCTTGCGGCGGCTGAGTTTCTTGACCCCGAGTACAAGGAAGAAAATGTTGAGATCATTGCGTGGATGACCGTGAGTGGATCTTATAACGATACAGAACATGTGAAGTTTAAAATTCTTCCTGAAGTAAAAGTTGCAAGTTGTATTATTAAAGGCAGCTACGATCAGCTGGGTGAGGCATATGCAACTGTGGCGTCATGGATCAAAGCTAATGGATATAAAATGAATGGTCCTATGTTTAATATCTATCATGTGAGTCCTGCACAGACACAGAATCCTGATGAGTATGTAACGGAAGCTTGTTTCCCTATTGAGTAAATACTATCTATGCCAAGGAGCTTAAGTGTTCCTTGGCATATTATTGAAAGGAGCGGTCATGGAATATGTTCATGTAACAAAAGATAACCTCGAAGAGGAGCATATTTGCTGCGCGATATCAAATAATAAGGATGTTCAGGTCTCTTCAAAGAAGGCATGGCTTTCGGAGCGGTTTGATGAAGGGCTTGTTTTCCTAAAGAGCGTAGAGCGCGGAAAGTGCTTTATCGAATATATCCCGGCGGAAAACGCATGGATTCCGATAGAGGCAGATGGATATATGTACATTGACTGTCTTTGGGTGTCCGGGGCTTTCAAAGGACATGGATATTCTACTGATCTACTTACTGCCTGCATCGAGGATAGTAAGGAAAAGGGGAAAAAAGGACTTTGTATTCTTTGCGCTTCAAAGAAGAAACCGTTTCTGGCTGATCCGAAGTTTCTAAAGTACAAAGGATTTGTCGTGAGCGATGAAGCTGATAATGGGATTCAGCTTTGGTATATGCCATTCGATAAAAATGCAAAAGCTCCGCTGTTTAAGGAATGTGCAAAACATCCGCATATAGAAGAGAAGGGATATGTTCTGTACTATACGAATCAGTGCCCGTTCAATGCAAAATATGTCCCGGTTTTGGAGCAGACGGCAAAAGAAAATGATATTGCATTCAAGGCAATACATCTTGAAAGCAAAGAAGAAGCACAGAATGCACCGACACCGATCACGAATTATGCGTTGTTCCATGATGGGGAGTATGTTACAAACGAGCAAATGAACGATAAGAAATTCTTAAAACTCACAGGAAAGTGATATTCGTATTAACCGGAATACAATGTAGACTGACAAATCGCATTTTGTTGAGAGATTATAGTACTGTTTTATTGACGATTGGGATTTGAGGAGGAAAAAAGATGAGACAGTATATTGTTGATGCTTTCACGGATAAACCATTTACCGGTAATCCTGCAGCGGTTTGTGTTATGGACGAATGGCCGTCAAAAGAATCGATGATGAAACTTGCTATGGAGAACAATCTTTCCGAAACCGCGTTTATTGTAAAAGAGACCGAAGGTTATCATCTTCGTTGGTTTACACCGGGAACCGAGGTCGAACTATGCGGTCATGCTACCTTGGCATCGGCTTTTGTGATTCTGAATTATTACGAGCCGGACAGCTGCACGGTACAGTTTAATACTTTGAGTGGAGTGTTGACGGTTAAAAGAACGGGAAGTCTGTACGAAATGGATTTCCCGACATATGAACTCAAAGAGATTCCCGTTACAGATGATATGGAGAAAGCCTTTGGCATCCGGCCTGTAAAAGCAGTTCTGGGTCTTGATCTTATTTGCATATTTGATTCAGAGAAGAAGGTACGGGAAATGAATCCGGATCAGAAAGCGTTAATGCAAATAGAAGGCCGTATACAAAACGCAACAGCCCGTGGAAACACGATTGACTGCGTTTCACGGAGCTTTTGCCCGAAACTTTCTATAGAAGAAGATCCGGTATGTGGTTCGGCTCATGTACAAATTGCTGACTACTGGCTGAGGGAACTGGGGAAAGATACTATTGACGCATATCAGGCTTCAAGACGTGGCGGTTATCTGCAGTGCGAAAGACGGAAAGATGGCAGAATGTCTATAAGAGGTGAGGCTGTTCTTGTGGCTACTTCGGAATTGGCTGTGTGTCTGTAAATTCAAGTTTGTCGACCTAATTGAATACTGAACGTAACATAGAGAAGTTATCTCAAATCGAGGTAGCTGCTCTTTTTGTATTTTCGAAAAAGAAAAATATTGTAAGTTTTGAAAGTGGATGATAAAATGATTTTCAAAAGTGAAAAGAAATTAAAGTTTTGAAAGCGGGATTTATATGAAGATTATTGAAAGAAAAAATTATTTGAATAGACTCATTCGATTAAAGGATACTCCTGATATAAAGATAATAACAGGATTGAGACGTTCTGGAAAGTCTGAGTTGGTGCGAGCATATATGGAACTGATACGCACAAACGAAGATACAAATATAATATACGTTGATTTTGCAGATTTAAAATTCGATGATTTAAAAACATATAAGGAACTCTATAATTTTTGCGAAGGACAATACATTGATGGTAAAACAAATGTCATTGTTGTAGATGAAGTTCAAATGTGTGAAAAATTTGAGCTTGCTATCAATAGTTTATATAACAGCCGAAAATATGATATCTATATTACAGGGTCCAATGCATTTTTGTTAAGCTCAGATTTATCGACGTTATTTACTGGGAGATTTATAGAAATTCCTGTTTATCCATTTAGTTTTGCTGAATATTGTGAGTACTATGGATATGATTCTAATACAGCAAATGTATTGGATTCATATGTTATGAGTGGTGGTTTATCTGGGGCATACGTATACAGCGAAAAAGAGGATCAGGCATCATATATAAAGGATGTTTACACTACAATTATAAAACGTGATCTTGTAAATAAGTATGGTATTAAGGAAGAAGCACTTTTGGATTCTTTAACAGATTATATGATGGATAATATTTCCAATCTGACATCTGCTAGTAAGATTAGTAATGTTTTTAAGCAAAATAAGGTTGAGACGAATCATATAACAATAGGAAATTATATGAAGTATCTCTGCAGTGCATTTATGTTCTACAAAGTAAAACGATACGACATTCGTGGAAAAAAGTATTTAGAAACATCAGATAAATACTATCTTAGCGATTTAGGATTTAGATATGCAATGCTTGGAACAAGAAATATGGATTATGGACGAGCATATGAAAATATAGTTGCCTTAGAATTACTCAGGAGGGGCTACGAGATTTATGTTGGCAAGTTGTATCAGAAGGAGATAGATTTTGTAGCTATGAAACAAAATGAGAAGCTGTATATCCAAGTATCAGATAATATTTCTGATTCAGATACATTGGAAAGAGAGCTGTCTCCACTAAGAGCGATAAAAGATGCATATCCTAAGATTTTGATAGCGAATACAAAGCATGATGACTATGACATAGAAGGAATAAAAGTACTAGATTTAACTAATTGGTTAATGAGATAAATCGGAATTTTTAGAGGCAAATTATATTTCAGGATAACGTTCTATTGAGGATTTCAAAAATGAACTATAAGGTAATTGACAGAGAGACATACTATAGGAAGGGCGTGTTTCGCCACTTTTCGGAAGATTGTAAATGCTCGACATCCATAACAGCGAGAATAGATGTCACGGATCTTGTCACATATTCGAAGAATAACGGGACAAAGTTTTATATCAATTTCCTATATTTAATCTCAAAGGTTTTGAATTCACGTGATGATTACAGAATGGGATATCTTTGGCAGACTGATGACCTGATCTGCTACGATGTGATCAATCCTACACAGTATGTTTTTCATGAGGATACGGAAACATGTACTCCCGTATATACTGAATACTGTAAGGACTATGAAAAGTTTTACGCCTCTGCTTTGCGGGATATAGAAGAGGCAAAGAAGACGAGAGAATACGTTTTGGATATGGCTAATCATCCAAATTGGTTTGATGCATCGTACATATCATGGTTATCTTATGATTCATTGAATATTGAATTACCGGATGGACATTTGTTTTTTGCTCCGATCATTAATTGGGGGAAATATAGAAAAGAGAACGGCAGTCTGGTTATGCCTGTAACAGTTCGCCTGAATCATGCAATCGCTGATGGCTACCTGGTTGCAAATGTATTTCGGCTCTTGGAGCAGGAAATCAAGTCATTTGTCAGGCAGATACTGTAGTGAATAAAATTGGAAGTTATGATATGTGTGCTTGACACAAATACTCCTATATCGTAGTATAAAACTACGATATAGGAGTATTGAATTATGAAGACAAATGGTGGATTTCTTGTTACAAAAATAAAACAGCTGGGTGATCGTATATTTGAAAGGATACTGGCAGAAAAAAACATTGATGCATTTAACGGAGCTCAGGGAAGGATTCTTTATGTCTTATGGCAGGAAGATGGTGTTCCTATTAAAATTATTTCCGAGAAAAGCGGACTTGCAATTACTTCACTTACGACCATGCTTGAGCGGATGGAAAAAAACGGACTGATAAGTCGCAAAACTGATGAAGCTGATAAGAGAAAAACTCTTCTGTTCCTCACAGATAAAGCCAAAGAACTTAAAGAAGCTTATGACTCCGTATCCAATGAGATGGGGAATATTTATTATCGTGATTTTACGGATAAAGAGATTCTTCAGTTTGAAGAGTATCTTAACCGCATCAGGGTAAACCTTGAGGAATGGAGTGACAAATGAGTATTTGTATTAAAGATCAGATTCAGAACATGAATCTTGTTATAGGGTGCACTGTTGGATGTCCGTACTGCTATGCCAGAAACAATACGAGGCGTTATCACATCATAGATGATTTTGAAAAGCCACAGTTTTTTCAAGGAAAGCTTCGTATGATGGAAAAGAAAAAGCCGCAGAATTTTCTGCTGACCGGCATGAGCGATCTCTCGGGCTGGCATGAGGAATGGAGAGAGGAAGTCTTTAAAAAGATAGCAGAGAATCCTCAGCACCAGTTTCTTTTTCTTACCAAACGACCGGATCTTCTGTCTTTTGAAACAGATCTTGATAATGCATGGTTTGGCGTTACAGTTACGAGAAAGTCTGAGTTATGGCGTATTGATGCACTGCGGAGCAATGTGAAGGCAAAAAAATATCATGTTACCTTTGAGCCTTTGTTCGATGATCCGGGTAAGGTTGATCTTACAGGAATTGACTGGATTGTGGTGGGAACCATGACAGGTGCAAAGAGCAGGACTGTTAAAACAGATCCCGGGTGGGCTTATTCATTGACAGAACAGGCTCATGAACTGAACATTCCTGTATTCTGGAAAGAAGATCTTGTTCCGATTATGGGAGAAGAAATGATACAGGAAATGCCGGATGCTTTTAACAAAGTGCTGGAGGAACAGAGGATATGGAACAACCAAAAATCAAAGTAAATCATATAGAAACAAAAAGTGTAATGACAAAATCGAATACTCCTATTGGAGGATATTCGGTGAATCCCTATGTGGGGTGTCCCCATGCCTGTAAATACTGCTACGCATCTTTTATGAAACGCTTTACAGGGCATACGGAGGAATGGGGAACTTTCATGGATGTGAAAGACTGGCCTGAAATAAAGAATCCAAAGAAGTATGCCGGCCAGAAGGTAATCATTGGAACAGTTACGGATGGTTATAATCCGCTAGAGGAAACATATAAAAATACAAGAAGACTTCTGGAAGAACTAAAGGACAGTGGTGCGGACATACTTATCTGCACAAAGTCAGACCTTGTACTAAGAGATCTGGATCTGCTAAAAGAGATCAATGAAAATAGCAGACTTACAGTATCATGGTCAATCAATACTCTCGATGAAGAGTTTAAAGATGATATGGATGCGGCAGTAAGCATAGAAAGAAGGCTTGCTGCAATGAAAGAGGTATATGCGGCAGGCATTCGTACAATTTGCTTCATTTCACCCGTTTTCCCGGGGATTACGGATATAGAAGCAATCATAGACAGGACAAAAGATCAGTGTGACCTTGTATGGCTTGAGAATCTGAATCTTCGCGGAGGTTTTAAGGCAGATATCATGAAATACATTTCCGATAAACATCCGGATCTGGTGCCGCTGTATGACGAAATTTATAACAAAAAGAACCGCAGCTATTTTGAAGCGCTGGAAAAGAAAGCAGAAGAGCTGGCTAAAAAGTATGATTGCAGGTTTGTTGATAATGAAACTCCGTATGAGAGAGTAGAGAAAGGACATCCAACAATCGTAGATTACTTTTACCACGAAGAAGTAAGAGGAACTGCCAATAGTGGAAAGAGAAATGTAATTCATAATCCTTGATGGAAGAATAAACCGGAAGTTAATCGCACAAATTCCAGTTGCGGAGGTAAAGATGGTAATAATTATAACGGGAGCATCCCATGTCGGGAAAACGATTCTGGCACAACGGATGCTTGAGAAATACAAATACCCTTATTTTTCAATTGACCATTTGAAAATGGGACTTATTCGTAGCGGCATTACTGATTTCACCCCAGAAGACGATGATGAACTTACAGACTATCTTTGGCCAATCGTTCGAGAGATAATAAAGACTGCTATTGAGAATGAGCAGAACCTTATTGTTGAAGGCTGCTATATACCTTTTGATTGGAGGAATAGTTTTGGGGAGCAGTATCTTCAGTCGATAAGATTCATCTGCCTTGCTATGTCAGATGAATATATAGATTCGCATTTTGAAGAAATAAAATCACATGGCTCTGATATCGAAACAAGGCTTGATGATTCTAATTGTTCAGCTGAGCAACTTAAACAAGATAACCACCAAATCATAGAGGGGTACCAATCTAACGGAGAACAGATCACTCTAATCACAGAAAGCTTCGATGATTCGATAAGGGGAGTATTGGATTAGCAAATTTGAAATAAACCATTTATCTACCACTTATGACATATTTTACTGTAAAAAACAAACAAAACTATTATATTATTGTATAGGTGTATATCATTGTTTTGTAGATTTTATTTAAAAAAACAAAACATTACAGAGCCAGTAATAGTAGGGGTTTATGGGTCAAAATTATTTTGTTTAAAAAAATATGGTTTTACAAGTGTTTGACGCTAAAAACCAAAAACCAAAAAATCCCAAAGAAACAAAAAAATTTTAAAATTCTTTAGAGCTGCCTGTAATAATTGCAGGCGGCTTTTTTTGAAGATGGAGATCGTTATGACCAATGGTAAAGTAGCTGTAATTACAGGTGGTGCTCACGGCATTGGAAAAGCTGTAGCAGAATCGTTTCGTGCTGATGGTGTTACCGTGCACATTATTGATAAAACACTCGGGGACTGGTTCGTGGGTGATGTAGGAGATAAGGATACATTAGAGAGATTTGCAAAACATGTCATAGAACAGTCCGGACATATAGATTATCTCATCAATAATGCGCTTCCAATCATGAAAGGAATTGATGAATGCAGTTACGAGGACTTTCAATATGCCCTTTCCGTTGGCGTGACAGCTCCGTTTTACCTTACGAAGCTATTGATGCCTGTATTGTCAGATGGAGCATCTATTATAAATATATCATCATCTCGTGACAGGATGAGCCAGCCTAAAACAGAAAGCTATACTGCGGCAAAGGGCGGGATAGCTGCATTAACACATGCCCTAGCAATCAGCCTTGCAGGAAAAGCCAGAGTGAACAGTATTTCACCGGGATGGATAGATACGACTGATACTGAAATCATAGGAGCAGATGCCTTACAGCAGCCTGTAGGACGAGTAGGAACGCCGGAAGATATCGCTGAAATGGTGAAGTTTCTATGTTCTGATAAAGCCGGTTTTATCACGGGTGAGAATATCTGTATAGACGGCGGCATGACAAGACAGATGATCTATCATGGCGAACATGGATGGACATACAATGTTTGAGAATGTTAAAAAGGAGCTTAGATCATGATACGTAAAGCAGTGAAATCGGACCTTGATGCAGTAGTAAATATCTATGATGAGATCCATCAGGCAGAGGAAGCAGGGATAATTTCTGTTGGGTGGATCAGGGGGATATATCCTGTAAAAGAGACGGCAGAAGAGGCTTTGAAAAGAGATGACCTTTTTGTTATTGAAAAGGACGGCATTGTCCTTGGTTCAGGAATCATAAATAAGGTTCAGATGGATATATATAATAATGTCAAATGGGAGCATGAGGTGGAAGATGATAAGGTGTGTGTGCTGCATACACTTGCAATATCACCTCGATCGGGAAAGATGGGACTCGGCAAGCAGTTTCTCAGATTTTATGAGGATTATGCATTACATAATGGTTGTTCCGAACTTAGGATAGATACAAACGAACTAAATATTATTGCACGAAAAATGTACAGTAAACTTGGATATAAAGAGCTTTCTATTTTACCTACAATCTATAACGGTTTACCCCATGTAAATCTGGTGTTGATGGAAAAATATATTGGAGGACATGCATGACTCTTTCTACAATTTTGTCTTTACTTATTACGGTTTTAGTATGCGGAATACTATATTACAGGATGATAAAAAGGGAGATACCTAAACCTATTGGCTGGATACAGGCCCTTGTACCGATTGCCTTAGGTATGGCCACGATGGAAATCTCAGGTTTTATAGGAGTTAAGCTCTTTTTTGCAAATACTGCATTGAGGACTGCAGTTGATCAGATGCCTTCATTAATGGGATCGCTTGTAAGTGCCTTTATGGCCGCCGGCATGCCGGAAGAAGTTATCAAGTTTATTGCAATCCTCTTGTTTGCCACAATCTTTAAAACTTGATCTCTATATTGAAGGTAAGGATGAGCAGAAAGTATATGATGCTTTGAATAAGATGTTTGTTCTTGAAGAATTTTAGATTATGAAGGTGATAATACCAGAAAGTTAAAAAGATAAATGCCCACCATAGGTACCTGTCACTGTGAACGATTGTTCCCAGTGACAGGTACCTATTCTGGTAGTATGATTATTTGCATATGCAATCGATAAATCGGGATTTGTGGGGCTGATTTTATAATGAGAAGGAAATCGACAACTTCAAATTTATAGAGGTGAAGATTTGAAAAATGAAATAGTAGTATTTGAAACAAAGGATAAAGAGGTTAAGTTACCGGTTTCTCTTGAAAATGAAACAGTTTGGCTAAGTGCTAATCAAATGGCATTGCTTTTTGATAGAGATGAAAAGACTATTCGCAAGCATATCAATAATGTTTTTGCTGAAGATGAATTGGATATAGAGAACAACACGCAAAAAAATGCGTGTTGATGGGGTTAAACAAAAAGTTCCATTCCGGTTTTAGGCGGAGTAATCGGAGGCGGATTAACTTATGCGACATTTAAACCCTACTGTGATCGCTTAAAGGATGTACTTAAGGATACAATGCTGAGCAATCCGCACGATCATCATAGTTGGGCGGAGGAAGAACAGATTTTACAAGATATTGAAAATGGAGTGTTATATGCTTATGAGCAGGAAGAGTGAGAGAATACGAGAAGCGATCCTGCCTTCGTTTTTATAATAGCTCAGCCAGAAAAAACATGACATTTAGGTCGTAGGATGAATGGCGGCACCATTATAAGCTTCAGAAAAGCCTTTTAAACAGCAGACAGAGATTAATAACCGGCGGCAGAAAACGGATATTTCGCTGAAGAACGTTTTTTCGGCTGTTTCAGCATGGAGGAATTTGCGATGAATTTAGAACACATATTAAGCATGGTTGATCACACACTGCTTTTACAGGGAAGCACCTGGGAGGAGATCCGGAACATCTGCGATCAGGGGATGAAGTTTCACACCGCGTCGATCTGCATTCCGCCGTGTTATGTAAAACGGGCGGGGGAATACATGGGACAGGACTTTCCGATCACAACCGTCATCGGATTTCCTAACGGCAATATGACAACGGCAGCAAAAGTATTTGAGGCAAAGGATGCCATTGCAAACGGCGCCGCCGAGATTGATATGGTCCTCAATATCGGTGAGCTGAAAGCGAAGAATGATTCCTATGTCCTCTCCGAGATCAATGAAGTGAAAGCCGCCTGCGGAACGCATCTCCTGAAGGTGATCATTGAGTGCTGCCTTCTCACGGAAGAGGAGAAGATCCGGGCGTGCAGGATCGTGACCGAGTCAAAGGCGGATTATATCAAGACTTCCACCGGATTTTCCACCGGCGGCGCCACTTTTGCGGATGTGAAACTGATGGCGGAACACATCGGACCGAATATCAAGATTAAGGCGGCCGGCGGAATTGCCTCCATCGAGGATGCGGAAAAATTTATTTCCCTTGGAGCGAGCCGGCTCGGGACAAGCCGTCTGGTGAAAATTGCGATGGAACAGGGATAACGAAAGCCCCGGAATTCGATAGGACGAAGAAAACAGGAACAAAGTCCGCTTGCGGACTTTGCGCGCCGCCGCTGGTCGCCGTTAGGTGACAGTTTCCTTACAGCGGCGTGCGCATCCTCGCGGAGCGTTTTTGCTTCATAGGGAATTTCGGAGAAATTTCCTATGAAACAAAACAGCTGAAGCTGGTTTTTGCGGCGGAAGAGAAAAAAAGCGAAAACGGTTTGTAAAATATTGAGATTATTTATGACATCATACGAATAATACCGTATAATAAGATTAAATCGATTCGTTTTTTATGAAGTTGATCGGCTTATCAGGAAGGAAGGCAGAATCATATGAAATCAGATGTAATCGTAATCGCAAATGACGGCAGAGGCATGGATGAGGCACTTGAGCAGGCAGAGAAGGTTGCGCTGTACAAAGGTCTGGCGCACAAGGCGGCGCTGCATCTGAGACTGCTGACCGAAGAGATGATGGGAATGATGCGTTCCATTACCGGAGAGAGAGAAGGACAATTCTGGATTGAAGATGAGGGAGATGAATTCCAGCTTCACCTTCAGGTCGAGACCATGATGGATTACATGAAGCAGGAACAGCTTCTCGCCGCTTCCTTCAGCGGAAAAAATGAAGCAGCGAAGGGAATCATGGGGAAGATCCGGACCTTCTTTGACCCGATGGATTGGGCGGATGCGCCGATGCCGTCAAGCCTGGATCCGATGAACATGATGTTCTCCTGGTCCATGATTGAGTATCGTCAGTCGGTAAAAGAGATGATGGACAGGGAGCAGGAAGGCGCGGAAGAAGCCTGGGATGAACTGGAAAAATCGGTTGTATCAAATCTTGCCGATGACGTTAAAGTCAGCATCAAGGGCCGCAATGCGGAGATGATCATTTTGAAGAAAGTCAAGAACTGAATATCGGATATTGCAGAAATGCTGCCGCACCGTTGGCCTCTGTCAACGATACGGCAGCATTTTTTCGTTTCATAGCGGGATGACGATGTGCATGCAGAAAAATATTCCCCCCTCGCCTGCAGTAACGGATTATGATTTTGCGTCATAATCCGGTTTCAGGATCCGGATGAAATCGCGAACATAGCCGTTGAGATACTGGTCCTGACGCCGGCAGATATAAAAATGACGCTCTTGTGTGATCTCCTTTACCGGGTAGGTCACGCACACGTCGTATAATTCCGGGCTCATATCGATATAGTTTTTGGGACAGAGCATGACGGCGTTGCACGGAGAAAGAGAACGTTTGGCAACCTCAATACTGCCGGTGGCAAAAAGACGTTCCGGACGGAGATGAAAGGCCGCGAACAGTTGATCCTGCGTGATCCGGACGCTGTGGCCTTTTTTGATATAGATAAATTTCTCGCGGGCCGCGTCCATTATGCTGATGGTCGTCCCGGCGGGAACGGTATGGGCAAGCTTGGTGGATTTTGCGGCGACGAGGACGGTTTCCTCGTTGGCGACCAGAATGTATTCGAGTTCATTGATCTTCGGTGCGGTTGTAAGACAGGCGAGATCCACTTCTTTCTGCAGAACCTGATTTTCAAGCCGGTCGGAACCGGATTCGATCAGCTCCAGCTTTACATTCGGATACTTTTCGTGGAATCTGGGATAAACCTGTGGTATGATCTCCATCGCTCGCAAAACCGGGATTCCGATTCTCAATGTGCCGCGGGAACCGGCCGCGATCTCATGAACTGCCCGGGACAGGTTCTCCTCGATGTTCAGAATGTCGTGGGCGGCCTTGATGTAATACTCGCCGGCCGGAGTGAGGCTGATGGGATTGGAGTACCGGGTAAAGATTTCGGCATTCATCTCGTTTTCGATCTTACGGACCATCTGGCTGAGAGACGGCTGGGAAATACAGAGAACTTCCGCTGCTTTGCTGATGCTTCCCTCCCGCAGGATGGTCAGCATATAATTGAGCTGTCGGTCATTCATATATTTTTTCCTCCATATTCGATAAATAATAAAAATTATCAGATAAAATAACAAACCTGTGATTTTTTAAACAAACCGCATAAACAGGCTGTGTATCAGATATCCGTTTTGGGCATGTCAACTATAACATAATATAAAAACTATATTCAACATAGAATAAGAGATTCTTGTACATGAAATAGTACAATGCTAACATTGATCTGCATAAGATATATAACTGCTTCCCCCGCGGGAGGCGTAAAGGAGGATACATATGGATATTAAGAAACCTGCTGTTGCGGGAACACTGGAATCCAGTGACTGCATGGTGACGGTTGAGCCGGGACAGGGCAAGATTGATTTCAACCTGGACAGCGCGGTTGCTCATCAGTTTGGTAATGAAATCCGCAAGGTTGTACTGGAGACTCTTGAGAATCTTGGCGTGAGCGATGTTAAAATCTCCATTGTCGATAAAGGTGCGCTTGACTGCACAATTAAAGCCCGTGTTGAGGGAGCGGTTTTCCGTTCCGTTGAACAGTATGACAACTTACCGTGGGGAGGTGCGATCCGATGATCAATGCGAATAAGAAACGCCTTAGAAGAACCATGATGTTCCTGAATGCGCAGAAACCGTCCCTGATCAAGGATCCGTATATTTACAAACCGGATTCCATCATGCTGGATCTGGAGGATGCGGTTGCGGAGAACCAGAAGGACGCTGCAAGATTTTCCCTCTACCATGCGTTAAAATCCATCGACTACAGAGGCTGCGAGCGCGTTGTCCGCATCAACGGTCTGGATACTGATCTCTGGAAAGAGGATATCCGCTGTTCCGTAGCTGGTGGCTGCGATGTCATTCGTATTCCGAAGACCGAGACCGGCGCAATGGTTAAGGCAGTGGAAGATGAAGTCATCAAGGCGGAGAAGGAATTCGGACGCCCGGAAGGTTCCACTCTGATCATGGCGGCTCTGGAGTCCGCGAGAGGCGTGCTCAATGCACTTGAGGTCTGCGAGTCTTCCGAGAGAATGATCGGTGTTGCGCTTTCCGGCGGTGACTACACAAAGGATCTTCAGACACACATCACCGGTACCGGTGTTGAGCTCATGGGCGCAAGACAGCACATGATCATCGCGGCAAGAGCGTCAGGCGTTCAGTGTTTTGATACCGTATGGACCAATCTGGATGACATGGACGGTTTCCGCGAGGATGTTCAGAAAATCCACGATATGGGATTTGACGGAAAGTCCATTATCAACCCGCGTCAGATCAACGTTGTACATGAGATCTTCACCCCGACGCAGAAGGACATCATCTTTGCTGAGAAAGTTGTCCGTGAGATTGACTCCAAGAAAGCTCTCGGAATCGGCGTATTTACCGTAGACGGCAAGATGATCGACATCGCGTTCTATGACGGCGCAAAGAGAACGATTGAACTTGCGAAGGCATCCGGCGTATATAAGGGGGAATTATAATATGTTAAATGCAGTAGGCAGAGAGATCCCGGAAGAGATCCTGAAAGAGACCGGAAAGCAGCCGTATCAGGGTGCGTTCCACTTCGACAGCGTTGAATATAAGAAAGATGCCCCGAAGACACGTCCGGTCATTGATCCGAAGAAGAGCAAACTTCTTTCCAATATTCATGAAGCACTTGTAAAGTGCGGAATCAAAGATGGCATGACCATCAGCTTCCACCATCATTTCCGTGAGGGTGACAAGATCGTCAACATGGTCATGGATGAGATCCACGCGATGGGCATCAAGAACCTGACCATCTGTGCAAGCTCTCTGGGAAAGCAGAATAATCCCATTGTTCCGTACATCGAGGACGGCACCATCACTTCCATTCAGTCTTCCGGCGTCCGCGGCGGAATCGGCGAGGCAATCTCCAACGGTAAGCTGAAGGGCCTTGCGATTATGAGATCCCACGGCGGAAGAGTGAGAGCAATCGAGAGCGGCGAAGTTCACATCGATATCGCGTTTATCGGTGCTTCTTCCAGCGACGATTACGGCAACCTTTCCGGTATGCGCGGTAAGGCAAACTGCGGCGTTCTCTCTTACGCGGCAGTAGATG
Organism: [Clostridium] aminophilum; assembly: GCF_900101295.1. Lineage (GTDB taxonomy): Bacteria > Bacillota > Clostridia > Lachnospirales > Lachnospiraceae > Clostridium_R > Clostridium_R aminophilum_A. The sequence goes on along the minus strand of NZ_FOIL01000032.1, from coordinate 9,799 downwards.
CGGAGTATGCGGACAATGTTGTCGCGATCACCGATTGTCTTGTTCCGTTCCCGAACTATCCGGCGCAGATTTCCATGACAAACGTGGATTATGTCGTTGAGGTGGATTCCATCGGTGATCCGGAGAAGATTGCAACCGGCGCGGCAAAACCGACCAAGGATATGAGAAAGCTTCTGATGGCAGAGTACTGCACTCAGGTTGTAGCGAACACTCCGTGGTTCAAGGACGGATTCTCCTATCAGACCGGTGTCGGCGGTGCTTCCATCGCTTCCACCATCTCTCTGGCAAAGATCATGAGAGAAAAGGGCATCAAGATGGGCTTCGGTCTCGGCGGTCTTACAAAGCCGATGTGTGAACTTCTGAATGAAGGACTGGTTGGAAAACTCTTTGATACGCAGGACTTCGATATGGATGCGATCGAAAACGTAAATCATCCGGAGCACTATTACATCACGGCAGGCGAGTATGCAGATCCGTTCAACAAGGGCGCTTTCGTCAACAAGCTGGATTATGTAATCCTTGCGGCTCTCGAGGTTGACGTTCACTTCAACTGTAATGTCGTTGTCGGCTCTGACGGTATGATCACCGGCGCACAGGGCGGACATCCGGATACCGCGGCAGGTGCAAAGTGCACCATCGTAATCGCACCGCTTCTGCAGGGAAGAATTCCGGCAATCTGCTCCGATGTTACAACGGTTACCACTCCGGGCGAGAGCGTTGACGTCGTTGTCACCGATTACGGTATCGCGATCAACCCGAAGAGACAGGATATCATCGATGCCCTGAAGGATACAAATCTTCCGATCAAGAGCATTGAGGAGCTTCGCGATATTGCCTACAGCATCACCGGCGAGCCGAACAAGGTTCAGTTTGAAGACCGCGTTGTCGGTATCATCGAGGCAAGAGACGGTTCTGTAATGGATGTCGTAAGACAGGTTAAACCGTTCGAGTTCGGGTAAAAACGAATTTATCAGTTGAAGCGGGGAGGAGCCCATTGTGTGTGGCTGCGCCGGCTGGAAAGAACCGGGTGGAGATGGGAAAAACCCGCGAAAAACTGCTAAAGATACGCTGTTCGTTCAGCGGAATATAAAAACGGACTTCGGCATTTGTCTCCCATATGGTATGGGTGGGAGACAAGATGGGGATTGCCGGAGGAACTGTAGACAAAAGAAAAACAGAAAAAAAGGGGAAAAGAGATGAGTACTACACTTGTCGGAATTTTAGGATTCCTGACGATCGTCGGAATCGTTGTTACTCTGTTCAAGAGTAAAACACTGCCGAGTATCGCGTTCATTGTATTTCCGATGATTCTTGCGTGCATTCTGGTAGCGGGTGGCTACTACGATGTTGAGCAGATCGGAAAACTGATCAAGGGTGGATTCGGTTCCACCGGACCGACAGCAGCACTGTTTGTATTCTCTGTGCTGTACTTTGGAATCATGACTGATGCAGGTATGTTCGATGTTATCATCGGTAAGCTGATGAAACTCGTTGGCGACAATGTCATCGGTGTTACGGTTATGACCGCGATCATCGCGCTGATCGGCCATCTGGACGGCGGCGGCGCTTCCACATTCCTGATCGTTATTCCGTCCATGCTTCCGGTTTACAAGAAGATGCACATGAGACAGACCACACTTCTTCGTGTTGTTGTTCTCGCCATGGGCGTTCTGAACCTGATGCCGTGGGCTGGCCCGACGATGAGAGCAGCATCGGTACTTGGTATGGAGTCCGGCGCTCTTTGGCACACCATCATGCCGATTCAGGCGTTCGGTATCGTGCTCTGTCTTGCACACGCAGTTCTTGCCGGCGTTCAGGAGAAGGCAAGAGGTGCAGGCCTTCACGGTAAGCTTGCGCAGGAAGAGGGCGAGGTTGCTGTTGAAGAGAAGAAGAATGAGCTCGGCGATCTTGCAAGACCGAAGCTGTTCCTGTTCAACATCGCTCTTACAGTAGCAGTTATCGCAATGCTGATCTGGGATCAGTTCCCGTCCTATGTTCCGTTCATGATCGGTGTAGCAATCGCTATCCTTGTAAACTACACTGACATTAAGATGCAGAAGAAGATCATCAACAGCCACGCAGGTCCGGCTCTGATGATGTGCTCCACTCTGATGGGTGCTGCAGTTCTGATGGGTATCCTGGTTTACGGTTTCAACGACAAGGGCGCTGCTGCAATTGCAAAACCGGGCGTTGAGATGCAGATTCAGTCGGTTGTAAGCTGCATGGCAAATCTGATCACAATGATTCTTCCGGCAAGCATCGGTCAGCACCTGCCGCTGGTTATCGGTTTCCTGTCTGTTCCGCTGGCACTGGCATTCGATACCGATTCCTATTTCTACGGAATGCTTCCGATCATGATGGCAATCGGCGCAAGCTTTGGTGTAGAGGCTCTTCCGATCGCGGTTGCCATGGTTGTATGCCGCAACTGCGCAACCTTCATTTCTCCGATGGTACCGGCAACTCTGCTTGGTATCGGACTTGCGGATGTTGAGATCAAGGATCATCTGAAAGCTTCCTTCATGTATGTATGGGGCTTCTCCATCCTTTGCATGATCACCGCAGTGACAACAGGCATCATGCCGCTGTAATTCCGCGGAGTATTTGCGGAAAAATACAGCAATTCAGCAATAATTCTCAAGAAAAAACATTTCCATGCCAAAAGGCATTGCTTCTCCGGTCATCCGGCCGGAGAAGAATCTCCATCAAAAATCCGATATCTGGTCATATCGAATATTTACGTAAAACAATCATAGCGAGGATCCGGTTCGCCTTCTCCAGGGCAGCCGGGTCCTTTTTCGTTTCATGGGAAATTTCTCCGAAATTCCCTATGAAACAAAACGCCCCGCGGACTTTGTTCCGGTGCGGGAGATTTCTCTGAAATTCCTACACTGGAAAAATAACTCCGCGGGGATGGGGCATGTTATACTGAAAAAAGCCCGGACGTCCGCTGCCAAAAGCCGCGGGGAACAGACGGAATACGGGGAGCATTCAAAGCTTCGGAGAATCAAAAGGGAAAAGACTGGACAGCGAAGGACAGAGCAGAAAGAGGTTGACAGGATGGAATACTATTCTTCGGGTGAGTTCGCCGGAAAGGCGCATGTGACACAGCGGACGATCCGATATTATGATTCGAAAAATATTTTGAAACCAACGTACAAAACCGGAGCGGGAGCCCGGTTTTACACCGACGAGGATCTGGCGAAACTGCAGCAGATTCTTCTGCTGAAATATCTGGGATTCTCGCTTGACGACATCCGGGAAATCACGCTGGCGTCTGCAGACCGGCATTTTTTGCTGGACTCCCTTTTGGTACAGAGAAAGCTTGTGGAAGAACGCGCGGAGACCATGCACGCGATGATGCAGGCGATCGACTCCGCAGTGGAGGCGCTGCGCGGAAAAGAAGCGATCGACTGGGAGAGCATGCTCGAACTGATTGATATGACGGCGATGGAGAGAAGCCTGAAAACGCAGTACCAGAATGCGACAAATATTGCCTCCCGTATTCGGCTTCATCATGAATACTCGATCAATCCGGTTGGCTGGTTTCCGTGGGTCATGGAACAGGTACGGCCGGAGGAGGAGATGAAGATCCTGGAGATCGGCTGCGGCAACGGAGCACTCTGGTCGGAAAATGAATCCGCTGTTCCGGAGCAGATCGAGATCACACTTTCGGATATCTCCGACGGGATGCTGCGCGATGCAAAGCGGGCTCTCGGCAAAGACCGGCGATTTCATTTCCGCCGTTTCGACGGCACTAAAATACCTTACAAAGACGGCAGTTTTGACATCGTGATCGCAAATCATGTGCTTTTTTACTGCGATCCCCTGGAGCAGGCACTGGAAGAGTGTGCCCGCGTACTGAGACCGGGAGGGAGGCTGATTGCCGGAACCTACGGCGCGGCGCATATGAGGGAAGTTACCTCACTGGTACAGGAGTTTAACCCCGAGATCGTGCTCGCCGCGGAGCATCTGTATGATCGTTTTGGACTGGAGAACGGAGAAGAAATCCTTCGGAGACATTTCCGGGAGGTTTCGATGCGTCGCTATGAGGACGCCATCGAGATTGCGGATGCAGAGCCGCTGATTGCCTATATTCTGTCCTGTCACGGTAATCAGAACCGGCTGCTGCTGGACCGGTATAAAGAATTCCATGAGTTTGTGGCGCAGAAGGTGAAGGGCGGATTTCATATCACAAAGGATGCCGGAATCTTTGTGGCGAGCCGGTAAAATAATGCAATATCGCTAAAAAAGCACAAAGTAATTTGTGGCATATGCTGATTTTCTGTGATATGATGGGAAAGGACTTGAAGGTGACGTTACGTCACCTTTTATAATCCGGATCACAGGATGACTGTAGGAAAACGAATCAACCATAATGATTTAAACAACATAAGTGTAAGGAGGATCAACCATGAATATTATCGTAACCGGCGGTGCAGGATTTATCGGAAGCAATTTTGTGTTCCATATGCTGGAGAAGTATCCGGATTACCGCATTGTCTGCGTGGACGCGCTGACTTATGCCGGAAACCTTTCCACACTGAAGTCCGTGATGGACAACAAGAATTTCCGCTTTGTCAAGCTGGATATCTGTGACCGCGAAGGCGTGTACAAGCTCTTTGAGGAGGAGCATCCGGATATGGTGGTCAATTTTGCGGCAGAGTCCCATGTTGACCGCTCCATCGAGAATCCGGAGATCTTCCTTCAGACCAACATCATCGGAACCGCGGTTCTGATGGATGCATGCCGCAAGTATGGCATCAAGAGATATCATCAGGTTTCCACCGATGAGGTATACGGAGACCTTCCGCTGGATCGCCCGGATCTGTTCTTCCACGAGGATACTCCGATCCACACTTCCAGCCCGTACAGCACTTCCAAGGCTTCCGCAGATCTTCTGGTCATGGCTTATCACAGAACTTACGGCCTTCCGGTAACCGTCAGCCGCTGCTCCAACAACTACGGCCCGTACCAGTTCCCGGAGAAGCTCATTCCGCTGATGATCGCCAACGCGCTGGCGGATAAGAAGCTTCCGGTATACGGCGAGGGTCTCAATGTCCGCGACTGGCTCTATGTCGGCGACCACTGCAAAGCCATTGATCTGATCATCCACAAGGGTACCGTCGGCGAGGTATACAACATCGGCGGACACAACGAGATGAAGAACATCGACATTGTCAAACTCATCTGCGAAAACCTGCAGAAGCCGGAGAGCCTGATTGAGCACGTAACCGACCGCAAGGGTCACGATCAGAGATATGCCATCGATCCGACCAAGATCCACAATGAACTGGGATGGCTTCCGGAGACCATGTTCAAGGACGGCATCAAGATGACCATTCAGTGGTATCTCGATAACAAGGAGTGGTGGGAAAACATCATTTCCGGCGAATACCAGAACTACTACAATGAGATGTACGGAAAGAAAGAGGTGATCGGCTGATGAAAGGAATCGTTCTTGCCGGCGGCGCGGGAACCCGCCTTTATCCGCTGACCATGGTAACCAGTAAGCAGCTTCTTCCGGTTTACGATAAGCCGATGATCTATTATCCGCTTTCCACGCTGATGCTGGCGGGAATCAGGGATATTCTGATCATCTCCACGCCCACCGACACGCCGCGGTTTGAGGCGCTTCTCGGCGACGGAAGCCAGTTCGGAATCAATCTTTCCTATAAGGTTCAGCCGTCACCGGACGGTCTCGCACAGGCATTTATTCTGGGCGAAGAATTCATCGGTGATGACGCCTGCGCCATGGTTCTTGGCGACAACATTTTCTACGGAAACGGTTTCCGCAAGACGCTGAAGGCTGCTGCGGAAAGCGCGGAGAACGGAAAAGCAACCGTATTCGGCTATTATGTCAATGATCCGGAGCGCTTCGGCATCGTCGAGTTTGACGAGAGCGGTAAAGCCATCTCCATCGAGGAGAAGCCGGCCAAACCGAAGAGCAATTACGCCGTAACGGGACTCTATTTCTATCCGGCCGGCGTGAGCAGAATGGCCAATGAGGTAAAGCCGTCCGCCAGAGGAGAGCTGGAGATCACGACGCTGAATGACATGTATCTTCAGAAGGACCAGCTGAATGTGCAGCTGCTGGGACGCGGCTTCGCTTGGCTGGATACCGGCACAATGGAGAGCCTTCTGGAGGCGGCGGAATTCGTCCGCACCATCGAGGAACTTCAGGGCATCACCATCTCCGCACCGGAAGAGATCGCATACATCAACCATTGGATCGACTCTGAAAAGCTTCTGGAATCCGCAGAGAAATACGGAAAGAGCCCGTACGGAACCCATCTGAAGGCCGTGGCGGAAGGAAAACTGAAGTACTGATCACGGAAATGCAGACATCAGGGAAAGAATTAGTATAAATGAAGCATATTTCAAAGTATTTGGGATTCTTTGTTTTTTGGATCACTGAATTGACGGTAATTGCACTGTTTTGTCTGCGGTTGTTTGTTTCAGCTTTAGAACCGTATAAGAATATGTTGTATGCCGGCGCAATACTGATTCTTGTGATTCAGATATGCCAGTATTTTTTTGAAAATAAATTTTCGGTGTTGAATGTGGAAAAGGTTAAAACGGAAAAGCCGGCCTTATATAAGGCATATGAGAATTCATTCAAATTACTTTTTCTGCTGCTGTTTCTCGTATCGATTATGACAATACAGGTTTCCAATTCATGATGATCCATGTCTGATCGGGAATGAGACGCAAAGACGATCAAGCATCCTTCGTACAGTAAATGCAGCGCCATGACATCGAAGGAGTACTTTCCGAACACTGCAGTTATGTTTACCGGAAAGAGCAGGCAACCGCCGATGGGTGGGAAGCCTGCTCTTTTCATATATCAAAATTTTTTCTATAATGGATAACATAGGATTGCAACCGGAATCCGTTGACACCGGATGACAGAATCGGAGACAATGCGAAAAACAGGACGGATCCGAAAACCTCTTTAACGGAAATGGAAAAAACGCGGGAGGCGACAGTCTATGGCGATCGTTGGTGCATGTATGGTTCCGCATCCTCCGATGATTATTCCGGAGATCGGACAGGGAAGCGAAAAGAAAATCCGGAAAACAATTGCCGCCTATGAGAAGACGGCGGAGTTTGTCGCGGACTGTGAGCCGGATACCATTGTTCTGGCATCTCCGCACAGCGTGCAGTATCTGGATTATTTCCATATCTCACCCGGAAACGGAGCAGACGGGGATTTTGGGACGTTTGGCGCGAAGAACGTGAAATTTCATGTGGACTACGATGTCCAGTTTACGGAGATGCTCTCGAAACTTGCCCGGGAAGCAGGGCTTCCGGCGGGAACCCGGGGAGAAAAAAATCCGGAACTCGATCACGGTACCATGGTGCCGCTTCATTTTATCAATCCGAAATGTCCGGAGTATCAGCTCGTCCGGATCGGCCTTTCCGGCGAGTCGTTTGAGGATCACTACCGGCTGGGGATGCTGATCCGCAACACGGCGGAAATTCTCGGAAGAAGAGTGTTCTTCGTGGCCAGCGGCGATCTGTCCCATAAGCTCCGCAAAGACGGACCCTATGGATTTGATCCGGCTGGTCCGGTATACGATGAGCGGATCATGGATGTCATGGGCCGGGGCGCTTTCGATGAGCTTCTGGATTTTGACGAGAATTTCTGCAATAAGGCGGCGGAGTGCGGCCATCGGAGTTTTGTGATGATGGCGGGAGCGCTGGACCGGACAAAGGTTCGTGTGAAAAAGCTGGTCCATCAGGATGTGACCGGTGTGGGGTACGGAATCTGTGTCTACCGGGCGGGAGGTGAGGACCTTTCCCGGGATATGCTGGACCGGTGGCTGAGGCGGGAAAAGAAAAAGCTCCATGCGCGGCGGAAGAAGGAAGACCCCTACGTGCAGCTTGCAAGAAAAGCCGTCGAGGAGTATGTCCGGGGAGGGGAGACGATCCGGGAAAAAGATGCGCTGAGAGAGATTTTTGGAGAGCGGATTCCGGATCCGGATGGCGATGAAAAGAACCATAACGATGGAAACAATTCCGGCCGTTCTAAGGAGAAGATCCGGGATCGAAGAACGTGGAATCAGAACCTGCCGGAATTAACGGAAGAGGATTTGGATGATGAAGCCGCTTCGGTCTGGGAGAATCTGACAGAAGGCAGTGCCGGCGTCTTCGTGTCAATCCATAAAAAGGGCCGTCTTCGCGGCTGTATCGGTACCATCAGTGCGGTGAAAGATTCCATCGCCGAGGAGATTTCCACCAATGCGAGGAGCGCCTGCTCGGCGGATCCGCGGTTTGAACCGGTGAAGATATCGGAACTGGAGTGGCTGGACTACAGCGTGGATGTTCTGGGGAAGACGGAGCGGATTGAATCTCCGGAAGAACTGGATGTGAAACGGTACGGTGTGATCGTGACGAAGGGGAATAAGAGAGGTCTTCTTCTCCCGAATCTGGACGGTGTCGATACCGTGAGACGCCAGATCGAGATCGCAAAGCAGAAGGCAGGAATTGATCCGAAAGACCGGGACGTACAACTGGAGCGTTTTGAAGTAGTAAGGCATTATTGATAATCGGGCGCCGCACACTCGTTACTTTCGCGTGTGGTGTCACAAATGGCAGGGGGGAATATGACAGAATCACCAAAGGACACGGATCATATGACGGACGACATCCGGACAGGGAAGGATGACCGGCATGCAAGAGATATCCATGACAAACAGATCATTCCGAAAGAAGAAAAATGGAAGGATTTTTCATACGGGGAAGGTATTCTCTCTGCGGTATTTGCCCTGGCGCTGCTCTTTACGGTGCTTATCACCTCCTTCGAGGCGGTCTGCTATTGGACTCCCGGACTCTACGACCGGGAATTCCGGAAATACAATGTGCCCTTTCTTTTAGAATATTGGAAGGGTGACCGGATGGACTATGACGGCATCAATACCGTGATCGACGAGACCATGCTTTACCTTCGCGGAGAGCGGGAGAATCTGATCGTGGAAGTTCCGATCAACGGAAAACTTCAGGGATTCTACCGGGAGGATGAGATCTCCCACATGACGGATGTCCGGGAGGTGTTTCTGGCCGCGATGCGGATGCGGTCGGCGGCAATTCTGCTTCTCATTCTGACCGCGGGATATCTGATACGGAAAAAGGGCAGGGAAGCCCTGGCGATTCTTGGCTGCGGATATCTCAGGACGTGTTTTGTGATCCTCGGAACAGCGGCGGCATTCGGCGCGCTTTGCGCCTCTGATTTTACAAAGTATTTTACGGTCTTTCATGAGATCTTCTTCTCACAGGGAAACTGGGAGTTTGATCCCCATGTCAGCCGTATGATCTGCATCATGCCGGAAGAGTTTTTCTCGGATATTGCGCTGCGGATTCTGATCACATTTCTTTGCAGTGCGGGTGTACTGGGAATTCCGGCAATCATAATAAAAAAGAATGGAAAGGGATGCAAATAATTCAATTATTCTAAATTCCTGGATTAAATATAAAAACAATATATATTTTGCCAAAATGCTATTTTAGTGGAGCATTCGGAGAAGAAAAGCAGTCGGTTCATGCCGGCTGCTTCTTTTTGGTGCGCCCGGCGGGCGCACGTTCTAAGGGGTGAAAGTCCCTGATCCGCCCGGCAGTGGGAAGGATGCAGCCAGAGGCAAGGGCTCCACCGTGAGGTGTGGGTCTGAAGGAAGCCCGAGGCAAAGCGCTGGCCTGACGAACAGGAATCCCGAACAGGCTGTGAAGCGTGGATGAGGCTGCCAAACAAGCCAAAGTCCAAAAACTGCACGGAACGCCAACAGTAGACGGGACAGGTATAAGT
>NZ_FOIL01000073.1 GCF_900101295.1 [Clostridium] aminophilum | reverse complement strand
TTGTTATCGTTGATCCGGAACTCCGAGGCAAGGGATATGGCAGTAAGATGCTCCGGCTCGGGATTCAACATGTAAAGGATCATCTTAATGTAACAAGAATTGACCTCGGTGTATTTGAGGATAATGCTGCTGCAAAGTGTTGCTATGAGGCCGTGGGTTTTAAGAAATGCGGCTTGAGAAAATGCGAGATGCCGATAGGTACCTGGAATTGTATTGATATGGAAATAAAACTTGATAAAAATTATCGGATAGTAAATAAGGAAACCTACTACAGGAAGGGTGTGTTCCGGCATTTTACAGAGGACTGCAAGTGCTCGACGTCTATGACGGCGAGGGTTGATGTGACGGAGCTTGTTAAGTACTCGAAGGAGAGTAGCACGAAGTTCTATGTTAATTTCCTATATATCCTTTCCAAGGTATTGAATTCCCGGGATGATTACAAAATGGGGTATCTCTGGCAGACTGAGGAACTGATCTGTTATGACAGGATTAACCCTACACAGTATATTTTTCATGAGGATACCGAGACCTGTACGCCGGTATATACAAGTTTTGATCCGGATTATGCCGTATTCTACAAAAATGCTGTCTCTGATATAGAGAAGGCAAAACAAACGAGGGATTATGGCCTTGATATGGAAAAGCATCCGAACTGGTTTGATGCTTCCTACATTTCCTGGCTGTCCTATGATTCCCTGAATATAGAATTGCCGGACGGGTTCCTCTATTTCCTGCCGATCATCAATTGGGGAAAATATCGTGAGGAGAACGGGAAACTTTTGATGCCGGTATCGGTTCGGATGAATCACGCGATAGCGGATGGGTATCTGATTGCGAATGTATTCCGCCTGATTGAAAAAGAGATGGCTGCGTTTTGCAATGGTAAAGTGAAGGATGAACAGATATGAGTAAAGAGACGGTCATGTTCCAAAGAGTTAGGTGATGGCAAATATAATAACAGGATTCAGGGTGCTGATCAGTATTGTGCTGCTATTCTGTCCGGTGTTTTCGCCGGCATTTTATATGCTTTATCTGATCGCAGGCTTATCTGATATGATAGACGGAACCATAGCCCGAAGAATGAATACGGTCAGCGAGTTTGGAGCGAGATTTGATACTGCTGCGGATTTTGTGTTCGCAGCGGTATGCCTGATAAAGTTTCTCTCGGTGATAAGTATGCCGATATGGGTATGTGTTTGGATCGTGATAATTGCGCTGATAAAGATTATAAACATCATTTCGGGATATATTGCGCAAAGGAAGCTGGTTGCTGTTCATTCAGTGATGAATAAGGTGACAGGGGTATTGCTTTTTATACTGCCTTTGACATTTTCTATAGTTCCGCTGAAGTATTCAGCGCTTCCGGTGTGCGCGGTGGCAACTTTTGCGGCAGTTCAGGAAGGACATTATATCAGAACAGTAGAAAAAAGGGCTTGACTCGACCCTAAGGGGATAGCTTAGGGTATCAGATGTGGAAAGGAGATTTGCAAGAATGATAAAAATCGGTGAGTTTTCTAAGCTTTCACATCTGACGATCAAAGCGCTGAGGTTTTACGAAAGAGAAGGCCTTCTGAAACCTGCTTCTGTTGACGAATGGAATAATTACAGGTTTTATGAAACTTCACAGCTTGAAACTGCTGCTAAGATCAAGTCATACAGACAGCTTGGTCTGTCCGTTGAAGAAATTAAAGCAGTTTTTGCCGGTGCAGATGTGAAAGGGATCCTGCAGGAGAAAATCATATCACTGAAGAAAGAAAAGAATCTGATCGAATCTCGTCTTTCCATAATCAATTCAATTATGGAGGATAAAGAAATGAAATATCAGGTAACAGAAAAAGTGATCCCGGAAACCATTGTCTATACTGCGGAAACCGTACTTAAGAGCTATTCGGACATGATGAATTGGATTCCGTCCGTGGGGCAGCAGTGCCTTGAGCTGAACCCGGGAATGAAGTGCGCAGAGCCTCCGTATGAGTTTTGCGAATATCCCGATGGAGAGTATAAAGAAACCGACATCCGTATCAGACATAATGAAGCCGTTAACGCATTTGGAAAAGAAGATGAACATATTAAGTTCAAAACGCTGCCGGAGGCCAAGGTCTTAAGTATCTATCATAAGGGTTCATACGCAAATATCGGCGAAGCATATGCTTTTCTTATGAAATATGCAGAGCAGAACGGATATAAAACAGCGGGTCTTTCCCGTGAATGTTATATTGACGGCATCCGGAATAAAGAATCGGAAGAAGACTGGCTGACGGAGATTCAGCTGCCGATTGGGTGAATATTTGTAATGAAGAAGGCATAAGATTCAAAACCTGTACCCTGGTAAGCCGGGGTACAGGAAAATAATTGGCTTACGCCAATTACGCTCCGCTTGGATGCGCACTCGCACGAATGGAAGTTGTTGCTTTCGCAACCGCGCTAGGCGCAAAATCTTCAGAATTCCGGTCACAAGGTTTTAGGCTTTTCCTGTGCAAAAGATTTTTATAAGAAGCTGGAAGAGGTAATGCCGGATTTGTGTCTTGTGGATATTATGCTTCCCGATGAAAATGGGAATGAGATCGTAAGAAGACTTAGAAGAAACACGGAGACAAAGAGGCTGCCAGTTATAATGGTGACTGCGAAAACAACAGAACTGGATCTTGTAAAAGGAATTGAAGATGGTGCAGATGACTATATCAGGAAACCATTTTCCGTGATGGAGCTTATTTCAAGAGTAAAGGCATTACTAAGACGGACGCTATCTGAGGAAATAAAAGAATTGCGTTTGGACGAAATCGTTGTGAATAATGAGAAACATGAGGTGTCTATATCGGGAAGCTCATTGGAATTAACATACAAGGAATATGAGCTGTTGTCTTTGTTCATTGCAAATAAAGGAATTGTTTTGACTCGAGATACAATAATGAACCAGGTCTGGGGAACAGATTACGAAGGTGAGTCAAGAACTTTAGATATGCATATCAAAACACTTCGTCAAAAGCTGGGAGATTATGGTACCAGAATAAAAACGATCCGGAATGTGGGTTATGTGATGGAATGAAAAAGAAAATAAATGTACGACTTGTTGGAATCGCTGTTATTGCGGTTTTGGCAACGGTTATTGGTATTACCATATTATATTATAATCTGTTTCAGAGACAAGTCCGGGCGGACTTGTCCGTTAGTGCGAAGCTTTTAAAAGATACGCTTTATTTTGAGTCGGTTAATATTGATACCGATGACATTGACCTGTCAACGGATATTGAAGAGCTTCGCGTTACATGGGTAGCAGAAGATGGAACGGTACTTTATGATAATGACGCTTCGGCAGAATTTTTGACAAATCATAATGACAGACCGGAAATACAGGAAGCGTTTACGGATGGCGTGGGAGAAGCTATTCGAAAATCAGATACTATGAACAAGAATACATTCTATTATGCGATCCGTTTAGATAATGGAACTGTACTGCGAGTAGCAACGGATGCGCAGAGTCTTCTGTCTGTTTTTGTTTCAGTGGCTCCTGTTATAACGTTGATCATTCTGATTATTATAACAGTGTGCGTAGTGATTTCGCATTTGCTTACGAAACAGCTGTTAAAGCCAATTGAGGTAATGGTTTCAAATCTGGAAAATTCTGATTATGAATCTCCATATAAGGAACTGGATCCTCTTTTTGAAATGCTAAGATCCCAGCATACAGATGTGCTTGCGGCTGCGAAGGTCAGACAGGATTTTACCGCAAATGTATCACATGAGTTAAAGACACCGCTTACAGCAATTTCAGGTTATGCAGAACTGTTAGAAGGCGGGATGGTGTTCGAGAAAATTGATTTGTATGAGGTGGCTCACGAGTGCGTAAATGAATGATCCGTCAGTGCAAAACTTAAAGATGTTACGATAGCCATTGAGGGTAAAGAAAGTCCTGTACATGGCAATAAAGAATTGATAAAGGAACTGATTGAAAACCTGATTCAAAATGCTGTTCGATATAATAATCCGGGGGGAAAAGTCCTGGTATCCGTTAATATTATAGACAATTCGACCTGTTTGACTGTAAAGGACAACGGAATTGGAATTCCGGCAGTGGATCAACAGAGAGTTTTTGAGAGATTCTATAGGGTTGACAAAAGCAGATCCAAAGCCACCGGTGGAACAGGGCTTGGACTTGCAATTGTAAAGCATATTGTCGAAATTCATGATGCAAAAATTGAATTGGACAGCGCCCCAGGAGTAGGGACGACGATATCAGTTCTGTTTTAATAGATAGACTCATAGCGATATTCCTGGACAAATTCGGCCATCGCGCCGGCATCAATGCTGTGGTCTCTAACCACGTCGAATCAATTGTGAAACTTACTCGAGCGGGGGGGACTGTAGAAATACGATTATCACCGCATTGTCTGTGGAGAGGAGGTTGGGAAGAATGAAAAAATGGATTGCAGTTCTCTTTCTGCTTCTTACTGTTTTCCTCGCGTCATGTGACAACAATGGCGTTGATACGCTGACATATGCAGTTTTCCCATATATGCCGGATACCGGTTATTATCAGGAAATGATTGAACGGCGCTGGGCGGAGATTGAGCCGGACATCAAGTTGGTTCGGGCGGAGTGGAACTGCTATGAAGACGGTGTGCCGGACGGTATAGATGTCATTATGTATGATACTGTTATGCTGGATACACTGATCGAGAATGGTTGGATTCAGGCGATTGATCGGAACGCAGTTCAGAAAGCCGAAGACATATTTCCTTTTGCACTCGAAGGCTTGACCGTAGATGGAAGGCTGTATGGCATTCCTGTGCTCTTATGCGGGAACTTCCTGATTTATGATCTGGACTGTGCAGATCTTGCCGATGCGGAGCATCTCACGGATTTTGCGCATGAATCCGGGATCCTTGTGATTAATTCGGAATCCTCTATAAACCGGCCACAGTATATCCATGAAATCCTGGCAGATACCCGGAGAGAAGCAAATCCGTCAGCAGACAGCGATGAGGATGACTTGATGTCTCTCATGGATCAGTTGGCCATTGATGCTCACGAACGGGATGATGATACACAGGTCGCATTGGCCTATGATTCCGGAATCGGCAAAGGGTATATCGGTTTCAGTGAGAGTATTCGCCTCTTGGGTAACCGCATATCCCGGACCGGAATCAAATCGATCAGCTTTAGCGATCAGGAGGATTTGCCTCGCGTGTATGTTGATGCAGTAGCGGTTAACAGCAAGGTAAAAGGGAAACGGTATGAGAAATGTATGGAACTGATGAATGTTATTGCGGAAGCAGATGTTCTTTCATCGGTATCCGTACAAAACGGAGTTCCACAGTATCTTCTGCTTGCTAGAAAATCAGCCTATGAATCTCTTGTTAAGAGGTTTCCGTTATATGCACAAATAGAAAAACTCGCTTTCAATGAAAATAACCAGGCGATTCTCGGCCCCAGGCCTTAAAATTCCGCTTTGACGATATGTTCCCTGTAACGGGAAAAACAGAAAATCGGAGGATATGTTCCTGACGCACAAAAAAGCGGGTATGTTTCTGGCTGAATAGGTGAGTGGGGGTGAATGAATCTCTGTAAATAGGTCATTCTGTGATAGATTTTATACCTGACGGTCTAAAAAATCTCTATTATCAGTCATCAGTTGTGCTATTTACTTTATAATGGAGATAGTTTGAATGTCAACAGCGGGCGGAGAAATCCGCCCGTTTTGGCTATTTCTTTATCGTGGCATTCGGGAAGTCATCAATACCTCCTATATTGTTTATGTAAAATTGATTTAAATAGACGATAGGGTTAGACTATAATAAACCGTATAAGCGATTACTTGCCCATGTATTTTAAGGAAAGGAGAGAATAATAGATGAATCAGATTTACATGCCAAATAGTTATAAAGGAACTATTAGTGCTATAAATAGTCTTATTTGCAAAGGAAATCGGGCGTTGGGAAAGCCCAATGAGAGTGGGATTATTCAAACAATAATATTTGTAGATGAAATAGTAGAATTGCACGAAACGGTGGCGATGAAATTAGGAGAAATGAGGGGTAAAGTTATGCAATTAAAAAATAATCATTCTAAAAAATTGGGTGAATATGAAATGGCAATTGAAAAGCTTACGGCTTTGGAAGAAGAGTTAGCAGATAAACTAAAAAAAATAGGAAAAGGAAATTTTTAATTTAAAAAGGGAAACTATGGGGCTTGTAAAGGCTTCAAGAACTTCAAGGATCCTTATATCCTCTTTCTCGGAGACAAGGAGGCAGAGGAGAACACTGTTTTCATCAACATCTGCGGAACAAACAAGTTCAGAACGGTCCTCTTGATAAGTTTATTGAGATCTGTAAGAAATTCAACAGGAGTACACTCTCGAGCTTCCTGAAAATTTCAACTGATCCTGAATCATATATATAAAAGACCCCAAATCACCCTATGAATCCCTTGATAAAAGGTTTCCGTTATACGCACAAATTGAAAAACTTGCTTTCAATGAAAATAACCAGGCGATTCTCGGCCCCAGGCCTTAAAGTTCCGCTTTGACGATATGTTCCCTGTAACGGGGAAAAATGGAAAATCGGAGGATATGTTCCTGACGCACAGAAAAGCTGCTGCTGTGTAAAAGCATTGGCAGCAGCCTGATATTTCACAGGAGACGTTAGGCGAAAGCATAGGAGTGACACGCCGGGTTGTACAGAAGTATATCAATGTTCTTAAAGAATCAGGGCGAATAGAACGGGTTGGTGGCAAACGATATGGCCACTGGAAAATAAATGATTAAAGATGTAGCGGCCTCTGGTAAAAACCGGAAGCCGCTTTTTTAGGCAGGAACTTTACGTAGAATTTACAAGAAAAAGATCACAGGATTTACAATCAAGCGATAGAATGTTTGTACAAAAGTGCGGAAGGAGGCTTCGTATGATTTATTGTGTGGAGGACGACAGCAGTATCAGGGAGCTTATGGTTTATACACTTCAGGCTTCCGGGTTTGAAGCTTGCGGCTTTCAGGATGCGGCTGCCTTTTGGGATATGATGAAGGAAAAGAAACCGGAGCTGGTGATTCTTGATATCATGCTGCCGGGAGAAGACGGTATTAGCATCTTAAAGAAGCTGAGGAACTCTCCGGTTACGGAAGAAATACCGGTTATCATGGCAACTGCAAAGGATAGTGAGTATGACACAGTAATTGGGCTGGACAGCGGAGCCGATGACTATCTGTCAAAGCCTTTTGGGATGATGGAGATGGTATCCCGAATAAAAGCGGTGTTAAGACGGAGCACACCGAAGAAAAAACAGAAACAGATACAGTGCGGAAGTATTGTGATTGATGAAGGGAAACATACGGTCACAGTTAATGACAGGCGTATTTCGCTCACGCTGAAGGAATACGAATTACTGAAACTTTTGGCTGAGAATACCGGACAGGTTTTTACACGGGATATTCTTCTGGCTTCTGTTTGGGGGGCTGACTTCGGAGGAGAGACCAGGACGGTAGATGTTCATATCGGAACACTGCGGACAAAGCTTGATGAGTGCGGGGACATGATAAGGACTGTACGCGGGGTTGGCTATAAGATGAAAGAGCAGGAAAATGAATAAAAAAATATTTAATGCCATATGGATCGTCGCCATCGTCGTTTTTCTGGCATCGCTTACATTTATTATGGGTGTTTCCTATAACTACTTTTCCGGGGTCCAGCTAAAGCAGTTAAGGACGGAAGCCGAGCTGGCATCACAGGGAGTATCCATGTCCGGGATGGATTACCTTAACGGTCTGGAAGCTAAGGATTATCGCATTACATGGATCGATGCAGATGGGACGGTTTTATTTGACAACGCAGTTAATGCAAATGAGATGGAAAATCATCTGGAACGTGAAGAAATAAAAGAAGCCCTTGCTGATGGATATGGTGAGAGTGTGAGATATTCAAATACCTTATCCGACAAGCAGCTGTATTCGGCCATCAGGCTGTCAGATGGTTCTGTAATTAGGCTTTCGAGTGTTCAAATGGCAGTCTGGACACTGCTTTTGGGATTTGCACAGCCGATCTGCCTTGTGATCCTGATTGCATTTGTTTTGTCCTTTGTGCTTGCATCAAGGCTTACAAAGCGAATACTGACACCAATCAACGGTATTGATCCGGATGATCCGCTTCAGCATATCAATGAAGAAGAATATAAGGAAATAGCTCCTCTGCTCAGACGTATTCAATCTCAAAACGAACAACTGAAACGAGATCAGAAGGAGATAGAGAAGGCTGCATTGATCAGACAGGAATTTACGGCTAATGTATCGCATGAATTAAAAACGCCGCTTCATGCCATTTCCGGTTATGCAGAACTGCTTGAGAATGAGATGGTGAAGGAGGAAGATATTAAACCGTTCGCGGGGAAAATACGGGAAGAGTCCACCAGAATGACGAAGCTGGTAGAGGATATCATTGACCTTACTAAGCTTGATAATGGCGGTGTAGAGATGAAGTGGGAAGTTTGTGATCTGTATCGTGTTGCAGAAAATGCAGTGGATAGCCTGGAGGCCACCGCAACCGCTTTGGGTGTGGAGGTTACTTTGGGTGGATCAGATGCGCCGGTCAGGGCAATTCCTCAGTTGTTGTACAGCATCGTATATAATCTTTGTGATAATGGAATCAAGTATAATCATAGCGGGGGAAAAGTTGAGGTTGATGTGCAGCAAACACCACATAACACAGTGCTAAGGGTGAAAGATACAGGAATCGGAATTCCGGAAGAGAGCTGTGAGCGCATATTTGAACGGTTTTACCGTGTCGATAAAAGCCGGAGTAAAGAGGTGGGCGGTACCGGCCTTGGGCTTTCCATAGTCAAACATACTGTCTTGGTTCATGGCGGAAAGATCGAAGTGAATAGCGAGGTTGGGAAAGGTACGGAGTTTATTGTATCCTTACCAAACAAACCAAAGGAAATAGAAGTTTGAATGATTTTGGCAGGGGCTGCGGCTCCTGCTTTTTCGTTGCGGACATTACATGAATTTTACAAGAGATTGATAATGGATTTGATGTTCAATTGCTACCATTCTTTTGAACGATAAATATCAGAAGAATGGAGTGTATGTATGGACATTTTTAGTATCCTCAATCTGATAGGAGGCTTAAGCCTGTTTCTGTTTGGAATGTCAC
The DNA here is from genome assembly GCF_900101295.1 of [Clostridium] aminophilum. GTDB lineage: Bacteria > Bacillota > Clostridia > Lachnospirales > Lachnospiraceae > Clostridium_R > Clostridium_R aminophilum_A. The sequence continues at coordinate 2,195 of NZ_FOIL01000073.1, read as the reverse complement.
TAATGGGGCAGGCGTTGGAACGGCGTGCAGGTAGCAGGCTGAAGATGTTATTGGGTAAACTGACGACGAACAGGATCACAGGACTTACGACAGGACTTGGTGTAACTGCTGTGATACAGAGTTCGTCAGCTACTACCGTCATGGTCGTTGGTTTTGTCAATTCCGGATTAATGACTTTACGCCAGGCGATCAATGTAATTATGGGAGCGAATGTCGGAACAACGGTAACGGCATGGATCCTGAGCCTTTCAGGAATTAGCAGCGATAACGTTTTTGTGAAGCTTTTGAAGCCTTCGTCTTTTACCCCGATCCTTGCTCTGTTTGGAATCATTTTGTATATGTTTACAAAAGAGTCTAAGAAGAGGGATACGGGAATGATTCTCTTGGGCTTTGCCACATTGATGTTTGGAATGGAAGCCATGTCAGGAGCCGTATCAGGACTGCGTGATTTTCCGGCGTTCCAGAATATGTTTGTTGCGTTTGCAAATCCCGTGCTTGGAGTATTGGCAGGAGCGATTCTGACAGCAATTATTCAGTCCAGCTCTGCTTCTGTCGGCATACTACAGGCACTGGCATCAACCGGAGCAGTGACATATGGCGCAGCAATTCCGATTATCATGGGACAGAATATAGGAACCTGCATAACCGCCATCATTTCTGCTGTAGGAGCCAACAAAAATGCAAAGCGTGCAGCATTGGTACATCTGAGTTTCAATGTGATAGGAACAGTTGTCTGGTTGTCGATATTCTGCATAGTGAAGGCTGTGGCAGTTCCGGCTATCCTTGGAGAATCAGCAAGTCTGATGGGTATAGCTGTATGTCATTCTGCTTTTAATATCCTGTGCACACTGTTGATGCTTCCGCTTGCAGGTATGCTTGAAAAAATGGTGAAGAAGATGATTCCTGATAATGAAGTGATTGAGCAGACAGAGGAATTGGATCCGCGTTTGCTGGGAAGTCCTTCTCTTGCACTTGAAAGATGCGGTCAGGTTCTTCATTCAATGGCTGGAATAGCTGTGGCTGCTTTGAAGGATAGTATTGGTTCGATCACCAGGTATGATGAAGAGACCGCTTTACGGATCAGGGAAGCTGAAGAGAAAACAGATCATCTGGAAGATATCCTGGGGACCTATCTGGTAAAGCTGACTTCTACACAGCTTGGAGAAAACGAAAGTGCAAAAGCAACGGAATATATGAAGGTGATCGGTGATTATGAACGAATTGCAGATCATGCAGTAAATATTCTGGAGTCCGCAGAGGAATTGGTACAAAAAGGAATTGTTTTTTCAGATCAGGCGCAAAAAGAATACAATCTGATATCGGATGCAGTTGAGGATATATTGGATCTGTCACATACAGCATTTAAGGATACGGATCTTAAAGCGGCGCGTAAAACGGAGCCTTTAGAGCAGATTGTTGATGAGCTGAAAGAGACGTTACGCACCCGGCACATACTGCGTCTGCAAAAAGGAGAATGCTCAGTAGATGCCGGGTTTGTATGGTCTGATTTGCTGACTAACCTGGAGCGGGTTGCCGATCATTGTTCCAATATTTCCGGATGTGTACTCGATACAGCCGGCCACACCATGAATATACATCAAAATCAGAGGTTGCTCCGTAACAGCGGAGAAGATTTTGGTCAGGAACTACAAGAGTTAAGGGTAAAATACAAGATATAGAAGCCTTAGTCTTTCTTGTAAATGTGAACTCTGCAAAAAAGTTACACTAAAAGCTCTCAATAGAAAAAAATAATGTGATATGCTACGATTATAAGCACGCAATGCCGGGCCTTTTTCCCGCCTGCAGGAGAGACCTTCTATTTTGGGGTGAGGATCCCTGTCAACGAGATAAAGATGTGTCCCGATGACTGGGACAGACAAGAAGGCCAAAGAGTTCAATAAATTGCATTTGGTTAAGAGAGATATTATGTTTGAAATAACTTATACAGGAGTTTTGGTTTTTATTACATTGGCATGGATTGCAACAAGAGCAATCTGTGTCGTTAGAAACAAAAAGGTTGACTGGAAATACGAAGCGAAATTGCTGACAGTCTATATCTGTCTGGTTGTGATTGCGAGATTTGTTTATTTCCCAATGCATTTAGATAATATGAAGTGACCCCACATTTGTAGCACCGTGGATTTACCTGTATACTGATGATTGAAAAGATCAATGGTAACAGGGATTACCGCATA
>NZ_FOIL01000072.1 GCF_900101295.1 [Clostridium] aminophilum | reverse complement strand
ATCAGCTTTACCGTAAACAGGAGATGCGGGAACTGGCGGAGGCAGGCGATATTTTCTTTCAGACTACACCGCATTGGGTGAAAAATGATGCATTTACCCGGAGAGCTCTTGGGGAAGACCGGTTTAACCGTCAGTTTCCCATGGCGACTGCGAACAGAAACGGAGTGGCGGTGACGTTCGGAAGCGACAGCTGTCTGGAACCGATCACAGCGAACGCCTTTCTCGGAATGTACTTTGCCGAGGCGAGAGGCCAGAAAGCGTGCGAAGGCCTGTGTTATCCGTCGCTGACAGAGGGGTTCGACCGGGAAAGCTGTCTGAAAGCTTACACAATCAATGGTGCCGAACAGTTGGGGATTTCCGATGTAACCGGAAGCATCACACCGGGAAAATCCGCGGATTTTGTGATCGTCGACCGGGATCTGATGAAATGTTCCCCGGAGGAACTACGGGATACGAGGGTTCTGGAAACATATTTTGCGGGGAGAGAGGTTTTTCGGGCTGAGAAGAAGATTGAAGATATGAAACAGTGACTCTTGCAATGAACTTCTGGGTGTGTTATCAAAATTAATAGAAAGATTTGCTTGGAAATGCAATTTTTCTTTCGAAATTATGGTTGACGAAGAAGAACGGTAGCCGGCGGACAGGAATCCATAATTCCGAAAGAACGGTAGCCGGTACACAGGGACCTGCGATTCCGGAATTGAAACGCATCCGGAACAGAGCGAGAAGCAAAGAACCGTATTGACGATGCAGCAGTTTGTAAGAGCAGTGCATGAGGAGGTTATCATGGACGGAAACATGACTTATCAGGCATATGAGAAGAATTCTGCGGAGGGGTTTAAGGTGCTGGAAGCGTTTCGGGAAGAGACCAAAAATCCTATGGAGAAAACCACCGCGCTTCTGATGAAGCTTCTTCAGGACAACAAGGATACCGAATACGGCAGAAAATATGGTTTTGCGGATATTCACACGATTGAGGATTACCAGAAGAAGGTTCCGGTTGTGGTCTACGATGATCTGGCTCCCTATCTTGAGCGGATGATGAACGGAGAAAAGAATATTCTGACGGCGTATTCCTATGATCATTTCAATGAGACTTCAGGAACGGTAGGTGTGCCGAAGGTAGTTCCCATGACCGCAGAGCAGGCGGATGTATTTGCAAAATACAACAACTTTCTGATGTATGGACTGATGCGAGAGGGGCTTGACCCGGACTGGATGAAGGGAAGGGGATTCTGTACCTCCAGCGGCAATCACCGGACACTGAAAAGCGGATTGACGGTGGGAGAGGCATCCTCTAAAATGGCGGATTACATTAAGGGCGGCAAAGATGCACTGGATGTCATGATCCGCACGGCGTACACCTCCCCGATCGAGGGTCTGAATCCGGAGGAAGGAGCAGATACCAAATATATCCATACCCGTTTTGCTCTGATGGACAAAGAGGTTAGGGGAATGGTCTCCGGCTTTTACAGCGTCATCATCCTGTTCCTCCACTATATTGAGAACAACATCGATCTTCTGATCGATGACATCGAAAAAGGCACTATATCGGATGAAATCGATATGCCGGAGGCTTCCAGAGAAAGCCTGATGAAGAAAATAGAGCCGATGCCGGAGCGTGCGGCAGAGCTCCGGGAGATCTTCAAAAACGGAACGGATTTCCCGTGGGTGAAAAAAGTATGGCCGCATTTCTGCTATCTTTGCGGAGTGGGCGGCGACGGCTTTGAGATTTACGACCGGCAGATTAAGGAGCATTACACGGGGGGCGGCGTGAAGAATATCTATGCCGGCATTACCGCATCCGAGGGATTGTGGTCCGTTCCGGCGGGGATCGATGATTTTGACAGTATTATGGCACCGTCCGCGTCTTTTGCCGAGTTCCTTCCTGTGGAGGCGGGAGATGACTTCAGCAAATGTGTCACCATGGACAAACTGGAAGTGGGCAGGATCTACGAGCTGATCATTACGAATCTCAGCGGATTTTTCCGCTATCGCATGAGCGATGCCGTGAAGGTCACCGGATTCTATAACAAGACGCCGAAGGTTCAGTTTATGTATCGCGTGAACCGGACCATTAATCTGGCAGAAGAAAAAACAACCGAGAAAGCACTTCAGATCGCGGTTGAAAAAACAGCAGCGGAAATGAACATTCCGCTGGCGGATTTCACAGTATATCCGAACACGGATGTTACTCCGAACCGGTATGATTTTTTGATTGAACCGCGGAAGGAGATCAATAAGTTTGACATGGATGCTCTTCGGGAATCGGTCTTCCGGAACCTGATCGAAGCGAATCCGGTATATCTCGACTGCTATAAAGATCTGTGGCTGGACAAGCCAGAGGTGTATTTCCTTCAGCCGGAGACGTCGCTTTTGTACCGCGATATGATGGTTATGCGCGGCGCATCCTTGAATCAGCTGAAACCGGTCCGCGTCATCATGAACGAACGGCAGAGGAAGTTCTTCTTTAGACTGAGGCAGGAGATGGAAGAATAAGCTCGCCGGCACTTCCGGATTCTCCTCTTGTTTCCCGTCTCTTTCCCGACTATACTGAGACGGGGAAGCATCATTTTTGAAATATTTCAGGAGAAAGAGGGTATTATCATGAGCAAATTTGAAGATCTGCAGAAGGCAATGGTTGCAGCGATGAAGGCGAGAGACAAGGCAAGAAAAGATGCGGTCTCATCCATCATCTCCGACGTGAAGAAAGTGGCAATCGATTCCGGATGCAGGGACAATATCGGGGACGATCTGGTGAATCAGGTCATCATGAAATCACTCAAGACCGTGAAAGAGCAGATTGACACCTGTCCGGACGACCGCGCGGAACTCAAGGCGGAGTATCAGTTCCGGTATGATGTCATCAAAGAATATGCCCCGGCCATGATGTCGGAGGATGAAATCCGGACAATGCTTACAGAGAAGTTCTCCGAGGTGATTGCCACGAAGAACAAAGGTGCGATTATGAAGGAGATCATGCCGGCGTTGAAGGGGAAAGCCGACGGAAAAGTCATCAACGCGATTGTTGCCGAGCTGTGCAAATAATCGAATGATCTGCCATGCGCGGATCATGCTTTGCAGGAACAAAAGAAAATGAGGTTGAAACCGGGGATCATCGGAAATCATGGATCCCCGGTTTCTTGCAATTGGTCAATTTGACTACTATAATGATAATATAATGACTGTAATGATACATTACGGACAAATGCAGAAAAACGGGATACGGCGGAGATAGAAAATGACAAAAAGGCCGGAACCGGGAAGAAAAGCGAAACTACAATATAAAATGCGGTGCCAGAGAGTATTGTCAGTAACCGGTGTCAGAATGAGGAAAAAGATATGATGAATAAAATTGAGGAAGCGATCATCTATGCAACCATTCTCCATCAGGGGAAAGTGCGAAAATTCGGGGGAAGGCCCTATATTCTTCATCCGCTGGAGGTGGCCCAGATTCTCTCCACGATGACAGAGGATGAAGAGATCATCACCGCGGGAATTCTTCATGATATCGTCGAGGATACAGACGGAACTCTCTCAGAGATCGAGAAGCGGTTCGGCGGGCGGGTGGCTATGCTGGTTTCTTCCGAGTCTGAACCGGATTATCCGGATGAGCCGCCGTATTCATCCTGGAAGCGGCGGAAGGAGCAGTCGCTTCAGACTCTGAAAAGCAGTCAGGATATCGGTGTCAAGATGCTCTGGCTTGCCGATAAACTGGCCAATATCCGTTCTTTGTCCGGATTATACTCGGAACATGGCGAAAAGATCTGGCAGGATCTTCATCAGAGCGATCCGGAGATGCAGAAATGGTATTACCGCACCATCGGTGAGCTGGTGGAGCTCTCGCTGAATAAGACCGGTGCGTTCAAGGAGTACATTAAGCACGTCAACTTCATATGGCCGGGAACCTTTGACCGGGATAAGACACGATATAAAAAATACCGCGAGGTTTCGGTCGACGGCTGCCGTCAGATCGGAAAGGGTGCCAAGGGCGAGGTTTACCGCTACGATGATGAGCTTGTCATCAAAGTCTACAATGACAACAACACCTACCGGGATGTGGAAAATGAGATCGCCCAGAGCCGCAGAGCGTTTGTGCTGGGCATTCCGACTGCAATCTCGTTCGGAATCGTGGCAGTCGGATCGCGGTACGGGGCCATGTATGAACTTCTGGATTCCGAGACGATCTCGTCGTTCATCGTGAAAGATCCCGGACAGGTGGATATTTACGCAAAGATCATGGCGGAGCTTGCGCGAACCATCCATGGAATCACCGTATCGGAGGACGACTGTTTTCCGCCGGCAAAGGACCGGATTCTGTCTTATGTCCGGGGAGGCATTGCAAAGGAAAATGAGGCGCTTGCGGACCGGTGTATGGAGCTGATCGACCGGCTGCCGGATACAAAGACGCTGATCCACGGAGACTTTCATACGAACAACGTTTTCCTGCAGAACGGGGAGCCGCTTCTGATCGATATGGACCGGCTGTCCACCGGGCATCCGATCATCGAAATCAGTGATCTGTATTATTTTTATGTGGTTCTGGGCGAGGATGATCCGGCTGTGGTCGAGAATTTCATGGGCTTTTCCTATGCGACATCGAAACGGTTTTTCGATTCGCTTCTGAAAGAGTATTTCGGAACGGAGAATGCAGAAATGCTTGAGAACGTGAAGGAGAAGGCGTCTCTTCTGTGTTCGGTGCGTATGGTCAACAAGATTCATAAGAAACAGGAACTTTCGGAAAAAGACAGAGAACTTATTCACCGGTATATGAAACAGGCAGAAGAACTTGCAGACCGGCTGGAAACGCTGGAATTTTAACCCTGACGGCGAAAATGCCTGCCTCCGGACAACAGTGGAGGGGGATGACAGACGATTCTAAGACTGAAAAAGGAGGACACACCGATGAAGATTATCGCATTTTATCCGCAGATTATCTCAAAAGATGCATACAGTGCCATCAAGTTGTTTGAAGCGCTGGGATTCCAACAGTTTCAGGATAAAAACGGATCGGAAGCATTCGCTTTTTATGCGATCCGAATGAAAGACAGCAACGGGTTTTATGTCGATGTGGTCGAGGCAGAAAGGATTCCGGGGAACCGGGACTGCACAGCGATTCGAATGAACACCGATGATTTCGATGAGGCGTATCAGTATCTGATCGGGAAGGGATTTCTTGAAACCAGGGATTTTATTCTCAATACTCCGCCGTGCGGAAAATATGCTTTTCTGGTTTCCCCGTCCGGCTTCCTGATTGATCTCTGTCAGGTTTGACAGCGGAAAGTTGTTTTCTTCCGGGGGGGGAGCGGCAGAGAAGGCCGGATTCTTCCGGAGAGGGGGAATGAAGAACCTGCATAGGGATACTGCCCTCCGAGGTGATAAAAAATAAAAGCGGCGAAGACGCAGTAAGGCGGAAAGAGCAATGAAAAGAACAGGTTTTATTCTCAACGGCGGTATCCGGCGAAAGATTTTCGGCATGATGCTGGTGACGATTGTCATGATCATTGCATCCTATACGGCTGTTTTTTTATATCAGTCAAATAGGGTGGAACGGCTGGTTGATGAGACCTATGAGACACAGAAACAGGAATATGAAGAGAACGGGCTTCCGGATCGCTATGAAGAAATCCGCGGCGGGGCGGTGGCCAAATTCCGCAATGAGATGTTCCATGCCCGCAATATTCTGTTGCTTCTGGTCGTATTCATTGTCGCAGTCGGAATGATCTCTGCGTATTCCATCACTGGGCGCATCATTGAGCCGTTAAACACCATCACAAGACGGGTCGCGTCACTTGGTATCCGCCACAGGCAGTTTAAGATGGAAGATGTATACCGGACCGGAGACGAGATCGAGGTTTTGGCGGAATCGTTTGCCAAGCAGTCGGCCCGGATGGTGCTGTACATTGACCAGATTAAAAAAGTGACGGCGGAAAAAGAGCGTATCGATGCGGAACTGGATATGGCCAGCAAGATTCAGGCCAGTCAGCTGCCGAGACTTTGTCCGCCGGTTTCCGCGCGGAAAGAATTCCGTCTGGCGGCCAGCATGAACCCGGCGAAGGAAGTCGGCGGCGATTTCTATGATTTCTTTATGATTGATGAGGATCATATCGGCCTTGTGATTGCCGATGTTTCGGGAAAAGGCGTTCCGGCGGCGCTTCTGATGATGGTGGCGCGTGTCCTGATCAAAAACGGCCTTCAGAACGGAATGAATCCGGCGGAAGCGCTGGAGAATGCGAACAACCTGATCTGCGAGAACAACGAGGAGGATTTCTTTGTCACGGTCTGGGCGGCATCGCTGGAACTCTCAACCGGAAAAGGATTTGCGGCGAATGCCGGTCATGAGCATCCGGCGCTGCGGAAGGCCGGCGGCAAGTATGAACTGGAGATCTATAAGCACTCGATGCCGGTCGGTACCATGCAGGGACTGAAATTCAGACAGCATGAGTTTCAGCTTGATCCCGGTGACAGTTTCTTTGTGTACACGGACGGTGTGGCGGAAGCGACGAATAAAGACAATGAACTGTACGGACCGGAGCGTATGATTGAGGCGCTGAACCGGGAACCGGATGCGGAGCCGGAGCAGGTCCTGAAAAATGTGATGGCGGACATCAACCGGTTTGTGGACGGTGCAGAGCAGTTTGATGATATCACGATGCTGTTTCTGCGCTATCACGGGAAGAACGGGATAACGGTGTGAAGAGACAGCGGGAGGTTGTACTATGAAAAAGCACGGTTTACGAAACGGGCTGAAAACAATCGAAGACATCTTCATCCCGTTGCTTCCGGGCATTATCTGCGCAGGACTGTGCGGCGGCGTGGCATCTCTGATCAGTCAGACCGTGCCGGGGTTTGCCGACAAGAGAGTCTGGCAGTTTATCTATCAGATTCTGTCGATGATCAATGCTTCTGTCATGACATTTCTGACAGCCTGGGCGGGGTATCGGGCATCCGAACAGTTCGGCGGCACTCCGATCCTGGGCGGGATGCTTGGTATGATCACTTCCATGGAGGGGATCAATGTCATTTCCTCCATTCTGGGACTGTATAACGATGCGGTCCCGTTGGATTCCGTTCTCCGAAGCGGAAAAGGCGGAGTGCTGGCGGTGATTGTGGGCGCGATCCTGATCGCGAATGTGGAAAAAGCGATCCGGTCACTGATGCCGCGTGCGGTCGATGTCGTATTTACCCCGGTCATCACCATGATGGTATGTCTGATTCCGTATATTGTTCTTATTATGCCGCTGTACGGGTATATTTCGGAAGGAATCGTATGGCTGTTCGGTCGGGCGTGCCTGTCCCAGGACATTTTTATCCGCACGATTTCCGGATATCTCGCCGCGGCGTGCTTTCTTCCGCTGGTTGCCACCGGCATGCACCACGGCCTGATCGCTCTTTACAGCGTACAGCTGGAGGAACTGGGATATGTGACCCTTTACCCGGCACTGGCCATGGCGGGAGCAGGACAGGTCGGAGCGGCGATCGCGCTCTGGAAGAAGGCGAAAAAGGCTGGAAATATCGATTTCTGTGCGGTGATTGCCGGCGCTTTGCCTGCGGGACTCATGGGAGTCGGTGAGCCGCTGATCTACGGTGTTACGCTTCCGCTCGGAAGACCGTTTCTCACCGCAGGACTGGGCGCAGGCTTTGGCGGCGCATTTACCATGCTGACACAGGTGGCGTCGACCGGCTGGGGACCGTCCGGTCTTTTGGGCGCGTTCATGATGACGGCGGGAAAAGGCGGAAGCGTGAGAAGTATTCTCTGCTATCTGATCGGTCTTTCCATCAGTTATCTGGGAGGATATGTGATTACCAATCTTCTCTACCGGGAGGAGGAACTGAATACGGAGAATCTGCTTTCTGCCGATCAGGCTTCTTTCTGGCGGTCATCGGCGTTTGCCCGTCTCAGCAGAAGAAAACCGCGGACCATAAAGGCGGGAATGCCGCTGACAGGGACAAAAGAACAGGGAATGGCCGGATTGTGCATTACAGCGTCGGCGGACGGAGAGACGGTTCCCATGGACCGGATTCCGGACATCATGTTCTCCTCCGGAGTTATCGGAAAATGCATCGGTATCATGCCAGAGAACGGCCATATCCTTGCCCCGGTTGACGGCGAGATATCCGAGATCGCCGATACCAATCATGCGCTGACGTTCCGGTCATATGACGGGATGGAGATTCTTCTTCTTGTCGGAATTGACACATTTATGCTGAACGGGGATGGGCTCTGTCCGCTGGTGAAAGAGGGAGAGAAGGTTGTCGCCGGACAGGCGGTGATGGAGGTGGATCTCGATAAGATTAAGAAGGCCGGTCTTTCTCCGATTGTCATTACCGTTCTGAGTAATTAAATGAATTTAGTTGAGGAATTGAATAAACTGACTGTATAACAGACAGATGACAGGGTGACGCAGAAGGAATCCTTTTTGCGTCACCCTGTCATCTGTGCGGAAAAATTACATCTGTATGATCGGAATCGCCATTCGCGATGTGTCTGCGGGATGGCGGTAAGCAGCGGGAGTGTTATGCATCCGGGATGCGGAGTTGTGTTTTTGGAAACGCATTATGGTGGGGGATTATGAAAAAAACATTCATGAAACACGATTTTTTTCTTCTGTTTGTGGGGATCCTGTTTTTTCTTTGGATCGGCACACTGCTGCTGAAAGCATACAAGGCCGAAGGAAGACAGATCTCTTTGGCGGATGAATCGCATTTTTCCTGCCGGTCGGGATGGACGGATGAGGCCGGAGAGGAAGTTGATTTTGATACACTCAGCTATTCCCGTGATGATCTGGAAAAAGTGCATGTGTACCGCTATCGGATTCCGGATGACTGTACGGTTCGTGACGGAGATTCGATCTGCTTTTTCTGCCGCGGAATTGATTATAAAATCTATATCTCTCCCAGAGAGGACAGACACCTTTCGTTCAGGGGAGGGAAAAGACTGATTCATGATTACCGTCAGAATGGGGCCGGTCTTACCGGAAAGGATATAGGGCTTACGATTCAGACGATTCCCGTATACGGGATGATTCAGGACTGCGAGATTTCGCTTGCCGTTACACCACATGAGACGTCGGCATTTCTGATGGATGTGCGCATTCAGAAGACGTCAGAGTTCATTCTCAGCACAATTCGTTCCAGAATGTGGATGTTTGTCCAGAGTATTGCGATCGTGTTTTTTGGCATTGCGACGATTCTTTACACTTTTTTTGCGGTAAACCGGAGACGTGAGGACAAGACGCTGCTCTATGCATGGGGAGTTCTGGCGCTGATTCTTGGTATGATGCTGGTGCTGCAGACTCATATCATCCAGATTCTCACCGGAAAACCGGAGTTTTTTAATGCGCTGAAATATGCGCTGGTGCTTCTTGTGACATTTCCGCAGGCGGTACAGGCGGATGCGGCGGCCATGCATCCGCACAGACATTACTCCGTAGTTGTGGGAATTGTCGTTGCGGTTCTGATGATTGTTGAAGCTGCCGTATGTTTCTTTTGGGATGTGTCGTTATACCGTCTGCTGATGGTCTCATCCCTCCCGCTTCTGCTGCTGAATTTTTTGATGATGATCATCTATCTGGTGAAAGAAGTTCTGTATATCCGGAAGACGCGGGGAGCGATCGAATCGGTGATGCTTCTTGCGATTATGACCGCGCTGTCCACGGTTGCTTTTGTGGATGTTTTCTTTTATGCAAGTTCCAGCCGGCATCTGACCGACTGGGGACGGATGATCCGAATCAGCTACATTCTCTTTGTGATCGCGATGCTGGTGGTTTTCCTGCGCACTTCTATGAGAAAGAACCGGGAAGCTAAGCTGGCGGAGAAGTATAGAATGCAGTCAAGAACGGATGCCATGACCGGCCTTATGAATAAGGGCGCATATCTGGAAAAAGAAGCGGAACTGACGAATCGTCTTTTTCTGGCAAGGAAGAAAGGGAAAAAACTATCCTTTGTTGTTATGGCGCTGGACCTGAATAACCTGAAAAAGGTAAATGATCACCTTGGCCACAATATGGGAGATCAGTACATCATTACCGCATCCCGAATTTTTTCGGAAGCGATCGGAAAGGATGGCGAGATCTACCGGGTTGGCGGTGATGAATTCCTGATCCTGCTTTTTGGAAGTGAGCCGGAAGAGACGTATCGAAATGTCGTAAGTCGTCTCCGCGAGAAGACAGAAGCTTATAATTCAGAAACCGGGAGAGAGATCCCGCTGAGTTTTGCTTACGGACACGCGCTCTGCACGTCGGAACAGCATCACAGCATCCACGACTCAGAGAGAGCCGCGGATGCGGAAATGTATGAGCACAAACGGCAGATGAAGGCGGAGCGGTAGGCTCTCCGGTCGCCACGTCATAGTCCGCCTTTACCCGCGGGATTAAAGCAGACCCTTTTCACACAGTTCGTCTGCGTACCGGACGGTGGTCATGGCGTCGCGGCCGAAGCAGTCCGCACCGATTTTGTCGGAGTAATCCCGTGTCATCACGGCACCGCCGACGGCGATTCGGCAGTCCGGCTTCCGTTCCCGGAGAAGACGGATGGTTTCCTCCATATTGACAACGGTTGTGGTCATCAGGGCGGAGAGCCCGACCAGTTTTACATCTTCCCGGATTGCGGTTTCCACGATCGTCTCCGGATCCACATCTTTTCCGAGGTCGATGACGTCATATCCGTAGTTCTCCAGAAGAACTTTCACGATGTTCTTGCCGATGTCGTGGATGTCTCCTTTTACCGTGGCAAGAATAATTCTTCCGCGGACTTCCTGCGCAGAGCCGGCCATGGCTTCCTTTACGACCGCAAAGGCTTCTTTTGCGGCGTCGGCGGCCATGAGAAGCTGGGGCAGGAAAACCGTTCCTTTCTCAAAACCCTGACCGACGATGTCCAGCGCCGGTACCAGATCTTCATTGATGATATCGAGAGCATCCCTTTTTTTCAGTGCTTCTCTTGTCGCCTCGGCAGCAGGCGCGGCCATGCCGCGGCGGATTGCTTCCATCAGCCGGGAACTGCCGCCTGCGGAAGCGGTATTTTTTGCAGAATCGGAAGAACCGGAAGCAGCGCCGGAAGATCCATTGGCTGCGGCCTGTCCGGACGGAGTACTGCCGGTTCCGGACGTGCCGGAAGTGGCACCGGCCGTTCCGGCTCCGCCGGCGGAGGCTGCGGAGAGCGCCATGGCCTCTGCAATTCGTTTCTCCGGCGACTTGTAGTTCTGATATGCCTCGATAAATGACGCGAAGTTTTCATCCTGATTCATGAGAGCGCAGAAACTCCGGTAAGCCTGCATCATCGGCTGATTGTTGGGATTGATGATGGCACAGGACAGTCCGTTCTGCAGCGCCATGGTATAGAACGCCGAGTTGATCAGCTCTCTTGCAGGGAGTCCGAAACTGATA
>NZ_FOIL01000069.1 GCF_900101295.1 [Clostridium] aminophilum | reverse complement strand
GACCAAGGTTTACGACCCGATGGTAATCCGTCTGGCAGCATGTATCGCCATCCTGCTTTCCTTCTGCCCGAAGTTCGCGGCAGTCATCGAGATCATGCCGAGCTCCATCGTCGGCGGCATCTCCCTGGTTCTCTACGGAATGATCTCCGCAGTCGGAATCCGAAATGTTGTCGAGACCAAAGTTGATTTCTCTCAGACCCGAAATGTCATCATCGCAGCGATGATCATGGTTCTCTCCATCGGAATCAACTTCTCTTCCGCCGGCGCTCTCAGCTTCCCGACCGGTGAGATCACACTCACCTTCTCCGGTCTCGCAACCGGTTCTCTCATCGGTATCCTTCTGAACGCAATCCTTCCGGGTAAGGATTACCGCTTCGAGAACAATGAGCCGAACAAAACCGGCGTTGATCTGGAAATGGCGCAGGGCAAGTCCCTCAGCAAAAAAGGAAAGAAATAATCCAGCACAACAGAATCATCGGGAATCCGGTAAAGTTTCCTGATTGAACAAAGTCCGCAAGCGGACTTCGGCTCCCCCATCCCTTCAATCTTGATGGGAGCCCCGCGGACTTTGCGCGCCGCCGCTGGTCACCGTTAGGTGACAGCTTCCTTACAGCGGCGTGCGCATCCTCGCGGAGCGTTTTTGTTATTTTATAGGGAATTTCGGAGAAATTTCCTATGAAATAACAAAAAGCCGTACCGTGGCAGCACTCCTGCCCGGTACGGCTTTTGTTTTATCATTCGCCCTTTGTATTGATCACGCTCTCCGGCGTTTCCTGTGTTCTCTTGATGCGGATTCCGTTCACTTCCACATCATCATTCAACGGAACCAGAAGATATTCCACGCCGTCGATAATCTTGGTCTGCAGAAGGCCGGTTGCCTCATTCTTCACTGAAACCTTCATCACCGCGGACTTCACCTCGATCTTGGAGGTATCGACCACATTTTCCGCCATGAGAATATCACTGTCGGAGACATTTTCATCGTAGACTGCCTTAAACTGATTGATCGTGTCCTCGTCCACCCCGTTGTCCTCAAGAATGCGGACCATGTCTCCCTTGTCCACCTGAACCGGCGACGGATCGTCCTTGGCCGCTTCAACCAGCTCGTTCACGGCATCGGTAATATTCTTGACCATCTCGAAATCACAGCCGCGGCCGAGGCCTTCCTCAATCACGCGATGGAACGTATCCTGCTGCTCTTTCTCGGCAAGATCCAGTTCACAGCCGAGAAGAGACGCCGCCAGTTCCTCGTGCCGGGCATCCCCCTTGGCTGCATAATATAGAAGCTCGTGAATATCCGGCTGACGATCGTTGAAGGACGGGAAGAGGAATCCGACCGTCGGCTTCTTCACGCCGTAATCACTGCTCCGGGAGAGGAACTTCTGAATACTGCCGTCATAGCAGAGGCCCTCGTTCAGGAGCTCCACCGGACACATGCAGCAGACAAGAAAGCTGTATACATACTCCGAAGCCTCATCCAGCGCCAGACCGTCGGAGGTCTTGGCCGGAATATCATACATTCCATGTACCAGAAGAATCAAATATTTTCCCGGATAGTCATAGGTCTCAATCACCTTCTGATAGAAATCCTCCACCAGATCGTCATCTTTCAGGCAGCTGTCCCGCAGCGCCATCAGAACCGCCTGCTTTCCGCCTGCCGCCTCTTCTTCCAGCGGAAATTCCGTATTAAAGAGGTTTTTTCCGAGACGGCCGGAAAGGGTCTTGCGGAGAATCTCGCAGTACCGGTCCATCTCCTTATCTTCCAGCGCCAGGAACATTTCCTTCAGCTCAAATACTTTTTCTTTGTTCTCATTGACGTAGCAGCCTCTCATCTGATCGAGGCGGCAGTTCGTCCTGCGGATGAGTTTCTTGATCTCCGCAACCGCTTTTTTATCCATGTCATACTCCTTGTTCGCCCGGCGGTCCTTCCCTGCACCTTTCGTCTCACGCCATCCTCTGGGTCATCCGCTATCGCCGATGCGTGCGCAGCGCGGCTCCGGCACGGAAATGGTTGAGCCCGGGGCGAAATGCATAAATATTCATTCCGTTTTGTCCGGATTTCTCACGCCCGCCGTCACCGACCTGCGTTTTCCATTCCCTCCAGCAGCTTATACAGAAGACGATACAGCGTCTTCACTTCTTCCGGATCCAGCTTAACGCAGGTGCGCATCTCTTCCGGAACATCCAGCGCCTTTTCCTGCAGCGCCTTTCCTTCCTCCGTCAGCGTAACCTGTACTTCCCGTTCGTCGCCCGCAAGCCTTCTTCTCGTGATGAAGCCCTTTGCCTCCAGTTTCTTCAGAACCGGCGTGAGCGTTCCCGAATCCAGAAACAGCGTTTCTCCCAGTTCCTTCATACCGATGGACTGATTCTCCCAAAGAACCATCATTGCAATGTACTGCGTATAGGTCAGGTCAATGTTGCCGAGAAACGGTTTATACTGTCTTGTGATCTCCTTTGCGCATGCATAAAGCGGAAAGCAGAGCTGATTTTCCAGTTTCAGCGCCGCATACCGATCACTCATATGAATACCTCCGTGCAATTTGATTGTGTAAAATTAGTAGAGCTATTTTATCATCTCAGCGATCTCTTTGCAACTCGAATGAACCCGTCTGTCTTTTTACAGAGCGCAAAGACCAAGATTGAGCTGGAACGGAATTTCGCAGAAATCTCCTCCCCCAGAACAAAGTCCGCGGGGCTCCCCCATCCTCGCGGAGCGTTTGTTTCATATGGAATTTCGGAGAAATTTCCCATGAAATAAAAACATCCCGGAGAAGCGTCTGCTCTCCGGGATGAATCCGCATTCTGTTTGTAAACTCTCTTTAATCGCACTGTCGTGTCGATTCTATTTTCGTTTCTTCATTCCTTTTCTATTTTAATAGAAGGTGTGGCCGCCGATTGTGGCTTTGGCCGGACTATGTGCTTTTGTTCCGAAATACAGTGCGCCGCCGGTGTTATCTCTTCCCTGAAGCGCCTCCAGCGCAGCCTTCCGGCACGATGCCGTCGGACCGTTTTCGAGAACATTGGCCAGACGGCCGGTCGCTACCGGCGTAAACTGACCGCCCTGATATACAACGCCGGAGATACTGTTCGGAAAACTCTTGCTCTTCACGCGGTTCATGATGACCGCGCCCACCGCGACTTTGCCCTCATAGGATTCTCCGCCGGCTTCACACTGGATAATGGAGGCCAGAAGCTTCGTGTCCTTGGACTTTGCCAGTTCCTCCGCTTTTCTCCGTTTTTCCTCTTCTTCCGCCTTCCGCTGCTTTTCCTTCGCAGCAGCCTCTGCGGCTTTTCGTGCTTCTTCCGCCGCCCTCGAGGCCGCTTCCTCCGCCTCTTTCTGTGCACGGATCGCGGCTTCTTCCTCCTCGATCGTTACGCCCTTGCCGGTACGGTATGCGAGTTCACCGTAATCCGCCTTGACGTAACCGGTCTGATCATTGTAATAAACTGCCCGCCAGCCTTCCTTCACCTGCTCTACGGTGGAATCGATGGTCAGCGTATCTCCTTCGGTCACCACCCCGATGATCACGGAATCTTCCGATTCCTCCGCGCGGATCCGAAGGCCTTCTCCCTCGACTCGGAAGATTGCATCACAGTTCTTCTTCGCCCATTCCAGCGCATCCAGTCCGAAACGGCAGTATTCATTCTTGACATACCCCTTTACGTTTCCGGAAGCTACCAGTGACCACTCGTCGCCCTTCTCAAGAACTTCCGCCCGGTCGCCGTTGAAGATCTTTCCGACAATCTCGCTGTCGGTGTTCCGGTCCTTGCGGACATTGATGTACTCTTCCGCCCGCGGCATAATGTAGTTCAGCCATGACTTCTGCAATTCCGTCAGTTCCTGTTCATTCTGAGCCGTAAGCGATGTCTCCGTCGGGATCGAATCGGAATCAATGGAAATCAGATTCTCCGGCGACGTCTCCATCTCCGCAAGACGCTGCTGAAGCTCGGCACGGCGATTCGCCGCTTCCGATGCCTCTATTGCTTCAGCCTTCCTGCGTCTGGCCGCATGGACCGCTCCCAGCGTCAGTGTAATTCCTCCAATCATGAAGAAACACACGGCCGCAAGGACAGCTGCCTGCTTCCAGTTATTACGCTGTCTTTTTCTGCGTTTCATTATCGTTCTCCCCGGTCTCTGCCTCGGAACGAGCCCCTCTTCCGAAGTTCCCTCCGATATTGCCGTGTTCGCCGCTACCGCACACTGACGCGGCTTCGGCGAATCACTTCCTTCCATCGGACAGCGGAACCGTATCCCCGCCTTCCGTTCGCTGTCCTCTGCATCTTTTTAGACCGTCTTATTGGGAAAATTATAGCAATATTCCCCACTAATGTCAAATTTTCGCCTTTTTTGACCGTTTTTTCGGTCTTAAATCCTCAATTTTCACCACTCGTCCCCCCTTTTTCGACAAAACTACAAAAAATAACTTTTCAAACTATTCATTCATTTCGTTCGAAACCATTCCGTCAGACCAATCCGGGATCACGGCAAGCAGATCGGATTTCTTCTTCATCGGAGTCCACTGCACGGGAGTCTTTCGCACAGCATTCTTTCGCACAGCATTCTTTGCATGCTATTTTGGGACATGGTATTCTTTGACGCGACATTTTCGTTCGTGTATGTTCATGCAAAAATTATGTATATTTATAAATTTTGATTTAGAAAGGTTATAATAAGTTTTGATATTATAACCTACTCGTTTTTTTCGCGCAAATAAGCCAAAAAATGGTATGATAGATCTATGATTGCAGAGGATCTTTTCTCTCCTCTGATTTGAGACCGGAGGTGCGATTCATGTCAGAACGGAACGAAAAAAATACTGAAAAAAGAAAGGGGAACGATCCGCTTCAGGAACAGATCATTCTCCCGAAATCCGCTTCACCGGACACCATACGGATTCTCCTGATCGCACCTTATGCGAATCTGATACATGTCTTCGATGACGCGCTCTATGACCGCCCGAATATGCTCCTGACCTCGTTGGAATCGGATTCTGTTCAGATCCGCGAGATGATCCGCACCATTGCCATCGATCAGTATGATGTGATCATTTCCCGCGGAAAAACCGCGGAAGTCCTGCAGTCTCTGATCCCAAACCAGCGGATACTCGATGTCGGCGTATCGCTCTATGATGTACTCCGGACGCTCCGCCGTGCCTCCGGCCGTAACGAAAAAAGCTGCATCATCGGCTTTCACAATATCAGCCATTATGCGGCTCTGATGCGTGGATATTTCAACGAAACACTGGATATTTTCACGGTCAGCGACCCGGAAGACCTTCCGCGGCGTCTGAACGAGATCCGAAATGCCGGATACACGCTCGTTCTCGGTGATCTGATGAGTTATAACTACGCCCGTCTTATGGGAATGCGCAGTATTCTGATCGAAACCGGCGAGGAGACCGTCAACCGCCTTCTGGACTTCGTAGAGGACTTTTTCACAGCCAGCCGAAATCTCCACCTCTATAACCGTTTTTTCCTTGATCTCATCCATACCGCAGTCTCACCGCTTGCCGTATGTGATCACACCGGTTCCATGATTTACCGGTCTGAATCCTTCACCCCTGAGATGGAAAATCTTCTCCGGGATATGACGCCGCTCGTCACGGAAAACGGTGAAGCAAAACGAACCACCATGGTTGACGGAAAGCCATTTCACATCTCCGGAAAACTGCTGTGCTCCGACAATTACCCGGACTGCAGCCTCTTTTCTATCCGCGCGATTGCTCCGGAACAATATGTTCCGGAACCGGGCAAAAAAAATACGCCGGAGATCTCTCTGGAGGGGTCTCTCCACGACATCACCCGACGTATTATTCTGGAAGTATTGAAAGAAGAAAGGGGTAATCAGGCGGCTGCGTCCCGGCGGCTGAATATCAGCCGCACAACGCTTCGGAAATATATCGAAGAATACGAATCCGAAACCTGATGTTTAATTCGCTGCCGTACTTTCTGCCGCAGGCTTTGCACCGTCCGGTCCTCTGTCACCCTTTCCGGCGCCATCCGGTTTGGAGGGCGGTGTCTGTCCGTCAAACTTCGGTGCAGCTCCGCTGCTGTCGCCATCCGGCCTGGATGGCGGCGTCTGTCCGTCACCCTTTTTCGAGGAGCCGTTTTCATTGCCGTCCTGTCTGGAGGGCGGTGTCTGTCCGTCACTCTTCTTCGAGGAGCCGTTCTTATTGCCCTTCTGGGCTCCATTTGGCTTTTCTCCCGGCTTTCCGTCCATTTTTCCATTTCCATTATCAGAAGCGGCAGAAGTGCCCTTATAAGCCTCTACAGCGGTTCCTGCCGACGCTGTGCCCTCCGTATACTCTTTGCCGTTAATATAGAGCTTATGACCGTTCAGATCGATGGCATCCACATCACAGGTCAGGGAGCTGATGTAGGAATCCGCGCTCAGTGTCCATGTCGAAGCGTCGTCGATTTCCACATAGACGCCGCCGGCCGCTCCGTTGGTATTGATCGCACCATTATAGACGGATCCATCGCTCAGATACAGATTCAGGGTGGAAATGTCGTCCACCGTCGTCAGACCTTCCATCTTCTGGTTCACCGCTTTAAACGTAACCTGACCGCCGTTGGATCCTTCATTTCCCCATCCGGCCTTTTCAACTCTCAGGAAATCATCGGCCGCATAGGTGAGTGCGACATCGGTGAGGCTGATTTCCGCCACCGTATTGTTGACATAGAACATACCGCCGTTCTTGTTGGTAATGGAACCGCCGCTCATGGTGAAGGAAGCAACACCTTCATCCGCATCGCCGGACATTGACTGATACAGCATTACTGCCTGATACTGATCCGATTTATCGCTGTTTTTCTGTGTGTGATTGGAGGTCATGTCAACATTCTCCAGAGTGACGGAATTTTTTCCTTCCACGACAACACCCTGGGAAGTGTTTGCCTTCAGTTTTGCGTCTTTTACCGTGATATCCGCCGTGGAATAGATGGCCGGTGAACCCATTCCGTTGGTTTCATAGGTTCCTCCGTTCACGGTAACCGTACCGCCGCCGCGGTCGGAGCGGATCGCCGCGGAAGACCGTCCCTGTGTCGTTACCGTAAGGTTGGATGCCTTCATGGTACCGCCGCCGGTTGTCATAATACCGCCGGAACAGTTGGAACTGGTATTGATCGTGGAATTCGAGATGTCCACGGTTGTGCCCTCGCCGTAGGAAAATACACCATTGGCATGTGTTCCGTCGGTATGAATGTCGGCGTTGGTGATTTTCAGGGTTGCACCGTTCTGTGCGAGAACTGCCGCATTTTCCCCGTAAAAATCGGCTTCATCACCTTCCGAGTCACCGGTCTTGCTGACCGTGATATTATTGTATTCCGCCGTCGTTCCGTCTTCCAGAATTGTATGTCCGCCGTCCTCGGCATTGGAATACTCTTTCTTCTCCGCCGCCGTGGTCGCTGCAGCCGTGGTTACTGCGGATGCCCCTGCATTGCTGCACGCTGTAACGCTTCCAGCTGCCAGTCCCGCTGCAGTCACAAGCAATAACACATTTTTCCTCATCGATTTTCCTCCATCTTCTGTATCTTTTTCATGTTTTTGTCCTCCAGGCTCAAGCGGACAAGCTTGCTTGTCTATTTGAGCCGTCAATCAAAGTTTGAAAGTTTACTTTCAAACTTTTCCCTCAGGGCTGCTATCTGAGACGCCGGTTAAAGGCTGTCCATCCAGCTTGAATGTCCTTGTCCCGACCTTATTTCCCTGTGGTGGTCTCTTCCGGTTCGGCGGTCAGTGCGCTTAACACAGATGAACGCCTCGCTGTTTTGCTGCGCAGAACCGGATTGCTGTTTTGTTTGATGAATCTGAGTATACCGATGATCTGTGTTCGAATATTGTTTATTGTGTGTTTATTTTATGAACTGTTTCCATGAAGATTTCCGCGAGAAAATGCAAATCTTCCTTATTCATACCGTGCACATTTTCCGGGATGCAGCCACACTTTTCCCGAAATACAGCTGTGCCGCAGGAATTTCAAAGAAACAGCCTGCGGCACAATAAATGTTTCACGTGAAACATTATTTATTCTTTTTTCTCTGTCGGTAATAGCACGCGCCTCCGCAGCCGCCCGGAAAAAGTTTCTGCTTCATCCTCCGGATATACTCCGCCTCGTCCGGAGCATCTTCCAGAATCTCCAATACCCTTTTTACCGCCCGGATATCGCGGATCGTATTCTCCGTGTAATTTCCTCTGGAAACAATCTTGAGGACATTTATTCCGATATCCCGCATCTCCCATAAAGCACAGAGTCCGCAGCCGCCCGCTCCGACGGCATCCTCATCCGGATCCGGAAAGTCATCCGGAATCGTTTTCCCGCTCTCCATCCGGTATGGAATCCGACACGCCGGAGCAAATTCATCGCAGTGAAGCGTATTGCAGTAACAGCCGCTGAATTCACACATTTCATTCAGCAAAAAGGCCTCATATTCCATGGGCGCGCTCTTCCGATTCTCTTTCTCTTTGCCGGGGAGAACGTAAGAATCGGAACGCGCTGCCATCTCGCAGGTTCTTCCCTCCCGCATCGTCCGGATCATCGTCGCCATATCCGATAGAGAACATTTTCTCTGAAAAATGATTCTGGAAATGCCTGCTTTCCGTGCGTCCGCGATCACATACCGGTTGATTTCCCCCGTCTCTCCGCTCAGATGAAAGTGAAGTTTTTTCCGGTCAGCCGGGGACAGATTCCGGTTCAGATAATCGATCAATCCCGGATCCGCTGCGATAAAGGAATCAAATCCGATGTCCGCACACCGGATCATCGTCTCCATAATGACGGGATACCCGTCCGGATCATAATAAGGCGAATTCATCGTGATGGTCACCGGAACACCCAGCGCGGCCCGCATATCCGCCAGAATCTCCATCTCAGACCAGGAACCTGCCTGAACATTCACATACCGGACTTCCCGCCGGTTCATCGGATTGTCAAAACCTTCCCGTTTCATCCAGCAGTCCGGAATGTATCCGCAGAATATCTCATCCGCGCCGGCACGGACAAAATCCGGATAATCATCGATGGATCCGAGACCGACGGTAATTTTCATGGATGTTTTATCGTTCTTCCTCATGATCTGGCCTCCTTCTTTTATCCGCAAAAGGCCGTGAAACCGCGGTCAGGCCCATCTTCACAGAAAATTCAGCACGATCCGATCAGCTCCCTGTCTCACCAAATCCCGAATCCGATCGCCGTTTTCCATCGCTTCGCGGTCCAAGCCGAACAGCGAATTGAACCGTCCGACCATATGAAGATCATCCGGATAGAGAAAAGTCTCCCACCGGCAGTATCCGGGGCAGCACTCCGCGTCTTCCTGCCGCCCTCTTTTTCCGTTCTGACACATCGCGTAGGTTGTGCACCAAGTGGATGTATTCATCTGATAATAGGGAAAATACACCGTAACGTTTCCGCCCGGGGACTCCTCTCTGCTGTTTTGCGGAAGCTCCGGCACATAACCGCAGGTCTCAAACGAAAGCCGTTCAATTCCGGAATCCTGTATTTTCCGCAAAAATGCTCCGTCATTCACTGTTGTTCTGTGAATTTTCCACCGCTCCGGCTCCTTTTTCCACATAATTCGGGGGTCTTTCCTCCTCCGAATGGGGATAACACCGTAAGTGATGTGGAAAAACCGGGGTTCTCCGTTTTCCCGAAGCATAGACAGCATACCGGCATCATTGACCACGATTTCCTGCCGGTCCGCAGCCGGTTTTCTCTTCAGTTCTTCCAGCCGTTCCCGGTAAGTCGGGATCATGTGCTCGCTCATCGTGCTGAACACATAAACAATGGTTTTCCGATCCCGTTCCGCCCGTTCCCGGAGCTTTTGCAGCGTGTCGGAATCCGGATATAAATGAGGACAGAAGGAATTGCCGACATAGAGATAGCGGCATCGTTCCGCCAGCCAATGATAGAAATCATGGCCGAAACCGTTCTGCATCTCCTGTACCCTATTCTTCCCCGGACTCATCTCCGGATTCTTTTCCGGATTCTTCCCCGATTTCTTCTCCGGAGTCTTCTCCGGTGCCTCGCCCAGCATCCGATTCCGGCAATACCACTCCACAAATTCGTTCCAGGATCCCGAATCCCGATATGCCTCCCAGAGTTCCGGTTCATTCAGGGCGATCCCGATCTCACAGTGCGAGGCCAGAATTTCCAGGAATCCGCCGTTTTTCTCCATTCCTTCCGCCCACGCTGTCTTCTGCTCAGCAAATGTCCTCGAAATCTTCGTCTCATCCACCGGATATCCGGTAAGCACCCGCGCCATCTCTTCATCCGTTTTCTCAAGCTTCAGCCGGATATAGGTTCCGTACTCCTTCAGAAGACGGGATGCCTCCATCCGGTACGCCGGATCGGATGTCTCAAACCGGTATTCCGACCAGAATTCTTCCTCCGCAGTCTTTGTGATGCGGTAATCTGCAACAGAAACCTCCTGAAAATCCCCGGAATCCCGGGGATTTTTCGTGTTGCGTTTCTCCGGTTCATTCCACCGGTTTTCCCGGAGTTTTTCCTGCCGATAGAAGATCAGTTTTGCGGGAAAATGCTGCATTTTCATGATCTCTCCGTCCCGCTTTCTGCTCAGACGAAACGAAAAATAGTCCGGGCTCATTTCCAGCGCCCGGACTTCCAGTTCCCCGTTATTCTGATCTTGAAAATGACAGCAGAAAATCTGGCTCGGAATCATTGTTCTCACTCCTTTGAAGCAGCTCCGTGCCGCCTGAGCAAATCCACTATACTGGTAAATACCAGCCTCAGCGCTGTTTCACGAAGGCGTCAACGCTGCCAAATGAAATATGCATCGCCAAGTGGATTTCCATGGTACTCACTCAGCTCAAACAAACCTCGCCAAGTGCTCTACCCATGAGAATACCATATTTCCGCACCGATCGAAACCGGTTCTCCGCCTTGATCTGTCAAAAAACTGCCGCTCTCCTCTGGAACAAAGTCCGCAAGCGGACTTCTGCTCCCCCATCCCCTCAGTCCTGAGGGGAGCCCCGCGGACTTTGCGCGCCGCCGCTGGTCACCGTTAGGTGACAGCTTTCTTACGCGCCGCAGACGATATCCCGGATCACATCCGACACATGCTCCATTCGTGTAAGCCGTTCGGCGTTGTCACCGGAAAAGAACAGCCCGTTCTCCCAATCTCCCTTTACGGCCGCAATCAGCGCCTGTGTGATACAGTACGGCGTCGTCTTCGGATCACAGGTCTTGATGCAGCGACTGCATTTTACCGGCGGTTTTCTTCCGTCTTTTTCCACCAGTTCAAGAAGCGGCGACATCACTGCTCTTCCCGGCATTCCGACCGGACTTTTGATAATCCGGAGATCATCCCTTCCGCTCCGGATCAGGGCATCTTTATATTTCTGATCTGCGTCGCATTCGTATGTCCCGATAAAGCGGGTTGCTGCCTGCACGCCGTCTGCACCGGCCCCGGTCTCTCTCAGAAAATCCTCGTGATCCCATACACCGCCGGCGGAAAAGACCGGAATCCGACAGCCCTTTTTCTCTTCATATGCTGCCAGAACCTCGCGGACAGCCGGAACAATCTCCGTATTCTCCTCACAGGTTCCGTTCAGAAGGTCATCTTTTTTAAAGCCCAGATGCCCTCCTGCCTTATACCCCTCGACGACCACAAAATCCGGATACCGGCCGTAGTTACGCTCCCATGACTTAAGAATCACCTTTGCAGCCCGGGCAGACGATACGATCGGCGCAATCAGCGGTCCGTTCTCCGGAACATATGCCGGCAGTTCCAGCGGCAGCCCCGCTCCGGAGATTACGGCGTCAATTCCCTCTTCCACCGCCGCGCGGACCGATTCTTCAAACTGCGTCGTTGCGACCATCGCATTGATCGCAATCAGTCCCTTCTTATCGCCCCGGATTTCCTTCGCTTTCCGGATCTCCTTCCGCAGTCCGCGGATGTTTGCCTCAAACGGGCTGCGGTCAAAATCCGGCTCCAGATAGCCGGAATCTGCTGTGCTGATACAGCCCATTGCTCCTTCCCCGGCGACGGCGCCCGCCAGCCCGCCAAGAGAAACACCGACACCCATTCCTCCCTGAATCAGTGGAACTTCCAGATTGATACCGCGAATCAACATCTTCGTTCAGCCTCCAAATACGCGATTAAAACACGTTTTTCCCGCCATAATCACGTCATTTCCTTGAGAATATCATTTAAAATATTTTAACTACTTTTTGTATTATACTCATTGGGGCTATTGTGTCAATGTTTTGTGGTTGTCTTTATTTCGTTATGTAGTTTTTTATACCATGTATTTTTCGGTCTGTCTCCGCCCCGCTTTGTCAAATCCTTCGGCTTCGAAGAGATTTCCTAATGAATCGAGTAGGAGGGAGTGATTAGCTCCCGTCCTCTCACAGCACCGTACGTACCGTTCGGTATACGGCGCTTTCAATAGTTGACGTGCACAGACTGATAGGCTGTGGCTAAATCATAAAAGCCACTGTTTATCAGTCTTTCTTTTGATAAGGCACGGTTAACCGCACCCATACCAGACACAAACCAATAGCCTCTACGGCTGTTGGCTGTGATATGTGCATAGTATTCGGGTATCCCCAGTTTAATAAGATTCCTCTTCTTAGTCTTGGGAAGTTTCCACTGTTTCCATATGCACATGCGTATTCTGTG
>NZ_FOIL01000066.1 GCF_900101295.1 [Clostridium] aminophilum | reverse complement strand
TCACGGCAAGCTTTACTCCGCGGCGGCGAATGTTGTATCGTCTTTGCCGCGTCCGTGAGATCTCCCCGGGTACCCACACGTTCTTTCACACTTATACCTGTCCCGTCTACTGTTGGCGTTCCGTGCAGTTTTTGGACTTTGGCTTGTTTGGCAGCCTCATCCACGCTTCACAGCCTGTTCGGGATTCCTGTTCGTCAGGCCAGCGCTTTGCCTCGGGCTTCCTTCAGACCCACACCTCACGGTGGAGCCCTTGCCTCTGGCTGCATCCTTCCCACTGCCGGGCGGATCAGGGACTTTCACCCCTTAGAACGTGCGCCCGCCGGGCGCACCAAAAACCGCAGATCCGCCTGACAGGCAGACCTGCGGTTTTTTTCAGAATCCGAAGCAGTGTCCGCCAACGGACTCCGGCGCCTCCGTCTCCTTATTCGTCCAGCGCCACTTCTTTCCAGATAAGTCCCGCCCCGTTGCGGACCATAATATTGGTATGCGTAAAACCGCACGCTTTCGCCGCTTCCTGCGCCTCGGGGAAGCCTCCGGAAAGCAGATCTTTCCTGTGCGCGTCCGAGCTGATGACGATTCTTCCGCCGAATTCGTGAAGTTTCTTTAAAAGAAAAAGAGACGGATACGGTTCTTTTTTTCTTCCTCTCGCAAACGCTCCCATGTTGATCTCAAAGGGAGTACCGGTCTCGGTCAACGCCTGCATGACTTCCAGAGCCGGATCCAGATACGCCTTTGACGTCTCATCCAGCACACAGAGGGTATCGTTGAAGCGTGTAATCAGGTCAAAATGCCCGATAAACGTGCACTCGGTATTTTCGACCACCTTCGACTCCAAATCGTAATACGCGCGACTGAGGGCGTAATAATCGCCATGGAAATATTCCTCCGCAAGACGGCGGAACTCACGCTCCGTGTTGTCGACTGCGACATACTCGTCTCCGACATGGAGATAATGTGTCGATCCGATCCGGTATTCCGCTTTTCTTGTCTCATCGGCTTCGCCCAGATGAATCCGGCCGCCCGCCGGATCCTCCACGCCGAGGTTCTCTGCCTCCACGCCGCAGATCACATCGATCCTGCCGCGGTACACTTCCCGGAGCCGGGCGATCTCATTCAGATATCCTGCGGTATCCAAACGGTATTCCGGATCAAACCAGGTGTCCGCATGACTCGACATGCCGATCCGGTCAAATCCGAGCCGGACTGCCTCCTGCACCATTTCCTCCGCAGTATTCTCCCCATCGCAGAAAGTGCAGTGCGTATGATAGTTTTCCAAAAGCTGCATCTGTCCGTCCTCTTTGTTCTCCGTATTTCCGTTTTACCGTAATGATGTGGATCACTCCGCCGCAAATTCCACATGAAGATCCGTGTCAAAGCAGGAATCCGTGCCTCTGTGGCAGGCCGGTCCGTCCTTTTCGACTCGGACGAGAATCGCGTCCGCATCACAGTCTGCCTCCATGGATACAATGTGCTGAAAATGTCCGCTGGACTCGCCCTTCAGCCACAGTTCCTGCCGTGACCTGGACCAGAAACAGGTGACACCCCGGGAGAGTGTAATCTCCAGCGACTTCCGGTTCATGTAAGCCACGGTCAGCACCCGCCCTGTCCGGGAATCCTGCACCACGCACGGAACCAGCCCCTTTTCGTCAAACCGGATCCGATCAATCTCAAAATTACCCGTCCGTGACCGGGGTTTTCCCGCCCGCTCCGCGGCCGCGTAAATCTCTTCTTCTGTCATCATCGGGTTTTCTCCTTATGGATCAATGTTTCCGTCCGCCGTCCGTTTACAGGCGAACCGGAATGTTTTCCTCGCGAAGCCGCTTTTTCAGATCCGTAATCGACACCTCTCCGAAGTGGAAAATGCTGGCGGCAAGTCCCGCGGAGAGATTCGGGATCCGGCGGAAGAGCTCGACAAAATCTTCGATGCTTCCCGCGCCGCCGGATGCGATGACTGGCACCGACACCATACGGTTGACCTGCTCGAGAAGCTCCAGATCAAATCCCTTCTTCACGCCGTCGGTGTCCATTGAATTCAGCACCACCTCGCCGGCGCCGTGCTCCACACCCCAGCGGATCCAGTTCAGGGCATCCAGCCCCGTGTCAATGCGTCCGCCGTTCCGGAACACATGGAACGCTCCGTCCACCCGCTTGACGTCCACCGACAACACCACGCACTGGTTGCCGTATTTTTCCGCCGCCTTCGAAATCAGATTCGGATTCCGGATCGCGCCGGAATTCACGGATACCTTGTCGGCGCCGGATTTCAGCACCCGTTCAAAGTCCTCAACGGAATTGATCCCGCCGCCGACCGTCAGCGGAATGAAGATACTTCCCGCCACCCGGGTCAGAACATTTGTAAACAGCTTTCTCCCCTCCGCGGAGGCGGCAATGTCGTAAAACACCAGCTCATCCGCACCGGCTTTCGAGTACATGGCCGCCAGTTCCACCGGATCGGACACGTCCTGAAGGCCCTCGAAGTTTACACCTTTCACCACTCTTCCGTGCTTCACATCCAGGCATGGAATAATTCTCTTCGTTATCATTTCACATTTCTCCTGATGATACAACCCTGCCCATCTGCAGGAGTGTTTTCTTCCTCTTCCGGCATCCCCGCCTGCAGGAATGTTTTCTTCCTCTTCCGGCATCCGCCCTTACGGCAGTTTTGTCATCGCAATCGCCTTTTCCAGTCTGATATCTCCGGTATACATTGCCTTTCCGATGATCGCGCCCCAGACGTTCATTTGTACCAATGCTTCGATGTTCCCGTAATTTGAGATTCCGCCCGACGCGGTGATCTTGAGTCCGCTCACCTTTGCCAGCGTCCGATAGAGATCCAGATTCGTCCCCCGCATCGCTCCGTCACGGGAAATGTCCGTCACAATGGCATGCTCCAGTCCGATGTCCTCCAGATGCTTTATGAAATCGATCATATCGACATCCAGCACCTGCGTCCATCCCTTCACCGCCACCTTTCCGTCTTTCGCGTCGACCCCGACCTGGATCCGGTCCCCGCCGTATGTCTTCACGGCCTCCCGGAGAAAGGAATCGTCCTCGACCGCCTTCGTGCCGAGAATGACACGGCGAACGCCGGCGGAAAGATATTTCTCAATGGTTTCCATATCACGGATGCCTCCGCCGATCTCCACCTCCATATCGGAGGCTGCGCAGATGTCGCGGACCGCATCGTAATTGGAAGTCTGTCCTTCTCTTGCCCCTTCCAGATCCACCACGTGAAGCATCCGTGCGCCCTGGGATGCGATATCACAGGCCACCGCGGCCGGATCGTCGGAATAGACGGTCATCTTTGCGTAATCGCCCTTGAGAAGGCGGACTACCTTTTTATCGTAAAGATCGATTGCAGGAATGATATACATACTGCGTTCTCCTGTTCTGTGCTTTGTGCCGGGCGATCAGAAGGCCGGAATCCCTTTCCGCCTGACTGGCCGCCGGAGATTTACTTCAAATGACGTTTTTCCGCCGCGGCCGTTCCTGCCGGACGATATTTCCGGAGCTTCCGGTTCAGATCTCGCAGAAAGCCTTCAGGATCTTCATGCCGGTCTCTCCGCTTTTTTCCGGATGGAACTGACAGCCGAAGACATTGCCGCGGAAGACGGCTGCCGTCAGCGGGACCCCGTGGTATTCCGTCACCGCCGCCAGGCTTCTCTCGCAGTCAAATGCCGCATAGGAGTGAACAAAATACACGAATTCCCCTTCTTTCAGATCCCGGAAGATCGGACACGAATTCCAGAACGTCAGCGAATTCCATCCCATGTGCGGCACATCGCTTCCCTCCGGGAGAACCGGCACGATACTGCGCACTTCTCCGGAAATGAGTCCAAGCCCTTCGTGCTCCCCGTATTCCATCGACCGGTCGAACAGAAGCTGCATTCCGAGACAGATCCCGAGAAGGGGTTTCCCCTCTGCCGCAATCTCCTTCACCACGTCAAACAGTCCGCTCTCGCGAAGCTTTTTCACCGCGTCGCCAAAGGCTCCGACCCCCGGAAGAATCACATGATCCGCATTGCGGATGATGTCAGGGTCGCCGGTGACAACCGCTGACTTTCCGATCAGGGCGAAAGAACTCTTCAGAGAAAACAGATTTCCCACCCCGTAATCAATAATCGCAACCATATTATGCCTTTCCTTCTGCCTTTTCCGCTTCCCGTGCGGCCACATATTCCTCAAGTCCGTTCTTCATCCGCATGACCTCATCATGCTTGAACTGAAAGCTGATCTTATTACATACAAACCTTGCGCTGATCCCCAGCACCGTTTCCAGCGGTGCCAGATGGTTTTCCCGGAGCGTGTTTCCGGTCTCCACGATATCCACGATCACATCGGAAAGTCCGAGGATCGGTGCGATCTCGATGGATCCGTTCAGTTTGATGATATCGATGTCCCGTCCGACCTTCTCATAGTAATCGGTCGCGATGTTCGGGAATTTTGTCGCCACCCGCAGGGTTCGGAGGCCGTCATCATAGAAATCCGCCGGCCCCGCCACGCACATGCGGCATTTTCCGATGCCGAGATCCACCAGCTCATAGATATCCGGGCGGTTCTCCAGGAGAATATCTCTTCCGCAGATACCGACATCCGCAGCGCCTCTCTCCACATACACGCCCACGTCCCACGGCTTTACCCAGAAGTAGCGAACGCCCTTCTCCGGATTCTCAAACACGAGCTTCCGGTTCTTCTCAAGAATCGCGGGGCATTCAAACCCGGCTTTTGCCAGAATCTCATACGCCCGGTCTCCCAGTCTGCCCTTCGGCAATGCCACATTGATCATAATTTCGCGACCTCCGCTTCTGCCTCTTCCAGGCTCAGTTCATATTTTGCGCGCGGTTTCTGCTGCATGGCATCCCGCTTGTCCTCCCGTACCGTGCGGACGGACAGCCCCTCCGCCGTGAGTCTTGCGCTGACCGATGCCATGCGGGCGATGGTGTCACCATCACCGCTGTAGGAAATCAGATAATCGACGTCGAATTTTTTCCGGTGGGAGATATAGTTGTCGATCTCATCCATGTACACGGCAAACCCGATGGCGCCGACATTTTTCCCCATATTCTGCGGAAGCCGGTCATAGCGGCCGCCGAACAGGATCTCATACGGGATCTCCGGCACAGCCCCCTGGAAAATGATCTTATTGTAATAATCCATGCTGTTCACCAGCGAAAAATCGAGGTAAATGTTGTCGATCACTCCGAAGGCCTTCAGCGTCTCCGCGACCTCTTCCAGATGGCGGACCGTATCGCCGATGATGTCATAGCGCCGGATCGCCTCGATTCCCTGCTCCATCGGAAGAAAGAGATCCATCATCTCCCGAAGCTGCTGCGCCGCGGCATCGGATATACTGCCTTCTGCCCGGAGTTTCTCCAGTCCCGCGCCGTTTCTGGTGGAAAAGAGCCCGAGAACCTGATCTGCCGTCTTCTTCGGAAGCCGCATGGCCGCGAGAAACTTCTGCAGAAAACCGGCGTCGGAAACCCGGAGAACATACCGGCCGGAGATCAGCGACAGCGACTTGGCGGCCAGCATCAGGATCTCCGCCTCACAGTAGGCGTCAATCTCTCCGACGCATTCCACGCCGACCTGCTGAATCTCCCGGTAGTGATGATTCTTTGCACGGTAGACATTTTCATTGTAATAGACCTTCTCTTCTCCGCCGTTGTTGTTCTTCATGATGGAGAGCGTCACGTCCGGCTTCAGCGCCAGCAGCGTGCCGTCCAGATCGCTGAAGGTGATGATCTGACTGCTGGTCAGAAAATCGCGGTAATCGGAGTAGAGATCATACGGTTCAAACTTGGACATCTTGAATTTGCGATATCCGTAGGCTCGATAAAGATCATTAAATTTCTGGCTGTTCATGGTTTACAATACACCTTTCGTGGACGGCACCGCAGTGCGGAACCTCTGGTCAATGGAGACGGCCTCGCGCATCGCGCGCCCGAGCGCCTTGAAACATCCCTCCGCAATGTGATGCGAATTGCTTCCCGCAATTCTCCTGACATGGAGCGTAATTCCCGCATTGACCGCAAACGCCCGGAGAAACTCCTCCACCAGCTCCGTGTCAAACGTGCCGATCTTCTCGGACGGAAAATCCAGCACCGGATAGCACCCGCCGCGGCCGGAAATGTCGACGGCACAGAGGATCAGGCTCTCGTCCATCGGCAGGGTCAGCGACGCATATCGCCGGATCCCCCGCTTATCGCCCAGCGCCCGGGCGACCGCACACCCCATCGCAATACCGATATCCTCGGTGCTGTGGTGATCATCGACCCAGGTATCCCCCTTGCAGGACAGCTTCATCCAAATCCCGGAGTGTCTCGAAAAAAGCGTGAGCATGTGATCCAGAAATCCGACCCCCGTCGCGATCTCCGAAGCCGTGCCGTCACCGTCCAGATCCATCTCCAGAACAATATCCGTTTCCGCCGTGGTACGGTGTAATTCTGTCTTTCTCATATAAGTCCTCTCATTATGTCATGTAATGCATCCGGCTGCCATAACTTTCCGAAAACGATCGGCGCTTTCGGAATCTCTGCGCCGTATCAGCCCTGCAGTTCCCGGATCGTGGAGATCAAAAATTCCATCTGTTCCCTCGTTCCGATGGTGATGCGGTTATAGTTCGAGATCCGCTCCGAATCAAAATGGCGGACCAGTATCCCTCTCTCTTTCAGATCAAGATACAGCTTTCTCCCGTCCATATCCGGGTGCTCCGCAAAGACAAAATTCGTCAGCGAATCCCGGCAGGAGAATCCCAGCTTCCGGAGCTCTTCCACCGTCCATGCGCGGTTTTCCATAATTGTCCGGCAATTCTTCCGGTAGTATTCCCCGTCTTTGACCGCAGCGACTGCCGCCGCCATGGAGATCCGGTTGACATTATAAGGATTACTGGAATATTTCAGTGTCTCCAGATCACGGATCAGCGCTTCATCGCCGATGGCGTAGCCAACCCGGGCGCCGGCCAGACTTCTGGATTTGGAAAAGGTGTGAACGACGAGAATATTTTTATATTCCCGGATCAGACGGACCGCCGACTCGCCGCCGAAATCGACATAGGCTTCATCGACAATCACTACATGAGACGGGTCGGATGCCGCAATGCCGGCAATCCGGTCCACCGGAACCATCAGTCCCGTCGGCGCATTGGGATTCGCGATGACGCACGCCATGTGTATCCCTTTATATTTGTCCGGATCGAGGGTCATATCTTCTTCCAGCGGGATGATACGGCTCCTGAGTCCGTTAAAGTCCGCGATGACGCCGTAAAACCCGTAGGTCACATCCGCGAAAGCGATCCCGTCCTCGCCGAACGCCATAAACGCGTAATTCAGCGCTTCATCGGAACCGTTGGTCACAAATACCTGATCCGGCTCCACCTCATAGCGCTCCGCCAGAACATTTTTTACCGGATCGGACGTCGGATCCGAATACAGACGAAGCAGTTCA
Source organism: [Clostridium] aminophilum (assembly GCF_900101295.1). Lineage (GTDB taxonomy): Bacteria > Bacillota > Clostridia > Lachnospirales > Lachnospiraceae > Clostridium_R > Clostridium_R aminophilum_A. The sequence continues at coordinate 5,458 of NZ_FOIL01000066.1, read as the reverse complement.
GCCTCGGAACGGTTCACGGCTTCCAAAACTCCCTCGGACGGCGGAAATGGTGACTCATTGGTATTCAGTTTCACATATTTCCGTCCCTGCGGCTGCTCTCCCGGCGTATATGGGGAAAGATTCCGAAAACGGCTGTTCATGTAAGACGACATCTGCTTCCTCCCTTTGTATGCTTTATCATATTAGCACGTTAAAGTGCATAATGCTATCTTAGTCTGCGATGGCGATTCTGTCAACACCATAATGACAGGGCGAACAACAAAAAAAGTTTTTGTTTTGCCCTTTGCTTTGTCATACCTTTTACTCGATGATTCTGCGAGAGTATGCTACAATAATCGTGAGGTGCAACCATATGAGCCATTATATTATTCTTGACCTCGAGTGGAATCAGAATCCTCACCGGCGATCCGGCGATGACGAGATTCTTCCGTTTGAGATCATCGAGATCGGAGCAGTACGGCTGAACGACCGGCTGGAGATCGAATCGGAATTCGATCGGCTGATCCGGCCCTGTGTGTACCGGAAAATGCACAAAAAAATATATGAAGTGACCCATATCAGTATGGAAGAACTTGACCGGAAGGGCATCCGCTTCCGCGACGCCATAACCCAGTTTCTGGACTGGTGCGGAGACGATCCGGTCTTCTGTACCTGGGGATCCATGGATCTGACCGAACTGCAGAGAAATATGGTGTATCACGGGATCGAACTTCCCTTCGATCTTCCGTTTCTCTACTACGATCTGCAGAAGGTCTACAGTCTGATCAAAGGGGAACGCACCAAGGATTCTCTGGATACTGCCGTTGCCGAACTTCATATCGATACGGTGAGACCGTTTCACCACGCGCTGGATGACGCATGGTATACCGCCTGCGTGATGCAGCGGATGAATTTCTTCTCCCGGTCAAAATATGTTTCCGTGGATTACTACCGGCTTCCCGAGCCGAAATCGGAGTTCATCCTGCATTTCCCGGATTACGACAAATTCGTGACCCATCCGTATGAAACCCGCGAAGAAGCCCTTTCCGACCGGAAGCTGACGCAGGTTGTCTGCTGTCAGTGTCAGCGAGCGCTTCGCAAAAAAATCCGCTGGTTCTCATCCAATCAGCGGTTCTACTACTGCCTTGCGGTATGTCCGGAACACGGATATATCAAGGGCAAGATCCGGATTAAAAAAGCCGAGGACGGCGGCGTATTTGCCGTCAAGACGACAAAGATCACCGACCAGTCTGGGATCGATCTTGTCATCAGCAAGAAAGAAGACGTACGGCGAAAACGTTCCGAGCGCGCAAAACGCCTGAAACTGAACAGCCTCGCTGAAAATGCCGCACAGTCCGCGAATCAGTCGCACCGGTCGTCCGGCCGCAGAAAAGTTTTGGACCGATAAGTGAATCCGCGAAACCCGAATCTGCCCTGTTCCGTGGATCATCCAGAAACGCAGGAAGCCCGAAGGATTTCGCTGCGTGTCCCGTCAAAGAAAAAGAGCGCCGATGGGCGCTCTTTTTCTTTGACTCTTTTTCTTTGACTCTTTCATTCTGTAATTCTTTATTCTTTATCCGGATTCTCCGGATCATCGCTCCGGAGAATCCTCTTTTCCGGCATCCTCATTTCCGTCTTTTTCAGTCTTTTCGCTGTCATCAACTGGATATCCGAAGGGGAAAGTCCGTCTTCCTTCAGTCGTTCCTCCCTCCGCTGTCTCCGTCCTTCTGCCGCAGCTCTCTCCCGCATTTTCCGTCGCTGACTGTATGCATGATATCCCAGAATACCGGCAATCAGCAGCGTCACCACGCTCATGATCACGCGGAAGCGCATCGGCATTCCGGCCCATGCATCCCGAATGTCCTGCAGAATCCCGTCATTCAGCGATTCCGCAGCCTGAGATACTTCCTTCGCTCCCGCGGAGACCGCCGCGGCCGCGCCGGTCTCTTTCTCCGCAGAACCGGACCCCAGCACGTTGACCTCCGCCGCATCGGTTCCCGACCGGCTCTCCGACTTCAGAATCGATGCAACCTGCCGGTCCACGGTCTGATCGGCCGTTCTCTCTTCCGGCACTTCCAGCTTAAGATATCCCTTTCCGACCGTCTGTCCGTCCAGCATACAGTTCACGACCGCGGAGGCATCCGCCGGCGCGTCGTCCGGCAGATCATAACTGATCTCCGTTGTGACTTCTTCCGGGAGCACGCCCTTCGGAAGCACCATCCGGCTCTCCCGGTCAAGACTCGGAAGCGCTGCCCGTTCCACGGAAAGTCCTGCAATCGAGAGGTCCTTTCCCAGCTCCGCCAGCTTTCCGCCGTAATCGGAAATGCGGACCTGACGGAAGTTGCGGAACGCAAAATCCATCATGGCGGACGTATCCTGATACTGCGTGTCGTCGCTGTGAAGAACGACAGTCACCACCCGGAAACCGTCCCGCTCGGCACCATTGACCAGCGTATTCAGCGCCAGCGAGGTATATCCCGTCTTTCCGCCGATGCAGTCAGGCCGGTACTGCTCCTTCCAGTTTGACTTCACCATCTTGTTGCCGGGCGAGATTCCCTGTCCGTCCGGATATTTGGAATTCGGCGGAAGCTCATAATACGGCGTCGCGACGATCTTCCGGAATTCACTGTTCTCCAGCGCCGCTCGGGTGATCAGCGCCATATCGTACGCGCTGACATAGTGGTTCGGATCGTTCAGACCGCTGGGATTGGCGAAATGGGAATCCTCGCAGCCGAGTTCCTTTGCCTTCTCATTCATAAGCTCGACAAACGCCGGGATTGATCCGCCCGCATATTCCGCCAGCGCATTTGCCGACTCGTTGGCCGATTTCAGAAGAAGAGCATACAGCAGCGTCTCCACGGTCGCCTTGTCTCCGGTGTCATACCCTGCGCTGGAAGAGTTGTCCTCCACGTTATGAACCGCTTCATAAGAAAATGTGACCGTATCGTCCGGACTGCACTTTTCGAGAACGATGAGCGCCGTGAGAACTTTGGTGATCGATGCCGGTGCGTAGACAGAATGGATGTTTTTTCCATACAGAACCGTTCCCGTCGCCGCATCCATCACGATACCGGCGTCCGCACGGATCGTGCAGTCCGACGGCCAGTTGACTTCCGCATAGACACAGTCCGGACTGCCAAGCTGTGATGCGGCCGGTGTGACCGCCAGCAGCAGCGCTGTCCCGACTGTCGCCAGAAGCCGGCTGAATCGTTTCTTCATACTTTTGTCCTCTAGGCTCAAGCAGACAAGCTTGCTTGTCTATTTGAGCCGTCAATCAAAGTTTGAAAGTTTACTTTCAAACTTTATCCTCAAGAATCCGACACAGGCCGGATTTCTCTCAGCCCGCATCGGATTTCTCCTGTCTTATTTCTTTACAAGATAACGGCTTGCCACATATGCCTTCTGGCCCTTGTAGACGATCTCCGCCCATCCTTCACCGGCATCACGGACATATTCAACGGCCTCACCCGGAGCCAGATTTGCCAAAATCACGCTGGACTCTTCGGTGCTTCTGGTCTTGCGCACGCGAACCGTATCATTGGTGTAATACTTTGCAGTGGTCTGTGCTGCCGCGGTGGTCTGCGCTGCCGCAGTGGTCTGTGCTGCCGCAGTGGTCTGCGCTGCCGCGGTGGTCTGCGCTGCCGCGGTGGTCTGCGCTGCCACGGTAGTCTCTGCCGCCGCAGTGGTCTCTGCCGCAGTCGTTTCCGCCTCAGCCGACGCTTCCGCTGCCTCCTCTGCGCTCTCTTCTGCGGCAGTCTCTTCCGGCACCGCCGCAGTGGTCTGAACCTCCGCCGTCTTTGCGGCATTATCCTTCTTCTCATCCGCCGGCTTGATCAGCACAATGATAACCACCAGAACGATAATGATCAGAATCAGAAGAAACGGCTTAATCAGCATCTGCAGATCGATGCCGGAGCTGCGGTGAGCCGGTCTGCGGCGCTCCTCCTGCGGCATCCGGCGGGTATCCTCTCCTTGCACAAATCCGCCGACCGCGCGGTCCGTATCGCTGAGCATGCCTTCCTCGCCGCGGAAACGCTTCCGCTCAAACGGACGGTGCGCGGCATTCTCTTCCGCTGCCTCCTCCTGAATCGCTTCCTCCGGAATCTCCTCGATGTCCGGATCCGGCTCTTCAAACTGCTCTTCCCGCAGGCTTTCTTCTCCGTATCCCCGGCCGTTTTCCTCCTCATACTCCGGAACAGGCTCGCCCTCCGAAGCCGAAACGGAATCCTCCGGGTTCCTGCTCTCCTGCAATGTGTCCTGCGGAACCGGATCGGCTCCCTCACGCAGTGTGTCTTCGTCTGAGAGCCGGTCTGCGCGATCCTGCAGAATCTCCGGTTCCTCCGGAACCGGCACCGCATTCTCCTGCGGAACCACCGCTCCCTCCGGAACCGGGTTCTGACGCTCCGCAGAAACCATTACCGGTGAACCGTCCAGCACCGATCCGCGGAAATCGGCATACTTTCCCTGAAGATCCTCATTCACCTGCGGCAGAACCTGCTCCACGGTCTTCATCATATCCTCATCATGTGCAAAGACCGTAACCTCCTGCGAGAGAAGATGATGCGCCAGATTCGCATTGTAGGCGCTGTTGTCCGCATCGTGGATCGCCTTGCTTCCGATCATGCGGATCCGGCTGTAATGCTCATATGTCATCTTGTCAATGATACCTCTGGTGTACAGCGCCTCAATCCTGCCGATCAGACTGCTGCTCTCAATCGCGTTCTTGACGCACAGACATGCCACCATAAATTCCAGCGTCTCTCTGGAACAGATCATTGCCTCATTATACCTTTTGTGTCCGATCAGGCGCTCGGTCTCCCGAACCCCGTTCTGAATCTTTCCCCACCCGGTGTTGGCGATTATCTCTTTTTCTGCCATTGTTCTGTCTCCTTTAGCCATGCTTCTATCCTGCTGTCCGGCAGTCCCGGAATCCGCCCACCGGCCCGCATCCGCTCCGGTGATGCCTTTCGTTGAAAACGGTTTCCGCTCGTCGGTCTTTTTCGCCAAAATACGAATTTATTATAATCGAAGTTGCTGCTTTCTGCACTGTGAAAATGAATTCTTAAGAGGATTGAAATAACAGCCATGTTCCTGCGGCCGGCCATTGTCTCGCCGCACAGCCGCAGTCCGGCTTTTGCACCACAAAGGTGCTGTCGCATTAGTTGATTTTTCAACTGGTGCGCAGCACCTTTTCGTATGCAAAATCAGCGGCTTTCGCCGCTGATTTTAAGTTTATGTGAGGCAAAGACGATTCGAAAACGCACTTTAACAAAGCCACTGATGTGGCTGATTCCATTTTCTGGATTTTGTTTTGAACTACTAAAAATTATGCAATTCTCGACATCTCTGTCAGAAAGGTTCCGGTCCGATTGCCTTGAATCTTAAAATGGAGCTTATTGATATTGTATGCCAACGCAACCAGAATACTTTGCGCAAGAACATTTTTCTTTCCGCGATATAAATACTGCCGGAAGCCTAA
>NZ_FOIL01000068.1 GCF_900101295.1 [Clostridium] aminophilum | reverse complement strand
GAGGGGAGCCCCGCGGACTTTGCGCGCCGCCGCTGGTCACCGTTAGGTGACAGCTTCCTTACAGCGGCGTGCGCATCCTCGCGGAGCGTTTTTGTATCATAGGGAATTTCGGAGAAATTTCCTATGATACAAAAACAGCGCTTAAAATAAGCGCCATAAATTACTTAGCATATGCTACACGAAAATGACGTCTTTTGCAATATTTTTCTCATTTTTCTCAGTCATTTCTCTCATTCGGTCATTTTTTCTTTTTATGGAAGTGATTTTTTGTCTGCTTTACCGTAATATATTTAAAAAATATGAAGTATCATTATGTTTTTTCTTTCCGCGGCATTCATCCCTCTTTGCCATCCCGCTGACGGTCCGTCTCCATCAGAACAACGGCAGCGGACAGCACTGCGCAGCAGACCCATACCGACCGGATCCCGAGAACGGCACAGAGATTCCCGCCGATCCCGGCTCCGATCCCGAAGATCGCGATAATCGCGACATAGCACAGTCCCTTCTGCAGATTCTCGCGTTTTCCGGTGCGCAGGAAGAGGGACAATGCCGCCGTTCCGCTTCGAAGATTTCCGATGCACATTGTGCTGGCATAAGCATTTCCAGCCACTTTCCGGAAGGCCTGAACCTGCATCGCGCAGGAAAATGAAACGATTGCTCCGGAGATCATATTCATGCTCTCCGGCACAAGCCCCGCCATAAGCAGCAGAAACATCTCGACGAGAAGAATACTCTGTCGCCAGTGAAGAAGCCTTGCAAATTTGTATTTTCCCTGCACCTGCTCAGCGCAGAACACACCTCCGACAAAGGCCAGAAGCGGAATGAGATACCGGAGTGCCGGTCCCCACTCTCCCGCCAGAAGATGGGTGCTCATCAGCACAATATTGCCGGTCTGTGCGTTGGCAAATACCCCGTCACGGACGATGTACGTATATGCATCCTGAAATCCGCCGCTGAACGCGAGAAACGCACTCAGAATAAATGCCTCCGACATCTGCTCCTGCCTTGTCAGTCTTTCCTTCCACTGTCTTCTCCTGCTTTTTCCCTCTGTTGTACTGCTCATCTTTCTCTGCCTTTACTTCTTTCCTGCGAATTTCCGACCGGATCGCGCCGTCCCTTATCCCGAATGATCCGGATCAACCTTCGGCCGGCTCCCTGCTCTCCTTCGGGATTACCTTCAGCTTTACCCGGTAAGAAATCATCCTCGGAGTCTCCATCCCGTCAAAAAGGATCTGATACGCCTGCCGGTCGGTATCCACATCTTTCACGATGCCCCGGCCGAACACACTGTGTTCCACCCGGTCTCCGATTCCCACCAGCTTCTGTTCCGGATCATCGGTCATAAACCGCTCGGTCATCCGGACATAGTTTATCATCTCTTTCAGAAGATTCTCATCCGGCGGCGCCGTGAACTGAAGGAGCCGCGGATCAATGTCCATCAGGAAGCGCGACGGGTACCGCGGCGTTCCGTCGAAATTCCGTCCGGCCGCCTCTGTGAGATAGAGTCCCTTCTGCGCTCTTGTGAGGGCGACAAATACCAGCCGCCGCTCTTCTTCCATCGCCTGAAGGGTTCTCGTCTTTCTCGACGGGAAAATACCCTCGTTCATCGCACAGAGGAAAACATGCGGAAATTCCAGACCTTTCGCGGTGTGAACGGTCATCAGTTTGACCTTATCCCCCGACTGTGCCGTGTCCTGGTTTGTAAAGAGCGCGATGTGATTCAGGTAATGCTCCAGCGTCACTTCTTCCCCGCACGTCGTCTCATACTCGAAAACCGACTGCTTGAGTTCCGCCAGATTGTCCAGCCGCTCCTGACTTCCCTCTGTCCGGAGCATCGCCTCGTATCCGCTCTTATCCAGAATGTCCGACAGGACATCCGAAACCGGACGGCTCCCGTAGTCCGACGAAAAACGGTCCATCAGCTCCACAAAGCCTCGGGCCCCGGTTCCCCGGAATACCGGATCCTCAAGATTCGCCTTCATCGCCTCATAGAGTGTTCCGCCGTGATGCGATGTATATTCTTCCAGAAATGCCATCCGGCGGGTTCCGATATTCCGTTTCGGGGAATTCACAATCCGTCGGAAGGAGAGATCATCCCGGTACGCGATCATGCGGAGATAGCAGAGCGCGTCCTTGATCTCCAGTCTCCCGAAAAACTGAACGCCGGAGTAGATCGTATACGGAATCTTCGCCTTGATCAGCGCTTCCTCGATATTTCGCGTAATGTAATGCGCCCGGTAGAGAACCGTCATATCGCGGTACGGAGTCCCTTCCTCATACAGCTTTGCCATCTGCATCGCAATCCACTGCGCCTCTTTCTCCGAGGTCTGCGCCATGTGACAGATTACCGGCTGCCCATCCGGCAGAACCGGTTCCAGATCCTTTTTGATTCTCTCCCGGTTCTTTTCGATCAGGGAATTTGCCGCCTGCAGAATCTGCGGAACCGAGCGGTAATTCTGCATCATCATGATGGTCTCCGTTCCCGGAAAATGTTTTTCAAAATCCAGAAGAAAGCGGACATCAGCCCCTCGCCAGGTGTAGATCGTCTGATCCGGATCGCCGACCACAAAGAGGTTTTTGTGATAGCCGCAGAGCACCTCCATCAGTTCATACTGCAGCGCGTCGATATCCTGAAACTCATCGATCATGATGTATTCCAGACGCTTCTGCCATTTCAGCCGGATGTCCTCATTTTCCCGGAAAATATAGAGGGAAAACTTGATCAGATCATTGTAGTCAAGGCCGAAGCATTTTTTCTCCTGGTAGAGATATCCGTAGAAAATGATATCCTGAACGGTTTCCGCCTCCAGATATTTCCGATGCAGCGTTTCGAGGGACATGGTGATCATGTCAAGGTAATATTCCGGCTTCTGCACCAGCTTCTGCATCTCAATCATATCCCTTGCCTGTCCGAAGGTCATGCTGCGGAGGGTGAGACTCCGCTCTTCATAGATGATCTTCAGCATATCGTCGATATCGGAATTGTCCAGCACGATAAAATTCTTCGGATATGAAACCGCATGACTGTCTTCCTGAAGGATGGAGACACAAAAGCCATGGAATGTGTTGATGTATCCGGTGTCGTTGTCACCGGTCAGCGTGTGGATCCGCTGGCGCATCTCATTGGCGGATTTATTGGTAAATGTAACACAGAGGATATTGCCCGGAAGAATTCCCAGCTCATTCACCAGATACGCAAAACGGTGGGACAGCGCCCTGGTCTTTCCGGAACCGGCGCCGGCAATCACGCGCACGTATCCTTCCGTCGCGGTCACTGCGCTGCGCTGTGCCTCATTCAGTCCTTCCAGTAAATCGATCATATCTCCTCCGATGCATTATTTCCGAACGTTCGTTCCTGATTTTAGCACATCATTTCTTCCATAGCAAGCCAACCGGTCCGAAAAGCGATCACGGCTCTGCCCCGATATCCACGCAGACAAAAGCCCCGCAGGATTCCCCGCGAGGCCGATGAAATGCATTATTTTTCTTCGGAAGCACTGCTTCGAAGGGTCTTCCGGAATTCGGCGATGACTTCCGCATCCGGTGCCGGTGTGATCACTGATACCAGAATCGTCACGATCATCGAAACGACAAACGCCGGAAGAAGCTCATAAATCCCCCAGACTCCGCCCATCGGACGCACCAGGAACTTCCAGATAAATACCATGACTCCGCCGGAGAGCATGCCCGCAAGCGCACCGTCCCGGTTGGTTCTCTCCCAGAACAGGGAAAGAATCATCACCGCGCCGAAGGCGCCGCCGAAACCGGCCCAGGCGAAGGATACGATCTGGAACACACTGGAATCCGGATTCCGCGCCAGGAAGCAGGCGATGATGGAAATCGCGAGAACCGTCAGTCTTGCCACGCGAAGTCCCTGCCGGTTGGTCAGCTTCACCTTGAAGAAATCCACAACAAGGTTCTGGCTCACGCTGGAGGATGCTGCCAGAAGCTGGCTGTCCGCGGTGGACATGGTTGCCGCGAGAATGCCCGCGAGAATGATTCCGGCCACTGCTGCCGGAATGACGCCGTGAAGTGAGAGAAGTCCCGCCACCTTTACAATGATGGTCTCGGACTGTCCGCTGGTGGTAAACATCTCGATCGCTCCGGCTTTGCTCATTCCGTAACCGACAATACCGATCACGATGGCAACGCACATGGAGACCGCCGCCCAGACAGAGGCAATCCTTCTGGAAAGAACCAGTTTCTTCTCATCCTCGATCGCCATGAAGCGGAGAAGGATGTGCGGCATTCCGAAGTAGCCGAGACCCCATGCCGCATTGGATGCAACCGTCAGCGGACTGTAGGACTCCGCCGCGCCGGTCGCCGGATTATGGGTTGCGGAAAAGCTCAGATAACCTTCCAGCGCCTGTGCATTCTGCATCACCGCGTCCACGCCGCCCGCCATATGGGTTCCGTAGATCAGAACCACAAACAGGGCGATGGTCATGACAACCGACTGGATCAGGTCTGTAGTGGACGCCGCCATAAATCCGCCCATGACGGTATAACTGAAAATGACGATGGCAGAGATCAGCATTGCCGTCATATAGTCAATGCCGAACAGACTGTGGAACAGTTTTCCGCAGGCCGCAAATCCGGACGCCGTATACGGAACAAAGAACACGACGATCATAACCGCCGCAATACAGTTTAAGACATTGCTCTTATCATGGAAACGCTTGGACAGAAAATCCGGAATGGTGATCGCGCCGATATTCTGACTGTAACGGCGGATTCTCCGCGCCATGATCAGCCAGTTCAGATAGGTGCCCACTGCCAGTCCCACCGCCGTCCAGAATGCGTCCGCCACACCGGTCAGGTACGCCACTCCCGGAAGTCCCATGAGAAGCCAGCTGGACATATCACTTGCCTCCGCACTCATCGCCACGACGAACGGACCAAGTTTTCTGCCGCCAAGATAGAAATCGTCGGAAGAATTGTTTTTGTGGGAATAATAAAACCCGATAAACAGCATACCGATCAGATAAAAACCGATGGCCGCAAGAATGACAAAATCACTCGTTTTCATACATTACCCCTTTCGTGCGCCAGGCCGCAGCTTCCTCTCCATTGAAGAACCGGCCGGTGTCTTGATATACGTGTCAGAGTATAACATAAAACGCGGCATTTGGGGGTAATTTTCTTGTTTAATACTTTCGCTTTATAAAGCATTGCAGTGCCGACCGGTTCCCGGTCCGCACTGCAATGCTTTTTTCTGAGTACGCTTGCGAACTAAGTTCTTCCGTCGTTAATCCATGACCGTGATATCCGCTTTCCGTACCTCCGGAATCCGGACTCACATCTTGTCTGCATCCTCGCGGGAACCGAGTCTGACCTCGATCTTCCGCTCCTTATAGGATCCGTCGTCCAGCGTCTGAACGGTAAGCGTTACGGTGTCACCGGTTTTATAGTAGGACATCTGCTTGTGAAGGTCCTCACCGGTGGAAACTTTGGTACCGTTAATCTCGGTGATCACGTCTCTCTCCCGGAGTTCGGAACCGGCAGCTGCCGTTCCGTCGAGAATCTTATAGACATAGACGCCTTCCGGGATGCCGTACGCCTGACTCATGGCCGAGTCGATGTTCTGCATCTGAATGCCGAGATATCCCTGCTCATCCGCCGCAACCGCAATCTTGGTTTTCTGTTCGGACAGATTCTGGATGAGCTCCTTCACCTGAGAGATCGGAATGGCAAATCCCATGCCTTCCACCGCCGTCGTGGCATATTTTGCGGAATTGATGCCGATCACATTGCCCGACATATCCAGAAGCGCACCGCCGGAATTGCCCGGATTGATGGCAGCATCCACCTGAATCAGCGTTCTGCTTGTGCCGTCCTCATCCTTGATCTCCTTGTTCAGCATGCTGACGATTCCGGTCGTCACCGACTGGCCCTCGCCGAGAGCATTTCCGATGGCAATCACTCCCTGTCCGAGCTGAAGCTTGTCGGAGTCTCCCAGAGTTGCGATCTTGATTGCTCCCATCGTCGAATCCTTGATATCCTTCAGCTGAACCGCCACAACGGCCAGATCTTTGGAAGAATCCGTTCCCTTCACCGCTGCGTCCACTTTCTCACCGTCGGTAAATGTCACCTGAATGGAGTCGGACGATGCGACAACGTGATTATTTGTCACGATCAGCAGTTCGGAATCATTTTTTCCGATAATGATGCCGCTGCCCGCGCCGGATACCTCTGCTTTCTGTGTTCCGAAGAAACTCTGAATCGTCTCGGTACCCTTGATGTTGATGGCGACAACCGTCGGCATCGCATTCGAAACCACATCGGCAACGGTGGCGGAACCGCCCGACGAAGAAGACAGCGGAACCGCAGTCGCAATCTGTGTTCCGGATGCATTTGCGTCAGACGCGGTCTCCGCGCTTTCCGCTGCAATCGGACTGTCTGCCGCCATCCGGCCTGCTGCCACGTTTACACTGTACATGGTAGCTCCGGCCACCGTGCCGAAAAGAACACCGCTCAGAAGAAGCGTCGTCATCTTTTTTGCCATCGCATGTCCCTTCCGGCTGCGTTTCCCTCCGGAAAACTGCGGAGCCGCGCTCTCACTTTCGTTCGTCTCCACGGTTTCGGTATCAATATATGTTTCACGATCCTGATCTTCTCTGTTTTCCATCATAACATGGCCTCCTTCGATTCGTGAATGAACCTTACTGCAATCTCTTTCTCTTGATATGGCCAATATTAGTCGGAAAATGTGACGCATTTTTGATGCAAATGTGGCGATTTTGTGAAGAAATATTAGTCATTTCTAAAACCCGAAACAGCTCCGCCAAATCCGAAACAAATCCGGCCTCCTCACACGATTTCACGGAAGGGGCAACGCTGCCGGATGAACGATATGCCGCGGAGTGTACCAACGATGGGCAAGACACCACCGGATCAGTATTTGGTGCCCTCCACGCAGATCCAGGTGGTTTCCTCTTTGCGATGGATCTCGGTTTTCCAGAAACCGGCGTCCACAAACATATGCCGGAAGTCCGCCGGCGTCGGATTGCGCATATGGAATTTAGCGATATTCTCCCGAATGTCCTCCGGAAGATCTCCGGTCTCATAGACGTCCGCGATCAGAAGAAAAGTGCCGTCCGGTTTCAGCACGCGGAGAACCTCTTTCAGCCCCTCCATCGCATCCGGCCAGAAATAAAAACTCTCCACGGTGGTCACTTTATCGAAGGTCTGATCGGCAAAGGGAAGTTTCGCGGCCGATCCCTCCAGGATCTCCATTCTGCCTTCTGCGATCCGTTTCTCATTCCGTTTTCTGGATTCTTCCACGGAAACTTGGGAAACATCCACCCCCCAGAGTTTCCCCTTCGGCGACCTCTCTGCCATGTACTCCAGGGTTCTTCCGCCGCCGCAGCCAATATCAAGAATGGTGTCTTCCGGTCTGAATTCCGCATGGGAAAGTCCCCATTCCGTCACCTCGCGGTGGCTCTCGTTCATACGGGCCAGCATTCTTGCGCCCGCCGCGCCTTCCGGCTTTGCAGGATTACCCAGCTCGGTGATCTCCATCGGGCTCATTTTGTCCAGATCCTGCTCGGTATAATTCTTATTCTCCATATTCGAAACCTTTCTTTATTTCCAGCAGCTTCCCCGTCGAATCGAAGTCCGCAGGCGGGCTTCGGCGTTCCCATACCCGTGGGTACTGAGAGGAAGTGCTTTTGCGGTATAGGAATTTCGGAGAAATATCCTATATCATACAAACAGATACAAACAGACATCCAACCGGTAATTATAACCGATGGATGCCTGTTTGTAAAAACCGTATTCTTTTTTTGTGCGGATTCCGTGAGGCGATTCCGGCATTACCGTCCAAAAGACCTGCCTTACCGGCACATCCATGGCGGGCATCTATGAAACTCCCCGAAGCTTCGCGTTCGGAACCCACCTCCGGAGAATCTCCAGCATATGCCGCATTTCGTCCGGAGTGTACCCCTGCATGCTGCGGTCGAGAACTCCCTCGGAATCTTCATAATTCTGCAGGTAATACCGCTCCGCACCGGCCAGCCATTCGCCGATGGAGCTCATGTCCTCTTCCGTCACGAGTCCCCGTACCATGGTTGTCCGGAATTCATACGGGATCCGGTTCTCCCGGAGAAGACCGGCGGATTGTTCCACCTTTCGGATCATCTCCTCCGCCGGCAGCGCTCCCCCGCCGAGTCCCGCCGCTTTTGCATAATGCGAACGGGACGTCTTAATATCCATCGCTGCCATATCGAGAAGTTGTTCGTCGATCAGTTTCCCCAGGAGATCCGGATTGGTCCCGTTCGTGTCGAGTTTCACCAGAAATCCCATCTCCTTGATTCTGCGCAGAAACTCTTCCAGGCCGTTCTGCAGCGTCGGTTCTCCCCCCGTGACGCAGACGCCGTCCAGAACGCCCCTTCTCTTTTCCAGAAAGCCGAAGATTTCCTCCTCCGGGATCACCGGCTCCTCTTCCGGATGAAGAACCAGAGCGCCGTTCTGACAGAACGGACAGCGGAAATTACAGGCTCCCGTGAACATTGTGCACGCCGTATGCTCCGGATAATCCAGAAGCGTCAGGCGGTTCAGCCCGTGGATGATCATCGTCTTCCCTGAGCGTATCCGAGAATCTGGCTTGCATTCTCGTATTTTTCGGCTCTTCCGCCGTGGATCACCACCAGCGTCGGCGCCGTGCGGATGTCAAACCGGTCCACATATTCCCGGTTCTCCGGTGCCGCGGCGTCAATCTCCCGGTAACCGGAGAGAATCCCTTTTGCCTTGATCATCTTGCAGTTCGGGCAGGTCGGCGTCGTAAAGAAGAGAACCTCGTCTCTCTCCCCCGGCTCCGTCCACTGCATCGCCAGCGGATTCTCATCCGTCAGAGTCTTATCCGTCACATTCCCGGCCGTCACATTCTTTTCCGTTTTCTGAAGATCTTCCCCGCTGTCTCGGTGATAGGCAGAATCGATCCGGTATGCCTTGCGGTCAAGGTACTCCTGCATTTTTCCGTCGTTCCAGTTGCTGACCGGACGATAGTAGCCGGTGATTCTGGAATAGACTTCGGTTCGCTTTCCGCAGACCGGACAGATCTTCTGCTCTCCGGCAAGATATCCGTGAGCCTCGCAGACGGAGTAAACCGGGCTGAGAGTGAAATACGGCAGGCGGTAGTTTTCCGCCACCGTCTTCACGAGGCGCATCGCTGCCCGGTAATCCGGAAGCTTCTCTCCCAGGAAACAGTGGAATACCGTTCCGCTCGTGTACTTGGTCTGAAGATTGTCCTGAATGTCCAGCGCCTCAAAGACGTCGCTGGTAAATCCCACCGGAAGGTGGCTGGAGTTGGTATAATACGGAACTTCTCCCGGTTTTCCCGCCGTGATGATGTCCGGATAGAGCTCGCGGTCGTGTCTGGCGAGACGGTACGCGGTTGACTCCGCCGGTGTCGCCTCGAGGTTGAACAGATCGCCGTACTTCTCCTGATAATCCGAGAGTTTTTCCCGCATGAAGTCGAGAACCTTCGCGGTCCATGCGGAGGACTCCGGATGGGAAAGATCTTTTCCGATCCATTTCGCATTCAGACAGGCCTCATTCATGCCGACCAGTCCGATGGTGGAGAAATGGTTCTTAAAGCCCTGCGGCAGATATCTTTTCGTGTACGGGTAAAGACCCATATCCAGATATTTGCAGATGACTTTCCGCTTGATATCCAGCGATCTCGCCGCGATATCCATCATTCTTTCCAGACGGTCGAAGAAATCCTCTTCATCCTTTGCCAGATAGGCGATCCGCGGCATATTGACCGTCACCACGCCGATGGATCCGGTATTCTCGCCTGCGCCGAAATTTCCGCCATTCTGCTTTCTGAGCTCGCGCAGATCCAGTCTCAGCCGGCAGCACATGCTGCGGACATCCGACGGTTTCATATCGCTGTTGATGTAGTTGGAAAAATACGGTGTGCCGTACTTTGCCGCCATCTCAAAGAGAAGACGGTTGTTCTCGGTATCCGACCAGTCAAAATCGGAGGTGATGCTGTAGGTCGGGATCGGATAAGCGAAACCTCTTCCGTCGCAGTCGCCCTCCACCATGATCTCGATAAACGCCTTGTTGATCATGGCCATCTCTTCCTGACAGTCGCCGTAGGTGAAATCCTGATCCTTTCCGCCGACGATGGCCGGAACATTCTTCAGATCCGCCGGGCAGTTCCAGTCCAGCGTGATGTTGGAGAACGGTGCCTGTGTGCCCCATCTGGACGGCATGTTTACGCCGTAGACGAAACTCTGGATCGACTGCTTGACTTCGTCATAACTCAGGTGATCCGCTTTGACAAACGGTGCAAGATAGGTGTCAAAAGAACTGAATGCCTGAGCGCCGGCCCACTCATTCTGAAGGATCCCGAGGAAGTTCACCATCTGAATGCACAGTGCGTTCAGATGTTTTGCCGGTGCGGAGGAAATCTTACCGGCCACGCCGCCGAGTCCCTCGCGGATCAGCTTCCGCAGATCCCAGCCCGCACAGTAGCCGCTCAGCATGCCGAGATCATGGATATGGATCGCGCCGCTGCGGTAGGCATCCACAATATCCCGGTCATAGAATTTGGTCAGCCAGTGTGCCTTGCTGATGCGCTCGGAGTTGTTCAGAATCATCGCACCGATGGAATAGGAAACCGATGCGTTCTGCTTGACGTGCCAGTTCTTTTCCCGGGACGTGTCCGCACCTTCCATCCCCGGCGTCAGGAACACACCGGCATCCGGCTCTCCCGTGTATCCGGTGATAGTCTGCTCACAGAAATCTTCCGCGGAGCGGATGTTTCTCACATTCTCGTGCACCGCGCGGTAACGGATAAAAGATTTTGCCGCATCATAGAGACCGTGGGACATCAGCGCCTTCTCCGCAAGATCCTGAATATCCTCGACCGAATAGACGCCTTCCGGATATCTGCCGCCGAGTTCCATCTCCATGTCCGCACAGAGTTTCGGCGCCATCACCGCATAGTCGCGGTCCCTGGATGCCAAAATCGCTTTTGAAAGTGCCGCCGTGATTCTCGCGCTGTCAAAATCCACTTTGCTTCCGCTTCTCTTGATAACCTGTCTTTCCCTCATCTTCGCTCCCCCATCAGTCAGACATTTTGAAACACATGTCACGTTATTTGCAACATTTTGTTCTTTTGTTGTCAAATACGCAATATATAGTGTTAAACCTGATTGCTGAGCACATTATATTGCACCTTGAGAGATTTTTGTTACAAAAAAATACCTAAAAAAAACCTCCATTTTTTGTATATAAAGATAAAGCCCGCACAGCTGAGCCATTTCCGTGCGGGCTGACAGAAAATTGTAAGTTTTCTGTATTTCTCGTAATTATTAATATTCGGCCTTCTCTTTCAGGTCGTTCAGGATCCCTCTCGTGATCAGAAAGGCGATCACCGCCGCCGCGATGTCGGCCGCCGGCTGCGCCATCTGGATTCCGAGAATGCCGAAAAGCGGCGGAAGTACCCCGAGAGCAGGAATCAGACAGATTCCGAATTTCAGGGATGCGACAACCGTCGCGCGAATGCCGTACCCGACAGTCTGTGAAAACATATTGGCCATGGTGATCTGCGCGGCCAGCGGCATCGTCAGACACTGCAGCCGAAGCGCCAGGGTGCCGATGCGGATGACCTCGGCGTCTTCTCTTCGGAAAACGGTTACCACCGGTTCAGCAAACACAAAGACGATCGCCGCCATGGCCAGAAGAAAGCAGAAGGTTACCTTCAGGCTGAAGTAATACGCTCTCTCCACCCGTTTATACTGCTTTGCGCCGTAATTAAAACCGCATACCGGCTGGAATCCCTGTCCGAAGCCGATCACAGCGGAGTTCATAAACACGGAAATTCTCGTCACAATCGCCATTGCCGCGATCGCCGCATCGCCGAAGGGCGCTGCGGTGTGGTTCAGAATGATGGTCGATACGCTCATGATTCCCTGCCTTGCCAGTGAAGGAAAGCCGATGAAAAAGATGTTTCCGTACATCTTCGGCGTCGGCCGGAAATTCCGGACACGAATGGAGATACAGACCGGCATCCGGTTGCACTGCGCAAGCAGAATACAGAAGGATACGAACTGGCTGAAGGCGGTGGCGATGGCCGCACCGGAGATGCCCATTCCGAAGCCGAAGATCAGAATCGGATCCAGAATCATGTTCAGAACACCGCCTGTGCCGATACCGATCATCGAGTAGAACGAATTGCCCTGAAACCGGAGCATATTGTTCATGCCGAGAGAACACATAAAGAACGGGGTTCCGTACAGGATGAACCGCGCATAGTCCTCCGCATACGGTGCGATGGTCTCTGTCGCGCCGAGAAGACGGACCAGCGCATGGTTGTGGGTCAGACCGAGCGCCGCGATCACGACGCCGACGATCAGCTCCGTGAAGAAGCCGACCGCCGCATACCGCGCGGCATCTTCTTTCTTTTTCTGTCCGAGAAGTCTGGAGATCATGTTGCCCGATCCCATGCCAATGGTGAAAGCCATCGCCTGAATCGCGGCCGTCATGGAAAAGATGATTCCCACCGCGCCCGAAGCCGAGGTGGAAATCTGCGATACGAAAAACGTATCCGCCATATTATAGATTGCGGTGATCAGCATCGATACAATCGACGGCAGAGCGAGCTTCGGGATCAGTGTCTCGATCCGCTCGTTCATCATCTGATTAAACCGCTGTTCCTGTGTCATCGTCATAATTAAACTTCTTTCCTGCGCGGGGCCAGACATATT
>NZ_FOIL01000064.1 GCF_900101295.1 [Clostridium] aminophilum | reverse complement strand
CGCGTCCGTGAGATCTCCCCGGGTACCCACACGTTCTTTCACACTTATACCTGTCCCGTCTACTGTTGGCGTTCCGTGCAGTTTTTGGACTTTGGCTTGTTTGGCAGCCTCATCCACGCTTCACAGCCTGTTCGGGATTCCTGTTCGTCAGGCCAGCGCTTTGCCTCGGGCTTCCTTCAGACCCACACCTCACGGTGGAGCCCTTGCCTCTGGCTGCATCCTTCCCACTGCCGGGCGGATCAGGGACTTTCACCCCTTAGAACGTGCGCCCGCCGGGCGCACCAAAAAGGTGGCCCGCCTGCGGATACACCGCACACGAGCCACCTTTGGGTGGTATATTCAATTTCGTCGGAAACAGATCCCGACCGGGTTATGCCCTCCGCAGGGCTGCATTCCGGTCAGCCGGAAAACATACTCATCTGACTTTCCGACTGTGCTTTCTGCGGATAACCCAATATGCACCGAGCGCTGCTGCGGAAAGTGCACTGATCGCCTCCCACATGAACATCTGACGATCATCGCCGGTCTGCGGAGCTGCCCCCTCCATCGGTACCGGAGTACTCATTCCGACTGCCGGTGACATCGGTACTGCACCGGAGATCTCTGTCAGCGGTTCCGATTCCGCTGTGTTCTCCCCGGCATCCTGCGGAATTGCCGGCTGATATATGCTGAGACTGATATGATTGCTGCCGCCGCGGGAACTGCTGCCGGAAGATCCGCTGCCGCTGCCGGAGGATCCACTGCCGCTGCTGGAAGATCCGTTGCCGGTATTGCCGCTCTCCGGCAGTGCGGGTGTTACCGCCGCCGGCTCCTCACTCGCATTGGTCGGTTCCTCTGCCGGGTCCGTGGATCCCTCTGCCGGATTTGTCGGCTCCTCACTCGCATTGGTCGGTTCCTCCGCCGGGTCCGTGGATCCCTCTGCCGGATTTGTCGGTTCCTCACTCGGGCTTGTCGGTTCCTCGCTCGGATTTGTCGGCTCCTCACTCGGGCTTGTCGGTTCCTCACTCGGGCTTGTCGGTTCCTCGCTCGGATTTGTCGGCTCCTCGCTCGGGCTTGTCGGCTCCTCCGGCTTCTCATACTCGAAGAGATATCCGTCGTAATGATAAGAATCCTGCTGCCGTTTCAGAACATACCCGACAAAATAAAGTCCGCTCTCCATCTCATCCGAAGGAGAACCATCCGCTTTCGAAACATAGTATTCCTCGTTTGTGGGCAGGATCACCTTACCATTCTCATCCTTGATCACTTTCCAGTAGATCCATGTGTTGCAGGCCGGATTCTCCGCCGCTTTCAGAGAGATCCCCTTTCCGGAGGTCTCATTCTTAATCTTTTTTCCGTTTACGATGATATCAACACCCTTGTTCAGGTGATCATACTGGAAAACTTCCTTTGCAACCGCTGTTCCGTTTTCGACCGTCTCGGTGGCAATGGCATATTTCACATACTGCCGGTAGAGGATGTATGGGATATCCCGCCGCTCATCCTGATCCAACTCATTATGCAGGTGAATGAAATGGGACGTCGGTCTTCCCACAACGTTACCGTTCTCGTCATACTCCCGATCATTTAAATACGCATATTCTGTCGAATTTTCCTTTGTTGTCTGCGCAGGGAAAAATGTCTTCTGAGCCACCAGCAGCGAATCCGCCCATTTTTTGAAATTCTCTGCTACAGCCTTTGCGGCATTCGCCTTTTCCATTTCTTTCTGCGCGGTTTCCAGTCTGGCCTCTGCTTCTGCAATCATCTCCTGAAGTTTTTCAAGATCCAGCGATTCAGCCGAGAGCAGATCGCGGTCAGAGTCCTTCTGCTCGTCTTCCCTGTTTTGTTCCGCCTGCTTTTCGTAAAGCTGCTCTTTGATCCCCTCAAGTTCCGCTTTGGTCTTGTCGTAGTTGTCCTTGGCGGCATCCGCGCGATCCCTGATGTCCTTCATCGGCTTTTCCAGTGCATCAAGAACCCTCTGCTGCACGCTGACATTGTTCAGGATTGATGTCACATTGGCATCCACCGCTGCAGCCACCGCCTCGCCGGCAGCACTCCTCGCTTCTGAGTACAGCGCTTCCGCACTTTTCAAACTTTCCTGAGAGTCAGCGATCTTTTCCGCCGCATCGGAGATGGCATCTTTCGTCTCCTTACTGTCAAGTATTTCCGCCGCCTTTGCGATGTCTTCATTTACTTTCTTTTTGGTCTGATCATCATATACATTGACATTTTTCTTTTGTGCTGCTTCTTCCGCACTTACCGAATCCGTCCGGTATACATAATTTCCGTTCTTATCTTCCACATAGCGTCCGGTCAGGCCGTATTTTTCAGCCAGATTATTAAATGTATCCACAGAATCCTTCAGATTCTGTCTGGTCTTATCAACCACTTTCTTGAGGTCCGACGCCGCAGATACCGCCGCAGACGCTGCGGTGTTTGCCTCCTTTACCGCATCGTGGACCGCCTGCGCCTTGGCCAGCGCTTCCTCGCCCTTTTCCGCTGCTTTTGTCAGATCAACCGTATCGGTATCAACCGAGAGTGCCTTATCCAGCGCTTCTTTCGTTTTTTCCGCTGCTTCCCTGGCATCATCGGCTTTTTTCTTTGCGTATTCATCCACCGTGAGCTCTGTTGTTTCAGATCCGGATTCTTCACTGCTCTCTGCGTGATCGGATGTCTTCACTTTCTTTCCGCCGACTTCGGTTCCCTTCTCTGTGATCACAACCTGATCGACTGTTTTTTTAGCTTCCTCGTCGACCTTCTCCTGATCCTCTTTCACAATCTCATTGTGCTTTTCTACCGCGGAACAGACTGCTTCCGCCTCTTCTGCCGTATCGAGAGTTTCCGGCAGTTTCTCCTGAATCTCCTCGACGGAATCCGCCAGTTTGGAAGCCTCCCTCGCGTCCTCTTCCGCTTTCTGATATGCTTCGCTTATCTTCGGAGTGACATTCTCAGCATTTTTTTCCGCCGTCTTCTTCTCCGCCTCCGCATTTTCTTCATCAATGGCTTTCTGTTCTTCTTCCGAAAAAGCCAGCTCCTCGTTCAATACCGGTTCCTCGATCTGCTCACATCCGGTATTGCCGGTCTTTTCATTCAGACTTTCCTGCTTCTCTTTCGCATTATCGGCTTTTTCCTGATCCGGTACGTCCTCAGAAACCGGAACATTCTCTCCGTTCTGTTCCGGATTCGCTTCCTCATTCTTCGCTTCTTCCGGCTCCCCTTCACTCGCTTTGTGACCGGAATCTTCTGCCTGCTTCGCTTCTTCCGGTTCATCTTCATTCGATTTGCGGCTGGAATCTTCTGCCTGCTTCTCCTCCGCTACATCCGCTAAAACCGTAGCCGGGTTTACTGCTGTCAGTGTTCCCGCAAGAACGGTCATAAAAACACGGTTCAATGTCTTCCTCTTTGCCTTTTTCATTTGTTTTCCCTCAAATTTAAGCTGTTTTCTGAATTATTCAATCCTTGCAAACAAATATAGAATAATACTCATTATTTTGTAAGTAAACCCCTTTTTATCACAAAGGATTGAATATGATTTTTTTTATGATATTTTTTCGCGGTACGCATCAGAGTTCTCGATTCCTACTTCAGTTTTGCATTCGTTTTTTCTTCTCTGTCCCCATAAATTGAAAAAAGCCCGTCGGATGCATCTTCCAACGGGACTTTTTTTCATAAAACCGGCAGGCGGCTTTTTCGATATTGCTTTATTGTGTGCGTCATGCCTTTCTCTTCCGTTTTGCGGCATAATATCCGCCGAGAAGAACGGCATCCACAAGTCCGGCCAAAAGCCACAGGTCCGCATGGGATTCATCCCCTGTCTGCGGAGCCGCAACTCTCACCGGCTCCTCCGGCACCGCCGGAGTAAACACTTCCGGAATCTCCGGAACATGTCTGTCCATCACCGGAGTTTCCTCCGGATCCGCTTCAGGCACTGACATCGGTATAAACGGGATCACCGTCTTGCCGGTGGAATGACTTCCGCGGCTGTGGGAACCTCCGCCGCCGGAACCGCCATGAGAATGATCCTGCGGCACGTCCGGTGTCATCGGCTTCTCACTTGGAGTTGTCGGCTCTTCGCTCGGGGTCGTCGGTTTCTCGCTCGGGGTTGTCGGATCCTCGCTCGGAGTCGTCGGATCTTCGCTCGGAGTTGTCGGATCCTCGCTCGGGGTCGTCGGCTCTTCGCTCGGGGTTGTCGGCTCTTCGCTCGGGGTCGTCGGTTCTTCACTCGGATTTGTCGGTTCCTCGCTCGGGGTCGTCGGCTCCTCACTCGGGGTCGTCGGTTCCTCGCTCGGATTTGTCGGCTCCTCACTCGGAGTTGTCGGCTCCTCACTCGGGGTTGTCGGTTCCTCACTCGGAGTTGTCGGCTCTTCCGGTATCTCCGGGATAATCGGTTCTTCCGGCACCTCAATTTCCGTACCTTTGACAGCCATGTGTACCTCTCCGGTATGTTTGATGGTGCTTCCCACGATCCGTCCGCTCTGGACATCTCCTCCCGCTTCAACCTGCGCAAACGGTGCAAGGATATTTCCCGACCAGAGATTGAGTTTCAGAACACCGTCGAAACTTCCGAAATTCCATGTGAGACAGGCCGCCCTGCCATCATAACCCTGAAATCGGTTAATCTCTCCTCCGTGAGAGAGATCAAGAACCCTGGTGTTGTTCTGTGAATCAACGAGCACATCCCTTGCGTCAATCACCACATTGATCAGGATATTCACCAGATTGTCATTCTTTGTGATCAGACTGTTCAGAGTTTCCTTGATCACGTTGGTCTTTTCCGCTGATCCGCCGCAGGCCAGAAAACCGGCGCCAACCGTAACGGCAAGAATGGAATCGTTATCCAGTTTCTCTTTGTCGTCCAGAAGCTCCGCGGTTTTCCGGAGTTTGGTCAGATCATCCTCCGCGGAGGACTCCTCTTTCATCGAATCGATGAGTTTCTGTCCCGCCTGACCGATCTTCTCCAGGTTTTCGTCAAACTTCATGACGTCTTTCAGATTCTTAAAGCGATTATCGCTGTCCGTCAGTTCTTTCAGCGCCTCATCCCGGAGTTCACCGTTCTCATTCAGCATTTCATCCTGAATAACGACAGCGCTGAAATGATTTGCCGCTCCGCTCTCTTCATTCACTGCATGAGATGCGTTCTCTCCGAGCACAATCTTGGAATTATTGGACTGAGGCTGCTGTTCCTCACCGTCCTTTTTCCACTGTCCGGCGTTGGAACAGGAGGTGATCTGAACGCCCTCCGAGGCGCTGCCGATATAAGAATACCCGTTTCGGGCATAATCGATATCTACCTCTCTCTGTTCCTCTTTCCCGACCGTATTTGCAGCATACTGATTTTCTTTATTCATGACGCAGGTGCTGGCGTCCAAATGCTCTACCGCAATGTTGCCGTCCTCATGTCCGATGGTTCCCTTCAGTTCTTTTCCGTAAACGGCAAAATCCGAAGTGACATTCTGTGCGTCCATGAACTCTTTTATATTTTTTGATGCCTCCGACTCGGCATTCAGTTCCTGAAGCTCACCGTTCCTGTCGACGGTCATCGTGCTCTTTTCCTGATAATCATCGGCATTTGTCATCTTTTCCTCAGCGTGGTCTGCACCGTTTTCCTCCGGGGCTTCTTCCGCCGTGTCGTTATCCATGGGGGCTGAAGATTGGTTTTCGGTCTCCGGATCCAAACTGCTGCCGTCGGAATCTCCGTCTGATGCCGGCGCTTCTGTTTCCGGATCGGTAGTACCGCTTTCCGATTTCGGTTCGGTTGCATCCCCTGCATTTTCCTGCCCGGAAGTGCTGTCGCTGCTCTCCTTGCCCTCCTTTTCCGAATCAGTGCCTCCCTCGCGCTCAATACCGGAAACGGTGTCCGCAAGCGTAACTGCCGGATTTCCTAACGCAATTGTTCCGGAAAGAAGTGTAACCATTACGCGATGAAATTTTGCCTTACTACCTTTTTTCATAATCCCTCTTTTGGAGCTCAAATCATAATATTTGCTCTCAATATTTTTTGTGATTTCCGCAACGTGTGCAAGAATAACACCTTTTATTTTTTGCGTAAACTTCTTTTTTGAATTATGATTTTGATTGTGATAGTCCGGGAAAAGATCTTCTGTTTATAATCGGAATTTGGGTTTTGGTCACCGGAAACAGAATAGATTCCGGAACGTTTTTATAAAAAAAATAATCTTTTTTATCTTTTTCAAAAAGTGTGATACTTTTGTGAAGATCACTATGTTATCGTATGACCATACCTCCGGTGCTTGCAGGAAAAAAATTCTTTAGCCATGCTTTTTCCACCCAAAAAAGCGCTCCACCTATTTTTTCCACCATTCTTTCCCACCGCGGCATGGAGGTTTTAAAAAGTTATGAAAGCTCTGGCAGTTTTCCCCCAAGTAAAACTGCTGGAGCTTTTCTTTAATTAATGATTTTTATATTTTTTTGAAAAATTTCCCATAACATATCGAGCCGGAACACGCTTTGCGGTTTTCGCCGTTGCTCGCATAGAACAAAGTCCGCGGAGCGTTTTGTTTCATAGGGAATTTCGGAGAAATTTCCTATGAAATAAAAACGCTGCCCGCGTTTTTTCGCGGACAGCGCTGGGGCATTTTTCATTTTTCCTGTTTGATTTCTCCGTCACTTCAGCTCGTATGTCACGTTGACTTCCGCCCGAACGGCCTGTTCGCCCGGCTGAATCGACACCATACTCTCCTGATCTTTCGTCATACCGGATATCATACTGTTTGTCTGATAGTACCGGGAACTCTCATCCTCGTATCCTTCCGTCATCATCTTAATCGATCCCAGCGTCTTTCCGGATGCCTTGGCAAGCGCTTCCGCCTTCACATTCGATGCATCCACCGCCTGCTTTAATGCCTCCTGATAGATTTCATCATATTTGCTGGAAGAATAACTGATCTCACTGACGCTGTTGATGCCCGCCTTAACGCCTTTTGTCAGAATCGTGCCCACATCCTCAATCTTCTGATCCGAAATGGTGAGAGTCGCTCCAACCTGATATCCGATAATCTGCTGACTGTTTCCATACCCATAGTCGTACTGCGGGTACATGGTGTAATCGGAGGTGCGGATGCACTTCTCATCAATATTCATCGATTTCAGTGTTTCGATGACCTGATTCATTTTCTCCGTATTCTCTTTCTGGGTATCCTCCGCCGATACTCCTTCCGTGTTCACAGCAAAAACAATCTTTGCCATATCCGGAACAACATTCACACAGCTCTTTCCGGTTACGGTAATCTGATTGTCTCCGGTTCCTGTCTGCGTCTGCGCCGTCTGTCCGGCCGCTCCCGCACAACCGGCCGCGCCGAGAACCAGAACTGCCGCTGCCGCCATCGCAAGTTTTTTATACTGATTCATTTTCATCCTCCTCTTCGACCACAATGATCACGAAACGGTCTGTCTTTTACGCATCATTATTATATCAGAAGCATACTCCTCGATGTCTGACAATAACCTTGATAAGATATTACAAAATCTTTTTATTTTTATTGTACTAATGCATTGACACAATGATGGCCACGTGTTATCATCCCATTGTACTAATTCAGTAACACAATCACTTGGAATCCTATCCTGAATGGAGGCATACATGATGAAATGGGAATTCAAAGATGGTATTCCGATTTATCTCCAGATCATCTCGCACATGCGAAATGACATCGCCAGCGGCGTCATGCCGCCCGGAAGCCGGATTCCGCCGGTCCGGGCCTTTGCCGGAGAAATCGGCGTCAATCCAAATACCATGCAGCGGGCCCTGACGCAGTTGGAGTCGGAGGGGCTCCTCTACACACAGCGAACCAACGGACGATTTGTAACGGAGGATGAGACCGTGATGAAAAAACTTCGAAATGATCTGAGTGAAACTTATATTCGCGAGCTCTTTCGGAATCTGGAGCGGCTCGGAATGAACCGGAAAGACATTGTGGAGGCAGTACGCCGCTGGAATGAACAGCCGGAGCACAGATCTTCCATTGATTAGGAACCGGTCTGCCGGCAAAGATACGGCATTCGCCAGAGTTCCATAACAATACGGGATCTGAACCGCCCTCACGAAAACACTACGGGATTTTTATAGAAACCATGAAAATCCGAATCGAACAGAAAGGGGAATTTGAATGAGTCTTCTTGAATGCAGAGGTTTAACCAAACGCTACGGCCGTACCGCCGCTCTATCCTGTGTCGATCTGACGCTGGAGAGCGGACGGATCATCGGCCTCGCCGGGCCCAACGGCAGCGGAAAAACAACACTGATCAAACTGATTCAGCATCTTTTGACACCGACCTCCGGAGAAATATTGGTGGACGGAAATCATCCGGGAACGGAGACCAAAAAGATTGTCTCTTATCTTCCGGACCGGGACTTTCTTCCGGACTGGATGAACCTGCATGAACTTCTCACGTTCTATGAGAAATTCTTCGCAGATTTTAACCGTGGAAAAGCCATGAACATGCTCTCTCACCTTGGGCTGGAGATCGACAGCAATACACCGTTAAAGAAGATGTCCAAGGGAACGCGCGAAAAAGTCCAGCTCATCCTGACCATGAGCAGAGATGCAAAAGTCTATCTGCTGGACGAGCCGATCGCCGGCGTCGATCCGGCAACCCGGGATTACATTATCCGGACGATCATCACCAACTACAGTGAAAATTCTCTCGTCCTCATCTCCACGCATCTGATTGCTGATGTGGAACCGATTCTGGATGAGGTTGTTTTCTTAAAAGAAGGATCGCTTTATCTGCACGAAAGCACCGATTCGATCCGCGAACGTACCGGACAGAGTATTGATCATTATTTCAGGGAGGTATTCAAATGCTCGGAAAACTGATTTCTTACGAAATGAAAGCATTCGGCAGAATCATGCTGCCGCTCTATGGTGCGCTGCTTGTCTTATCCGTCATCCTTGGTATCGGCTTTCAGACTTTTCCTCAGACGGTTCTCTCCGGAAGAGGCTTTGCCGGCTTCGGATTTCTCACGCTGGTCTTCCTCTTTGTCTCGGTCTGCATCGCAATCTTTGTCATGACCGCCACCCTCGCGGTGACCCGTTTCTGGAAAAATCTGATGGGACATGAAGGTTACCTGATGTTCTCTCTTCCGACCGGGATCGGTACAATCATTTCCGCCAAGACCATATCCGTTCTGATCTGGAGTGCGCTCTCCGCAATCAGCGGCCTTCTGTCCATGACCGTCTTCGCCATGTTCTTCATCCGGGACCTTCCGTCCAACGACGAACTGCTGCGGATCATCCAGTTCGTTATGGAAGGGCTCAGAAATTATCTGCCGGATCTGATCATGTTCCTGATTCTCATCGCCGTATCCCTCGCATTCTTTATCATGCGGATCTATGCGTCCATCGCCATCGGCTGTCAGTGGACCAGTCACCGCCTGATCGGAAGCGTTCTCGCGTTTATCGGTCTTCAGATTCTCGAAAACGGAATCGGTTCCATCCTGCTGGAGACCGGTTCTCTCTCCGTTGAACTCAGCGAACTCTTCTGGGACCTCACCCACAACTGCAGTTCGATCGGACTCCAGTCGATCTTTATCACAGGCCTTCTGATCGGAACGCTGATCTACGGTGCTGTCACATATTACTTTATTGACCGCCGTCTGAATCTGGAATAATCCAGCCCGGCGCTTTCAAAAAAGCGCCGGAAACGCTGCACCTGTCTTTATCTTATATTACAGAGATTCCGGAGAAATGTCCTGCCGCACAGATCTCCGCTCCCGGTCTGCCGTTTAGGCAGACCGTTTTTTTACGCAGCAAACTGCTCTCTCCGAATTCGGTTCCGCTGAACTATACAATGTTACAATGAACTGAAACACTTGACGTTCCGCTTATACTAATGATAATTTTATGTTTCAGCATTATAATCAGAGCGCCCTCCCCGGCGCTGTATTTTAATGAGACCGAACCCTCAGGAGGCCCCCCTATGAAAAACTGGCATACATTCACGGAAGAACAAACCCTCGAAGCACTCTCGACCCGGCGCAGCGGTCTGACCGATGAAGAGGCTGCGGAGATTCTGTCTCAATGCGGTCCCAACGCGCTTGCAGAAGAGAAAACAGAAAGTGCTCTTCGCATCTTTCTCGGACAGTTCCGGGATCTCATGGTAAATATTCTCATCATCGCCGCCCTGATCTCGATGATGACCGGCGACACGGAAAGCACGCTGGTTATCTTCGCGGTTCTGATCCTGAATGCGATCCTCGGAACCGTTCAGCAGATCCGCGCCGAAAAGTCTCTGGATGCGCTGAAAGCGCTCTCCTCCCCCTCTGCCAAGGTGATCCGCGGCGGACACCGTGTGGAGATTGATTCCGTCCGGATCGTTCCGGGGGACATTCTCATCGCCGAGGCGGGGGATCTGATCGTCGCCGACGGACGGATTCTGGAGAACTATTCGCTGCAGGTCAATGAAAGCTCCCTCACCGGAGAATCCACCAATGTGGATAAAACCGACGGGGTGCTCAGCGGGGATCTCCCCCTCGCCGACCGGACTAATATGGTCTATTCCGGTTCCCTCGTCACATACGGACGTGCCGTGATCGCGGTCACAGAGACCGGAATGAATACAGAGATCGGAAAAATAGCCGACCTGATGAATCAGACCAAAGATCGGAAAACTCCTCTTCAGCGCAGTCTTGACGACTTTTCGGCAAAACTTGCCGCCGGCATCCTTGCCATCTCGGCCTTTCTCTTTGTTCTCGGCATCTTCCGCGGAATGACGATTCTCAACTCTCTCCTCTTTGCGGTGGCCCTCGCCGTCGCTGCGATTCCGGAGGCGCTGAATTCCATCGTCACCATTGTCCAGGCCATGGGCACACAGAAAATGGCAAAGCAGAATGCCATCATCCGAAAACTGAGCGCAGTGGAATCCCTCGGTTCCGTCTCCGTCATCTGCTCGGACAAGACCGGAACACTCACCCAGAATAAGATGACGGTTCAGGAAATCTATGTCGGCGGTCAGCTTCTCCGGGCAGAGGACCTGAATATGCACAGTCAGACCCACCGTTATCTTCTCTACGGAGCCGTTCTCACGAACGATTCCACCCTCTCGAAGGGAAAAGGGATCGGCGATCCGACGGAATACGCGCTTTTGGAAATGTATAACAAGGTGAAGGGACTCGCCCAGGAGGACGACGGCCTCCGCCTGACCTACGAGGATCTCCGCACCCTCCTCAGCAGGACCGGTGAGGTGCCGTTCGATTCCGACCGGAAACTGATGAGCACCAAGCATTCCATCCACGGAAGTCCCACGGTCTT
Organism: [Clostridium] aminophilum; assembly: GCF_900101295.1. GTDB lineage: Bacteria > Bacillota > Clostridia > Lachnospirales > Lachnospiraceae > Clostridium_R > Clostridium_R aminophilum_A. The sequence goes on along the minus strand of NZ_FOIL01000064.1, from coordinate 2,303 downwards.
CACCAAGGGTGCTGTCGATGTGCTTCTGGAGCGCTGTGACCGGATTCGGGTCTCTGACGACCGGATTCTGCCCATGACGGAAGAGGACCGCCGGCAGATTCTTCGTCAGAATGATACATTTGCGGAAAACGGTCTCCGCGTTCTCGGCTTCGCCTACAAAGAATCCGATGAAGATCTGACTGCGGAAACCGAATATCACTATACCTTTCTCGGCCTGATCTCCGAGATGGACCCGCCCCGCCCGGAATCCGCGGACGCCATTCGCCGTGCCCGGGAAGCCGGAATCCGTACCGTCATGATCACCGGCGATCACAAAGTGACCGCAGCCGCAATCGCAAAGAAAATCGGAATTTTCCGCGACGGGGATCTGGCGGTAACCGGTCTGGAGCTGGACGCCATGAGCGAGAAGGAACTCGAAGACAAGATCGAAAAGATTGCGGTCTACGCCCGCGTTTCACCAGAGAATAAGATCCGCATCGTCGAGGCATGGCAGAAGAAAGGCAAAATCGTATCCATGACAGGGGACGGAGTCAATGACGCACCGGCATTAAAAAAAGCCGACATCGGCGTGGCGATGGGAATCACCGGCACGGAAGTATCCAAAGATGCTGCTTCCATGATTCTGCAGGATGACGATTTCGCCACGATCATCAAGGCGGTTGCCCACGGGCGGACGATCTATGAGAATATCAAAAATGCCGTCCTCTACCTGCTCTCGGGAAATCTGTCCGCCATCGTTGCAGTGCTGTACACATCGATGTCCGCACTTCCGCTTCCGTTTCTGCCGGTTCAGCTCCTCTTCATCAATCTGGTGACGGATTCACTCCCTGCACTCGCCATCGGAATGGAACCGGGAGCGGCCGATATCCTGAAACGCAAGCCGCGTGATCCGAAGGAAGGTCTCATGGACAAAAGTTTTGTCACCAAAATGATCCTGCAGGGACTCCTGATCGCCTGCGCCGTCATCGCAGCCTACCGGATGGGACTTCGCGAATCCGACCGAATGGCCTGTTCCATGGCTTTCCTCACGCTGACCGGGGCAAGACTTCTGCACGGCTTTAACTGCCGGCAGAACGCCAGCCTTCTGCGGCTTGGAATGACCAGCAATCCCTATAGTCTCGGTGCGTTCGGTCTCGGCCTTCTCCTGATTGCCTTCACGGCATTCACCGGGGTGGGACGAAATCTCTTTTCCGTCGCTGTTCTGGACGCTCCGCACACCGCGATCATTGCTCTCTGTGCCGTCATCCCGACGATTGTGATCCAGATTGTAAAAATCGTAAGAGACTGAATCTACCGTCCTTTTAACCAGCGGACTTTGTTCATTTACTACAAAATAATGACATTATGTCACAAAGACGTCATCTATTCGTAAGATTGCACTGTAAGCCTTGATTTTACTGCATTTTCTTCCTCTTGTGTCTTGTCACCCAAGTTTACATGAAAGATTTTTTGCTATAAAATTGATTCTGTTCACATCAAATGTGATATTTCAGAATTTGCATGTTCATTCATGCCAATCATGAAAGGGGAAAAACATGAAAAAAAGAATCGCTTTTGCAGCAATGATCCTCGCTCTGTCTGCCGGTTCCGTCCTTCCGGCATTTGCGGGTCAGTGGAGAAATTCCGGCAAGACACGCTGGTATCAGTTCGACGACGGCTCTTATCCGAAGGAAAAGTGGGAGCAGATCGACGGCACATGGTACTTCTTTGACGATAACGGATATCTGTTCCGCGGATGGCACAATATCAAGGGATACTGGTACTACTTCGACGGTGACGGCCGTATGCTCGCAAACACCTGGATCGGAAATTACTATGTCGGCTCCACCGGTGCCATGCTCGCAGACTGCATCACACCGGACGGCTACCGCGTCGGCCTGGACGGTAAGTGGATCCCGTAATCCGGCACATATGAAGAGCGCATCAATATAAGAACAAAATCCGGACAAATTCGAAATTCCGGATCATCATATTCCGAGCTCGATCGAGTAGGAGGGGGTGATTAGCCCCCGTCCTCTCACACCACCGTGCGTACCGTTCGGTACACGGCGGTTTCAATAGTTGACGTGCACTGACTGGTACGCGATGGCTAAATCATAAAAGCCTGAACGTATCAGTCTTTCTTTTGACAACGCTCTTTTCACCGTTGTCGTGTTGACCGTTCTCCAGTAGCCTTTCCGGCTGTTTGCCGCCATGTTAGCAAAGTACTCGGGTATCCCAAGACTGATGAGATGCCGTTTCTTCGTCCTTGGCAGTTTCCACTGCTTCCAGATGCACATGCGGATCCTTCGGTACAACCAACC
>NZ_FOIL01000063.1 GCF_900101295.1 [Clostridium] aminophilum | reverse complement strand
GCCTGATTTTTCCGGATTCTATCATAAGTAGTGTATAGATCCGAAAGATCCATTCCCTCCACGAATGCGCTCAGAAGGCGAACCGAATCATTTGCCGGTATCATGTGTTCTAGTTCAAGCGGAAGCTTGATTTGATAATATACAGTGATTTTGCTATAATCACCCTGTAAAATGTTGGTTAGTCGCATAACTATATTTTACACCATCAGCCGGGCTCTTTGGAGCCCGGCTGAATTCTTTTTACAGGAAAAGGGCCGACGCACTAACTTGAGTTAGTGCGCCAGCCCCTTTTTTGTTTCAGAGCGTACAGACCGGATTGTCTCCGCAGGCGGCGACATTGCCGTCGGTTTCGAGACCGTCGCCTTCGCCGCGGGCATCGCCTTTGGCCGGGGCGGCAGCAATCGGTTCACTCGGAGAGTAGAACTTCAGCGTTCCGCCGAGGAAATCATTGACCCGGTCGGCGGCATTGCCGGAGGCGCCGCCCATCAGCATGATGCCGGTCGGCTTGATGGCCTGGACGGCGTAGGCGCCGATCCGGCCGCAGATGATGATTTTTACGCCCTTTTCGATGAGAAGCGGGAGGATGGCCTCATAGCCGGTTCCCGGCGCTTCCACGGTTTCCACGGCGGCAATCTCATCAAATTCGTCGGTGTGATAGATGGTAAATTCTCTGGCGGACCCGAAGTGCTGGTCTACGGTGCCGTCTGCTGTTGGAACCGCAATGATCATAAAGAAGTCCTTTCTTTCGGCCGGGCCGAATGCGAACGGATTACTCCGATTTTACTTCCTTCCACAGTTCATTATATATCTTATCGGCGTCATCGCCGAGATATTTATACACTTCACTTGCGCCGAGCTGGGAATCATCCGGGAAGACTCCTTTGTTGTTCTGCAGCTCCGGCTCAAGCATATCGTACACCGTCTTGTTCGGCGTCGCGTAGGTGATGTAGCGGAAGTTTTTCATTGCGATGTCCGGCCGGCACAGGAAGTTCAGCCATTTCTCGGCGTTCTCCTTATTCGGGGCGTTTTTCGGGATGACCCATGCGTCCTCCCAGAGATTGGTTCCTTCCTCCGGGATGACATAGTCCAGACGGTAGCCCAGATTCTGGTTTTCAATCTCATTTTGAATATAGAGGAGCTCTCCGGAGTAAATGACGCCGACCGCGGCTTCACCGCCGATCATCTTGTCGCGCACCTGATCGACCACATAGGCCTGCAGGAGAGGTTTCTGGCGAATCAGGTTCCGCTTGGCCTCCTGAAGCTGATTGATGTCCGTGGAGTTTGCGGAATACCCCAGGGATTTCAGCGATACCATGAACGCGTCGCGGACGCTGTCCTGCATCAGGATTTCACCCGTCAGCGCCGGATTCCACAGGTCCTTCCAGGTCTTCGGCGGCGTGAGGCCGTGCTGTTTAAAGAAATCCTCATTGTAAAGGATGCCAACCGTTCCCCAGGTATACGGCACCGAGTACCGGTTTTCCGGATCGAAGGAACGGGCCATTTCCAGGCACTTCGGATCGATGTGGGAGAGGTTCGGCACGTTGTCGAAATTGATCTCGGCAAGGAGATCATTTTCCAGCATCTTCTGGATCATGTAATCCGACGGGCAGACGGCGTCATACTGTACGGCACCGGCCTCGATGACCGGATACATCTCCTCGTTGGTCTCGAAGACGTCATAGGTGACGTGGATGCCGGTTTCATCCTCAAACTGCCGGATGACGGATTCGTCGATGTACTCACCGGCGTTGTAGACGTAGAGCACATCGGAGTGTGCGGTCTGATAGCGCATGACGGTCCAGCTTCCGCAGACGATCATGACGGCGGATACCGCAGTGATGAGGATGATTCTGCGGGCAGCCGCGCGGCGCTTTTTCTGCGCAAGACGTCTGGCCTTCAGCTCCGGGGTGCGTGCGCGGTGGGCCGGTTCCTGGGGCTTCAGGTTTGTGATGAGCAGAAGCACCAGCACCGTGATGAAGATCACGCTGGACAGCGCGTACATGGTGGGCTGGATGCCGCGGCGTACCTCACTGTAGATGAGGGTGGACAGCGTGTCGATGCCGGCACCTCTCGTAAAGTGAGTGATGATGAAATCGTCCAGCGACATGGTGAAGGCCATCAGGAAACCGGAGAGCACGCCCGGCACAATGTCCGGGAAGATCACCTTCATGAATGCCTGAAACGGAGAGGCGCCGAGATCGAGGGCGGCCTCGTAGGTCGAGCGGTTTGTCTGGTGAAGCTTCGGCATGACGCTCAGGATGACATACGGAACGTTGAAGGTAATGTGGGCGATCAGCACGGTTTTAAAACCGAGGGAAATGCCGTAGGCGATGAAGGCCAGCATCAGCGAGATTCCGGTCACGATGTCGGAATTCATCATCGGGATGTTGTTCATCGACATGGCGATACTGCGAGGCGTCTTCCCCATGGAGCGGATGCCGATGGCGGCCGCCGTTCCGAGGATGGTGGCGACGAGGGCCGACGAGAACGCGATGAGGAGCGTGTTGGTTAGCGCGTTCATGATGGTCGGGTTGTCGAACATCGCCGTGTACCAGTGCGTGGTAAAACCGCCCCAAACGGAGCGGGACTTTGTATTGTTGAAGGAAAGCACGATCATCGTCACGATCGGTGCGTAGAGGAAAAAGAGGATCAGGACCAGATAGAAATCCTGAAAAAACTGTTTCAGACTGTAGTGCCGTGTCCGTTTCATCAGAATGTTCCTCCTTTTCCGTCCTTGTCGTATTTGTTCAGGATCGCCATGCTTGCGAGGATGAAGATCATCAGAACGAGGGAGAGACCGGCACCCAGATTCCAGTTGCTTCCCTTGGTAAAGGACTGGTCAATGGCATTTCCGATCAGCATGATCTTTCCGCCGCCGAGGATGTCGGAGATGACGAAGGTCGTGAGCGCCGGAACAAATACCATGGTGACGCCGCTGACGATTCCCGGGATGCTTAAAGGCAGCAGGATCCGGGTCAGCGTCTGGAAATGATCCGCGCCCAGATCGTGGGCGGCGTTGATGATGCTGTCATCGATTTTGGCCAGTACGTGGTAGATCGGCAGGACCATGAAGGGCAGAAAATTGTATACCATGCCGAGGATGATGGCGCCCGGCGTGTTGATGATCGAGAGCTCCGGCAGATGCAGGAAGGAGAGAATGCCGTTGATGACGCCGTTTTTCTCCAGAAGCGTCTGCCATGCCATGGTCCGGAGCAGGAAATTCATCCACATCGGAAGGACAAACACGAAGACGATGAGACTCCCGCTCCCGATTCCCCGGCTGCGCAGAATCAGCGCAAGGGGATAGGAGATCAGAAGGCAGATGAGCGTTGCCGTAAAGGACAGACCGACGGACAGGAACAGGGCCTTCATGTGTTCCCGGCTTCCCATCGCAATCAGGTTTTCGGTAGTCAGGCGGCCGGACGGATCGGTCAGACCGTAGACCAGGACCATTAGAAGCGGAATCACCGTAAAACCGATCATCCAGAGGATGTACGGCGCGGCGAGCCAGCGTTTGTTATCATTCATTTGTCAAACCTCCCGTTACGCAAGCTGCTCCGCCTGCTCTTTCAGAATGCTGGCCGCCTGTTCGTCCTCAGATTCCGGCTTGTTCATGATCTGGATATCGTTGGGATCGACGCTGAGACCGACTTTCTGCCCCGGGATGAACTTCCGGGTGCTGTGAACCAGCCACTCGAAGCCGTCCGGCGTGGTGACCTCCATTTCATAGTGAACGCCCTTGAAGATCAGGTGGGTTACGACGCCGCGGAGAGAGCCGCTCTCCGGACTTCCCAGAACGATGTCCTCCGGGCGGATGACGACGTCAACCGGCTTGTTGCGGCCGAAGCCCTTGTCCACGCAGGCGAACTTCGCGCCGAAGATCTCCACCAGTCCGTCCTGCAGGAAGATGCCCGGGACAATGTTGGATTCGCCGATAAAGTCGGCAACGAAGGCATTTTCCGGCTCGTTGTAAATCTGTTCCGGCGTGCCCATCTGCTGGATGTAGCCCTGGTTCATGACGACAACGGTGTCGCTCATGGTCATGGCTTCCTCCTGATCGTGGGTGACATAGATGAAGGTGATGCCCAGCTCATTCTTCAGACGGATCAGCTCATACTGCATGTCCTCCCGGAGTTTGCGGTCAAGGGCGCTCAGCGGCTCGTCGAGAAGAAGGAGCTTCGGCTCGTTGACGATGGCGCGGGCGATGGCGATTCGCTGTTGTTGGCCGCCGGACAGGGAATCGATCTCCCGATCCTCAAAGCCGTCCAGATTGACAAGCTTTAAAGCGTAGCGGATCTTGTCGTCGATATAGGCCTGCGGCATTTTCCGGATCCGGAGGCCGAAGGCAATGTTCTCGGCGATGGACATGTGCGGGAACAGGGAATATTTCTGGAATACCGTGTTCAGCTGGCGCTTGTTGGCCGGAAGTGAGGTGATCTCCTGACCGTCGAAGATGACGCGGCCGGAATCCGGTTTCTCAAAACCGCCGATGATGCGGAGCGTGGTTGTCTTTCCGCAGCCGCTCGGGCCGAGGAGAGTGACGAAGGAGTTCGGTTTGACGGACAGAACAAGGTCATCCAGTACCATGGTTCCGTCATAGCTTTTATTGATATGTTCGAGATCGATGAGAGCCTGACTCATATGTGCCTCCGATAGATGAATTTTTTGCATGAAAATGCCGCCGGAAATCCGCGGGGACATCCGGCCGGCAGGACGCATAATTACATAAAATAATGTAAACTCCATCATTATACAGTACATGGCCGCAGTGTCAACGCGAAGAGGCCCGATTCGGCGCTTTTTTCGCCGCGCCGGCGCGCTTGCGGCACGGGCATAAATGTGATATTTTTGACGTAGATTATCTTTACGGACGTTCGTATCCACGGCAAGGGGGATGAAGTGATGCAGGACAGATATATGGCTTATGTGGGATCCTATTCCTACAACGGCAAGGCAAAGGGAATTACCTTATATGATGTGGATGTGGAAAAAGGAACGCTGACCTACCGCAGTGAGGTGGAAGTGGAGAACTCCTCTTATCTGTGTGTTTCCAACAGCGGAAAATATCTCTATTCCATCGCGGATGAGGGCGTGGTGGCTTTCCGTATCCTTGAAAACGGTAACCTTCACCGTCTGAATGCGAGAAAGATCAAGGGAATGCGCGGCTGTCATGTCACAACGGACCGGAATGACGAATATATCTTTGTTTCCGGCTATCACGACGGAAAAGAGACGGTTCTGCGGTTAAATGAAGACGGCAGCATCGGCGGGATCACGGACGGTATCTACCATAAAGGTCTCGGAACCGTGTCGGAGAGAACCTTCCATCCGCACATCAGCTGTGCGGCCCGGACGCCGGAGGGCCGGTTCGTTCTTGTGGGCGATCTCGGTCTGGATCAGGTAAAGATCTATCATTTCGATGAGAATCAGGGGACGCTGAACCTCGTGGATGCCATCCGGTGCGAGCTCTGCTCGGGGCCGAGACAGTTCATGTTCACGAAGGACGGCCGTTTCCTCTACCTGATGTATGAAGATAAGAATGCCATCGATGTGTTCCGCTACACGCCGGGGGAGCGGGTGCCGGACTTTGAACGGATTCAGACAATCACAACCATTGATCCGAAGCATCCGGGCGAGCTGACGGCAGCGGCCAGAATCCGCCTCAGTCCGGACGAAAAGGAAAGCCATCTGTTCTGCTCCAACGCGGGCGACAACTCCGTGAGTGTGTACCGGAGGGACGGGGACACCGGTCTATTGACACAGCTCTGCTGTCTGCCGACCGCCGGCGATTATCCGAAGGATGTCGCGGTTTTCCCGGACGGAAACCATATCGCGGTCATCAATCACGCGAGCGCCAGCATCACGATCTTCAAGGTCGATTACGAAAAGGGCCTTCTGGTCATGAATTCCCGCGAGATTCCGATTAATGAGCCGAACTGCTGTGTGATCACAAAGCTAATCTGAGCAGAGAGGAGAAGGAGGCACCTCCGGATAGCGGTGCCTGAACCATACGAGACGAACTATACAAAAGGGAAAGGAAATACCAATGGCAGGATCAACATACGGAAAGATACTTACGATGACGACCTGGGGAGAGTCCCACGGCGCGGCAGTCGGTGTGGTTGTGGACGGATGCCCCGCAGGAATCGAGCTCTCCGCAGCCGATATCCAGAAGTATCTGGATCGCAGAAAACCGGGGCAGAGCCGTTTTGCGACAAAGCGTGCCGAGAGCGATACGGTTGAGATCCTGTCCGGTGTGTTTGAGGGAAAGACCGAGGGGTCACCGATCTCACTTCTGATCCGCAACCGGGATCAGCATTCGGGGGATTACAGTGAGATCGCATCCTACTACCGTCCGGGACATGCCGATTATACCTTTGACGAGAAATACGGATTCCGCGATTACCGCGGCGGCGGCCGGAGCTCGGGACGTGAGACCATCGGCCGTGTGGCGGCGGGAGCGATCGCGGCAAAGATTCTTCAGGAACTTGGCGTGGATGTATTCGCCTATGCCCGCTCCATCGGACCGGTCGAGATCGACGACCGGAAGTTCGATCTTTCGGAGCGCGACCGAAATGGTGCCTGCATGCCGGATGCAGAGGCGGCAAAGCAGGCGGAATGCTATCTCGATGATCTTCTCTCGCAGACGGATTCCTCCGGCGGTGTGGTGGAGTGTGTGATGCGAGGGCTTCCGACCGGTATCGGAGATCCGGTCTTCGAAAAGTTTTCCGCAAATCTTGCGAAAGCGGTCTGCTCCATCGGCGCAGTAAAAGGCTTTGAGATCGGCGACGGTTTTGCCGCGGCAAAAATGCGCGGTTCCGAGAACAATGATGCATTCCGGATGGCGGAAATGCCGGATGGCGGGAAGCGGCCGGTGAAAGCCACCAATCATGCCGGCGGAACACTCGGGGGGATGACGGATGGTTCGGATGTGATCTTCCGTGCAGCTTTTAAGGCGACGCCGTCGATTGCAAAGCCCCAGAAGACGGTCAGCAAAAACGGCGAGGAGATCGAGATCTCGATCCGCGGACGACACGATCCGGTAATCGTCCCGAGAGCGGTCGTGGTTGTGGAGATGATGGCGGCATTTGCCGCAGCGGATATGCTGCTGGCGGGGATGACCGCGCGGATGGACCGGATCCGCGATTTTTACGGGAAGTAAAGGAACGAAATCAGCCATTCCGGATTTATGCCGGATGGCTGTTTCTGTGAGGCGATGAGCCGACGGCCGGGAAGGACGACGGAAGCCGCACGGCCCGCCCCGCGGGAAAGAATAACGCAGAAGAAAACAGGATCATATATGGAAAAGAACGAAGAGTTTAATCTGACGATTGAAGATATGGGAAAAGACGGCGCGGGAATCGGCCGGAAAAATGATTTCGTATGGTTTGTCAAAGACGCGGTTGTCGGTGACGTCATCACGGCAAAGGTGATGAAAGTCCAGAAGAACTACGGCTTTGCGCGTCTGATGAAAATCATTACGCCGTCAAAGTACCGGACCGAGGCGAAGTGCCCGGTGGCGAAGCAGTGCGGCGGATGCCAGCTTCAGATGATGGATTACCACGCCCAGCTGCGGGTAAAGGAAAATGAGGTCCGGAACGCGCTCATCCGCATCGGCGGAATTCCGGAAGAGGAGCTGAACATGAAGCCGATCCTCGGGATGGAAGAACCTTGGAGATACCGCAACAAGGCGCAGTATCCGATCGGAACCGACAGGGACGGCCGGGTCATCGCCGGCTTTTACGCGGCCCGGAGCCACCGGATCGTTGAGTGTGACGACTGCCTTCTGGGCGTAAAGGAGAACCAGAAGATCCTGAATCTGATCATCGGTTTCATGGAAGACTATCACATCCGGCCCTATGACGAGCTGACGCATAAGGGCCTGGTTCGTCATGTCCTGATCCGAAAGGGCTTCAAGACCGGAGAACTCATGGTCTGTCTGGTGGTGAACGGGAAAGCGCTTCCGCACAGCGAGGAACTGGTCCGCCAGCTTCTGCTCATCCCGGGGATGACGTCCATCTCCCTGAGCGTAAACACCCGGACGGACAATGTCATCATGGGTACAGAGATCATCAACCTTTACGGAGACGGGGGCATCACCGATTATATCGGAGAGATCAAATACCGCATTTCCCCGCTTTCCTTCTTCCAGGTGAATCCGGTGCAGACCGAAAAACTCTACGGAACGGCGCTCTCCTATGCAAATCTGAAAGGGAAAGAGACGGTCTGGGATCTTTACTGCGGCATCGGAACCATTTCCCTTTTCCTTGCACAGAAGGCAGGGAAAGTCTGCGGCGTGGAGATCATTCCGGATGCGATCCGGGACGCAAAGGAAAATGCGGCGTTGAACGGTATTGAGAACGCGGATTTCTTCGTCGGAAAGGCGGAGGAAGTTCTTCCGGAGAAATATGAGAAGGAGAACATCAGCGCGGACGTGATCGTCGTGGATCCGCCGCGCAAAGGCTGCGATCAGGCGGTTCTGGACACGATGCTGAAGATGAAGCCGAAGACCATCGTCTACGTCAGCTGTAATCCGTCCACGCTGGCCAGAGATGTGAAGATTCTGACAGAGGGAGGATACCGGCTGCGCAAGGTGCGCTGCTGCGATATGTTCCCGATGAGCATGCACGTCGAGACCGTTGCTGCCCTGGTTAAAAATGATACAGGGTCATAATCTCATGCGGATATCGGCCTGGACGCAGAGGACTGTCACAAAATCAGAGAAGCCGGGAGGGCGCAGGAATAAACCCTTGAGAGAGTCTTTCCACGATAGAGATAAACAGAAAAATTGGGCATAAAGGATATCAGGAGGCTTCCATCGGCATATTTTATATGCCGGCGGAAGCCTCTTTGTTTATGCGGACAACTCGCTAAAGCCCAAACACCGGTGAGGCGCTGGCGATGCCGCTGAACAATCGAAACTTGAGAAGCGTATTTCGATTCGCAACAGAATATAATTTCAATATGTAGTGGAGCCGATATATAAGATAAGGATAAAGTCAGCCGTCTGCTCCGGATGACATATCGGGCGGATAAACGTCCGGCACACATCATTGACAATAAGAAAAACAGACCATACGATATGATCAACAGCGAAGTTTCCGTTTGTTCGTGTCTGACAAGGAAAAATAGAGATTGAGCGCAGCACTGAGGATCAATTCTTGGGATGTGCCATGCCGGGACGGTTTGCCTCCTGAAATATCTCGAAAAGGAAGCGGATCATATCACGATGATAAAGATCGATATGGGGATTCCGGACAGGCTCAGGACCATAAAAAATGAGGCAAACGTCTTTGGATGATGCCAAAAAGGTTCCACTTACAAAATAAAATGAGTTATCATTATATGATAGAATCGAATTATCGCCGCATAAAAGACAGATTACGATGGGAACGGACGCAACCGGAATTCGCTTCACCGGAAGAGAGAAGGAGAACATATAGTGGAGAAGCTTGGATCGACATTTTTTAAAGCAGACATTCTGGAATATATGAGCTTCGGCAAATGGGTCATCGAGGCAGATCCGGGCAAAGAGCCGCGTCTGTACTGCGATGAGGTTGCGTTGCGCCTTCTGAACATTCCGGCCGGCAATGATCCGGAGAAGGATTATCGGGACTGGCTTGCGGCGGTGGCGCCATCCAGCCTGGAACGGCTGATTGCGGCCGGAAAACACGTTGCTGAAACTGGATATGGCGAGTTTCAGTATCTGTGGAAGCATCCGACAAGAGGTAACCGGTACATCCATTTTATCGGCGTTCGTAATGTCTCCTACACGGACGGAGTCCGGATCGAAGGCATTATTCGTGACATCACAGATAAGGTTTGGAATGAAACTCTGACCAGAGAGGAAATGAAGGAAGGACTGGATGCGATCCAGGGCCTGGCCAGCGAGTATGTGATACTGCATTTTATCAATCTGGAGACCGGCAGTTATTCGTCATACTTCTATGAACCGGATATCTCGCAGAAGACCATCCGGCTGAACAGCACGGAAAAAAGTTATTACGAAATGTATGAGCGGTCGATCCGCTCGATCTGCCATCCGGATTATCTGGACGAAATGCTGAAGCTCGGAAAACGGGAAAACATGATCGAAGAACTGCGGCACAAGAAAAAATCTGTCCACCGCTTCCTCGGCAAGACACATGAGAATCAGTATGAATGGTTCGATTATGTCCTGATCAAATTCGATCCGATTGATGAGGAGCCGACGCGGGCGGCAGCAGGATATATCAATGTCGATCAGGATCAGGTGGAGGTGCTCGAGTATCAGCGGATGGCGGAGGGCGTCGGAAAGATTTTTGACTTCAGCATCTACATTTCTCTGCCGGACGAAACCTACCGGGTAATCCGGGACACGGATGAGAGCACCCCGGAGAGGGATAAGAATGCCTTCACCTATCTGCGCTCCAGAGCCAAAAGCATTGGAAAGAAGAACGTCCGCGAGTCCCTTGAGAAATGGTTTGAAGTGGAAAATGTGGTCGCAAAGCTGGAAAAATACTCCCGGATCAGCCGGGATTTCTACAATGATATTGAAAAGAAATGGTACCGGGCCAATTTCCTGATCGGAGACCGCAACGAGGACGGCTCCATTTCCCATATCATTTACGGACGTAGGGATATCACAAAGACGAAACTGATAGAAATCCAGAAGCAGGAGGATGCGGCGGCCGGAGAAGCCATTGTACGATCTCTGGCGAAAATGTATTTCACCATGCTGGAGATCAACGTAAAAGACCGCAGAATCCATGTGATCCGGATTCCGGAGTTTATGAATGAACGGTTTGTGGTTGACGGTGAAACCTATGATGATCTGAAGGACAAATATGTCCGGATGTGCGTGGACCTGGACTACCGGGACAGCGTCCGGGAGTTTCTTGATTATCCGACTCTGCTGGAGCGGCTCCGGAAACAGGGATATGTGCAGAAGAACTACCTTGGGCAGACGGAGGGCTGGTGCCGTATGACCTTTGTGCCGGTCACGAACGAGGATACCGGAGAGATAGAAAAGATCGTTTTTGCGGTGGCCAGTATCAATGCCGAGAAGAAGCGCGAAGAGAGCATCAAATATCAGGCGGATCACGATGAGCTGACCGGTCTTCTGAACCGTACGGCCTTCAGCCGGATCGAGGAGGAACTCAAGAACAATACCGACCGCAGAGCCATCATGATTGTGGACATTGATCATTTTAAGGAGGTCAATGATACCTACGGCCATGTAGTGGGCGACGCGGTGCTTTGTCAGGCCGCAGATATTCTACGGCACAGTTTCCGGAAAAAAGACTACGTGGTGCGGTTTGGCGGCGACGAGTTTGTGGTGATCTTCAACGAATGCGGCGACGGATTTGCGGACCGTATCCGGAACAAAATCCGGAATATCAACGAGGTGCTTCAGCATCCGACCAAGGAAGATATGCCCGCGTTCTCCATCAGCGCCGGAGTGACCATATTTGAAGACAGCTACAGCAAGGAGATTTTCAAGCAGGCCGATGATGCTCTCTATCAGACAAAGGTGAACGGACGTGCGGGATGCACATTTTACGATGACATGATGAAAACATCCGTTCCACAGTGGAGAAAATAATCTGTAATTTTCTGTCTTCCGATGGATGAAATCGGGATGTGTCTATATTAAACTAATGAATATCAATGAACAGGGCGAGCTGCTGAGTGTCGCATAATCGTAGCAGAAAAGGTGAAAAAAAACTCCCTTCCGGAGAACATCTTCCTGATGGAATCCGGAAGGGAGTTTTGAATATAAAGACTTTTTGGGTATAAAGCTTTTTGAATGTAAAACCTTTTTGGGCATAAAGTTTTTGGGATAAAATTTATTGAACATAAGCTGTATGAGTAAAAAGTCATTTTGCACAAAAACCAAATGTTTGAAAAACGCCACAGTGTGCGTTATCGTAACCACATACATTCATGGAGACTTATGGATACAGACCGCTGACAGGAAGAACCGAAGGGGAAGAACGGGAGGTGTAAGTATGGCGAGCGAAGCAGAAATCAGCGACAGGGATGCACAGGAGATGATCAGACGCATATCCGCGGTCGGCATTTTGGGCAATGTCCTGCTCAGCGGATATAAACTGGCAGCCGGCATCATTGGCCATTCCGGGGCAATGGTCTCGGATGCGATCCACTCACTTTCGGATGTCTTTGCTACGCTGATCGCCGTGGTTGGCGTAAAAATGTCACAGAAGAAAGCGGATAAAGAACATCCCTACGGTCATGAGCGGATGGAATGCCTTGCGTCGATGATGCTGGGCAATATCCTTGGCGGTACGGGGGTTATCATCGGATACAGCGCGCTTCGGATCATTGTGACCGGTGAATACCGGACGATGCAGATCCCGGGGCGGGTCGCGCTGACGGCGGCGCTTCTCTCGATCGTTCTCAAGGAAGCAATGTTCTGGTATACCCGTCATTATGCGAAAAAACTGAAATCGGATGCGTTTATGGCGGATGCATGGCATCATCGGTCCGATGCACTTTCGTCCGTCGGCTCCCTGATCGGTATCGGCGGAGCACGAATGGGTTTTTTCGTGCTGGAGCCGGTTGCAAGTGTTGGGATCGCATTTTGTATAATGAAGGTAGCGTATGACATTCTTCGGGATGCTGTCAGCAAAGTATTGGATACAGCCTGCCCGGAGGAAACGGAGCGCGAAGTTCGCCGGCTGATCCTGGAGACGGACGGAGTGTGCGGCCTCGATAAGATCCGCACCAGGATGTTTGGCAATCGGATCTACATCGATGCGGAGATCGCGGTGGAAGGAACGCTTTCGCTGTATGATGCCCACGAAATTGCAGAAAATGTGCATAACCTGGTGGAACAGCGCTTTCCGGAGATCAAACATATCATGATCCACGTGAATCCGGTGTAAAACCTTTCAGTTATGTGGATAAAAGCCGGGAAAAACAGACAAAATCAAAGTGTTACCCACACTTTTCATAACAGGGGAGTGGATAAAAAGAAAAAAGTTCAAAAAAGTGGTTGACATATCCACCGCACTAATGCTAAACTACGTAAGCTGTCAGCGGGAAACACCGCAGGACAGTGTCGAACCGAAAGGTTCGAAAAACAATAAAAAAGTTGTTGACAAATGGAAACGGCTTTGATATTATGAATGAGCTGTCGCCGAGAGGCAACAACAAAGAACATTGAAAACTGAACAGTATATAAAACCCTGAAAATTCCAAGAACAAAGGCCGATAAGGTAGAGGCCTTAAGTTCGAGAGATTTTCAAGAACAAAACCTTAAACAGTAATAACGGTTAAGAATAAGCCAAGCTTAAGTCTAAACCGGATCAAACTTTTAACGAGAGAGTTCGATCCTGGCTCAGGATGAACGCTGGCGGCGTGCCTAACACATGCAAGTCGAACGGAAATTACAGAAGGAAGTTTTCGGATGGAATTTTGTAATTTTAGTGGCGGACGGGTGAGTAACACG
>NZ_FOIL01000061.1 GCF_900101295.1 [Clostridium] aminophilum | reverse complement strand
AGAGCAGGCGCTTTTCACTGACGCGATGCGGAGTAACTGATGTTTGGGTGACGTCAGGAATGAAACTTCGAAAAGAAAAACATTCGGTGAGGCGCGGAGACGGCGTCTCACCCCTGAGATAAACGATATAGAAAAAGACATAAGACTTTTGGGGAAGAAAGTATGAGTTTTGAGAAGATTGGAGATATCAGGGTAAGTCAGCTTGGAATCACGGGAAATATTTACACGCATTTATGCGATGATCTGGATATTCTGACCATCGACAAGCGCACGTTTATCAGTGCGGAGCGGTGGTTCATCCGTGTGCCGGTGCTGGATCTGGATTTGCGTTTCGGCGTACTGTTTGAGGGATACGGTACGGATCATCTGCGGTCGGATAAATGTGTCGGGGTGATCACCAAGACCGGTGATTATCTGGAAGATTATGTTTATTACGGGGAAGGAAACCTTGCGCAGGTGCTGGAGGATTATACCGGCAGAAAAGATGTCAACGTCATGCAGTGCGAAGTCTGGAACTACGAATGGTAGCGCAGCAAAATCGGAGTGTTTGAATGGAGAGGTCCGTCCGGAAGTGGAAGCCGGATGGAGATTTGGAAGACACTCTGTAATATATACAACATAAGGTGCGGCGCATCTGCTGGGATACCAGCGGATGCGCCGCACCTTATGTTGTATTACAGGAAAGTTCTCCGGATTGTCCCGCTTGCGGACTTTGTTATGTCAAAATCCCGCAGGAAGGGGAACGTTGCGGATACTGTAACGCCTGATGCAAAGGACCGGTTAAACAATATTCCGGTTGCCGAGATAGCAAATGCAGGTCATACCCGGACCGGTGTGGGCACCGATGATGGGGCTGAGAGACGTGATTCTTGTTTTGGCGTTCGGATTGATGTCCAGAATCATGTCACGGATCTTCTCCGCGCGCTCGATGTCGTCTGCATGACAGATGATGACATCATCGGCGATCGTCTGCTCGTGGCTCTTTTCATAGAGAGAAGCCATGTATTTCAGCGCTTTTGCGATACCGCGCTGCTTGGAGACGCCGGTGAGGGTTCCCTCGTCGGTGATCTTCAGAATCGGTTTGATGTTGAGCATGGTTCCGGCAATGGCACTTGCCGCAGAGATTCGGCCGCCGCGGCGAAGGAAGGAGAGGTCATCCACAACGAACCAGAAGACCACATCGAGAGCGTGATCGCGCAGAAATGCGGCATTTTCCTCAAGGGACATGCCCTTTTCACGGTTGCGGACCGCGAGGATCAGAAGCAGGCCCATTCCGCCGGTTGCGCCGAGCGTATCGACGATCTCGATCTTTGCGTCCGGGTGTTCGTCGAGGATGGTATTTCTGGCGGTCAGCGCGGACGTGTAGGTATTGCTCAGGCCGGACGAAAGGGAAAGATAAATGATGCCTTTGCCCGCTTCGATATCGTCCCGGAACGCTTCCTCGTAGTGGAACGGGGTGATCTGGCTGGTTTTCATGACAACGCCTGCGCGCATTTCGTCATAATAGGCTTTCATCTCATCGTCGTTCAGCGGGCGCTCCATGACGCGCTCGGCACCGTCTGCGGTGTAGTGCATCGGGACAATGTGGACATTTCCATCATTCAGCACATCGGCCGGCACATCGACCGAGGCATCAATGTAAATCTCATATTCAGACATAGGTGACTCCTCATGTAATATTCTTATTTTTGCACGGCTATTATTTTCCAATGAAATGAGTTATAATTCAACATCATGAATAGTATCAGATGAGTAAAAAACAACATAATGTCAAATAAATGTTGAATAACAGGGAGAGAAAAAGAAAAATAAACTGCGTTATGCGGAGGGAAACACTGCATTGCAGGGAGAAGGAGAAAAAATGATCGAACAATCTGCGGACAGGGAGGGACGGGGACAAAAGCACCGTGACCGGCGCACGGACCGGACCAGAAAGGAAATTCTCTCGGCGATGTTCCGGCTTCTCGGAAGAAAGCCGCTCAGTCAGATCACCGTGACAGAGATTGCGAAGGAGGCCGATATCAACCGGAAGACATTTTACACATATTATGCGAATCCGGCGGCGGTGCAGGACGAGATCGAGGATGAGCTGGTGCGGCAGTTCGGAGCGGCGATCCACGATATGGATCTGGAAACACTGATGCGCAGGCCGGAGAAATTCTTTATGATGCTGGCAAAACTGGTGGAGAAGAATCTGGATTTTTACGGGGGACTCCTGACCAAGGAAGATCTGAGTTCGGTTCTGGTGAAGGTTATGGCCATGCTGAAAGCAACATTTGTGGAACGGTTCGGAGATCAGGAGTACATCGACCGGGAGCATTTTGATATGGTGCTGGACTTTGCGGTGGCAGGACTCGTGGCCGTGTACACGGAATGGTTTCTGCAGAAACAGAAACGCCCGTTGGAGGAGGTCTCGGAGGAACTGGCGGTTCTGATGTTTCAGGGAGCGCTGGGACTGGTTCAGAAGATACAGAAAAACACGCCGGCTCCGGATCTTTCGGGTGGACCGGAAGAGAGCGGAGACTGGCGTGAAGTGTGAGACTGCGGTTGCGCGGTGCCGTTGAACCGGCGGAGGAAGGACACACCGAAATGTCAGCCGCCGATAGGTCGGCCGCAGGTATGTCGGCCACAGGTATGTCAGCCGCCGAGGGCGATCATGCGGTCAATGCAGGCTTTCGCACCCCGGATGACGTCATCGGAAAGCGTGATTTCCTCGCCGCCTTTTCCGGCAACGATGTTGTAGAGATCGACGAGTGTGGTCATCTTCATGTTATGACAGACACATTTCGGGGAAATGGAGTAGAACTGTTTCTCCGGGCAGTCAAACTGCAGGTGCTGGACAATGCTCTGCTCGGTGCCGATGATGAATTCTTTTGCATCGCTCTCTTTGGCGAATTTCATGATGCCGGTGGTGCTGCCGGCGTAATCGGCCTGTGCAGTGACCTCCGCAAGACACTCCGGATGGACCAGAAGAAGGGCGTTCGGGTGAGCGGCTTTGGCTTTGGCGACATCGCCGGCGTTCAGACTCATGTGGGTCGGACAGCCGCCCTTGAAGAAATGGAAGGTTTTGTCCGGACACTGAGCCGCGATCCAGCCGCCGAGGTTGCAGTCCGGGATAAAGAGGATCTCTTTTTCCGGCATGGAACGGATGATCCGCAGGGCGGAGGAAGAGGTGACACATACGTCAACGGCGGTCTTCAGCTCCGAGGTGGTATTGATGTAAGCGACAACCGCCGCGTTCGGATACTGTTTTCTCAGCTCCAGTACAGTTTCACGGTCCATTTGCTGCGCCATCGGACACCCTGCCATCGGATTGGCCAGATAGACGTTTTTTTCCGGTGAGAGGGTTTTTACGGTTTCCGCCATGAAACGCACGCCGCTCATGATGACATTTTTCTGCGGCGCCGTGGAAGCCTCGACGGCGAGACCGTAGGAATCACCGACGTAGTCGGCAACTTCCCATATATCGTGACTCTGATAGGCATGTGCGAGAATGCATATGTCTTTTTCTTTTTTCAGACGGATGATTTCATCCTGAAGTTCTCTTGTGGTCATATTGTTCTCCTGTGTGACGCACTGGGGCTGACCGGTGCGGAATGATGAGTCTGCCGTCTGCGGAAAGCCCCGGCGGCCTGTGCGGTTTTTTTGGTCCGCACAGCATGATGCGTATCGCTGAAAGAAAGTTTACAGTCACTCATTATAGACAGCGGATATTTTACTGTCAAGACAGTTGACAATGAATATATTTACAACTGACTTGTCAGTAAAGAAAAAGGGTGCTATAATCCGGCATAGTTTCAGCCGTGTTCCGCGCAGACCGCATATCCGGACTGCGGTGCAGACGGACAGCGTATCCGGGCAGCAGCGCACACGGCAAACAGTCAGCTTCGGCGGAACAGCCGGGTTTGGAGGAGAAAATGAAGACGGATGTATTGATCATCGGATGCGGATGTTCGGGACTTTATTGCGCGCTCAATCTGCCGCGGGATATGAAAATCACCATCATTACGAAATCGGATCTGGAGAGCAGCGATTCCTATCTCGCGCAGGGCGGAATCTGCATGCTGAAGGATGACGGTGACTATGAGAGTTATTTTGAAGATACGATGAAGGCGGGACACTATGAAAATGACCGCCGTTCGGTGGATATTATGATTCGGTCATCCCAGGATGTGGTGAAGGATCTGATCGGCTACGGCGTCCGTTTTGCGCGGAATAATGAAGGCGCGCTGGAGTTTACCAGGGAGGGATGCCATTCCGAAAAACGGATTCTCTTTCATGAGGATATCACCGGAAAAGAAATCACAAGCCATCTTCTCGAACAGGTCAAAAAATTGGACAATGTCACCATGATGGAATATACAACCATGGTGGATCTGGTCTCGGTAAACAATGTGTGCTATGGGGCAATTATCCGCAGAAAAGACGGTACTCTGGAGAAGGTTGAGGCGGATGAAACCGTGTTGGCAACCGGAGGAATAGGCGGACTATATCGCCATTCGACAAACTTCCGCCATCTGACGGGAGATGCTCTTGCAATCGCCATCCGCCACGGCGTGGAGCTGAAGAACATCAATTACGTGCAGATTCATCCGACGACATTTTACAATGCGAAATCCGAGGACCGGAGTTTTCTGATCTCGGAATCCGTCCGCGGAGAGGGCGCAAAGCTCTACGGCAAGAACATGAAGCGCTTCACGAATGAGCTTCTGCCGAGAGACCTGCTGACCCAGGAGATCCGGAAGCAGATGGAGAAGGACGGAACCGAGTTCGTGTGGGAAGATCTCCGGACAATTCCGGAAAAAGAACTCCGGGAACATTTCCCGAATATCGTGGAATATTGCAGGAAAAACGGATATGATCCGCTGAAGGAATGCATTCCGGTTGTGCCCGCGCAGCATTATTTCATGGGCGGCATCAAGGTAAACTACGAGAGCGGAACGAGCATGGAACAGCTCTATGCAGTCGGTGAGACCGCATGTAACGGTGTTCACGGAAAGAACCGTCTGGCCAGCAACTCACTTCTGGAAAGTCTGGTGTTCGCAAAGCGGGCGGCGCTGGATATCGAACAGAAGCGGGATATGGTAAAGAAAGATCCGGCGGCCTTTGAGATGGTATGTCTGGATGACTACCGCAATGAAAAAGAACTGCAGAAGAAATACTCCGCGATGGTGGAGGCAAAGATCGACGAGGCAAACGGCGGCCGGGAGAGCGGCGCGGCGTATCGCGCCGTGTAACTGCGGGGACAAAGGGAAAATGCTGTAAATGACAGGAAATCGCCCTGGAAATCCGGGGAAAACGGACGAGGATGATTTCGGTGATATTAAGAGAAATACAGTGAAAGGGACAGCACGCATATGTTGGATACAGTAACGATGAAACTGAATGCGGATCCGCTCATTCTGAGCGCACTGCGGGAGGATATCACGCAGGAGGACGTCTCGACGAACAGTGTGATGCCGTTTGAAAAGAAGGGAAGCGTTGACCTGATCTGCAAAGAAGACGGGGTGATCTGCGGTCTGCCGGTGTTTGAGAGAACATTTCACCTTCTGGATGCGAAGACGGAAGTGGAGTTTTTTACAAAGGACGGGGATGAGGTAAAAAAAGGCGATCTTCTGGCAGTGGTGACGGGAGATATCCGGGTGCTTCTGTCCGGTGAGCGCACGGCTCTGAATTATCTTCAGCGAATGAGCGGAATTGCGACGTATACCCGGCAGACAGCGGCGCTGCTGGAGGGAAGCGGAATCCGGCTTCTGGACACCAGAAAGACGACGCCGAACAACCGTATTTTTGAGAAATACGCAGTCCGTGTGGGGGGCGGAACCAATCACCGCTACAATCTGTCCGACGGCGTGATGCTGAAGGACAACCATATCGGAGCTGCCGGCGGCGTGAAGGAAGCCGTCCGGATGGCAAAGGAGTATGCGCCGTTTGTCCGCAAGGTCGAGGTGGAGACGGAGACGCTGGAACAGGTGCGCGATGCGGTGGAGGCCGGCGCGGACATCATTATGCTGGACAACATGGATCACGATACGATGCGGGAAGCCATCGGAATCATTGACGGAAAAGCGGAGATCGAGATCTCCGGAAATGTCACCCGTGAAAGCATCGAAAAAATCCGTGATCTTCCGGTGGATTTCATCTCCAGCGGAGCGCTGACACATTCCGCGCCGATCCTGGACGTTTCTCTGAAACATCTTCACGCAATCTGATACAACTGAAAAACGGCAAAGTATGGTATGATACTGAGTATACAGACAGGAGGTGCGGGATGAGCGGAGAAGAGAGACGAAGAGAGATTCTTGAAGCGCTGCTTGGCAGTGAACGCCCGGTATCCGGCAGCAACCTTGCCCGGCAGTTCAATGTGAGCCGGCAGGTTATCGTGCAGGATATCGCACTGATCCGGGCGGAAGGAAAGGAGATCTACTCAACCAACCGCGGATATATTCTGACAGAAAAAAAACGTGCGAGCCGGGTTTTCAAAGTGTTCCATACGGACGAGGAAGTGGAGAATGAACTTTCGCTGATCGTTGATATGGGAGGCTGTGTGGAGGATGTCTTCGTTTACCACAAGGTTTATGGCATCATACGTGGGGAATTGAATATCCAGTCACGCTATGATATCAAACGGTATCTGGAATCCATCGGCGCCGGGAAATCCAAACTTCTGAAGAACACGACATCCGGTTATCATTATCATACGGTCACAGCGGAGTCGGAAAAAATTCTCGACATGATCCAGACAAAACTGGAAGAAGCTGGATTTCTGGCAATGCTACAGGATTATGAACCGGTGGATTTCTGGAAAAAAGCCGAACTTCAGCCGTGAGGATCCCGGGAGAGAAAAGATATGGATGTTTTGGAACGTTTTATGGGCTATGCGCGGATCAGCACACAGTCCGCAGAGGAGAAGGAGAGCCAGCCGTCCACGGCGAAGCAGTTTGATCTGGCCCGGGTGCTGGAAAAGGAATTGATCGGGATGGGAGCGGCGGATGTCCGGCTGACGGGGCACTGCTATGTCTATGCGCGGATCCCGTCGACACTTCCGGAGGGGATGAAAGAGCGGCATAAGGTCGGTTTCATTGCCCATATGGATACCGCGCCGAGCGCAAGCGATGACCATGTCACTCCCCGCGTTGTGGATAATTATGACGGCGGAGATATCGAACTCGGACACGGAAAGGTGCTCTCACCGAGGCATTTTCCGAAGCTTCTGGAGGCGGTGGGATGCGATCTGTGCGTGGCGGACGGAAGAACGCTTCTCGGTGCGGATGACAAGGCCGGAATCGCGGAGATCATGGCGATGGCGGAATATTTTCTCACGCATCCGGAGATTCCGCACGGGGAGATCGAGATCGCCTTTACACCGGATGAAGAGGTGGGCCGCGGAACCGAGAATTTTGATATTTCGGGATTCGGTGCGGATGCCGCATATACGGTGGACGGCGGAACGCTCGGAGAACTGGAATACGAGAATTTCAACGCGGCAGAAGGAAAAGTGCTGATCCATGGCGTGAATATTCATCCGGGTGAGGCGAAAGACAAGATGATCAACGCGCAGCTTGTGGCGATGGAATTCAACCGGCTTCTTCCGGAGTGCATTCCGGCCAACACCGAGAAACGGGAAGGATTCTTCCATCTCTGCCATATGGCGGGGGATGAGAGCGAGTGCCGCATGACGTACATTATCCGCGATCACGACAAAGAGAAGTTCGAGGAAAAGAAACGTCAGTTCCGGGAGGCGGCGGATACGCTGAACCGGAAACTGGAACCGACGGATGCGTCGGTCGAAGTTTCGCTGCGCGATGAGTATTACAATATGATCGAAAAGATCCGGCCGCATATGGAACTGGTGGATGCGGCGGCCGAGGCGTACCGCGATCAGGGGATTGAGCCGGTGTTCGTGCCGATCCGCGGCGGAACCGACGGCGCCATGCTTTCCTGGAAAGGGCTTCCGTGCCCGAATCTTTCCACCGGTGGAGAGAATTATCATGGAATCTACGAGTATCTGAATGTGAATTCGATGCGGAAAATGGTGGATGTGCTGGTGAGTCTTGCACAGAAACTGGCCTGAACGGTCTGTGGGAATAAGGAAGGATAAGATCGGGCGCCGGTCCGTAATTCGGGCGGCCCGTCATGGCAGCTCCGGGACAGAGCAGGGACTTTGGAAAAACGGTAACGTGGAACGGCGATTTGTGCTATAGTAGATCTGCGTTATCGTTTTTTTGCCCGTATGAGCTCTGAACCCATCCGCGCGGGAAACGGATCCGGAGCAAAGAACGGCGTTTATCATCAGATTCTCATGGAGGCATATTGTTTTGACAGAGGATTTCAAGGGATATATCGGTGTTTTTGACTCGGGAGTCGGCGGCATCAGCGTGCTGAAAGACTGCACGGCGCTTCTCCCGAATGAGAATTTTGTCTTTTTCGGTGATTCTGCACACGCGCCCTACGGCGAGCGGACGGTAGAGGAAGTTCAGCAGCTGACGATGAACATGATCCGGCCGATGGTGGAGCGGGGACTGAAGGCAGTCGTGATCGCCTGCAACACGGCGACCAGTGCGGCAATCAATCTGCTGCGGGAGACGTTCACGGAGATTCCGGTGATCGGCGTGGAGCCGGCCTTAAAGCCGGCGACGGAGGATGACCGGAACGAGCATATTATGGTCATCGCGACACCGGTCACACTGAAACTGGAAAAATTCCAGAAACTGGAGCGCACATACGGCAAGGATGCGGATGTGACGGCAGTTCCGTGCCCGGGACTGGCGGGAAGGATCGAGAAAGGCTGTCTGGACGCCCCGGATCTGAAGGAACTGATGCAGGAACTTCTCGGACCGTACCGCGGAAAAGTGGACAGCGTGGTTCTCGGATGCACCCACTATCCGTTTGTTCGCCGGCAGATCCGAGAGGCGCTGGGCGATGTGCGTTTCTACGACGGCGGCGAGGGAACGGCCCGCGAACTGAAGCGGAAGCTGGAAGAATACGGACTCCGGTCCGATTCGGCCGGGGAGGGAGAGGTTGTCTTTCTTTCCAGCAAAGAGACCGCGGAAGAAATCGCACTGTACCGGACATTCTACCGGATGGACACAAGAGAATAAGAAGCGGAGTCTGATCCCGGAAGCGGCAATGTGCCGCTTCCGGGATTTTTCTATGATACAAAAAACGTTCCGCGGGGATGCGCCCGCCTGCAGACGTTAAAATGCTAAAGCAATAAAGTTATTTTTCTTTTTGTAATCTTTAAAATTGTACTGAATAAAGATTATTGTCTGTTATACTATAACAAAATGCAAAAAAATACAAAAAGTTTTTAAAATAGAGATAAAAATTTGGAATAATGTTGTATAATCAATATGGTTTTGGGAATCAAAGGATTCCGGATATGGTAGAAGGAGGTTAGGGTTATGTATCATGTTGATTTGAACAGTGATCTGGGCGAGAGCTTCGGAAATTATACGATCGGAATGGATTCGGAAATTCTGAAGTATGTCACCTCGGCTAACGTAGCATGCGGATACCATGCGGGTGATCCGGTGGTAATGGAGAAGACGGTTCGCCTTGCAAAGGAGAACGGGACAGCAGTCGGCGCACATCCGGGTTTTCCGGATCTGATGGGATTCGGACGGCGCCAGATGGTTGTGACACCGGAAGAGGCAAAGGCTTACATGAAGTATCAGATCGGCGCACTTCTGGCATTTACCGGAAGCTGCGGAATTCCGATGCAGCATGTAAAACCGCATGGCGCATTTTACAACATGGCGGCAAAAGATCCGAAGCTTGCCAGAGCGATGGCGGAAGCAGTCTATGAGATTGATAAGAACATCATTTTCATGGGTCTGGCCGGCTCTGAGATGATCAAGCAGGCGGAAGAAATCGGACTCAAAACTGCCAGTGAGGTATTTGCGGACCGCGCGTACAATGACGACGGTACATTGGTTTCCAGAAAGCTGCCGGGGGCAGTGATTCATGACAAGGACCTTGCAATCTCCAGAACCGTCCGCATGGTGAAAGAGGGGAAAGTAACCAGCGTAAACGGCGTGGATATTCCGATCAAGGCAGATTCCATCTGTGTTCACGGAGACAATCCGTCCGCTTTGGAGTTTGTAAAGAATATTCGCGAGACACTGGAGAAAGAAGGAGTAGAAGTCAGAAATTTAGGTTAAGGTGAGTCATCACGGAAAGGGGAAACATATGGCAGATAACAATGCAGCTGTAAAATCGAAACCGCCGGTCCAGTCCGGCGGAAAGAGCATGACAGCCCTTCTGGGCGCGGCATTTCTCATGGCAACCTCGGCGATCGGCCCGGGATTCCTGACACAGACCGCAAAATTCACCGGTGAGTACGGCGCGCTGTTCGCACTGGCAATTATCACCACCATTCTTCTTGATGTTACCACGCAGCTGAATATCTGGTCGATCATCGGCGTGTCCGGCATGAGAGGCCAGGATATTGCAAACAAAGTTGTTCCGGGACTGGGTGTCTTTATCGCCATCCTGGTTTCCATCGGCGGACTCGTCTTTAACATCGGCAATGTCGGCGGCGCAGCCACCGGTCTGAATGTTATGTTCGGTCTTCCAATTCAGGCAGGCACAATCATCGGCGGTGCAATCGGAATTCTGGTATTCCTGTCCAAGGATGCGAAATCCGGAATGGACCGTCTGACCAAATATCTCGGCTCCATCATGATCGTAGTCGTTCTCTACGTTATGCTCCGCTCTGCACCGCCGGTCGGAGAGGCAGTGGCAAGCGTCGGAAAACTGAATCAGTTCCCGACACTTGTATTCCCGATCATCACCCTTCTCGGCGGAAGCTGCGGCGGATATATCACCTTCTCCGGCGCACATCGTCTTCTGGATGCGGGATACTCCGGCGTGGATGATCTGAAGCAGTTCCGCAAGTCCGTAACCATGGGTGTGTGCGTATCCGGAACCATGCGTATCCTTCTGTTCCTTGCCGTTCTCGGCGTTGTCACCGCAGCACCGCAGATCGTCGGAACCGACTCCTGGACCGCATCTCCGCCGGCAGCAGCATTCCAGGCAGGCGCCGGAAACATCGGACACTTCATCTTCGGTATGGTTATCTGCTTTGCGGCGATCACCTCCATCATCGGAGCTGCTTACACGTCCGTTTCGTTCCTGAAGACCCTTCATCCGTTTATCATGAAGAATGAGAAATGGTTTGTCATCGGATTTATTTTTGTATCTACTGTCATCATGACCTTCCTCGGCCAGCCGGCAACCCTTCTGGTTCTCGCCGGATCGGTCAACGGTCTGATCCTTCCGATCACACTGGCTGTCATTCTTCTGGCAAGCCGCAGAAAAGACATTGTCGGCGCGGATTACCGTCATCCGACGGTCCTTCTGGTTCTCGGCGTATGCGTCGTTCTGCTGACCGGTTATACCGGCATCAAGGCGGTTCCGACGATCCTGACCATTTTCGGATGATTCTGACGATGAATTGACATGACATGTTGCCGGCGGAAGGACCGGACGTCGTTCCGCCGGCAGGAAGGATAATATAAGAAAAAATGAGTAATGTGAGATATCTTCTTGCGGGCGACAGCAGTATTGATGTGGAATTCGGAAACAGCATCAGCCCCGAGATTAACCGTGATATCCGTGCGTTCAACATTGCGGTAAAAAAGAGCGGAATTCCCGGAATTATTGAGACGATTCCGACCTACCGCTCGCTTCTGGTTCAGTACGATCCGGAGACCATCCGGTTTCATGAACTGACGGAGCAGTTTGACAAGCTGATGGGAAGTCTGGATTCGATTGAGATTCCGCCGCCCACCGTGATTGAAATCCCGGTTCTGTACGGAGGAGAGGAAGGACCGGATCTGGCAAATGTTGCAGAGCACAACGGCATTTCCACCGATGAGGTCATCCGTATTCACACCGGCCGTGATTATCTGATCTATATGCTTGGATTTGTGGCTGGATTCCCGTATCTGGGCGGCATGGATAAGGCGATCGCGACACCGAGACTGAAGAGCCCGCGCGTGCGGATTCCGGGCGGAAGCGTCGGCATCGCCGGCGAGCAGACAGGAATCTATCCCATCGACTCTCCGGGAGGCTGGCAGCTCATAGGAAGAACTCCGCTGAAACTCTATGAGGCAGAGCGGGAAAAACCGGTTCTGCTTGAGGCGGGACAGTACATCCGTTTCCGTGCCGTGGACCGCGCGGAATATGATGCGATTCAGAAACAGGTGGATGACAATACCTATCAGTATGTGACATACAACAGGGAGGAACAGTAATGGGAATGAAGATAATGACCGGCGGTTTCCTCACCACAGTGCAGGATCTGGGACGAATCGGATATCAGGAGACCGGAATGGCTGTTTCCGGCGTGATGGATCAGCACAGCGCAAAGATTGCGAACATTCTTGTCGGCAATGACTGCGGCGAGGCTGTTCTGGAAGTCACGATGATGGGACCGTCCATTCAGTTTACGGAAGACAATGTGATTGCCGTGACCGGCGCGGATCTCGGCTTTGCGATCAACAAACAGCCGGCGGCAATGTACCGCGCCCTCTCCGTGCATGCGGGGGATATTCTGGAATTCAAAGCTCTGAAGACCGGACTTCGCGCATACATCGCGTTTGCGGGCGGACTCGACATTCCGGTGGTGATGGGAAGCCGTTCCACCAATCTGAAATCCAAAGTCGGCGGCTTTCAGGGAAGAAAACTGGAAGCAGGCGATGAGATCGGATTCCGCGCCCCGGTTCGTGTGATGGACTACATGGAACGGCGTGTCGCGGAGACCGAGATTATGCCCACGAAGGAGATCGAAGTCCGGGTCATCATGGGACCGCAGGATGACTGTTTTACCGAAAAGGGGAAAGAGACGTTCCTGAATTCGGAATATGCGTTTACCAGTGAGCTGGACCGTATGGGATGCCGTCTGGAGGGCGAAGTCATCGAGCATGTGGACGGAGGAGACATAATCTCTGACGGCATCACCTTCGGAGCGGTGCAGGTGCCGTCCCACGGAAAACCGATCATCATGATGGCAGACC
Organism: [Clostridium] aminophilum; assembly: GCF_900101295.1. Taxonomy (GTDB): domain Bacteria; phylum Bacillota; class Clostridia; order Lachnospirales; family Lachnospiraceae; genus Clostridium_R; species Clostridium_R aminophilum_A. The sequence goes on along the minus strand of NZ_FOIL01000061.1, from coordinate 1,401 downwards.
ATCAGACCACCGGCGGATATACCAAGATTGCGTGCGTAATCACGGTGGATCTCCCGAAAGTGGCGCAGGCGAAACCGGGCGTAAAGCTTCGCTTTAAGGCAGTCTCGATTGAGGAGGCACAGGAACTTCTCCATGAGGAGAACGTTCGTCTTGCTTCGCTTCGTGATTCGATCGAAAAAGAAAAGAATGAAGAAACCATCCGCTTTAAGGATGCCGGAGCACTCGGATCTGCCGCGCCGGAGGTACAGGCCGCAGCGAAGGCTGCCCTGACGGCGGCGTTCCGTGAGAATGCGCTTTCACCGGCCGGAGATTATATTTACTGGGTGCCGGCAGGCACTTTCCGGATTCGTGTCGGAGAAGAGGAGTTTACCGTGGAGCTGGAGAAGGAAACGTTCGGACTCCGATGAAAGGAAGGGACTTATGAGAAAAGATTACAGTCAGACGTCACCGGAGGAGATCTGGAAACTGATCCGTGCGGGCGAGATCGATTATCCCACCGCCGGCATGTGCGCGGGGTATGCGCAGGCCAATCTGGTGATTCTTCCGAAAAAATATGCGGATGAATTCCGTGAGTTTGCAAAAAAGAATCCGAAGCCGTGCCCGATTCTGGAAGTGATTGAGGGAACGCCGGATGTACATGATATGGGCGAAGGAGCCTGCATCACAACCGATGTTCCGCGCTACCGCATTTACCGGAACGGTGTCTTTACGGATGAAGTGACGGATGTCTCCGAATACTGGACAGAGGATTCCGTGGCATTCCTGATCGGATGCAGTTTCTCATTTGAAGAGGCGCTTCTGAAGGCGGGAATCGATGTCCGCCATATCTCCATGGGCTGCAATGTCCCGATGTTCAAGACCAATATCGCCTGCGGAAGTGCGGGTGTGTTTGAGGGACCGATGGTTGTCAGCATGAGACCGATGACCCCGGAGAATGCACAGAAAGCGAAGGAGATCACGGACCGGTATCCGAACGTTCACGGCGGACCCGTTGAGATCGGCGATGCCGCCGCCATCGGTGTCAGGGATGTGATGAAGCCGGATTACGGTGATCCGGTGGAGTTTAAGGAAGGCGAGATTCCGGTATTCTGGGCTTGCGGCGTCACACCGCAGGCGGCGATCGAGAACGCGAAGCTTCCGCTGGTCATCACACATGCGCCGGGCCATATGTTTATCACAAACGTCAGGAACGCGGAGCTGAATGATTATCTTGAGGAAAAGAAACAGAAGTAAATAACGGATGGAAATCCCCATATTAAACGCAGCCGCATCTCCCGGAGATTCCGGAGAGGTGCGGCTGCTCTTGTTTCATGGTGCTGTCGCATTAGTTGATTTTTCAACTGGTGCGCAGCACCTTTTCGTATGCAAAATCAGCGGCTTTCGCCGCTGATTTTAAGTTTA
>NZ_FOIL01000087.1 GCF_900101295.1 [Clostridium] aminophilum | reverse complement strand
CCCAGCCGTTGGTGATCATCGCGCCGTCTTCGCCGACATAGTAGTCATCCTCAACCCACTTGTTAACTGCCATATTGCCGTCGTCGTCAAGATAGAACCACTTATTGCCGTCCTTCTTCCACTCGCCGGTTACCATGTCATCGTCTTTGTCGTAATAATGCCATGCACCTGCCTCGTCCTTCTCCCAACCAGCGGCGAAGGATGTCATAGATGCGCCCATAGCAAGAAGAGCTGCTGCAGAAAGAACTGCAACATATTTAGTCTGCTTTCTCATTTAATGCACACTCCTTTTTCCTTTGTGTTTTGTGTAAATGCTTTTTCTAAAAATGCAGATAAAATTGAAACTATGGTTGACAATATGTTCTATACAACATATCATTGAATTAGGAGAAGGAGTAAATATGTTCGAAGTTGAATTCTATGATACAAAGGATGATTATATGAGGAGGTTTGGGAAATGAGCAGCTATAGAAAATATAAGGAAGAAGTTTTAAAAAATCCTCTTGTAAAAGAAGAGTATGATGCGATTCAACCGGAATATGACATTATTCAGGCAATGATTAATGCCCGAAATGATCAGAAAATGACTCAAAAGGAATTATCAATAAAAACAGGAATTACTCAGGCAGATATTAGTCGCATTGAAAACGGCACACGCAATCCAAGCTTGACGATGATGAAGCGACTTGCAGAGGGACTTGGGATGCAGCTTAAACTTGAATTTATTTCACCGATCGCAAAGAAATCTGTCTAAGATATCAATTGAGTCAAAAGTTGTGTCAAGAACGGCTTGCTTCATGTAATGGATAGCGTCTGCAAATCAAGAATCAATCAAGTTTATATTGCAAAATAGAATAGGTCGATGCCGATGAAAAAGAAAAAGTTGTGTCAAACCATGTGTATTTTCGCACACAGTTTACTATCCCCACGCAATTTGTTATAATATCGCTATACTTTACAGACAATGCATAACGCTAACGATATGAGGAGGATAATCCCATGGCTGAAAAGGCAGAGAATACACATACTATCTATTCGGACAATTCCATCGGCGAGGTGAAGATCGCGGATGATGTCGTAGCTGTGATTGCCGGTCTTGCGGCGACAGAGGTCGAGGGCGTTCACTCCATGGCCGGAGATTACACCAAGGAAATGCTGTCCAAGCTCGGCATGAAGAATCTCGGAAAGGGTGTAAAAGTCACCGTTGATGAGGATCATGTCTACGTCGACATTTCCCTGAATATCAAGTACGGCTACAGCATTCCGAATGTCAGCGCTGCCGTTCAGGACAAGGTAAAGGATTCCATCGAGAACATGACCGGTCTTTCCGTTCTGGAAGTCAATGTAAAGATTGCCGGTGTCAATGTTCCGGCCGAGAAGTAAACCGGAACAGAAAACAGAACGGAACGCAGAATAGAAATTCTACGGATTGAAAACTGAATACCGTTAAAAGGGAGTAGTTTTCAGCATACAATCAACATACCCTGGGTTTATCCCATGGTTGTATGCCCTTTGACCACCAAGGAACAAGACTTTTAACATACATTCGCTTTGGAGATGTCGGACTGTCGGACCGGTTCTCAGAGTGACGTGTATGGTAAAAGTCTTCTTTTTTTATGATTCTGCATTGGTGATTATATAAATCCGTGCAATGAACAGATATCGAACCGAAGCCTTTTAACACCCACTCATTTGAGCGAATAACGGTAACTGCATTACAATGACAGTGCTTATTCTGTTTAGGGATCATTCAAGGAGGTTTATCATGTCATATCTTTTGGAAGGTATTCTTGCGGTGACACCGCAGCAGATCGTCATGTATCTGATCGGAACATTTCTCATCTGGCTTGCCGTGAAAAAACAGTACGAACCGGCTCTTCTTCTTCCGATGGGCTTTGGCGCGATTCTGGTCAATCTTCCGCTGTCCGGAGTGATCAATCAGAACATGGCCGGCATCGGTGAGACCGCCGGTATCATCCAGTGGCTGTTCGAGACAACCATTGAAGCGTCGGAAGCATTGCCCATTCTTCTCTTCATCGGTATCGGGGCAATGATCGATTTCGGACCGCTTCTCACACAGCCGGTGATGTTTCTCTTCGGTGCGGCGGCGCAGTTTGGCATTTTCTTTGCCATCAGTCTCGCAACACTTCTCGGCTTTGATCTGAAAGATGCCGCGTCCATCGGTATCATTGGCGCCGCCGACGGCCCGACCTCGATTCTGGTGTCGCAGATCCTGCATTCACGTTACATCGGCGCCATCGCGGTGGCGGCTTACTCCTACATGGCGCTGGTGCCGATCATTCAGCCGGCGGCAATCAAGCTGGTCACCACGCACAAAGAGCGTCAGATCCGCATGACATACAACCCGCGGGAGATCACGAAACAGACGAAGATCCTCTTCCCGATCCTGACGACCATCATCGTCGGCCTGATCGCTCCGGCGTCGGTGGCGCTTGTCGGCTTCCTGATGTTCGGCAATCTTCTCCGCGAGTGCGGCGTGCTGGATAATCTCGCGAAGACCGCGCAGAACGAGCTGGCAAACCTCATCACGATCCTGCTGGGCATCACCATTTCCTTCAGTATGCGCGCCGATGAGTTTGTGCGCGTCGACACGCTTCTCATTCTGGCGATCGGACTGGTTGCCTTTATCTTTGACACCATCGGCGGCGTATTATTTGCGAAAGTGCTGAATCTGTTCCTTCGCACTAAGATCAACCCGATGATCGGCGCGGCCGGAATCAGCGCATTTCCGATGTCCTCCCGCGTGGTGCAGAAACTTGCGACAGCCGAGTCCAACGGTAACATTATTCTGATGCAGGCAGTCGGGGTCAATGTCTCCGGCCAGATCGCGTCCGTGATCGCGGGCGGACTGGTGATCAAGCTGGTGGGGCAGTATCTGTAAGGATAGAAAGGAAGAAACGGTATGAATTCAGTAGTAATGCAGAATTTTTATATTTCCCTGCAGATCATGGGACAGGGAATGATCGGAATCTTTCTGGTGGTCATCCTCATTGCGATCGCGGTTTATCTGCTCGGAAAGTATGGAAAGAAAGGATAAAGGCGCCGATTTTTGTGACAGGGCGGGATGTCTGATCAGTAAATTGAATTGACCTTGTATCTCATCCCTCATCCGCTTATAATAGTTACCGTTCGCTGAATTAGTCATGAAAAATGCGACTATTCCGGCGATGCATGAATTAAATGAGTTATTTTGATATGAACGGGTGGGAAAACAGAGTTTTATGAAACAAAGATTTACCAGTTCCGGTGTAAGAAAACCGGCTACAAAACAAACAACATCAACACGAACATTTTCAGAACGTGCGGTCACGAGATCTGCCTCCGTGATGGCGCTGGTTGTATGCCTGACACTTACTCCGTCGGTTCTCCCGATGGCGGCCGGAAACTCCTCGGTAGCAGATGGAATTATCGGCAAAATCACAGCCTATGCCGGCCCGGCGTCAGAGATCAGCGGCACGGATAGCTCATCTGATGCAAATTCCGCCGACAACAGCGCATCCGGCAATGCTTCCGCAACCGGTTCGACCGGCGGCCCGGCAGGAAACACTTCCTCCGGCAGCGGTCCGGCAACCGGTCCTGCGGGTTCGGGGGATTCCTCCGCGCAGACCGGAGAAACGGGCGGAACCGGCGATACGGAAGAGACCGGATCTTCCGATACACAGAATATGCAGGGAGACAACTACTACAACGTCGGATACAGTGACAATATCGTCAATCCGGTAGACCGATACTCCTACGATCAGCTGTCCGCGGACATGAACGCCCTCAAGGAAAAATATCCGAATCTTGTGACATTGTCCTCTATCGGCGCGACAGCCGACGGTCGTCAGATTTATGACATTGCGATCGGCAATACGGGCGCGCAGAAGAAGATCCTTTTCCAGGGCGCGATGCACGCCAGAGAATATATCGTGGTTCCGATCCTGATGCGTCAGGCGGAGAACCTTCTTCAGGGCGCGGCAAACGGCGGAACGCTGAACGGAACTCCGGTCAGCAGCCTCCTCCAGAATATGTGCATTCACTTTATCCCTATGACCAACCCGGACGGAGTCTGCCTCAGTCAGTGGGGCCTCGGCGGCATCGGAAGCGAGGAACTCCGGAACGGCATTCAGCAGATGTATGCGCAGGATGTTGCGGCAGGCGGCACGAGAGCTTCCTTTGCGGAGTATCTGAGACGCTGGAAGTCCAACGCGCGCGGTGTGGATCTGAATCGCAACTTTGACGCCGGATGGGCGGAAAAGAAGACCGTGACATATCCGACCAATCAGGGATACAAGGGACCGTCGCCGCTGTCGGAGGCGGAAAGCAAGGCTTTGGCCGAGTTCATTGACCGGGAAGGCTTCCGCGCCGTGATCAACTATCACGCCATGGGCGACGTTATTTACTGGGATACGGAAAATAACAAAGAAACGGCGGTTTCCCTGGAATTTGCAAACCTCGTTCACAGCGCGAACGGATACGCGATCCAATCCTGCGACGGCGTAGCCGGACTCAAAGACTGGCTCCAGCGGAGAGAAAACTCCATTCCGGGCATCACCATCGAGGTCGGCCGGAGCAGTGCGCCGGTGAATTTCGGCGAATTCCCGACGCTCTGGGAGCAGAATAAGATGGTTCCGGGGCTGATTGCGCAGAGCGTCATGAGCCGGTAAGTGTAAATCAAAAAGGCAAGGTATAGCAAAGCAAAACTCATATCAGCAGTGTTGGATTTCTGTTGATATGAGTTTTTCCTATGATATATCATGATCCGACCGGCGGCAATTACCCTTCCATCGCCGCGATCCCCGCGGTCTTCAGAAACTTCCTGATCGACTCATCCCACTCCCTTTCGACACTTTTGTCCAGCGTAAACTGGCCATAAGACACCGCCGTGACACAGGTGAGGGCTTTCTCGGCGTAGCGGATATTCAGATATAATCCGGAGACGGTTCCCTCTGCCAGATTCGGTGCAGCACCCCGAACAAATTTTTCGGTTCCTGCGGCCGGGAGCTTCAGGACAACCGAAAAACTTTCCGGGAGTTGCTTTCCCTTAATGATCTGAAAACAATGCGGCCGCAGCAGTTTCCAGGCCGCGAAGCGGTCAGCGGAAACCGAAGATGTGATTCCGGCCGATGAAACCGGAGAGATATTATCCGCAGAAGCGGCAGCAGAATTCGCGGAAGAATCGGGATCCTCTTCTAAAAATCCTCTTTTCAGTTCCCCGTCAATCGCAAACGAGCAGAATGTCGAAAATGCCGCCTCCTTTACCAGAAAACGGTCAAACGTCTCTCCGGTAAAAAGCTGCTTTGTGAATTCTTTTAAGTCTTCAATCTTTAATGCAATCATCTAAATGCTCCCTGACAATAATTTGATAGTAGCGTCTGGCAAAACCGTACATTCGCAGAGTGCTGTCGCCGGCATCAATGCCGCGCATTCCGCCGGATACCGCCCTCAGAACTCCGAGAAAACCGCTGAGTGCGGCGAGACCGAAGGTTACATACTGTTCCTCTGCGTCCGGCTTCCTTCCGAGATAGATCTCCAGAATTCGCAGCGTCTTCCACTCATCGTAATCGTTGTTCAAAGAAAACATTGCCAGATCCATAAGCGGATCCTGCATTCCGGCATTTTTCCAATCCGCAAGCCGGACGTTGTCGCCGGAAAGGAGAATAAAACGATCTGCCGACGGGTTGTTGTGGCAAAGAACCAGCGGACGTTTCAGCGAAGCAAGGCCGTTCTGGATTTTTCGCATATTCTCCCGCATTTCTGCGTAATCTGCGAAGAGAAAGCCGGCCAGATCTCCGCAGAACTGTTCCCGCGCGGAAATCTGTGAGTCAAGATCATACGGACTGTCGATGACAAGCGCGGCGTCATGAAGCATCCTCAAAAGACTGAGACATTTTACAGTGGTCGGAGATGCCGGATCCGAAAGATTAACAGGCAGAGTATTGACATAATACCGTGAGATCTTATAACCTGTCTCGACATCAAACGAGATGATCTTTTCGGATAAGTGCAGCGGCCGAACTGCGTTGTATGCGGCGTATTCGCCTGCATAAGGGTTAAGCGCACGCCGTTGAAACGGATTCTGGGATGCGGCGCTTGTCAGTGAAGAATGGTGCATGGAACGGATCGGAATCCGACACACAAGCTGTTTTCCGCCGGCGTCGCAAAGATAAATCCGGCTTTCCGCTCCTTCAATGAGCGTTCCGAGAACCGAAACCGAGGCTTCCGGAAGTTCACATGCCTGCGCTACTGCGCGGACTGCGGTTCTTGAAGAGATCTTCTCCCGTTCGGATCCAAAGCTATGTAATTCTGACGGCGAATGAAAACGATAAATCTGACCGTCCTCAATCCGTTCGGCATAGAGTTCCTGATCGTCGGTGCGGCTCAGAATGACCGATTCCCAATCGGTGGCATTATTTTTCGGCATCAAAAAAGCCTGTTCCGCCTTTGCAGCCCATAGCTTGCTTGTGACCGGGTCCGGACAGGCCGGGCCGAAAAAGACCAAGGTATTCTCACCGCCGTAAACCGTTTCCTCCACCCGGTTTCTTTTATTTAAGGAAAGGCACCATTCCCTGACCGGGCCCTTCCTATATACAGAACTCACTTTCGCACCGCACTCATAGGTATGAAAGAGATTGGTGCGGAGCCAAATGTTGCCGTTCAGCAGATAAACCCGTTTTCCGCGGATGTGTTCTTTCGCGCTGCAGAAAGAAGAAAGCGTTCCGGGCGTGATGAAGCCGGGATTATAGAGAATCCGGACTTGAAATTGGTCCGCGAGGTATTCAAACATTTCCTTCATGTATCCGATGACAACCGTGATATCCCGGATTCCGGCCTCTTTCAGCTGACGGATCAGCCGCTCGATCAGCACCTCCCCGTTAAGGCTCCGCAGCGGAAGCGGCATAAGCGCTGACGCCGGAAATGTGATCTGCTGGTCGCGGCATTCGAATCCGTATAAAAAGATCGAATGGAGATCGTCGAGGGGGCGGTCCGCAAAGATTACGGCGCCGTTGACACGATAGTTTTCCAGATATGCGATTCCACTCTCGGTGATCCGGTGTGTCATCTTGCGCAGCGAAGTTCCCGGGACTTCCGCGAGGAATCCCTTTGCCGTACAATCTGCCACAAGTGCATTGGCGGTTCCCAGGGATACGCCGAGAAGATCGGCCAATGCACGCTGTGAGAGCGCATCATGTTCATAATAGCTGCGTATGACCATTCCGATCCGATCCATAAAACCTCCGTAAGAATACAATCCATATGTTGTTCAATAAAGGGTTTAAATATAATTCATATGAACATTTTATAACGGGAATTCGGGAAAAACAATGGAAACCGCATGAAAAAAGGGAATTGACCCTTTTATAACGCAGATATTGCAGGAAATATTGCATTCAAACCTTACGAAAACAAGACTCAAATTGTAACGTTTCCGTAAGAAATCAATTAGAAAGTGTTTATAGCAATCCAAAAAGCAGTATATTATAATGTGAACTGTAATCGGAGAACCGGGAACATAAAAGAATTCCGCGGAAATGATTAAGAAAGTTTTAATCCTGACTTGATTATTTCTGAAGAAGGCTGTATAATGTGCCGGTAATGCGATCAGGAATTTCGAGAAAAAGCATTTACAAAAACACAAAGGAAAAAGGAGTGTGCATTAAATGAGAAAGCAGACTAAATATGTTGCAGTTCTTTCTGCAGCAGCTCTTCTTGCTATGGGCGCATCTATGACATCCTTCGCCGCTGGTTGGGAGAAGGACGAGGCAGGTGCATGGCACTATTATGACAAAGACGACGATATGGTCACCAACGAGTGGAAGAAGGACGGCGGAAAGTGGTTCTACCTCGATGATGACGGCGCTATGGTTACGGATCAGTGGGTTGAGGACGACTACTATGTAGGCGAAGACGGCGCAATGATCACCAACGG
>NZ_FOIL01000080.1 GCF_900101295.1 [Clostridium] aminophilum | reverse complement strand
TTTTACAAAAACAATTCCTTCTTCTTTTTTGACCCTTACAAGCTGCTTCCGAAGTCTCTTCAGGGTATGAAGGGTAATGTTACCGGTATAAACTGTGCGTATTCCGAAAGAAGCCTCACATTCCTGAACGAAAGTTGAGATCTTCTCAAAAAGTTTTGACTGATTCCTGGTGACAGACTTTTTCCAGACAAATGTGTACTTATTCGCATTTGCTTCAATCTTAGTACCATCAATAAATATGGTTTTCGCGGAGATTTCACCCAATTCGCGAAGCTGTTCCGTTGTCGCTGCAAGGATAATTTTAGAACATTGCGATAAATGAAGAGATACGAAACGAGCAATCGTGCTGTTGTCAGGCGCAGGCATCCCCTCAAGAAGATACATGAAGTTAATGTCCCGGTGACATGCAGTTTCGATTGCACGGCTGGAAAATACTCCATTCATCGCTGCGTAGATCATGATCTTGAGCATTTGTCTCGGTGACGCCTGATTTTTCCGGATTCTATCATAAGTAGTGTATAGATCCGAAAGATCCATTCCCTCCACGAATGCGCTCAGAAGGCGAACCGAATCATTTGCCGGTATCATGTGTTCGAGTTCAAGCGGAAGCTTGATTTGATAATATACAGTGATTTTGCTATAATCACCCTGTAAAATGTTGGTTAGTCGCATAACTATATTTTACACCATCAGCCGGGCTCTTTGGAGCCCGGCTGAATTCTTTTTACAGGAAAAGGGCCGACGCACTAACTTGAGTTAGTGCGCCAGACCCTTCGTCATATTCTATTTCCCGCAAATGTAAAGACACTGTCAAAGATTATGCACTTCCATTTCAAGTTCCTTCAACTGCTCAATTATAGTCTCAAATCCAGGATAATCTCCATAAATCATATTCTTCATAGCAGCATAATCCTGCTTTACTGCATCCATAATATGATCCGCCGGAATCAACGAAATCTCCTTGAGTGTAGCAGTTTCATAATGAGCACTCTTAGCATAATAAAACTTTTGCTTAAAAATGACATCCTTCTCCAATAATTCCTTACGAGCAAATGCTTGCTCCTTAACCGGACTATTCATCATGCAATAGACATCATACAAATGTCTCGCATACCTTGGCGGCAAATTTTTATTTGCCGGAAAATTCGCCATCTTATGCAGTATGGTTAGCTTCTCCCAAAATGTTCTCTCAACATCGATTGTAAGAATCTCCGTCACTTTCCTAGCAAACAATTGCGGGTACTTCTCAGATACAAAAGATTGAATATCTGTAACATGTGATGGAAGCCACTCCGCTAATGGTCCAATCTCTAATCTCACCTTATCCCTAAGATATTCCACCTCAAACAATTGTGGATAATAGAAATTGATAACCATTTCATCATTTTCATCTACAGCAACCCACTGACCACTCCCTAAGATTTCTTCTAGTTCGCTATTTAAACATGGCACTAAATCAGATGCATAAAATTCTGCAGCCCTTGCATTTACCAATTTATTATACTGATCTTGTTTCGTTTTGCTTCTGTCATTCCATGGATCTTCATCCGCCGGAACAATCTTTCGCCAATCAAGAATAATATCTATATCCTCTGAAAAACGTTCAATAACATGATACGCTTTAGAAAGGCTTGTACCGCCCTTGAACACAAATGCATCTTTATACTTACAGTCATGAAATAAGTGATGCAACATAAAGCAAACCCAATAATCTTTTTCTACAATGTCGGGTCTAAGTCCCATCGAAAGAGAAACAGCTTGAAATACTTCCCTCTTTTCTTCACCTGATAATTTCAAAAAACGATTCATTACTATTCGCACACCCTTCTTACTACGTCAAAAATCCAAGCAGCCGAGTCAGTTGTTTCTTTTAACAACATGCTCTTTTCTTCAGCATTTAACTTATTTTTAAGAACAGCTACTATATTCTCATCAATATTATTCTTACCAAGAGTTTTCAGTGCTTCAACGACCATAATGGAAACCGGTGACATAAACGATATCTCACGGTTTGTCTTATGTTTAAAGGACAACGTAATATTATCCCACGAAAATTCTCTATACGGGCCATCACTTACATAGGTCCAAACAACCGGAACCTGTGTGGACAATCCCAGTTTGTTCAATGCTATATCTCCACATGGTGAAATAGTCCAATGATACTTTTGAGCTATCGCATTTGCCACCTTTTCCGGATCCGCAGGCAAATATTCTTGAATGACCTTGCTAAATCTTGGTTTTTCATATGTGCCATCCATTACACGACGTATATTACCCTCTTCTACCTGACGCCCCAAACATTTACGAATGGTAGGCAACGATGCCATATCCTTAAAATCTGTCGTAAAAAAGACTTCACCAGCTTCATATGACGCTATTCTATTTTTAATTTTATCGTATATTTTCTCAGCCATACAGCTCTCCTTTTTTGTCACGATTATTATACAACTATCGTGACAAATATACAATATTCTGTTTTCATTTATTTGTCGACCTAGGAGATTCTATAGCTACTAAAACTATAATTATAATTCAACTTGTTACTTCATTATTCGGGCACCAATTTTTCATGAATTATATGAATCTATAACAAATTATATGGGAGTTGATGTTTCAGAAAGCCCAATGTTTATGGGCTTTTATCGATGTTTATAAAGATTTATGGAGATTTATGAAAACCGGCTTCACATAACATTCCAAATCACAAGATCATTGGGAAGGCTGCTGCAGACGATCCAGCTCAGATGATCCCGAATAAAAACTTCCTAAAATACTTTGGTGACCTTAAAAGCTATATCCGGAAAATCAGATAATACAAGCGCTGTTTTCAACACATAGTCTTTATTTATTCTGAACCCGCCACCGATTGCATTTACATCTTCAACGAAATCTGTTATCTCTTCCTTGGCATTGTGGTTCTCCCACTGTTCAGAAGCGATGGAAAGCAGAAGGTCTGAATATGTAAGTACAGTACCGCCGCTGTTAACCCGGATGAAGATATTCAGAACCTTATCCAGTTCGTCTGTTTTTTTCCTTATAATAGCTGAGCGTAAGAGATGTGTGGATTACCTTATGCAGCTGTGACAGTGTATTTGTCGCAAACTTCGCTTGCTGTTTTGTATAACTGAACTCTTCAGAAAAACTGATATTATCCGTCACATATGTAGCAACGTCTCCGAGATCATCCATCTCCAAGATCTTACCCACTTCAAACCAGTATTCTTCAGATGTATTTTTCACTGTATCACAGATCTTAAACTCAAAATCATATTTATTGGTGCCATCTTTGGCAGTGTCAATCAGATTCAAATACAGTTTTCTCACAGGATAAGCGTTATCGTTTTTCTTCTGCTTATACTTCAGTCTATAGGCATATGTCCCTTTTAATCCGATATAGATCGATGTAAGGCGTTGCTGTCCATCCAAAACCGCAGTTACTCCATCCGCGCATTTTAGATCAGCCTTCTTATTATGGGCAGAGTTCTTTTCATGATAGTTTTTCAGGAACTCATAAAAATCATAATCCCCCAGTTTATCCTTGCTGATCTCCCAGAAAAGGAGAGTTCCTATCGGATAATCCTGCATTAGGCTATCAAAAAGAGTTTCAATCTACGTTGTATCCCATACATATTCTCTCTGGATTGATGGAAGAACATATTTATTTGCAGAAATATCCTTCATTACCTCGGCTATCGTAAGTGGTGTTTCGTAAGCCACAAAAGCCTGCCTCCTGTTTTTCAGATTTTCATTGTACTCAGCATCTCCTTAAGCATATGCTGAACATCTATAACATACTCCAAACATCCTTTGGCAGATGTAATTGTCAATCTATCTCGATGAGCAGATGGATTCCTATAATCCAAACGCACCTTTTCTATAAAGTGATAATCCTTATCTATTTCCGCCTCAACTCTACGCCGATCGGAAAACTTAAAAAGATCATTTCTTGCGTAGTCAAGGAATTCGTTCTTTGTACCCATATGGCCTGCCGAATAACCGACTATATTTCCATCAGAATCATATTCACGCTTCATGCCAATCACAGAGACAACCGACCCCAGAGTAAACTCACTATCAGTAATCACATTCTCAGTAATCTGTCCCCTATTCCATTGCCTAAGTGTAAAAGGCCATCTGGACACAGAATTATATTTGCGTGCAAGATAGTTCTTATAAGAGAGGAAGAATCGCTTGGTTGTTTCTACCTCTAAAGCCTTTGTAACAAGAAGGCATACGCCAGAATAATCAAAGGTTTCGCTGTCCTTCATTTTGATCATGGTTTCATAATTACTCTTTGCAGTAATCAAGAAGGCCTTACTCTTTTCATCCAGCCGTCCCCATACCTCTTCCGTCAGTTCTCCAATTAAATAATCTTCAAAATACTTATGATCTTTTGTTGACAACGCAGATTGTGTAAGCGTACTGACTATTTCAGCCACCTTATCCTGAAGCTGTTTCAGCGCAATCTCTTTAACTGCATCGTCACCACTTTCCAAATCATTTTTGAGCGATACTCTTGCCATTTGAATCTGATCAAAAGAATCCTGAATAATAGCAGCATCAATGCCAAAGCCAGACAAAATATCCTGTTGAAATGCAATCATCTGATCCTGTTGAGCAATTCTGGCATCCTTTTCCTTAAGCTGCTCTTGATACTCTATTTCTCGCGCTTCCAGTTCTTCTATTTTCTTGTTTCGCTCATCCGCCTGCAGCAACGCCTTTAACCGCTCTATTTCAGCAGCTTGCTCTTTTATCTTTTGCTGATCTTGCGCCTGCATAATAGCTTTCATATATGCCTGCAAACGATCATTACGTTTTTTTACCTCATCTCGTTCGTTTACAGCTTGTATTCTCTCTTGTTGAAGCCAGTTGGCCGTTGCCAGATTTTCTTTATTAACATATACACTTTCAGCTTCTCCTGCATATTTGGCATCTCTTATATCCAACACCTCGTTAGTAACATATACGCAAACTACTGGAGAGAGTTTTTCCATGTAGGCCATCAGGCGTTGATTCATTGCTGGATTCACGTTGTCTCCAACGAACTCCTGCCCCGGGGCAGAAAAAGAAATAGTAATACTCCTTTTATTCTGAACGCACTCTTGAATCTGTTTCCTATCATATGTGGATAAATCGTGTAAAACTATGTATCGATATTCTTTGTCATTATCGAGAAACTCTTTCACGCTAAAAAACTCCGCAGATTCAATACCAAGTTTTTCTGCATCAGCTTTTGTCTGCATTAACGCAGCCTTATATCTGAAAACCATAGCAGTCTTAGCATGTTCCCCAGAATCAAGTTTTTTGGCAAGAAATAATGATGTTGTTCTCTGCCCTAAACCAACAGTCATTACAACACTCAAATGCTTTGCACCATCATTGATTTTGGGCATAACCTTATCCAAGCAGTCCAACTGGTAATCTCTTAACTGTATATCCATCATTATCCTTCCCTCTTCACATAATGCAGTTCTATATCATACCCAAGCGCCTCAAGCATCTTAACGAAGGTATTATTCACAACTCCTTCGTCGCGCTTGATCAGCTTATTGACATAGGACGCCGGCGTGCCAACTTTCTCAGCCAGTTTCGCCTGAGTCATCTGTTCTTCCACACATTTAACTTTTATATCAATTTCAATATTGTTCGTGACCATTTTCTTTCCTCAATCACCCTATAATAAAATTATGCGATTCACATAAGATGTTCTACCACAATATGCACCGCCTGAATAGTCCCTAAATAAAAAAATCGGGATGCCCTCAGACACCCCGACGCTTCATTACTTCCTAAATTTCCACCGTATCTCAATCTTCTGTCCTGGCCAGACAAGAACCTTATCTACAAACGCTTCTGTTAGCTCTCTCGTAAGATGATCAGCCTGGATTTCTCCCATACTGACAGATAATCCGTTTGGCATGGCATCCGCCTCATCTTCAAGCTTCTCCACCGCTTCTTTCTGCATCCGGATCTTCTCATTCAGCCGCTCTTCCAACTGCTCATATATCTGCTTCTGCTGAATAAAGGTATCCTTCTCCATCATTCCAGCCTTATAGGATTCAAAGGACTCCTGCTGATCCTCATACAGCTGGTCTAAGGACCGTTCCATTTCTTTCAGCCGCTTCTGCGCATCATGTATCTTACCCTGCTGCCTTTCCTTTCGTTCCTCATAGATACTCTCCAACCCCGCCTTCAAGTCAAATTCCTTTTGCAGTGCTGACAACACAGCCGCCTCAATATCTACATCAATGATGGAATTCCTATCATGCTTGTGATTGATATTAAAGTAAGTAAAAGCACATTCATACTTTGGTCTGCCGCTGTTGGCATGCCGCATATTATGTCCGCAGGTTCCACACTCCACCATGCCGGACAGGCAGTGCTTTGGATATACTCTCTTCACTTTCTTATTGCTCTGAAGACGCTTCTGAGCTTTATCGAAATCCTTCTGGCTAACAAGCGGCTCATGCATGTTTTTAACGATCTTCCACTCATCTGGATCAAGGATCTTTTTATCATTTCCGCCTACTGGCTCCTGCTCATACTTGTGATACACCACATGCCCCAGGTACGTCTGGTTGCAGAGCATCCTTCGGACACATACCGTTGTCCAAAGCAGCGTTGCATTGTGGCGGATATATCCGTTCCCAATCTTTCTCTTCAATCGTAAGTGCTTCTTTCTTGGCCGAAGGTTTACCCATATCACTCTTTACCGACTTCTTGCAAGGATTAGCAATGAGTACATCATTCTCTCTTGCAAACTCAAGCATGTTATACAAAGCTATTCTAGTTTGATAAATTGTGGTGGTCTTATAACCCTCTTCAGCCATCTTGAAAAAACTCTCTAACAATGAAGTGGCTTCACATCTGTCAAAAGCTTATTTCCCGTCACACACCTGATATTGCGTTCATATCGCTCTGTGTAATTCCTGACCGTATTAGGTCTTACTGTCTGCTTCTTAATACTGATCTAATAATCAAACCAAGCCATCTACAAGCATATCGGAAGCCTGGTCTAAGTCACTGTGTTAATCAATATAGGTAGCATCAGCAAGCCACTGTCTCAAATCTTGAAGTTTCTTGGATTTTTTCTGTCTACGATTGCCAAATTTGTCAACGAACCGGGCTTGATATGTGCCATTGGAACACTAGACAATCCCTTCTCCAAGTTCTTTTCCTTTGAGATCTTTTCCCATTTCGAGGCTCCTTTCCAAGCAGAGAGCCCCTAAACTAGCACAGTACATTGTGCACTAATTAGGGGCTTTTTGCAATGTTGTTTCATTTTCGGTCGAGACGAGACAAAACGAGTCAAAACGAGTCAATTTCGGTCATGACTCTTGTAATATGGTTGCAATATCACCATCAATACATACGCTTCTATCTGCAATTTCCTCTGGGCAGAATGATTCACCATAATTTAAGCAGGCATATACCGCTTTTTCATTTGCCAGCGTCATCTGCCAGAACGGATACTTTATTATTACAGGCGTATTAGCTCCTACTCCCAATTCAAGATAAAGAACATGAAGATTCTCATGTCTGCGAATAAAATCAGAATATGCCGCAGATGCCCTATGCCATCCTCCATCCTCGACAAAAGAATCATCCGCTCTCAAATTCATAGTCATATCAGAGCCGTCATCAGGGCACTTTGGAATCATTTCAGAAGGAATTTTCATCAATAGCTTACCATCAATCGGTACCTGAAATACTCCCTGATCATCTCTTACAAACCCTTGTGCTTCCATAGCTTTCATTACCCACTCTTCATTATCAAAGGTTTTCTGAATAGCAGGATTCACGCTCTGAAACAAACCATAATCACCCTGAGTATAGAACAGTCTTTTCTTGTCAAAACCTGCTCTTTGAAACTGGTGATCTACATTTGTTGTGATAACAAAATAGTCCTTATCGGAAACCATCTTAAGAAGATCCCTATACACTGGCTTTGGAGCATCAATATATCTGTTAAAATAAATATGTCTCGCCCACCAGGCCCAGCGGATTTCTTCGCTCGGAAACGGATAGAAACCACCTGAATACATATCTCTTATTCCAAATCTTTTTGCAAAGTCATAGAAGTATTTTTCAAAACGTTCGCCACTGTAAGTAAACCCTGCTGATGTTGATAATCCTGCACCCGCACCTATAACAATGGCATCTGCTTCCTTGATTTCTGTTTTAAGTCTGTTTATCTGTTCTTCTTTGTTTCCTTTACCATAGGACCTGCTTGTAGTAAAGTATCTCACAGCATTCATTCCTTTCTCTATAGTTTCCTGATAACCATTAGGCATATGATCATATAAGTTTTTCATAAATGGCCTTATCTTCATCTTTGAAAACATTGAATATCACCCTTTCTACCTTACCAGGATTATCACGGAGCCATTCTGATACAGTCTTAACGGCAATCTCAGCTGCTTTTTTGTTAGGAAAATGAAATACCCCTGTCGAAATACAGCAAAAAGCAACGCTCTTCAGGCCATTTTCAGCACACATATCCAAAGTGTTTCTATAGCAGTTCTCCAAATCCTTTTCCAATTCCGGAGTAAGTTTGTACTGGACAATTGGTCCTACTATATGAATTACTTTCTTTGCCGGAAGATTATAAGCTTCAGTGAGCATTGGAACGGCGGTCGGCTGTTCATAGTCTCATTCGAAGTTCATTCATCTGCCTGTAGCACTCAGCTCTTAATTGCACTCCTGCAAAAGTATGGATACAGTTATCTATGCAAGTATGCATCGGAACAAAACAACCAAGCATCTGCGAATTAGCGGCATTAACAATGACATCCACCGAAAGTCTTGTGATATCCCCTTGCCAGATAGAAAGTCCATCCCTGATAACCGGGATGTCTGATAGATTCACCACACCCTTTTCAGCTGCTCTCTCTAATAAATATTCATCCTGTACTTTCATTACATCAGAGGACAATTCTTTCGGCATACGGATATTCATAAGTGACCTTAAGATTCGTCTTTTATCTTCCGTACTATTTGGCGTCTGTATTTCCTTATATTCATCAGAATCTGCCTTGAATCCTTCTACAAGATAATCAAGACGTTCTTCCTGTGTTTTATTATTAGACATATTCCGCATCCTTCTAAAAAAGACTCTGAAGTAAACACCTCAGAGTCTCATTGTTAAGCTTCTTTTGCCAACAGTTCCTGCATTCCGGATCTTAAATCATTAAGAGTGTATTTTTTCATCTCTGATTCCATCGCTTCCTGGATGCTTTTCAACTTATCATCCAAAAGTAAATGGATATTCCTACCAACAGGACACTCTGGATTTGGTGATTCATGAAATCTAAATAAATCTCCATCCTCCAAAGGCTCAATTGCCTGATACACATCATAAAAAGTTATGTCTTTAAGATCTCTTGTAAGCTCTATTCCGCCTGTTCCTCTGATAACATTTATTAGTCCTGCGTTCTTAAGCTGAGTAAGTATCTTTCTAATGATGACGGGATTCGTATTTATACTGGCGGCAAGAAAATCGCTCGTTACCTTGTGTTCATCTTTAAATGTATCCACACATGTAAAAATATGAAGTGCAACCGTAAATCTGCTTGATATCTGCATTTTTAATCTCTCCATTCCATTTTGGTCGGCGCAGA
>NZ_FOIL01000060.1 GCF_900101295.1 [Clostridium] aminophilum | reverse complement strand
TCTCGGTGACGCCTGATTTTTCCGGATTCTATCATAAGTAGTGTATAGATCCGAAAGATCCATTCCCTCCACGAATGCGCTCAGAAGGCGAACCGAATCATTTGCCGGTATCATGTGTTCTAGTTCAAGCGGAAGCTTGATTTGATAATATACAGTGATTTTGCTATAATCACCCTGTAAAATGTTGGTTAGTCGCATAACTATATTTTACACCATCAGCCGGGCTCTTTGGAGCCCGGCTGAATTCTTTTTACAGGAAAAGGGCCGACGCACTAACTTGAGTTAGTGCGCCAGCCCCCACGGATTTCTCTGCCCGCCGCCCATCCGACGTCGGTGATCAGATAAAAATATACTTCGCGATAAAGAACACACTCAGAATGCACATCAGCGGCGTCACGCGGTCACGGCGTCCCGAAAGCACATTCAGAACCGTACTGCTGATGATTCCGTATGCGATGCCGTCGGAAATCGAATACATAAACGCCATCGCAAAAATGCAGATAAAACACGGCATCGCTTCCAGCGTGTCGTTCCACTGAATGCGGGTTACCTGCTGCATCATGAAAAAGCCCACCAGAACCAGCGCCGGTGCCGTCGCAAAGGGCGGAATCGCAAGGAATACCGGCGAGAAAAACAGCGCACACAGGAACAGAATGCCCGCCGTCACCGAAGTCAGTCCCGTGCGTCCGCCTTCCGCGATGCCGGAAGAAGACTCGACAAAGGTACTGATCGTTGAGGTTCCGGCACAGGCTCCCAGCAGAGTTCCGATGGCATCGGCGAAGAGAGCTCCCTTAATGCCGCGGAGCTTTCCGTCTTTATCCAGCATATTCGCCTTGGAAGCACATCCGATCAGTGTTCCGAGGGTGTCAAACATATCCACGAACAGGAATGCAAAAATAACCACCACAAAATCCAGCGTCCGGCCGTCCGTAAGAGCGCTGAAATCCATCTTCATAAACGTCGGTTCCAGAGATGCCGGAGCGGAAATAATGCCGGTCGGAATCAGACTCTGATACCCCGCCGCCGGATCCGGCCGGTAGATTCCGAGAAGCTGGCATACTATGCCGAGTCCCCAGGTAATCAGGATGCCGACCAGAATATTGCCCTTCACCTGCTTGATCACCAGAAAGGCCATCACCAGAATACCGATCAGGGCAAGAAGTACGGTGATTCCCTCCGTATGGAAATTGCCGGAGGCGATGGACTGGTGGAACGAATACCCGGTCACCAGCGTCGATGCCGCCACCGAAATATGGGCGTTCTGCAGACCGATAAAGCAGATAAACAGGCCGATGCCGACCGATACCGCCTGTTTCAGGTTGGACGGGATGGCATTAAAGATCGCCTCGCGGATATTACATATCGACATGACAATGAAGATGATGCCTTCGGTAAATACCGCCGCCAGCGCCATTTCCCAGGAATATCCCATTCCCTTCACCACCGTATAGGCAAAATACGCGTTTAAGCCCATCGCCGATGAGAGAACAAACGGCAGGTTCGCCGCAAATCCCATAAAAAAGGAAGCAACCGCGGAAATCAATGCCGTCGCCGTGAAAACCGCTCCCGAATTCATACCGGTCTCCCCGAGAACCATCGGATTGACCGCAAGAATGTACGCCATCGTCATAAATGTCGTAATTCCCGCGAGCAGTTCCGTGCGGACATCCGTTCCGCACCTGCTCAGTTTAAAGATACGTTCTAACATGGAAAAATCCCCCTCGAGTAAGATAGAGACTCAGTTTAACGCATTTTCACGGAAATGTCCAACGGTATGAAAACGGGGGTTCGGTGTTCTTTGCCGTCTCGCGCAAGGCACGGATACCCGTGCTTTCTCCGCGCGAATCAGGCCTCCGGAAATGTTCTCGGATCCTTTCCAGCTCTCGCGCCGGCTTCCAGCTCATCAATCGCGATAATATCCGCCACATCCAGTTCAAAATGATACACATCAAAGTTTTCGCGGATCCGGTCCCCGTGAACAGACTTCGGAATCGGAATCACGCTGTGTTCCAGATGCCAGCGGAGCACGATCTGCGCCGGTGTTCTGCCGTACTTTTCCGCCAGACGGCGGACGGTGTCACTGTTCAGATCCACAGCCCGGTTGATCGGCGAATAGGCGATGGGCTGCATCTTTCTGGCCCGGCACCGGAAGATCAGCTCCCTCTGTCCGTAGCTCGGGTGGCACTCCATCTCATGGATCACCGGGTACTCGCCGAATTCCTCTTTGATCTCTTCCATCTGCTCCGGAAGAAAATTCGACACGCCAAGTGAACGGATCTTGCCCGCACTGCGGAGATCCATCATCTTCTCATAGGTCTTCAGCCGGGCCGGCTTATCCTGTCCCGGCCAGTGGATCAGATACGCATCCAGATAGTCGGTTCCGAGATCCCTTCTGGTCTGATCAAAAGTCTCCTCCGTCTGTCCGAAGGAAGACGGCCAGATCTTGGACAGAATATAGAGATCCTCCCGGCGCACTCCCGATTCTGCCAGTCCCTTTCCGACTTCCTTCTCGTTGCGGTAGCGCTCCGCCGAGTCAAAATACCGGTATCCGGTTTCCGCTGCTGTGCGGACCGCCTGCACCATCTCATCTCCGTATCCGTCATAGCATCCGAAGCCGATGGTCGGAATGCTGTGTCCGTCCGCTAAATCCATTCTCGCATTGATCTGTGACATATTCTCTGTCCTTTCTTTCCCTGTCTGTCTCTGTGCTGTTCCGTGAATCGTGTTCTTCCGTTTTCAATGATTTTCCCTGCTATACCTTAATATTTCAGCAATTCCTCAAACGCGGCAATCGCATACCGGTCCGTCATTCCCGAGATGAAATCGATGATCGCCTGAACATACAGTTCCGAACTGTCAAGGTTTCCGTAGATTTTCTCGTTTCGATACCGGAACACTTCCCGCGAGAATTCCTCCGGTACCTGATCCGGATTCACATAGTTCGAGATAAATTTTCCAAAATTCCGGAAGAGTTCCGGGCAGTATTTCGCCTCTTTTTCCAGTTTCATCCAGGTTGCCTTTCCGTCGAACTGCTCATAGAGGGCATCGAAAATTTCATGAATCACCATCGCCGAGTATTTGGAATAGGTACGGAACCGTTTGTGGCGGTAAATGTATTCGTAATTGAATTTCTTCAGTTCCGTCATCTGCCCGAAGAACCGCTCGCTGAGGCAGATCCCCCGCTCGGGCGTACTGCTCTCACAGATATCGATAATCATGTTGTGCATGATAACCGTTGTATTCAGAACCTGCTCATTGTCGATCCGCGCCATGTCCCGCAGCCGCTCTTCCGCCTCCCCGTTCAGAAAGCCGAGCCGCTTGGCGTCCTCGATGTCGCGGCCGATGTAAGCCACCTTATCCGCAATCTTCACGAGGCACCCTTCCCAGGTTGCCGGCTGGAACTGTCCCGGCGCCGTGAAGTCCCGTTCCAGATCGATCAGCTCCTTCCGCGGAAAAATGCCGTTCTCATCGACCTCCCCGCAGTGGGAAATGATGCCGTCCCGCACCGCATAGGTGAGATCCAGATTTTTCATGTCATTGTAGCTGTTTGCCAGAAGATCGATTTTATCGACAAATCGGAGACCGTTCCGCTCATGCCAGAATCCCGTCCCCAGGTATTTCTGACTCAGCTCATTCAGAATCCGTTCTCCCTGGTGTCCAAACGGGGCATGTCCGACGTCATGGCCGGTCGCGATCGCCTTCGTCAGCTCTGTATTCAGGCCGAGAAAATTCGCAATCGTCCCGCTGACAGACTCGACATGGGCCACATGTTCCATCCGCGTACACACATGGTCGTTGTCAATGTTGTAGAAAACCTGTGTCTTGTGTTTCAGCCGCCGGTAGGCAAGGGAGTGCAGCAGCCTCGTGTAATCCCGCGCAAATTCCGATCGAATCTCATCTTCTCTGCGGTAGAGTCCCGTCTCTCTGCGGGTCAGCGCTTCCCATCGCGCACAGCCCGGCACGGCTGCCGCATCGGCAAATGCATTCTTGGACATGTCTCCTCCTTCATTTTGTTCAAACCGGGATCCGCATTTTTCAAAGCGGTCCTCCTTCATGATCCGATTATACCACGAACCCCGCGGGCCAAGTGAGTACCATAATCTTCATACTCCTGACATTTCCTTTAATAATGAAAAAAATACCATGTATTTCAGCCAATCTTTGTTATAATGAATATCCGGGTCTCTCCGCTGCGCTGTCAGCATGCAGTGGGCCCGATTCTATTTTCTTTATTGTTCAATATACCAGGGGAGAAACACAAACATGAACAGCACATTCCGTTATCATCTGCTTTCCGCATCCTTTTTCATCTTCGCGGCGGCGTCCGCGTCCGTGATCACCGGCTGCGGCAAATCGGATTTTCTGACCAAGGCATCCGCCCCGGCATCTTCCACGGATTCCATCGCCATCGTTCCGGAAGATACCATCGGAAGCGACCTCTACCTTGATTATTCTGCCATCGCCGGAAACGAAAAGACCGACGCCTCCAGAATTGCCCTGAAAGGTCTCACCCGCGCCGAAGTCGAGGAAAGACTGCGCGGTTCCTACCGTTGGGACATGCATCTGATCGATAACTCCTATGTGGATGATGCGGATGAAGAGCAGGACGGGGAGGGATCCGGGAGCAAACCGGCGGAAACGGTTGTAAAACCGGCGGGATCTTCCTCCGGAAGTGCATCCTATAAAGCGGTCTCCGATCAGGGCCGAAGCTATGCCGTGGAGGATCTGATCGGAAAATCCATTCAGAAACAGCTCGACGACCTTTTCGAAAAAGAAGGCGGAAAGACCGGCACCGACCACGAGGGAGACTATGTCCTGTCTCTCCCGGATTTCCGGAGCGAGGCTGCGGACGTTCTTGCTGACGTGACGGATAAATGGAATAAAAAAGCGACTCCGGGCGTTCTGACCGGATATGACAAGGCCACCGGTCACTTTCAGTTCGGACCGGCGGTAAGAGGTTATAAGCTCGACACGCAGGCAACCCTGAACGCCATTGTGGCGGCATGCGAAGCCCGCGACTACACGGCAAACGTCGAAGCGATCGGAACAGCCGAGGATGCAGCCGGCTCCATGGAAGATCAGTACCGCATCATCGGTTCGTTTACGACCCATACGACCGCAAACAATACCAGAAATACCAACGTCCGGCTCGCATCCGAGGCGATCAACGGTCTGATCCTGCAGCCGGGAGAGGAATTCTCTTTCAACGATGTCGTCGGCCAGCGCACCACCGCCAAGGGTTACGGTCCGGCCGGTGCCTACTCCAACGGCGAGGTCGTACAGGAAGTCGGCGGAGGTGTCTGCCAGGTTTCCACGACGCTCTACAACGCGGTATTCTACGCCGGTCTCGAGTCAACTCTCCGTTCATCCCATACCTTTGAACCGAGTTATGTCACTCCGGGCCGTGATGCCACCGTATCCTGGGGCGGCCCGAACTATAAATTTAAAAATACATCCGAGTATCCGATCTGTGTTCTGGAACATTATGAAAACCGGACCGTAACCGCCGAAATCTACGGCGTGCCGGTTCTGGAAGACGGCGTGACACTGGAACTGGAATGCCAGAAAACCGGTGCCAACGCTGCGGGAAGCACATGGACGGTATATAAGATCACCAAGAAGAACGGCAACACCATCGAGAGAGTTCAGGATCATGTGAGCCGTTATAAAGCACACACGAAAGCCAATGACGCCGCGGCTGCGGCTGCAGCAGCTTCCAAGGCTGCCGCAGAGGCGGCTGCCGCCTCCCAGGCTGCGGAAGCTGCTGCCGAGGCATCCCGTGCAGCCGAAACTGCCGCACCGACAACCCCGGCCGCTGCCGGACCTGCCGGACCTGCAGGCCCGGCAGGCCCAGCAGCCGAAGCAACGGATGCTGCACCGGCGCCGACAGCGCCTGCTGCCGAAACCCAGGCACCTGCCGTACCGGCTCCGGCCGGTCCGGGTCAGGGCTGATTTCTCTGATTCTCCTGTTCCTGGAGACTCGCATAACGCCGGCATACGAGATCGACAAATTCCTGCTCGATCTCGAGCCGGTGTTCATTTTTCTTCCGGATAATTCCGAATTTCAGATGCTCCACACAGTCGAGCAACGGCACGGAGATCACCTTATACATGGAATCCTGCCCGTTGAACTCGGAAATTCCGATCGTGTAAAAATTCGTCGCGGAAATCAGACGCATCTGCCCCTGCCGGTCCGTGACATAGACAATCTTCTGTGAATCATTCAGATCCACCGGTCCCTTCATCGTCTCGATGTGATAGATAAAATCCTCATACTGGCCGATATAACGCACAAATCCATAATCTTTCAGCTGTTCGATGTGAAGTCCCTTTCTGCCGTTCTCCTGCAGCAGTTCATGCGACGAGGACAGACATACATACGGCCGAAATGCCGCAAGCGGGATAAATTCCAGTCCGCGGCTCTCGATGTTTTTCTGCGTGATATCCGCATTCTGCGACAGGAAATGAATCACGCCGACGCTGGACCGCCCGACCGTCACATCTTCAATGACATTCAGCGAAGAATCCTCGTACAGTTTGAAGGTCATGCCCGGAACATCCTGATACCGCCGGCAGATCTCATTAAAGCACTCGGATGTGTGCGAAAACCGGGTCATGCTGACCGACAGCCGCGTCATCTCGGTGCGGGATCCCCGGATATAACTGTTCAGATTATCCATTTCTTTCAATATGATCTCGCAGTGATGGAGATAGATCTCTCCCTCGTGCGTGAGTCTGGTTCCCTGCGTTGTTCTGCGCAGAAGCGTCATTCCCGCTTCCTCTTCCAGCGAGCGGATAATGTGGCTCAGCTGCGGCTGTGAAATGAACATTGCTTTAGCCGCCTGATTGATCGAGCCATACTTGGCAACCGCCACAAAATACCGGATATTGTTTGCATCCATTTCGATTCCCCCATTTCAATCTCTCTTCGGATGACTTATCTGTACTTTTGTACATTTCTTCCCGAATATCATACATGATTTGACCTTGTTTTTGTGAGAATATTGACATCTTTGTTATTTGCGATACGGATAACCGTTATCTGTCGGAAATATTATACAGATCCCCAGCGGGATGATATTCTTGATCTGACAGATATGGCAGAAGCGCACCCACCTAATTTCTTCTGTCCCAGGGAGGTTGATCGTATGGACGAAACGTTAGATATTCAGGCAGTTCTGGAAGCCGCAATCGCGGAAGGACGTCAGGTTCTCTATGAAGGAAATGTTGCGGATTACATTCCGGAACTCGCCAAAGCCGCACCGGGAAGCCTCGGCGGCTGCCTCATCAAGCCGGATGGCACCGTATATGCGGCCGGCGATTATGATATCCCATTTACCATGCAGAGCATCTCGAAGACATTTTCTCTGATCCTCGCACTCCAGACCGCCGGATTCAACCGGGTCTTCAGCAAAGTCGGCATGGAGCCCACCGGAGACCGTTTTGACAGCATTCTTCAGTTGGAATTAAAAGACTGGCACCCGTTCA
The DNA here is from genome assembly GCF_900101295.1 of [Clostridium] aminophilum. Lineage (GTDB taxonomy): Bacteria > Bacillota > Clostridia > Lachnospirales > Lachnospiraceae > Clostridium_R > Clostridium_R aminophilum_A. The sequence continues at coordinate 7,047 of NZ_FOIL01000060.1, read as the reverse complement.
ATCCGATGATCAACGCCGGCGCCATCGTGGTCTCCAGCTGCATTCGCGCAAAAGATCCCTTCGACGAGTTTCTGAAGCTTGTCCGCAAGCTCTGCGCCAATGATTCCATTTCGATGAACGAGCGCGTCTATTACTCCGAAAAACAATCCGGAACACGAAACCGCGCCATCGCCTATATCCTGATGAATGACCACATTCTTGACGGCGAATGGGAGGATGTGGAGGACATTCTGGATCTGTACTTCCGGATGTGCTCCGTCATGGTCACGGCAAAAGATCTCGCGCACTACGCCATGGTTCTGGCAAATGACGGCATCGATCCGACGACCGGCGAACAGATCGTTACCCCCGATATTGTCCGCGTCGTCAAGACACTGATGCTCCTGTGCGGTATGTATGACGAGTCCGGCGAGTACGCGGTGAAAGTCGGTCTCCCGTCCAAGTCCGGCGTCGGCGGCGGAATCTGCGCAGTCGCGCCGAACGGCATGGGAATCGGTGTATTCGGGCCGAAACTCAACAAGAAGGGCAACAGTGTAGGCGGCGAAAAAGTCATTCAGTACCTCTCCTCACACCTCGGCCTCCACATGCTCTCCGACGGAAAGCCCTACAAGAGCATCGCTTTTTAAAGCACCGCAGATCCTTTGACTTCACCGATCTTTTCTCGGCAGTCCGCTTCGCAGTTCTTCTCTGCACAGCGGACTGTTTTAGTTTCATAGGAAATTTCTCCGAAATTCCCTATGAAACTAAAACGCTCCGCGAGGATGCGCGCGGTAACACCGGTTACTGTCCCGTTCATTGACATGGTATAGTATACTAATTAAATGGGTGGGTACGGACCCGGTGTCCGCCTCCGCCGAAACAGAACACTTTACTCTGAATCCTGGAGGTCAATGATATGAGTTTATCCGATATTTTTAAATCCAAAGAAGAAAAAGCCGCTGCAGACGCAAAAAAACCGATCAAGGGCACGGATATCGTCGGTGATATCCTGAAGGCGCACGAGGGGGCCGCCGCGCTTCTCATGCAGTGCGGCATGGGCTGCATCAGCTGTCCGTCTTCTCTCACCGAGTCGCTGAACGATGCATGCATGGTTCACGGCATGAATGCCGACGAAGTGGTAGATTATCTGAACGGCGAGCTCGAGCTTGAGGCAGAAAACGCGTAAACCGCCGATGGTTTTGGCCGATAGGCCGCGAACGCCTAAACAGCCAATGGCTTTGGCGGATTGGCCGCAAAAACATAAACAGCAGAATTGCCGGTTCCTCTTGAGTCGGCAGTTCTGCTGTTTTCTTTTTTATTTCTGTTTATCCGCTCTGGCTGCTTTCGGAACCTCCGTTTTGGAACACTTCCGCTACTCCTGCAGAAGCTCCAGCAGATCTTCCCTCGTGAGCGATGCCGAACCGGCACCTTCCGCCCCGAGAATGTCTTCCGCAAGCTTTTTCTTTGCCTCCTGCATCTCGAGGATTTTCTCCTCAACCGTTCCCTTCACGATCATCTTATACACGGTGACCTTTCGTTTCTGGCCGATCCGGTGTGCTCGTCCCGTCGCCTGGTCCTCGCGCGCAAGATTCCACCACGGATCATAGTGAATCACGACATCCGCGCCGGTCAGATTCAGGCCGGTTCCGCCTGCGCCAAGCGAGATCAGAAAGACCGGAACATCCCCCGCATTAAACCGGTTGACCAAACGAAGCCGTTCCTCCGACGGGGTTCGCCCGTCCAGCCGGTAATAGGCGATCTTTTCTTCCCGGAGACTTTCTTCCAACAGCTCCATCATCGAAGTGAACTGCGAGAATACCAGAATGCGGTGTTCTCCGTCGATCGCGCTCCGGATCAGGTCCATACACGCCTCGCGCTTTACGGAGCCGCCGCGGTAATTCTCCAGATACATCCCCGGATCGCAGCAGATTTCCCGGAGACGGAGCAGTTCCGCCAGAATCTGCATACGGTTCCGGTTGAATTCCTCCTTGCTGTCGGAAGTGCGCAGAATCCAGCGCATATGGGCCGTCTGCGCGTCGTACAGTTTCTTCTGTTCCCCGCTCATCACCGAATAGCGGACTTCTTCCAGTTTTTCCGGAAGATCCGTCAGCACATCTTTCTTGAAACGGCGGAGGATGAACGGAGAAACCATGCGGCTCAGGTGCTCGCTGACCGCGTTGTCCTCTTCCTTAACCACCGGAAGTTCGATCTGACGGCGGAAATCCTCATACCGGAACAGAAACCCCGGCATCAGATAGTCAAAGATACTCCAGAGTTCACTCAGCCGGTTTTCGATCGGTGTTCCGGTCAACGCAAACCGGCTCCGGCTGTGAATCAGCTTGACCGCCTTGGCGGCTGCCGTCGTGTGATTTTTGATATACTGCGCCTCATCGATGACCTCGTATTCAAACTCGATCCCCTCATATTCCGCGGCGTCGCGCTTTAAGAGATCATAGGACGTGACCAGAACGTCATAGTCTTCCGCGGATCGGATTTTCTCCGCGCGCTCGGCCTGATTGCCCGTAATCAGCCGGACCCGCAGCTTCGGAGCAAACTTCTCCAGCTCCTCACCCCAGTTGTATACAAGGGAAGCCGGCGTTACGATGAGCGCGGTCACCGGCGCGGGATTCCCGGAAGAGCCGGACATGTTTTCTTCGCGTTTCGCCTCGATCAGCGCGATGGTCTGAAGCGTTTTTCCGAGTCCCATCTCATCGGCCAGAATCCCGCCGAACCCGTACTGTGCAAGGGTCCGCATCCAGCGGTATCCGGTCTTCTGATATTTCCGGAGAACGCCCTTCATCGCCTGCGGCACTTCGAAATCCGCATCGCTGATGGTCTTGAATTCCTTTACCAGCGTCTTAAACCGGCGGTCTCGGTCGGCATACAGGCCTTCGACATTTTCCAGCATTCGGTCCAGATAGAGCGTGCGGTAAGCCGGAATATTCATCTTGCCGTCCACAAACTCCCGCGGCGACAGGTGAAGGGATTCCATCATCTTCTCCAGTTCCGCAATATTTTCCTGATCCAGATTCACGAAATCCCCGCTCTTTAAGCGGTAAAATTTCTTTTTCCGGTCATAGTGTGCGAGAACCTCGATCAGCTCGTCGGAGCTGAGTTCATCTCCCTGGACATGCATGGTCAGCAGGTTGCTCTGAAGGGAAACCCCGACGGTAAATGTCGTCTTCCGGCGGATCGCCAGCCGCCGGAATTCCTCCGTCGATGACACCTCTCCTGCCGCAATGAGCCGCTCCACCCCCTCCTCCAGAAGAAGATAGACAAATTCCTCTTTCTTTCCGGTGGAATACTGTGCGCCATCCTCCGTCATCTCCGGAAAATACTGCCGAAGGAGCCCGATGATGATCTGTTCCCGATCGGGATCGCGGATCGAATCCGGATCCCATGCGGAAACGGCATCCGCTTCGCAGGGGATTCCTTCGAGGGGATACTCTTTTTCCCCGTAGCGGACCCTCGCCGTGCAGACCGCGCTTTTCCCGTCGGCGTCCAGATAAAAGGCAAAGAACGCCTTCGGCGGAACGCAGCGCTCCGCGGTCTCCCGGTCCGGAAACTGTACCTCCGCATGTTTTTCCAGCCACGGAAGCGTGTCATACATAAAAGAAGAAAGATTCTTTCTCCCGATCCGGAAATGAATCACACCGCCGTCCGCGATCCGAAGAAGCGGCTCCATTTCCCGTATCTCTTCTCCGGCGATCCGGTTCAGATGATCCTCGTCGAAATAGTAGGCGTGCTCCAGTCCGCGGTAAATCTGCGGCAGCGCGCCCTCCACACGGAGCCCGTGAAACACCCCGTTTCCGCCGACATTTCCGGTGATATCGATCCGGACCGTCAGCCCGGCGTCCCGCAGACGGAGCATTCGTTTCCTTCCCTGGGAAATCCGCATCTCCACGCTCTTTCCGTTCATGATCTCAAAAAACCGGTCGAACCGCTCGCCATAAAGGGGGATCGTCTCTCCCAGATCCGGCGAGATGTTTCCGGAAACGCCCAGTCTTCTCGCTTCCCGGAGTTCATCCGCCGCACTGCGGATCAGTTTCCACAGCGGCCCGGACTCTGGCGCCAGCCGGTCCTCTCCCAAAATCAGTGTCGTCTTTGTTCCGAACGGAAACGCGATTCCCTGCTCCATGGCCGAGGCAAACTCGGAGAGATTTTTGATCTTATAATTCTTGCGCTCGCCGATACCGAAGCCGAGAAGAGGGGCCTCCCCCGCCGGCTCGCCGCGGAAAAACGGCTCCAGAACCAGCGGTTTTTGCCGGGTTCCGCCGGTCAGTTCCAGATGCAGATCGGACTCCTCCGGCTCCGTTCTCAGGTTCTCGATCCCGCGGAGAAAAAGTTCCCCGGTTTCGTCTGTGGCATCCCCCGGGTTGTGCTCCCGGATATACTCCCCCAGAAGATAGAGAAGAGCCGCCTCATGTTCACAGATCCGGTCACTGTTCGAAAGCGCGAAATAAGATTCCGGACAGCTCCAGTTTCCGCATGTCATGCGCGTGATCTCATTCTGAGAGAACACAACCTCCACCTGAGCCGCCTGATGCTCGCGCACGATCTCACCGACCGCCCATGCGCTGACTTCCCCCTTGGTCAATACCGTCTGATCGTGGGATCCCAAAATCTGAAAACTCTTCCAACGAACCGCACCGCTTTTGGCCAGTGCTTTTCCCTGATTCCAGACTGCCTGCCGAAGACGGAGCTTCCGGATCATTGCCGGATAATCAAAGAAATAGTACCGGTCCGAAAACATTTCCTCTATCCCGGTCAGCTCGCTTTCCAGAATCCGGGAGTTCTTCCAGATCGTGCTGCCGTCGGATGCGCCTGTCTCCGTCTCTTCCTGAACCATACCCGCGTCGATGGCATAGAGAAGTGCTGCCATATGCTTGCAGAAATGCCCTTTGTGCGCATACGGACAGCTGCAGCCGACCCGTTCCAGATTACCGTTGTCGAGAAAATGTGCGCTCACCGAATAGCGGCGGCTTCCCTGAACGGTGCCCTTATACTCCGAGCCGGACTGCCATACCGTTCCGACCCGTCCGTCCCGAAGATAGCGCTTTCCCCGGGCGAGAATGTCGTCGTCAAAGAGATATTCCCACTTCACTGCCGTACCTCCCTGCTTGTGATCACGTCAAAGATATTCGCAATCCGCTTCACAGATTACTCATAGAATAAAGTCTTACCCTTCAGTATACTATGATGAAATCCATCTTTCAAAAAAAGTTTGTCAAAATAGTTATTTTATTATCGATCGTTCTTGACGGAAGGAAGAAGAGTCGCTAATATATATAGGAAATTTGCAGACAGTGTACCGGTCTCCGGTGGCTGTCTGCATAATAATGTACAGAGAAAGCCTGTATTTCCGCCGTTTTCGGAGATTCGGCCGTCTGTATCGCACATTCACAGGGGGAAAGTTTGAAAGAAAACTTTCAAACAATTGGACGATCAGATATGAGCGCAGATACAACCGGCTCATGCCTGATCCAGAAGGAGAAAAATATGAGTAATCCAAAAGTTAAGATCGGTGATGATGCCATCTTTGACGCATCCGTTCTCGGAAAACCGCGGGTACTGATCCTTGGAATCCAGCACATGTTTGCCATGTTCGGTTCCACCGTTCTGGTTCCGCTGCTGACCGGCCTCAGCGTTTCCACCACACTTCTTTTTGCCGGTCTCGGAACTTTGCTGTTCCATCTGATTTCCAAAAACAAGGTTCCGGCTTTCCTCGGATCTTCATTCGCTTTTCTTGCCGGCTATATGGCCATCGCTCCGAACAAGGAGCCGGAACTTCTTCCTTATGCATGCTTCGGCGTTGCGGTTTCCGGTCTCGCCTATCTCATTCTTGCAGTTTTTTTCAAAACCTTCGGTGCCAATAAGGTAATGCAGTTTTTCCCGCCGGTTGTCACCGGCCCGATCATCATTGCCATCGGACTGAATCTTTCCAAATCCGCCATTGACAGCTGTTCCACAAACTGGCCCATCGCTCTGGTTGCGATTCTGATCGTAATCTGCTGCAACATCTGGGGCCGCGGAATGGTAAAAATCATCCCGATCCTTCTGGGTGTCATCGGTTCCTACATCGTCGCGGCGCTGGCCGGTGTCATTGATTTTTCGCCGGTTGCCGACGCACCGTGGATCGGCCTCCCGGTAAACTACGGCCGCACCGTATTCGCCATCTTCACCAGGGGAAATGCGGATACCGCACTGCTGATCACTTCCATCTTCACCATTGTCCCGATTTCCTTCGCAACCATGATGGAGCACATCGGAGATATCTCCGCGATCTCCTCCACCGTAGGAATCAATTTCATCCGTGACCCGGGACTGCACAGAACCCTGATCGGAGACGGTGTCGCAACCGCGCTGGCATCTCTCTTCGGCGCTCCGGCCAATACCACCTATGGTGAGAACACCGGTGTTCTCACCCTGACCAAGGTTTACGACCCGATGGTAATCCGTCTGGCAGCATGTATCGCCATCCTGCTTTCCTTCTGCCCGAAGTTCGCGGCAGTCATCGAGATCATGCCGAGCTCCATCGTCGGCGGCATCTCCCTGGTTCTCTACGGAATGATCTCCGCAGTCGGAATCCGAAATGTTGTCGAGACCAAAGTTGATTTCTCTCAGACCCGAAATGTCATCATCGCAGCGATGATCATGGTTCTCTCCATCGGAATCAACTTCTCTTCCGCCGGCGCTCTCAGCTTCCCGACCGGTGAGATCACACTCACCTTCTCCGGTCTCGCAACCGGTTCTCTCATCGGTATCCTTCTGAACGCAATCCTTCCGGGTAAGGATTACCGCTTCGAGAACAATGAGCCGAACAAAACCGGCGTTGATCTGGAAATGGCGCAGGGCAAGTCCCTCAGCAAAAAAGGAAAGAAATAATCCAGCACAACAGAATCATCGGGAATCCGGTAAAGTTTCCTGATTGAACAAAGTCCGCAAGCGGACTTCGGCTCCCCCATCCCTTCAATCTTGATGGGAGCCCCGCGGACTTTGCGCGCCGCCGCTGGTCACCGTTAGGTGACAGCTTCCTTACAGCGGCGTGCGCATCCTCGCGGAGCGTTT
>NZ_FOIL01000097.1 GCF_900101295.1 [Clostridium] aminophilum | reverse complement strand
ACGCTCCGCGAGGATGCGCACGCCGCTGTAAGGCAGCTCAGTTATTGATCAGTGAATGAACATGGCGTCTCCGAAGGAGAAGAAGCGGTAGCGCTCGGCGATGGCTTCTTTGTACGCGTTCAGGATATGCTCTCTTCCGGCGAGCGCGGATACCAGCATCACGAGAGTGGACTGCGGAAGATGGAAGTTGGTAATCAGGCAGTCCAGAATCTTGAATTTGTATCCCGGATAGATGAAGATGCTCGTCCAGCTGCTCTTTGCATGGAGAATGCCGTTTTCATCCGCCGCGGATTCCAATGTGCGGCAGCTTGTCGTGCCGACGCAGATGATGCGTCCGCCGGCTTTCTTGACCGCGTTCACGGTGTCCGCCGCCTCCTGAGAGACGATGTAGAACTCAGAGTGCATCTGGTGCTCTTCGATGGTGTCCACCTTGACCGGGCGGAAGGTTCCGAGACCGACGTGAAGAGTGACATGGACAATCTTTACGCCCTTGTCTTCAATCCGCTGAAGAAGTTCTTTGGTAAAATGGAGTCCTGCGGTCGGAGCGGCAGCACTTCCCTCGTGTTCCGCATAGACCGTCTGATAGCGGTTTTTGTCTTTCAGCTGATGGGTGATGTACGGCGGCAGCGGCATCTGGCCGAGCTGATCCAGAATCTCCTCAAAGATTCCCTCATACTGGAACTGGATCAGGCGGTTGCCGTCCTCGATGACATCCACAACGGTTCCCTTCAGAAGACCGTCACCAAATGAGATCACGGTGCCCGGCTTACATTTTTTCCCCGGTTTTACCAGCGTCTCCCAGATGTCGTCTTTTTTACGGGTGAGAAGGAGAACCTCGATGTGGGCGCCGGTATCTTCCTTTACACCGTGGAGACGCGCCGGGATAACCTTGGTGTCGTTGATGACCAGCGCATCGCCCGGATTCAGATAATCGATGATGTCATGGAAAATTTTGTGCTCGGTTTTTCCGGTATCCTTATCCAGAACCAGAAGACGGGAAGAAGCGCGGTCTTCCAGCGGATCCTGTGCGATCAGTTCCTGGGGAAGATCGTAATCAAAATCTTTAACGTTCATGATTTGCCTTTCTGTCAATGTATCATGTGTCGGGGAACATCCCTGATATTTCCCCTGACGCAAATGCCTTCGGCGGATCTTGGCATCCGCTGCGGTAAAAACAGTGTTTGAGCGGTTTCCGTACCGGTTTGATACCGGTTGGATTTGCAAATGGATATTATACCGTATTTTATTTATCAGGTAAACAGAAAACTTGCTCTTGCGAAGAGAACCGTTTGATGGTATTATACTAGTGATGCGCCTGTAGCTCAGTGGATAGAGCAGTGGCCTCCGGAGCCGCGTGCGTAGGTTCGATTCCTATCAGGCGCACGAATATGCAGATCCCGGGAGAGAGAGTTCTCCCGGGATTTCTTTTTGTGCTATGAAAGTGTAGTTGTTGGAGCGTAACGGATTCTGACATCTGCACTTATTTTGTGCCTCGGCAAATTTTGGGGAAACATGATGCAAAAAAGCGCCGCGGTCTTTGCTTCGGAAAGCGGTTGCCGTGTCCGCACGGGCATCACCCTAAAAAACGCGGAGATCCCTTCTTTTCTGCGGGAAAAGGGGAGGAGAAGCCGAATCACTTATGAAATGGAGAGAAACCGACGAATACATTATCATTATAAGAATTTGGCGATTCAGAGCATGTTCGTTCCTAAGTGAGCGTGTTCGTCATGCGTAAGATGTTGGACAGGAGAAGTAGTATTTATGAAGAAATTATGCAGGGAGAAAAATGGTTTTACACTCGCGGAGCTTCTGATCGTTGTCGCGATCATTGCGGTGCTTGCATCCATCAGTATACCGATTTTTTCCAGAGTTCTGAGAAAAGCACGGCTTGCGGCGAATCAGGCCAATGCGAGAGCGGCTTACGCAGCGGCCATGGTGTGGTATATGGAAAATTCCAATACCACGGAACAGGTCAATAAGGATGCGGGAACCTTTGACGCATCCACCGGCGTGTTCACTCCGGGAGTCATTTCCACCACGAATCCCAATGCGCCGCGGTTTGAGGATGCCAATATCAACATTGACGGATGGACGGTGGATACTCCGTCGCGGCCGGCGTACGATAAGCGGAGAGCCGGAGACGTTGTCTACAAGAAATGGGATATCTACTGGTCTTCGTCGTTTGATGGAACCATCGATGCCTATGTGGCATCGGAATAAAGAATCGAGGCAATACAGGAATGAAAGAAACATCCGGAAAATCACTGCAGGACTTTATTTTGGAAAGCCGGATCTGGCTGAATCATTACCTGAGCAGTATTCTGAGGCTGATCATTCTGACCGGTCCTGCGATTGCGATTGGAATTTGGGCCGGCATTTTCCGGAATGCCACATACCGGACCTGTCTGAATATCTCAGGGATGGTGGCTGTCCTGACTCTCATTCATTATTTTCTTGTGTTGCGTTTTCCAAAATCCAGGGTGACCAGTTTCTTTTCGCTGACGGCATTGGACGTCATCATCGTGTACATGTCACTTCATCAGGTGGACATTCTGATTACCTGGTTTTTTGTGCCGCTGGTGAGTGTGCTGTTCTGTGATGAGGTGATCTATTTTTATGCGATTGCGGTAAACTATTTATCCATGACCGGAACCACCTGGGCAGCCACATCGCTCTATTTCACCCAATCGGATTTTGAATCGCAGTTCGATTATTTTTTGAATGTCATGGGCGGATTCACGATCGAAATGCTGATTATGACCGTGCTGGGTTACACCATCATCAAACTGGCGCAGGATAATTTCAGAAAGCTTTTTCAGCAGAATGAATTGATTCAGTTCCAGAAGCAGAGTGAACAGGAGAGAGTGAAGATTCTGGATTCGATGGCGGGAATCTATGACAATGTCAATCTGATCGATTTTACGGATAACACGGAAATGGCTCTTCGGGATCCGGAACAGAAGAAGATCGTAATTGATATGTCATCACAGACGCAAACACAGATGAATCGGAAGATTATGGAGCAGGTCATGCCGGAACAGATGGAGGATTTTCTGTCATTTACCAACATCACCACGGTAAGACAGCGCCTGACCGGCAGGAAAATCATCAGCGGAGACTTTGTGGACATCGACAAGGGCTGGTTCCGCGCGCAGTATATCGCGGTGGAGGCCGAGCCGGACCAGTCGCCGGCTGTTGTAATTTACACGACGCGAAATGTGGATGAAGAGAAGAAACGTGAGCAGACTCTGATCCGGATCAGCAGGACAGATGAGATGACGAGGCTTCGCAACCGCAGATGTTACGAGATGGATCTGGACGAATTGCGGCACAAACCGTTGGAAGACGATCTTGTCATCTTTGTGATTGACGTAAACGGATTAAAGCAGGTAAATGATACTCTGGGACATACCGTGGGCGATGAGCTGATCAAAGGCGCCGCGGCCTGTCTTGCCATTACCGTAAACAAGGTGGGAAGAGTCTACCGGACCGGCGGAGATGAGTTTATGGCGCTGGTTCATACGGATGATCCGGAACACATACGGGAAAGAATCCATAAGAATGCATATAAGTGGCGCGGGTGTTATTCGAGGAATATGACAATGGCGGTGGGATATGCGTCGGTTGTCGAAAACCGGCAGGCAACCCTGGATGAACTGGAACGTATTGCGGATGCGGATATGTATTCTGAAAAAGAAAAATATTATCAGATGACGGGCAATAACAGACGCCGGCAATAAATTCTGAGGTGTTTTGCGGGACTCCGGTTTCATGAGAAACGGAGTTCCGCATTTTTAGTTCATAGCTTCCTGTAACATTTAAAGTGTGAATTTGTAGAAACAGAAAGATACCTCAGTTAAACTGTAATTGCTGACCCT
>NZ_FOIL01000067.1 GCF_900101295.1 [Clostridium] aminophilum | reverse complement strand
ATGGAAATTCACTTAGCGAGGTTTTCTCGAGCTTAGTGAATTTGCTTACAGCGGCGTGCGCATCCTCGCGGAGCGTTTTTGTTTCATAGGGAATTTCGGAGAAATTTCCTATGAAACAAAAGAGGCCGGGTGATTTTCATCACCCGGCCTCGAATTATTCTCTGAAGCGCTGATTATGCGTTTACAGTGTCCTTAAGAGCCTTACCCGGCTTGAACTTCGGGGACTTGGAAGCAGCGATCGGCATGTTCTCGCCGGTTCTCGGATTTCTTCCCTCTCTTGCAGCTCTCTCAGCAACCTCGAAAGTGCCAAAACCAACGAGCTGGATCTTCTCGCCCTTAGCAAGCTCCTCAGCTACTGTCTCTGTGAAAGCCTTAACTGCCTTCTCAGCATCCTTCTTGGAAACTCCAGCCTTCTCAGCTACAGCTGCAACAAATTCTGCCTTATTCATAGATCAATTTCCTCCTGATTTCTATTTTCGAACTCTTGCGCGACAACTGTATCGCACTACCTATTATTTATAGCGGGAAAAGCCCGATTTGTCAAGGTTTTTCAAGGGTTTTGAGGGTTTTGGGCACTCGTTCCTTCCGCACATTCCGCCCCTTTATTTTCCGCTTTCTGTCTGGAGTTGAGAACCGCTACCAGAACGATAAGAAGGACGATAGACAGTACCGTTCCGATGTATCCGTTTCCGGTGATGCCGTCGGCGAGATAGCCAAGAACGCAGCATCCTGCAACGCATGCCACATACGGGATCTGGGTCGATACATGGTAAATGTGATTGCACTGTGCTCCGGCAGACGCCAGGATAGTCGTATCGGAGATCGGGGATACATGATCGCCGCAGACCGCGCCGGCCAGAATCGCCGATGTGGTGATCGTCAGCGTATCCACGTCACCGCTTCCGATGACCGCCAGAGCGATCGGAATCAGGATACCGAAGGTTCCCCAAGAGGTACCGGTCGCAAAGGCCAGTCCCGCTGCCACAACGAACATGACTGCCGGCATCAGAACGCCGACCATTGCGCTTCCCTGCACAAGGCTGCTGACAAAACCGCCGATGTTGAGATAATCCTCGCTGCAGATACCGGAGAGGGTCCATGCAAGGCTGAGGATCATGATCGCCGGCACCATGGACTTCGCGCCGATGGTCAGGGACTCACAGAACTCGCTGTAATGAAGAACGCGTCTGGAAAGATAAAATACAAAGATAAATACCAGTGTAAAGAACGAACCCAGTGCAAGGCTGAGCGCCGCATCACAGTTCGCAAAGGCCTCAACGACACCTACACCGTCGAGAATTCCGCCCGTATACATCATTCCTGCCACACAGAACAGGATCAGCACAAGAATCGGGGCGATCAGGTCAATGACTTTTCCTCTTCCGGCGATATCCATCGTCTCACCGCCGACGATCTCCTCACTGCCGCACTGCGCCACGCGCTGCTCATACTTCTTCATGGATGAAAAATCAGCGTTGCGGACAACGATAAAGATCATAAAGAGCAGCGTCAGGATCGCGTACAGGTTAAACGGAATGGTGTGAAGGAACAGGTTGAATCCATCAATTCCGCTGTCTTCCGGAAGGGAAGAACCGACTGCCGCCGCCCAGCTGGATACCGGGGCAATGATGCAGACCGGCGCTGCGGTGGCATCGATGATATATGCCAGCTTCGCTCTTGTAATCTTAAATTTGTCGGTCACCGGCCGCATAACCGTTCCGACCGTCAGACAGTTGAAATAGTCGTCGACAAAGATGAATACTCCGAGGAAAATCGTTGCAAACAGTGCGCCTCGTTTGGTGTGAATCGCCTTTGCCGCCCAGTCACCGTACGCCTTGGATGCACCGGATTTGGTAATCAGAGCTACCACAATTCCGAGAAATACCAGGAATACCAGAATATTGACGTTGCCGCCGATCTTTGCCCCCATAATGCTGAGCACTGTCTGCACCGCAGTCACTGGCTGTGCTCCGACAAACAAAAACGCACCGACCAGAATACCGATGGTCAGGGACATATACACTTCCTTGGTGAATAGTGCCAGAGCAATTGCCACCACAGGCGGAAGCAACGAAAAAACGGTTGCGCTCATTTTTCTCCCCCTTAAATCAAAATCAATCCTTTTACGCTTCCACGCGATACTGTTCTATCATAACACAGCTTCACCCCGCGCTGCTCTGCATCTTCCTCCGGCAGAACACCGGGCGACGCAGATTTCACTGCAGCTGTGCCGGCTGCCCCAGTGAAACAGCGTGCCGAGGCTGGCGTTTCCGAGCCTGACGGACTTGCTGCAGCGGCGTGTGCATCCTCGCGGAGCGTTATTATGCGATAGGAAAATTCCGAGAACTTTCCTATGACATAATAAAACGCCCCGGCCGATTTGTCCATCAGCCAGGGCCAAAAAAACACATATTGTACAGAATCACTTGGCAGCTGCCAAATCCGAGGCATCTTCCATGGAAGTTGCCTCATATTTTGCCAGCACAACCTTCTGGATCATATCCCGCGTATCGGAATTAATCGGATGCGCGATATCGCGATACTCCCCGTCCGCCGCTTTGCGGCTCGGCATCGCAATAAACAGGCCCTTATCGCCTTCAATCACCTTGATATCATGAACCACAAACTCATTGTCAAAGGTAATGGAAACAATCGCCCTCATTTTCCCTTCTTTATCGATCTTCCGGACACGAACATCAGTGATCTGCATTTCCGTCGCCCCTTTCCAGTTCTGTTTTCTTCCTCACGCGCCCTTTGCGCGCATATACGCTGTAAAACCGCCCTGCGGCTCTCTCACGCAAATCACAGTGTGAATCGCTCGCTCTTCTCCACGATAACCTCCGGCTCATCCTTATCGCCGATATGAGACGTATTCGCCCGGATGGTTCCCTTGCTCTCCACAATGCAGTTCTCAATCACCGTATTGTCGCCGATATAGACGTCATTCAGAATGATGGAATTGCGGATTACGCAGTTATTGCCGACATAGACTTTCTTGAACAGGATCGAATTCTCGACCTGTCCGTTGATGATGCAGCCGCTTGCAATCAGACTGTTCCGGACGGCAGCGCCCGGATTGTACTTTGCCGGAGGAAGATCCTCCACCTTCGTGTACACTTCCGGATAATCCCGGAAGAAATACTTTCTGACATCCGGCTTCAGGAAATCCATATTCGTGTGATAGTAATCCGTCACGGAAGCCATATTGCTCCAGTATTCTTCCATCTTGTATGCAAAAATCCGCTTCAGATTCTTGTAACGAACCAGAATGTCTGTTACAAAATCATACCGGTCCTCCGCCGCACAGCGCTCGATCAGTTCGATCAGCTGACGTCTGCGGATGACATAGATTCCGCAGGAGATCGTGTTGGATGTTGCCACCATCGGCTTCTGCTCAAAGTCGATAATGCGGCCGTTTTCATTGACCTTTACGATGCCGTAACGGGTGATATCCTGCTCCGGCGACATATCCTTGCACACAACCGTGATATCTGCTTTCTTTTCCACGTGGTATTCCAGAACCTTGTTGAAGTCCATCTTGTAAATGCAGTCGCCGCCTGCAATCACGACATACGGCTCATGACTCTTCTTCAGGAAATCCAGATTCTGATACAGTGCGTCCGCCGTTCCGCGGTACCATTCACTGCTCTCCGCCGTGATCGTCGGGGTAAACACAAACATTCCGCCCTGTTTACGGCCGAAATCCCACCATTTGGAGGAACTCAGATGCTCATGAAGAGAACGTGAATTGTACTGGATCAGAACTGCCACGCTCTGAATATGTGAGTTGCTCATGCTGCTCAGCGCGAAGTCAACGCTGCGGTAGTTTCCTGCCATCGGCATGGCAGCGATCGCTCTTCGGTCCGAGAGTTCCCGCATGCGCTTACTGTTTCCGCCCGCTAAAATAATTCCGATCGCTCTCATCTGCCGCCACCTGCCTTTATGATGGATCCGCCGCTCTCCAGGGATCCCTTATGATAATCTGCCTGTACTGTACTTCCGGAAATCGCCGTATTCCGCCCGATGGAAACACCGTCCGGGATCACGCTCTTCTCAGCGATAACCGCAAGATCCGAATTGTATACTCTCTTATCATAGGAGCTCGTCGCGAACTCGCCGACGCCGACTCTGACATTTTTCCCGAGCTCGACGTCCTCCGCGATGATCGCTTTCTCCAGAACGCATCCCTCTCCGATCGAACTCCCCTTCATGACGATGGAATCCCTGACCACAGATCCCGGCGCAATGTAAACTCCGGCACCGATGACAGAGTTCAGCACCTCTCCATAAATCTCACAGCCCTCACCGATGATGGAGCGTTCCACGCGCGCATCCGGCGCAATATACTGCGGCGGAACAATATCGCTCTTGGTATAGATCTTCCAGTATTCCTCGTAGAGATTGAATTCCGGGATGATGTCGATCAGCTCCATATTGGCCTCCCAATACGACTGAAGGGTGCCGACATCCTTCCAGTATCCGTTGAACTCGTAGGCAAAAATCCGTTTTCCCGTGCTGAAGCAGTGCGGAATCACATGCTTGCCGAAATCGCACTCCGGAACATTTTCCAGCGTCGTCAGAGACTTCTTCAGAACCTCCCAGCTGAAAATGTAGATTCCCATGGATGCAAGATTGCTCTGTGCGTGTTCCGGTTTCTCCTCGAACGCCGTGATCCGGTTTTCCTCATCCGTAACCGTGATGCCGAAACGGCTGGTCTCCTCCCACGGAACCTGCATGACAGCAATGGTGACATCCGATTTTTTTGACTTATGATATTCGAGCATGACCTCATAATCCATCTTGTAAATGTGGTCGCCCGAAAGAATCAGAACATACTCCGGATTATACTGTTCCATATACTCCAGATTCTGATAGATGGCATTCGCGGTTCCGGTATACCAGTCACTGCCCTTGCTCCGCTCATACGGAGGAAGAACCGTAACGCCGCCGACATTTCGGTCCAGATCCCACGGAATTCCGATTCCGATATGCGTATTCAGACGAAGCGGCTGGTACTGCGTCAGCACGCCCACCGTATCCACGCCAGAGTTGATACAGTTGCTCAGCGGAAAGTCGATAATTCTGTACTTGCCCCCAAAAGAAACTGCCGGTTTTGCCACCTTCTGTGTCAGAACGCCGAGACGGCTTCCCTGACCTCCTGCAAGAAGCATGGCAATCATTTCTTTCTTAATCACGCTATCACCCCTCGATGCTTAAACAATTAATGCCTTATTCCCGCATTCGTTCATTATCAGGCAAATGCCATATAAATGTATAACCATTATACCATACAGCATCAAATCCGCGTATTGTTTTTTGAAAATGCGACAAAGTTTTTACATAATTTTCGTGTTTTTTGGCTATTCTGCATTTTTAAACGAAATAGAACAACATTAACAGGATAATTTGCGGATCATTCCTATACCCAAAACAAGGGCACCCGCCGGCGGCAGGTGCCCTTGTTTCAAATGATAAAAGCAGATTAAAGTTCGCAGTTGTTAACGGTTCTCGGGAACGGGATGACATCGCGGATATTGCCCATTCCGGTGAGATACATCACCGCTCTCTCGAAGCCGAGGCCGAATCCCGCATGTCTTGCGGAACCATACTTTCTGAGATCCATGTAGAAGTCATACTGCTCTTCCTTCATGCCCAGCTCGTCCATTCTCGCCTTCAGCTTCTCATAGTCGTCCTCACGCTGGCTTCCGCCGATGATCTCGCCGATACCCGGTACCAGACAGTCAACGGCCGCAACGGTCTTGCCGTCCGGGTTCAGCTTCATGTAGAACGCCTTGATCTCCTTCGGATAATCGGTTACGAATACCGGCTTGCCGAAGATCTTCTCGGTCAGATATCTCTCATGCTCGGTCTGCAGATCGCAGCCCCAGTATACCTTGTAATCAAACTCGTCGTTGTGCTCCTCCAGAAGTTTTACCGCCTCGGTGTAAGTGATGCGTCCGAACTCGTTGCTGACAACATTGTTCAGACGGTCCAGAAGTCCCTTGTCGATGAAGCTGTTGAAGAAGTTCATCTCTTCCGGCGCGTTCTCCAGAACATAGTTGATGACATACTTCAGCATTGCTTCCGCAACTTCCATATCGTCCTGAAGATCGGCAAACGCCATCTCCGGCTCGATCATCCAGAACTCTGCCGCATGACGGGTCGTGTTGGAATTCTCCGCACGGAACGTCGGTCCGAAGGTGTAAATATTGCGGAACGCCATCGCGTAAGTCTCACCGTTCAGCTGTCCGCTGACCGTAAGGCTGACTTTCTTGTTGAAGAAATCCTGACTGAAATCAACCGCACCGTCCTCGGTCTTCGGAACATTGTTCAGATCCAGCGTTGTCACCTGGAACATCTCGCCGGCACCCTCTGCGTCAGAACCGGTGATCAGCGGCGTGTTGACGTAAACGAAGCCGTGCTCCTGGAAGAACTTGTGGATTGCGTATGCTGCGAGGGAGCGTACACGGAAAACCGCCTGGAAAGTGTTGGTTCTCGGACGAAGATGTGTGATCGTGCGGAGATACTCCAGCGTGTGGCGCTTCTTCTGCAGCGGATAATCGGAGGCGGACGGTCCCTCTACGGCAACCTCATCCGCCTGGATCTCGAACGGCTGCTTCGCATCCGGAGTCGCTACCAGCGTTCCCTTTACGATGATGGCCGCACCGACATTCAGCTTGGAGATCTCGGTGAAATTCTCCATGGTGTCATGATAGACAACCTGAATGGTGTCAAAATAGCTTCCGTCTGCCACAACGATAAATCCAAAGGCTTTGGACGCTCTGACGCTGCGGACCCAGCCGCCGATCGTCACTTTCTGATCAAAGTACTTGTCGCGATTGCGGAAAATCTCTTTTACGGTGATAAGATCCATCTCTTTTTACCTCTTATTATGAATGTTTTATTCTCTGGCTCTGATATCGAGGGGTCAGCCCTTCTGCTCTGCTCTGTACTTTTCAACCGCGCGGTGGATACGGTCTACCGGGCTGAGAAGGTTGGACAGGGAATCATCATGGTTCAGGCTGTCGATGATCAGGGCGATGTATTTGCTCATCTCAACGCTTGTATACCACGGTCTGTCCAGAAGCTCCGGAGTCTGGTATACCAGGTTGGTGGTGAGCACGCGGTCGATCAGACCGTTGGAGTAATATTCGTCAAATTTTGCAAGGCCGCTGGTGAACAGACCGAAGGTCGCACAGCAGAATACCTTTCTTGCCTTGCGTCTCTTCAGTTCCTTTGCGACATCCAGCATGCTCTCACCGGAGGAGATCATGTCATCGATGATGATGACATCCTTGCCCTCCACGCTTGTGCCGAGGAAGTCATGGGCAACGATGGGATTTCTTCCGTCCACTACCTGGGAGTAATCACGGCGCTTGTAGAACATGCCGAGATCCAGACCGAGAACGTTGGCAAAGAAGACCGCTCTCTTCGTGCCGCCCTCATCCGGACTGATGACCATCATGTGATCGGCATCAATCTGAAGATCCTTCTCATGGAGCAGAAGGTGCTTGATGAACTGATAGCTCGGCTGAACCGTCTCAAATCCCTTTCTCGGGATCGCGTTCTGTACGCGCGGATCATGCGCATCGAAAGTAATGATGTTCTCCACGCCCATCGCGGTCAGCTCCTGAAGCGCGGTTGCACAGTCCAGAGACTCTCTTCCGTCTCTCTTGTGCTGGCGGCCCTCATACAGGAACGGCATGATAACGTTCAGACGTCTTGCCTTGCCGTTTGCCGCCGCAATAACTCTCTTCAGATTCTGGAAATGGTCATCCGGGGACATGTGATTGACCTGTCCCGCCATGGAATATGTAATATTGTAGTTGGTCACATCCACGATCAGATAGAGATCGTCGCCGCGGACGGACTCATTTAACTGGCCCTTTGCCTCACCGGAGCCGAATCTCGGTGTGGACGCACTGACAAGATAAGAATCCTTCTCATACTCCGCAAACGGCTGAGTATCCTTGTGCTCGTTCTCTCTCTCTTTTCTCCACTGAACCAGATAACGGTCTACGTTCCGTCCAAGCTCTCTGCATCCGTCCAGCGCAATCAGTCCGAGCGGCGCAACCGGGATGGTCTCAATCTTCTTCTCACTGTGTCCGATGATTTCTTTCGCCATATCCTATCCTCCAAATTTCTCCCGGAACATGCGGAGAAATTCATTACGTAAAAATTGTACTCAACGTTATAGACATTACACGAAATGCCGTACACAGTCAAGATTTTCTGCGGTTTTCTGCCATTCTCCTGCGGATCCGGATATCCTCTCCGAAAAACGGGATAATCTGATAGGCACTGATGATCCGGCTCATCACACGCTCCGTAAATACATCCCGCATCTCATTGACCGGAAGATTGGTCGAAATGATGGTGCCGTTTGCCCGGTTCAGCCGCTCATTGATTACCGTGAACAGCTGGGAGACCGTGAAGGTATTGATCAGCTCCGTGCCCAGATCGTCGATGATCAGCAGGTCGCACTCCATCAGATATTCCGCCCGGCTTCTCAGATCCTCGTCGTCATCGTAGGAGAAGCGGTCCCTGGAGAAAATGTCGAACATCTGCGATGCCGGAAGGTAGACAACGCTGTGATAGCGCTCGATCAGCTCACGGGCAATGCAGTTGGAAAGAAACGTCTTTCCGAGACCGGTCTTTCCGGTAAAGAGAAGATTGCCTTTTTTGGTCCGGAAATCCTCGATATACTCCTGACAGATCCGCACGGTCCGTGCCATATTCTCCCGGGCGGTCATGCCGCTGCGCGGATCTTTTTTCTCATCGTCGAACCAGTCATAGCTGAAGGTCGAGAAATTTTCCTTCTCCAGAACCGCGCGGATATTCGACTGCTCATAGAGAAGGTTGATCTCCTGCTCCCGGAAACAGTGGCATTTCCGGTTGTCAATATATCCCGTATCCCTGCAGTCCGGGCAGTGGTAGCGCGGCTCCAGATAGTCGGCCGGATATCCGTGGCTTTTCAGCAGAACCTCTTTCTGTTCCTTCAGATCGGCAATCTGTGCGCGGAGCCTTGTCACCGCGTCCTGATCGCCGGCAAGCAGCTTCCGCGCTGCCGCCGCCGCACAGCTGCTCACCTCGTCATTCATCTGCGGAATGGCCGGAATCTTCTCCGCGATCTCCGCCTTCCGCGCATTCAGGTCATGCCTGGATTTCAGCTGACGCTGACTGTAGATGCGCATAATTGCCTCATACTGTGCATTACTGAGCCCCATGGTCTCCTCCTTCTGTTACCGGTTCCCGCCCTTCGCACTCTTCGGACCGTCCCGTTCAGTCTTTCTTCCTTTTCCCTCCGGCCGGATCCATCAGCTCCCAGACCAGATCTTCGTAATCATATCCGTGCGATTCAAAATTATCAAACCGGGTGCGCGCCCGGCCGTGGGCATTTTTGTCCGCCCCGGTCCTTCCGTCCGTGTTCTTTCCCTTCAGACTTTCCTGCGCGGCCCGCACTTCATCCTGGGTTCTCACGTCATCCAGCGTCTTTACACCGCTTCCGCGCCAGATTTTCAGAATCCCGTCCGCATAGGTAAAGCTCGGCTTATGAATCCGCGCGATCGTTCGGTCACAGGCTTCCAGCACCACCTCCAGCGGAAAACCGTATTCCCCGAGCCACCGGTCGATAAACTGCTTTTCCGCCGTGGCCGGTCTCCGGTCATTGAGGCCGAACGCCTTCATGACCGCAAACATCCCCTTGGAATAATTTGCAGAATAGTTTTCCGCCTCCGCCCTTGTTCGGAAGCCCCGGTCATTCCAGTCGAGCGCGATCTTTTCGGCATATCGCATGCTGCTGTGCCCCGACTGCGCGCAGTATTCCATCAGATACTCCAGCACCTCCGCCGGGATTCCGATATTCTGATAGAGATTGGCAAAGATCATGTGGTCGGTATGGCTGAAGGTCTTCTTCATGTACCGCTGCGCCACGTAGAGAAGATCCTGATACTCCTGATTGCCGACAAGCTTTGTCATGTCCGGCTGTTTCTTTGCCGCATCGGCTCCCCCGGAGCGCTTCGTCAGACTCTCCGGATTCTGTCCGTCCGCCGGGGGAAATGCTGCCTCTCCCGCACTTACGGCCGCCGGTTCCGCGGCTCCCGGAATCTCTGTCCCCGCAAATACCGCAGCGGCCCGGTTCCTCCCTGCTGCCGCATCCCGCTCCGCGGTTCCTTCCGCCGGCGCTTCAACCTGCGGTCCATCGCTCTTTTGTCCGGGAAGTCCGCTCTCCCACGGACAGAGTACGCCTTCCTTTACCCAGTACGCCGCCGCTCTGCGGACATCCGCCTCGGTACACTCCAGCGCGTCTGCCGCCGATGCACAGGTCACGTCCTCGCCCCCGTGACGGAGAAGATACAGATATACCTTCACAAAATTGCCGTCCGCCCCGGCCATGCATTCATCAATAAAACGGTTGGACACCACGGTCACCCCCGCCGATAACTGATCGGTAAATTTCACGTTCTTCCCCTCACTGTTTTTGCCCTTTTATCTTGTGTCTTATTTTAACACACCGCCCTGAAAACCGAAAGAACAGGTCAAACCACCTTATCCACCGTGGAAAACTTTCGTGCACTCCAGTTTTCAGGATCATCCACCCGGTTATTCACATATTTACCCACATTTTGCACATCATAATTTTCATTATCCACCGTTTATCCACAAAAAATGTGGATAATCCCCCTTCTTTCGGGGGTATTTTCTCTGTCTGACTTTTCTGAATTGAGGCTTATATACAGAAAATCCACCGGATTTTCTCCATAATTGTTGAAAACTCGGTGGATAATGTGGATAAATTTGCTTTCCGTTACCAAAACGGCATCCCGGCAGCTTACTTCAGAAGATTCTCTCCCACTTTCACGATGTCGCCGGCGCCCATGGTGATCAAAATGTCTCCCGGCCGGCAATTTTCACGAACAAAAGACTCAATTTCCGGGAAAGTCGGAAGATACCATGCCTCTTTTCCCATCTTCTTCAGCCGCTGCACAATGTCATCGGAGCTGACGCCGTACGTATTTGTCTCTCTCGCCGCATAGATATCCGCCAGAATGACGCGGTCCGCCAGGGAAAGCGCCTTTGCGAAGTCATCCAGAAACGCCGCAGTTCTGGAATAGGTGTGGGGCTGGAATGCGCACCAGACCGTTCCGTGCGGATAATTCTTCGCCGCCAGAAGCGTCGCCTCGATCTCCTGCGGGTGATGCGCATAGTCGTCGATGATGGTCACGCCATCCAGCACACCCTTTTTCTCAAAACGGCGGTGTGTGCCGGAAAAGCGCTCCAGTGCCTTCGTCACGGCACTCATCGGAATCGCATAATTCTGTGCCGCCGCGATCGCCGCCAGCGCGTTCAGGACATTGTGCTCGCCGGCCACGCCGAGACGGATCCGCTCTTTCTTCTCACCCTTCACATACAGGTCAAACGACGCCCGGCCGAATTCATCGTAGGATATGTCGCCGGCGGAATAGTCAAAGCTCCGGTCATGTCCGAAGGTAATCACCTTCACTTTCGCGTCCCCGATGATCTCACTCCAGTTCTCAATCTCTCCGTTGATGACAACCGTGCCGCCCTCGGCGACATTGCCCACAAAGCGGCGGAAAGAATGACGGATGTCCGCCAGATCCTTGAAAAAGTCCAGATGATCTTCCTGCACGTTCAGAATCACCGCCAGCGTCGGGAAGAAGGACAGGAAGCTGTTCGTATATTCGCACGCCTCCATGACAAAGTAGTCCGGACCGCCGACGCGGATGTTGCCGCCGATGGAATCCAGCATACCGCCGACCGACACGGTCGGATCGGTCTTCGCCTCCATGAAGATTTCCGTGATCATGGACGTTGTGGTCGTCTTTCCGTGCGTTCCTGCAACGGAGATCGCATTGCGGTAATGCTTCATGATCTGGCCGAGCAGCTGTGCTCTGGTCAGCATCGGAATGCCGCGCTTTGCGGCCTCGGCAAATTCCGGATTATCCGGATGGATCGCTGCCGTGTAGACAACGGCATCCATTCCGTCTGTGATATTGTCCGCAGTCTGTGCATACGCGATCTTCGCGCCCAGGCTCTCCAGATGCTCCGTGATCGGTGAGCGGCGGGCGTCGGAGCCGGTGACGCAGAATTTCTCATCGAGCAGAATTTCTGCGAGGCCGCTCATGCTGATGCCGCCGATTCCGATAAAATGCACATGTGCCGGTTTTTTCAGATCGATCTCATACATAACGTAAACCTTCTTATTTCTCTTATTACTCTTACTGTTCCTGTTGTTCTCTTACTTGTATTATCACGCGGGGGCCTGCCCCCCTGCCGGGAAATAAATCCTTTTTCCGTCGCTTACTTTAGCATAGAAACGATGCAAAATCAACGCACGGAATCTGCGCGGACAACGCGTCCGGAGATTTCCGCAGAAAATCCCCGAAAGAACAAAGTCCGCAAGCGGACTTCGGCTCCCCCATCCCCTCAGTCCTGAGGGGAGTCCCGCGGACTTTGCGCGCCGCCGCTGGTCACCGTTAGGTGACAGCTTCCTTACAGCGGCGTGCGCATCCTCGCGGAGCGTTTTTGTTTCATAGGGAATTTCGGAGAAATTTCCTATGAAACAGAGACAAGGCGCCCGGACGGTGCTCCGCCCGGACGCCTCCGGAAAAATCTCTCGATTCTTAATCTTCCTTCGGAAGTGCTGCCTCCGCCGCCTCCCGTGCCGCTCTTCTCGCCGCATCCTTCTGGGCGGTTGCCTCTACCGCATCCGCATCGGCCTGAAGCGTTGCGCGCTCCGCCTCCGTCTCCG
>NZ_FOIL01000031.1 GCF_900101295.1 [Clostridium] aminophilum | reverse complement strand
AAAAAAACGCTCCGCGAGGATGCGCACGCCGCTGTAAGGAAGCTGTCACCTAACGGTGACCAGCGGCGGCGCGCAAAGTCCGCTTGCGGACTTTGTTCCGCGTGAGCAACGAGTCAAAGCCTGTGCTTGCGCGAGGCCTTGGCGACTGCCGCGATAGCGAGAGAAACTCGCAATCCAATAGTGACAGAAAAAATACGAAAAAAAATATTTTGTTCTGCATATAGAAAAACCAGCAAAATAACATTAAAATATAAGTAGGAAAGAAAGGTTTTTGACGGTTGGATAGATGATCGGATTCTTGTGTGTTCGAGGGGGGATGTCAAGTGACAGATCGAGCAAAAAAAGGTTTTACGATTGCAGAGTTGTTGATCGCCGTTGCAATTATCGGCATTCTTGTTGCGGTTGCAATTCCCATTTTTAATAATCAGATGGAAAAAGCGAGAGAAGCGCATGACCTTGCGACGATGCGATCTGCGGCTTCGGCAGCGGTAGAGCTCTATTATGCGGGTGTACATGACTCGGCGAGTGCCTATGCGGCCGGTATGGACTGGAACACCGGCGGAGGCAAAGAGGGAACGAATGCGTTCGGAGCCTACGATCCCAAAACCGGGAAGTTTTATAAATCAAGAGATCTTCTTCCGGCGGGTTCCAAAACCTACGGTAAAGGTACATCGTTGGATGGTGGAACGGTATTTGAGTCCGGAAATCCCAACGGAGCCTATATAGCGACCCTGGACTACCGGAATGCCGTTTGTATGGTTTCGATGTACGTGCTGGCCGAACATCCTCATGTGGACGTTTATTGGAAATACAATGCCGGCTCGAACAAGGGAAAATATGTCGGGCTCAATGAGGGTAATAACGTTCCAAAATACTGTATGAGGATCTATATTAACTGATCGGGTGAATCGGAATGGAGCAGACGAATCAAAGCAGATGGAATGAGGTTCGCGGAATATGCGAACGTCAGAAGAGAGTCAATACTTGAACTGGAAGAAAAAGAGGCATTTCGGAAAGAATTCCGGAATGCCTCTGCTGTGCTTAATGCGATTGAAAGTTCCCATCGTTAACCGGAATACATGCAGGAATCTCCCTTTGAGAATCGTTTTTCGATAACTTCAGATCATAGCTGACCACCTTGTTGTGAATAGTAGACAGATTGATACCACAGTATTTATTAAAAACATAGATTGTTCTTGCAAAATATTGAAAAATTTATGCTTTTGGTATCTAATATGAATGACAATAATGTTGTCGGCAAAACGATCGACGGAAAAGGGGGATTTTTGTATGAAAACAGCTGTGACAGACGGCATCTTCACGATGACCTGCGATGCAGTCTTTACGACTGCAATGGCCTGCGTGCTTCTTCTGATCGGATACTGGATCAAGAAGAAAGTCCATGTATTGGAAAAATATTGTATCCCGGCACCGGTTGTCGGCGGATTTCTGTTCATGTTCATTACCTTTTTTGGGCACATGACAGGAGCTTTTTCTTTTCAGTTTGATTCTTCTTTTCAATCTCCGTTCATGCTTGCGTTCTTTACCACCGTTGGCCTCGGCGCCAGTTTCTCACTTCTGAAGCGTGGTGGCGTTCTTCTCATTATCTATTGGCTTTGCGCCGGAATCATTTCCATCTGTCAAAATGCAATCAGTATCGCTGTCAGCAAGACGATCGGCCTCGAAGCCCCGTATGCTTTACTGGCAGGAGCGATCTCGATGATTGGAGGTCACGGAGCTGCTGCGGCATATGGCTCAACCTTTCAGGAGATAGGATATGAGGCTGCCGTCGGCGTCGGCGCGGCCGCCGCGACCTTCGGACTGATCTCCGGTGTTCTGGTCGGAGGTCCGCTGGGACGTCTCCTGATCGTGAAACATCATCTGAAGCCGGAAGAAAACAATGACAGCTACGCAGGCGTCGAGAGCGTCAACGCTTCCGATGCAGCGCTGAATCTGACCGGTCTTGATATCATCAAAAACGTATCGGCACTCATCATATGCATGGCGGTCGGAACACAGATCTCCGGCTGGATCGGCACGCTGATCGGGATGTCTTTTCCAAGCTATGTCGGCGCGATGTTTGTCGCGGTAATTCTGCGGAATATCAACGAGAGAGCACATTTTTACAAATTCAGTTTTCCGCTGGCGGACAAGCTCGGCGATGTCATGCTGAATCTCTATCTGTCCCTTGCGCTGATGACACTCCGGCTCTGGGATCTGCTGGATCTCATGGGCGGTGTGCTTCTCGTGGTGGCACTTCAGGCGATCTTTATGTGCCTGGCGGCATACTTTGTGGTATTCCGGATTCTGGGATCAAACTACGATGCTGCGGTGATGTGTTCCGGACTCTGCGGCCACGGTCTCGGCGCGACTCCGAGTGCGATCGTCAATATGACTGCTGTCACCGAGGAATACGGAATGTCCCGCCGCGCCTTTATGATTGTCCCGATCGTCGGGGCGTTTCTGGTGGATATCATTTACCAGCCTCAGACGATTGCCTTTATCAAGTTCTTTGTTCAGGGATTTGCGGGATGACGGAGAAGTCCTGTAATGCATTGAAACCGGAGAGATTCATCAAAAAAAGCAGGAGGAACGCATGGAGAAAGTATTTGAGTTTCTGAAGAAAGCCGGAACATGGTATCTCGCAACCGTGGATGATGCGGGCGAGCCGCATGTCAGACCGTTCGGTGCACAGAACATTTTCGAGGGAAAGCTTTACATCCAGACCGGATTAAAGAAAAATGTTGCAAAACAAATGCTGGCACATCCGAAGGTTGCGATCTCCGGAATGGCAGATGGCAAATGGATCCGTCTGAATGCAGAGGCCGTTTTGGACGAGAGAGCGGAAGCGCAGCAGGCGATGCTGGATGCCAATCCGACGCTGAAGAAAATGTATGCGGTCGGAGACGGAAATACGGCGGTATTCTATCTGAAGAACGCAACTGCGGTGTTCTGCAGCTTCACAGAGGAGCCGGAGACGATTACATTCTAAATGTTATGAAAAAATGATAGGAGTTCGTTTGGGGAAAACGGAGTCTCCTTTTGCTTCATTGAGGTATATTCCCGAAGGTTTAGCGGTGAAACAAATGGAGTATATTTCTGAAATGGCAGACGGCTCTATGATAGACAGAACAGAAGAGGCATCCGGAATGATGATGATCCGGGATGCCTCTTCTGTTTTTGATGAGAATCTTCTCGATAAAGTTCCGCTTCGTATTCCCGGAATGAGAAATCAATATCGCTATCAGGGGTTACTCAACATCCGCAAGCGCTGCGGTGCCGATTTCACCGGTGCGGACTTTTACAACATTTTCCACGCTGTATACGAAGATCTTGCCATCGCCGATATGACCGGTATAAAGGGTTTTCTTCGCCGCTTCGACGACATCCTCAACCGGGATCTTGCTGACCACAACCTCCAGCTTGATCTTCGGAAGAAGGGTGACATCCATCTCAACGCCCCGGTACATTTCACCGGAACCCTTCTGGATGCCGCAGCCCATAACCTGTGTGACCGTCATGCCGGTGACGCCGAGATCGTTCATGGCCTTGCGGAGTCGATCATAGCGGGACAGCTTGGTAATGATGACGACCTTGTGGATTCCGGTGGAAGTCATGACCGGACCGGTGACAACCGGAACGGCTGCATTTTTCTGGGCCTCCGATGCCTGAACGTATTCGTTTACGCCCAGATCGGTGTTCTCGTTGACCGTCATATTAAGCGTGTTGGATACATCCATGATCGCAAAGCCCGAATAAGCGGATGCGAGGCCGTGTTCTGTGGAATCCAGACCGAGGATTTCTTCTTCCTCGGTGACGCGAAGACCAAATGCCGCGCGGATTGCAAGGAAGGTGATGGAGATGGTAACTGCGGTCCACGCTGCGGTGGAAAGCATCCCGATCAGCTGAATTATGAGGAGCCGAAAACCGCCGCCGTAGAACAGACCGAGCATTTCTGCGCCGGATGCGTCCGCAATGGAGTAACCCGGTGCGGTGTTGGTTGCGAACAGGCCCACTGCCAGTGTGCCCCAGATTCCGTTCAGACAGTGAACCGCCACCGCGCCGACCGGATCATCGACGTGAAGTTTATAATCCAGAAACCAGACGCCGAAGCAGACCAGAAGACCGGCAACAACACCGATGATGATGGCGCCGAAGGCGTCGGTGACGTCACACGGAGCAGTGATGGCGACAAGACCGGCTAGCGATGCGTTCAGACACATGGAGACATCCGGCTTCCCGTATTTGACCCAGGTGAAGATCATGCAGGTGACAGTTGCCAGCGCCGGGGCAATGGTGGTGGTTACAAAGACGGAGCCGAGCTGCTCCACGGATGTGCAGGCGGCACCGTTGAATCCGTACCAGCCGAGCCAGAGGATAAAGACACCGAGTGCGGCGGCAACCAGGTTGTGGCCCGGGAAGGCATTGACCTTCACAATTTTTCCGGAGGCGTCTTTTTCGAACTTTCCGATGCGGGCACCGAGGAAGGCGGCGCCGATGAGAGCAGAGATTCCGCCGACCATGTGAATACAGTTGGAACCGGCAAAGTCATGAAAGCCCATCTGTGCAAGCCAGCCGCCGCCCCAGGTCCAGTGTGCTTCCACCGGATAGATGATCGCGGAGATCACAGCGGAGTATACGCAGTAGGACAGAAACTTTGTCCGCTCGGCCATGGATCCGGAAACGATGGTCGCGGTCGTTGCGCAGAACACAAGGTTGAATACGAAGTTGGACCAGTCGAAGGCTGCGTAGTTGGTGAAAATGTCGAATCCCGGTTTTCCGACGATTCCGATACAGTCTTCCCCCAGAAACAGGCCGAAGCCGATCAGAATAAATACGACGGTACCGATACAGAAATCCATCAGGTTTTTCATGATGATATTGCCGGTGTTTTTTGCTCTGGTGAAGCCGGCTTCGCACATGGCAAATCCGGCCTGCATCCAGAACACCAGCGCGGCTCCGATCAGGAACCAAACGCCGAAAACGCTGCTGTTGACTGCACTTAAAACTGCTTCGTTCATATGCACTTCTCCCCTAAAAAAAGAGCGATGCCGCAGCGCATTCACACTCCGCGCATCTGCGCGGTGTGATGCCCCATTGCATCGCTGAAACGATAGTGATGAGCGAAACACGATTCTCGGGTTTCGCTCGTTGCCGCGGCCGGCGCCAGGGGTCCGTACATCCATGGACTTTGGCGTGTGCGCCGCAAAAAAAAGCGCCTTAGAGTGTTCTCTCTAAGACGCCCTTGCCTTTATGGCTTTGCATTCTACGCCGGAAGAAATGGTATGTCAAGTATGAATTTTGGAAATGAAGAGGTGCGGTATGTGTATAGGGAATTTTACTCATAAATATATTGTAATAACTGTTATAAGAATGGAATTATATATTTAACTATTTTCCGGCGGCTTAATCAGAGATATCAACCAAATTGCACAAACAGAGCGGAAGCACGCTGAGAAGAAAAAGAGAAATCCTGTGTCAAATGCATAAAACAGCACTTCGATTTCTGTCTGAAATCGCCAAAAATAAAGGGGGATATACATGAAAAACACGACAATTTCGAAAGATTGACACGTATATTGGACAGCTTTATACTGACCACATATTTTCAGGCGAAAGACCGGCAAGCGCAAGCGGTTGAAATGTCCGGTGTTTCTTCAAAATACAAGTATCAATTGAATCAAAGGAAAAAAGGGAGCAATGGCGTTCCGGACCGGACTCGGATTCTGCGCTGTTGCTCTCTTTTTTTACGCGGGTAACGGGCAAAAAAACTGCGCTGGCGGGAGGCCCTGGTGACTGCCGTGATGACAGGAGAACCCCGCTAAGCGTGTTTCATCTCGGCTATGCGGTTAACCCGAAAAAACGGTGATGCATGTTTCGGCTCGTCGGCGGCAGACAGCGATGGAAGGAGAGAATTATGGACAATAACACAAAGGGAAATCAAAAGGCGGACGAAGCAGACCAGAACTGCTATGTCGTTCCGGAGGCATATCGCGGGCATAATAAGTTATGGTGTCCGGTGACAGACGGTCATCCGGAGGATCTGGGGCATGACGCCTGCGGTATCGGTACCGTAGTAAACATTGACGGTCATCAGGACACGAAAGTTCTGGATGATGCGCTCAGTATCGTGGAGAAGCTGGAGCACAGAGCGGGAAAGGATGCAACCGGGAAGGTCGGCGACGGTGTCGGGATTCTTCTTCAGATCTGCCATGACTTTTTCAGCAAAGTCACCAAGAAGGCCGGGATTACGGTAGGAGAGGCCGGCGATTACGGCGTCGGAATGTTCTTTCTGCCGGAAAATGAGAAAAAGCGCAGATTTGCGAAGCGCATGTTCGAGGTCATTGCGAACAAGAACGGGCTTCAGGTTCTGGGCTGGAGACCGGTTCCTTCTCATCCGGAGATTCTCGGCAAGGTGGCGCTTGACTGCATGCCGGCGATTGAGCAGTGTTTCATTGACCGTCCGGACATCTATGAGAGAGGAATTGATTTTGACCGCCGCCTTTATGTCCTGAGACGCGAGTTCGAACAGTCCACCGAGGATACCTATATCTGTTCCCTGAGTTCCCGTACCATCGTTTACAAGGGAATGTTCCTAGTCGGACAGCTCCGCGCGTTCTATGATGACCTTCGCGATGCCGACAACAAGACGGCCATTGCCATTGTCCATTCGAGATTCTCCACTAATACGACACCGAGCTGGGATCGCGCCCATCCGTATCGTCTGCTGGCCCATAACGGCGAGATCAACACCATCCGCGGCAACATTGATCGAATGCTTGCCCGCGAGGAGACGATGCAGAGTCCGTTCCTGGAGAAGGAAGTGGAGAAGATCTTCCCGGTGGTTCAGACGAACGGATCGGATTCTTCCATGCTGGATAATACACTCGAATTCCTCTATATGAACGGCATGGAGCTTCCGCTTGCCATGACCGTTACCATTCCGGAGCCGTGGAAGCACGACCGCTTTATGGATTCCAAAAAGAAGGATTTCTATCATTACTATGCGACGATGATGGAACCGTGGGACGGACCGGCCGCGATCATTTTCTCCGACGGAGATGTGGTAGGTGCGACGCTCGACCGAAACGGTCTTCGGCCCTCGAGATATTACATCACCGATGACAATCGTCTGATTCTGGCATCGGAAGTGGGCGTACTCGACATTGACCCGAAGCATATTGTGGAGAAATCAAGACTTCAACCGGGACGCATGCTTCTCGTTGACACCAGGGAACAGCGGATCATTTCGGATGCGGAGATTAAGAAGCATTATGCGGAGAAGGCTCCGTACGGAGAGTGGCTGGACAGCAATCTTGTACATCTGGAAAAGATCAAAATTCCGAACCACAAGCTTGAGACTCACTCTCCGGAAATGAGAGAGAAGCTTTACAAGGTCTTCGGCTACACCTATGACGATGTAAAAGAAATCATTCTGCCGATGGCGCAGAACGGCGTGGAGGCAACCTCCTGTATGGGTCACGACACACCGCTTGCGGTCTTTGACCGGAAATATCAGCCGCTGTTCTATTATTTCAAGCAGCTTTTCGCGCAGGTTACCAATCCGCCGATCGACTCGCTCCGGGAGAAGGTGGTAACGGACACTACCGTCTATCTCGGTTCCGACGGAAATCTTCTTCAGGATAAGGCGGAGAACTGCAGGGTGCTGGAAATCTCCAATCCGATTCTCACAGGCGTGGAACTTCTGAAGATCAGGGAGCTGGACGAGCCGGGATTCAAGGCAGCGGTGATCTCTCTTCTGTATTATCAGACCACCTCGCTGGAAAAAGCACTGCAGCAGCTCAATATCTCTGTGGATCGTGTATGTCAGCGCGGCGCGAACATCATCATCCTGAGCGACCGCGGCGTGGACGAAAACCATGTGGCGATTCCGTCGCTTCTCGCGGTGAGTTCGGTGGAGCAGCATCTGGTTCTTACCAGGAAGCGCACCGCGGTATCGCTCATTCTGGAGTCCGCAGAGCCGCGGGATGTGCATCAGTTCGCGACGATTCTGGGCTTCGGCGCCAGAGCCATTTACCCGTACCTCGCCCACGAGTGTATCGCGGAGATCATCGAGGCGGGCATTCTTGATAAGGATACTCATACCGCCATCGAGGATTACAATAAGGCGGTTATGGGCGGAATCGTCAAGATTGCCGCCAAAATGGGCATTTCCACCATTCAGTCCTATCAGTCCGCCAAGATCTTTGAGGCGATCGGACTCAGCCAGGAGTTTGTCGACAAATACTTTACGGGTATTGTATCCAGAGTCGGCGGCATCGGGATCGAGGACGTGGCGGAGAGCGTGACCTGGAGACATGAGCTTGCATTTGACCCGATGGGGGAAAATGTGGACGCGCCGGATGCGGCATGCTTCAGCAGCAGGAATTTCTTCCGCGGCAAGGACACTGCCGAGCATCTGTACAACCCGAAGACCATCATGACCATGCAGAAGGCCGTGCAGAAGGGCGATTACAAGAAGTTCAAAGAATACACCGCGATGGTGGATGAGTCCCCGGTTCCGCACACCCTTCGCGGCATCATGAAGTTTGTGCCGAAACAGAAACCGGTGCCGATCAGCGAGGTTGAGCCGGTGGAGTCCATCGTCAGGCGATTTAAGACCGGGGCAATGTCCTACGGCGCGATTTCGCTGGAGGCACACGAAGCCATGGCCATTGCCATGAACCGCCTCGGCGGAAAGTCCAACTCGGGCGAAGGCGGTGAGGATCCGGAGCGTTTCGGAACCGAGCGCAATTCTGCCATCAAGCAGGTGGCGTCGGGACGTTTCGGCGTGACCAGTCCGTATCTGAACTCCGCAAGCGAGATTCAGATCAAGATGGCGCAGGGCGCGAAACCGGGCGAGGGCGGCCACCTTCCGGGCAAGAAGGTCTATCCGTGGATCGCGAAGACCAGATTCTCCACGCCGGGTGTCTCTCTGATCTCGCCGCCGCCCCACCACGATATCTACAGCATCGAGGATCTGGCGCAGCTGATCTACGATCTGAAGAACGCAAACCGCCGCGCCAGGATCTCTGTCAAGCTGGCTTCCGAGAACGGTGTCGGAACCATTGCCTGCGGCGTTGCAAAAGCCGGTGCGCAGGTGATCCATATCTGCGGTTATGACGGCGGAACCGGTGCCGCTCCGATGACCTCCATTCACCATGCGGGTCTTCCATGGGAACTCGGCATCACCGAGGCCCATCAGACACTGATCCGTAACGGACTCCGCAACCGGGTTATGATCGAGACGGACGGTAAGCTGATGACCGGAAGAGATGTGGTGATCGCGGCTCTTCTCGGCGCGGAGGAGTACGGTTTCGCCACCACCGCACTGGTCAGCCTCGGCTGTATGATGATCCGCGCCTGCAACAAGGATACCTGTCCGTTCGGTGTGGCGACTCAGAATGAGAAACTCCGGGCGAAATTCAAGGGAAAACCGGAGTACGTTATGAACTTCATGAAGTTCATTGCGGAGGAGATGCGTGAGATCATGGCGGAACTCGGTTTCCGGACGGTGCAGGAGATGGTGGGACGCACCGACTGTCTCGGCATTTCCGAGGAGAGAGCGTCCATCACAAAGCGCGCTTCCAAGGTGGATCTGTCGAAGATCCTCGATCCGGAATTTGCGGGTCTCCCGGAGAACGTGCGGCATTTTGATCCGGAACATGTCTATGATTTCCATTTGGAGAAGACGGTGGACGAGGCGACGCTCCTTCCGAAGTTTAAGAGTGCGATGGAGAAGCGGGAGCATCACGAGGAAAAGGTGAAAGTGTCCAGCACAAACCGCACCTTTGGAACCATTCTGGGTTCGGAGATCACCGACCGTTTTGGCATGGGCGAAAAGGGATCGGATCTTGCGGATGACACCTTTGTGGTCCATGCCTTCGGCGGGGGCGGACAGTCCTTTGGCGCCTTCATCCCGAAGGGACTTACGATCCGGCTTCACGGCGATGCCAATGATGGATTCGGAAAGGGACTCAGCGGCGGAAAACTTGTCGTTACACCGCCGAAGGACAGTGCTTTCCGCGCGAGTGAAAATATTATCATCGGCAATGTGGCGCTCTATGGCGCGACCGGCGGAAAATGCTACGTGGAAGGCATCGCGGGTGAGCGGTTCTGCGTCAGAAATTCCGGAGCGACGGCGGTAGCCGAAGGCTGCGGTGATCACGGTCTCGAGTATATGACCGGCGGCCGCGCCGTGATCCTTGGTCCGACCGGCAAGAATTTTGCGGCAGGGATGTCCGGCGGCGTGGCATACGTTCTCGATATGGATCACACACTGTATCTGAAGCTGAACAAGGATATGGTTCATTTCCAGGCGGTGACCGAGAGAGCAGACATCAAGGAACTCAAGGACATCCTGAAGGACTACGTTCAGGAGACAGCTTCCGGGCTCGGAAAAGAGATTCTGGATAATATTGACCGGTATCTTCCGAGCTTCAAGAAGATCGTTCCGAACGATTATCAGAAGGTTCTGGAAGCCGTGAACCATTTTGAAGACAACGGTTCCTCTCAGGACGACGCTGAGATGGAGGCCTTCCGGATGCTGTTCAGCTGAGAAAAGCGGGAATGGATAACGTTTGCCGGAGAGAACAGGCGGTAAACAAGATAGGAAAAGAGCAGACAGAGGCATTCTTGGGGGATTTTCCTGAGGGTGCCTCTGATGTTTTTTTCTCTGCAAGAAGATCTTCCGGTAAACTTGTAAATATTATGGAAATAAAATATTCGACAGCTCATAAAACGTGTTAATATGAATTTAGCGGTTCACCACACAAAAGCGAATGGGGGTAAATGTATGGGGGAGACGAACAGGGAACTTGCCGTCGGATATCGCAAAATACGGGATTACAAGAGCCGTACGAATACGGTCTATCTTGCAGCGCCGGTTGCGACTCCGGGAACTCTTTGCGTTGTGAAAGAATTCGGAGATTATCGGGAAGGAGAACTGGAACGTCTGCGCTATCAGGCATTTCCCAGCGGTGGATACAAGGTTCAGACAGATCTCAGCGGGACGATTGTCACCGCCGATCTGCGGGTGCCGAAGGTGATCGAATCGACACCGATGCGGCTGGTTCTGGAATATGTCTCTGGAAAGAATCTTGCGAAGATTCTCCGGCGACAGGAAGCGCTCTATAATGTCAGCGGCCTGCGCGACGGCTGGGAGGAGCCGTGGATTCTTCTGACGGAATGGGTTCAGAAATTCTACCATAAGATGCATTTTGTGCTGGACGATCTGGATCTTCATAATTTCATCTATATTGATTGCGGCGACGAGCCGATCATGTGCCGGATCGATCTCGAAGGCGGTATGGTTGAGAGCCGCGCGGAGGCGATCGGAACGCTTCTGGCGGAGATTGAGTTCTATGAGCAGAAGAGAACGCCGCTTTGCCGGAAGATTCAGAATCTTATCGTGGAGCATTCCCTGGAGTTCCTGAACGGGAAATCGCCGGAAGACGCCAGAAAGGCGGCACTGAGCCGGCTTGAGGCGGAGCGTGACCGGTCGGAGGTGGATGACAGCCTTCGGGGAGATAACCGCACGGAACGGGCGGAGCGCGCGGAAAGAAAAGCCGGTGAGGAGACGCAGACAACCTGCAGATTTGAATTTGAAGCGCAGAATTCCGATGGAACCACTTCTTCCTTATGGAAAAGTTTTTTCCGTAAAATCCCCAAAAAGCAGAAAAGCACCGTGGGATGAGATGGAACCGGATTAATGATCGGATTCTGATCTGCTGCAAGGCTGAACAGTAAGCGCTGTCCTATCGAAACAGAGAAGATGGTCCGCAAAAAAACAGAGAAGAGATGCCGTACAGAAACAGAGAACAGACGCGAAAAAACAAGATAAAAAAAGACAAAAATATGCTTGACAATCCCCATAACAGATGATATTCTACATCAGTGTTAGCTGCCGAAGACAGCAGGTGACGAAAGTCATAAGTTCGAAAGAACGCCTGCCGAGGAACACAAGATGAACGTAGATGATTACGCCTCTCTGTCTTCCTGGCAGAGAGGATTTTTTTCTTTCTTTCTCTCTTGGGCGGTTAAGAAAACTAATACAGGAGGAAAAGTTTCATGGCAAAAGTTGAATTAAAGCAGCCGGTAGTTCAGGAAATCGCTGAGTTATTCAACGGTGCGCAGACTGCAGTAGCGGTAGATTACCGTGGTCTTACTGTAGCAGAGGACACAGAGCTTCGTAAGAAGCTTCGTGAAGCAGGTGTTACCTACAAGGTATACAAGAACACTCTGGTTCGTCTGGCAGCCAAGGATACAGCTTTCGAGGCACTCGGCCCGGTACTTGAGGGACCGACAGCAATCGCTGTTTCCAAGGATGATGCTACAGCACCGGCAAGAATTCTCGCTGATTTTGCAAAGACTGCAAAGGCGCTGGAAATCAAGGGCGGTATCGTAGAGGACAAGTACTACGATGCAGCAGCAATGCAGACAATCGCTTCCATCCCGTCCAGAGAAGTACTTCTTGGAAGACTTCTTGGAAGCATGCAGTCTCCGGTTGCCAACTTCGCACGCGTTATCAAGCAGATCGCGGAGAAAGACGGCGCCGCAGAGGCATAATTCGTATTACCGCCGCATAGCGTAATTCGAACATTTAAAAACAAAAATCTAAAAATATCCGAGGAGGAAAATTAAAATGGCTAAGTTAACAACTGAAGAGTTTATCGCCGCTATTAAAGAGCTTTCCGTTATGGAGCTTAACGATCTCGTAAAGGCTTGCGAGGAGGAGTTTGGTGTATCTGCAGCAGCAGGTGTTGTAGTTGCAGGTCCGGCAGCAGGCGCTGGCGCAGCTGCTGAGGAGCAGACTGAGTTCAACGTAGAGCTTACTGAGGTAGGCGCTAACAAGGTTAAGGTTATCAAGGTAGTTCGTGAGCTTACAGGTCTTGGCCTGAAGGAAGCAAAAGAGCTCGTTGATGGCGCTCCGAAGATGGTTAAGGAAGGCGTTGAGAAGGCAGAGGCTGAGGATATCAAGGCTAAGCTGGAAGAGCAGGGCGCAAAGGTTACTCTTAAGTAATCAACCCCTTGTTGATATCTCAACAAAACTGAATCTGAATCCGGCGTGTGCCGGGTGACCGATAAAGTAAATGATCCCCCGTTGGAAGTGATTCCGACGGGGGATTTTTGTGTTGGCGGAAGATGATAAAATGGTGCAAAAATGACATAAGTAAGCGGAAAATACTGAAGAAATGACAGTATTCTAAATGACATCTATACATTTCCATATTTTTGCGCGTTTAAGATAAAAGAGTATTTAAAGAAAAAGTGAGATATTAGATGTTGGTGATTCTGAAAAGAATTAGACGTATTTTTAGTGGCGTTGTCTTTCAAATCGGATGGGAACAAGATTGTTTGAAGAAAAGAGGATGATTATAATAGTGATATAATTATATTAAATATTATTTGATTCAGGAGGGACCGTTATGACGGACGCACAAAGCAGATTGAAAAAGTGAAAGTCGAGGATGTGATCCGAATTACCAGAGATAAGGAGAATGCTTTTAATCATAATAATTTTCAGCTTCTGACAGAAAAAGGGAAGGATGTCGGGAATATGCCTGCCGAGATATGCAATGCCGTTGCTCCTCTTTACGATGGAGGAAAACTTGTGATTGAAAGCGCAGAGTTGAGTTTTGTTGAGCCGATCTCGGCAAGGAGTCGTCATGCAAAACAGGCGATCCTCTTTGTGGAGATGCATGCAAAACTGAAAACCTCGGGATAATTGCTAGTTGATATGGAACCGGTAGTTGTGACATTGCCATAGAGTGAATTTTCAAGGATCTGGGTGAGAACCAAGTTTTTGCAAAGGGTATTCTGCGATATAGAGCCATCTTCTTTATGAGGGTGGTAACTTGACAGGAATGCAGGTAAGCGTTTCTTGTACTGGCACGAGCGAGGGTGGAAAAGTCTGTATAAGTGAATTAACCAAGGCCTTCTATGACACACTGAAATTATGGCAGAAAAAGAGAGAAAGCCGATATATCATGTTTAAATCGCGCGATGGAGAATGAAATTAATACAGCGCGTGATTCCTTAAAACAAGAGGAATAGTTGACAGTATGGCAGGGGCGTCATCGAATGATACGTTGTCAGGATTTGAAGAATTGCAGTGTTATTTGTAGATAGACAGATTCTGACTATGCGGGTCATATATTATGAGTGATAGAGAAACATAAACATGCCTGTAGGGTGATTAAAAGAACTGACGTTGATGAATTGGTCTGATGTCATTCAATCCACGCAAAAGCATGAAAAAAGTTAGGAATATACGTTAAATCATACAGGAAGCTTCCTTCCATAAAGTCTGATACTGCGATATCCGCCTGCGCTTATCCATGCAGACTTGAATCTTGAACCACAATATCAATCAGAAAGGAAAAATGATGTATTTGGTTGTGAGTACATCATACAAGAAAAATATGAGGATTTGTCATTGTGCAGACTTGCACTTGGACTCTAAAATGACCACACATCTTACAGACGAACAGGCAAAGGAAAGAAAGAATGAACTGCTTCATAACTTTATCCGTCTGGTCGATTATGTAAAAACGAAGAACATCAGTGCAGTAATCATCGCTGGAGATCTATTTGATAAGAAAACCATCTCAGTCCATGCGAAGAACATCGTATTTGAAACGATAAGGGCTAACCCCAATATCAAATTCTATTATTTGCAGGGAAATCATGATTTATCCAATATCATTGAATCATTAGATGTTGTTCCGGAGAACCTGTTTACATTCAAGGACACATGGACATCTTACATTATCAATGATAATGAAAATTATAAAATAGTACTTACTGGAATCGAACTTGAAAATCAGAATAGTGCGGACGTTTATTCCACACTGTTCCTGCAACCGGAATCCTATAATATTGTAACGATGCACGGACAGCTCAGTCAGTATGGTGTTAAGGACGATGCTGAAGTGATTGACTTATCCAAACTAAAGAATAAGAATATCGATTACCTCGCGCTAGGACATATACATCAGTATCAGGATGGTAAGCTGGACGCAAGAGGGAGCTTCTGCTATCCGGGATGTCTGGAGGGGCGAGGCTATGATGAAACAGGGGATCATGGTTTTGTGGTAATCGATATTAACGAAAAGACACATTTGGCCACGCGTGAATTTATTCCATTTGCGATGAGGAAACTGTATGAAATCCCGGTAGATGTGAGTAACTGCAACTCAACAAGTGACATCATTAGAAACATTGAGGCAGAGTTGACAAATTATGAGTGCAAGGAGACGGACCTGGTAAAATTTGTACTGACCGGAGAAGCGGATGTAAAGGCGGAGAAAGACCTTTCACTGATAGTAAAAACATTTAATGGACGGTTCTATTGTGTAAGAGCGAAAGACCATTCAAAAATCGCCATCGATTATGAGTCGTATAATCTTGATACATCACTTAAAGGAGAATTTGTACGACTTATCAAGCAGGATGAAAGTATAAAGGAAGATGACAAACGAGAAATGATACGCTGTGCGCTTCAGGTTTTGAATGGGGAGGAGATTGAGTTATGAGATTAATACATGCGCATATCGATAATTTCGGGACGCTGCATCATTTCGACATTGATTTTAATTGTGGTATCAATAACATCTTTCATGAGAATGGATGGGGAAAGACAACACTTGTTACTTTCATTAAAGTCATGTTCTACGGATTTGACAATGATGGAAAGAGAAATGATATTGAAAATGAGAGGCGCCATTATACACCATGGCAGAATGGAACCTATGGTGGAACATTATCATTTGAACTCCATGATAAGCAGTATCGTATCGAAAGAGTTTTTAAATCAAAAAATCACGATTCATTTGAATTGTATGATGTGGCAACAAACCTTCCGACAAAAGACTATTCATC
Organism: [Clostridium] aminophilum; assembly: GCF_900101295.1. Classification (GTDB taxonomy): domain Bacteria; phylum Bacillota; class Clostridia; order Lachnospirales; family Lachnospiraceae; genus Clostridium_R; species Clostridium_R aminophilum_A. The sequence goes on along the minus strand of NZ_FOIL01000031.1, from coordinate 22,626 downwards.
AAATATCGGTGAAGAAATTTTTGGAATTGATATGAAATCTTTTGCCAACACGGTATTCATTGGCCAACAGCAGGTCGGCAGTACTGAGCCAACATCTCAAATCAGTGCCAAAATAGGAAATCTTTCCAATGAGACAGCAGATATGTCGATGTATGAACCGGCAAATAATGCTCTTACTAAGAAACTGTTAAGCCTGACACCAAAACGAAATACAGGCCTTTTGGCAAAACTGGAGCCGCAGATCACAGAATTAAAGTATCAGGTAGACCAGAAGACAGTCATAGAAAATAATTACAGCGAACAAAATGCGAAGATTCAGGAGTGTAATAAAGAACTGGAATCGATTAATAAGCAGCTACGAAGCGTTAATGAGAAAAGAAACATATTAAGTGAATATCTGAATGTTGGGACAAAAAAAGAGCAGTATAACGGGCTTAAGAAAGAACTTGAGGATGCGGCAAAGGAACTGGCTGAAACAAAGAAACTGTTCCAGAAAGAAGTACCAACACAAGACGACATTGCAAGATTTTCTAAGGATGCGAACGATTACACATTAGTATCTGCAGAGGTAAAGAACGCTGTGCTAAAAGATGATGAGGTGGCACAGTATGAGAGTTTGAAGAAAAAGTTTGAAAATGGGACGCCTACACAAAACGAGCTAAATATTACTGAACAAGATATTAAGAAATTATCGGCTTTCCGAAAGGATATGGAAATCGGAAAACCGACAAATGAAGAACTTCGTCAGCTGGAGCAGATGAAAACTAGTTTTCGAAATGGAACACCAAATACTTCGACAGTAGATCAGTTAATCGATGATTGCCAGAAAATGAATGGTATCCAACAGGCACTGCCTGGTAATAAAGCAAATCTTGAAACACAGATCTTCAACATCGAGAATGCAGCTTCGAACCAGTCAAAGAAATCTGCTCCTAATATGGTACTCATCATTATTGGTGTATTAGCAGTAGTGGCAGGGATCGCTATCTATCTTGCGGCAAAGAATCCTGCCGGATTTGCAGGGGTAGCTGTTGGCGCCGTGCTGTTGATTGCTGGAGTAATGGTTGGAAATAAGAAAGAAGCAGAATCAGAAAAGAAACCAGAACTTCCGGAGAGTGTAAAAGCGCTGAAGGAAAAAATTGAACATGAAGAAATGTTCTTAAAGCAGAAAGAAAAAGAGATTACAGAGTTTGTTACGGCGTATGGAAGCGTGCCGAGACAGGATAAACTGCTGAATCAGCTATATGACCTTAAGACTGCGTCAATAAAATACAATGAATTAAATAAGAAAGTATCAGCATATAACCAAAAGAATTACGAGGATGCTGTTGAAAAGACAGTCCAGGGTATTGAAGCGGTGTTTGAAGAATATGGCATCAAGTGTGCGGAAGACAGATTTGAAGCGGAACTCTATCACTTAGAGAGTGATATCAAGACATATGTTGCGCTTGAGAATAAAGCTGCAACACAAAATGCTATTGAAGAAAAATATAGAAAAGCTCGATCGGCAATAAATGAATGGGTAGCAAAATATAGTGATAATTCGGAAACGGATCCGCTAACTCTGGTATCGGATCTGAGAAAAAATCTTGGAATTTTACAGACAAAAGAAGAGTCTTTTGAAAAGAGAAAGAAACAACTGAGTCTTTTTGAAGCGGATAACGATGTTGCTTCATTTGAAGCCCTGAAAGCTCCGGAATTTGATGAGACAATGGAGGAATTAACTGTTTCCGCAAAGTCTCTTGATGAACGAAAGACAGAATTACAAGAAATAAGAAACGTAGTTCAGAATCAGATAAAAGAGCTCGAAGAAAAATTAGAAAGTATCAGTCAGGCGGAAGATACTTATCAAGCAAAGCTCGATGAAAGAAATACTCTACAGCATCAATATGAGATAGTTGAGAAGACACAGGAATATCTTGCTAAGGCAAAAGATAGTTTCCTTGCTCATTATATGCAGCCGATGCAGACAGCATTTGATAAGTACTATACGTTACTGACAGGTGATGAATCTAATGCATATGACCTTGACGCTAACCTGAATGTGACAAAAGTTGCAGAAGGTGCTCATAGAGATATTGGCCTACTTAGCGAAGGATATAAGGATCTGGTTGGGTTGTGCAGACGAATGGCCATGATAGATGCTATGTATGAAGGAGAGAAGCCATTTATCATATTTGACGATCCATTTGTGAATTTTGATAATGAGAAAACGGAATATGGAATCAAATTCATAAACGAGCTTTCTAAAAAAAATCAGATAATTTATATGACATGCCATAACAGTAGAAAGGCATAAGTGAAGCGTCAAATGACAGCCTGTTAACTCACAATGGAGAATGAAATTATAACAGCGCGAGTTTTCTTAAAACAAGAGAAATAATTGACGTCGATGAATTGGATGGTGATGTTTAACCCAGGTCCCCGCCAGGTAAACGACTCAGCAAAAGACAAAAAAGATAGGAATATACTTTAGGCAGCATGGGAGGAAAATAAAAATGATGAGATACAGCGAAGAAGAGGGTGTGTTTTTTAGATACGAGGGAACTGATTCTGAAGTCTATATTCCTGAGGGAATACGAATAATAGAGAAAGGCGCGTTTTCAGATGTTGCGTCCATTAAAAAGATCGTTCTTCCGGAAAGCCTGGAAATAATAGAAAGTGAAGCATTCTTTAGGTGCCCATATATTGGATCAATAACCATAAAAGGGAATCCAGAAATAAAATCGAAAGCTTTTGAAGGAAGTGGAATCAGGGAATTCCGTGTAGGAAGATCGGAAACCTATTCGGTCATTGAGGGTGTGCTGTTTAATTATGATAAGACAGAGTTGTTGGCGTATCCCGCGAGAAAGAGAGCGGCAGAATATAAAGTGCCGGAAGGAGTGACAAGAATAAACAGAGATGCTTTCTGTGGGGATAATGGATATCTTTTTATTGTATATCTTCCGAGGAGCATACAAGAGATATTGAACACAGAAATAGAGAGCTGTTATTTCGATGAATATGAAGCTATGAGAGGATATGGAAAATACTTCTCTCAGGGATTGGATCACGATGAAAATTGGTATGTCCTGGATTCTTGGCATGATTATCATTTTGCATTTTATAACCGTGATCTTATACATGATCTGGGGAGCGGTATATATCTTGGAGGACCGCTTGACGATATCCCGGCGGGTTATAAAGAAGACGTGACATTTGAGTTCCTATATGCAATGCAGGCAGGGATCACAGAAATCGAAAAATATAAGGACAGTTACTTTGATTATATAAAGGAAAATGAGAATAAGTTTGCGGAAGAACTGGGAACCTTTTCCTTTGAGTTGATGCTAAGAGAAAAACTTTTATCGAAAAAACTGGTAGCAGAGTTGCTTTGTCACCCTTACCTTAAACAAAAACGAAAACTAAAAAAAACTATGTTGGAATATGTCGGAGATTATGAATTGCAAAGTAATGATCCAAACAGCACGGATGAAATCTCTCACAATGATTCAACAAAGGATGACTTTGTATTAGGGGAGACATTATGGATTCTTTCAAACGCGGGAATGGATGGGCAGTCCCGGATTGAATTTAAAACCGATAAGAAAACGGCGATCAAGGCGAGTAATGCATTTCAAACAGTTTTCAGAAAGAAATGGGACAACGAGATTAGGAAATTGACTTCTGCTTGCGAAGAAGATGTGGATGACTTCATTGAAGAGTTTTGGTATTATCGGAATCCAATTTCCGTTAATCTTGTTGAGGAGGGATTTAATATAACAATATCCCCATTGAATCTACTTTGTGACGAGAATGGGACACTCGCTCTGAATGGGGATTGCATATTAACTAGCACAATAGATTGGTTTCGGAAAGAATATCCAGACATGAAATTTGATGGGTATGTGGGATATCCTTTCTCAAATAGACAGTATGGGGAAATCACGGAGTTTTCGGTGTCATCAGAATTTGGTTGTAGTTGGCGGTTCCTAAGGGGAAAGCTTTTCCCTTCTGTGGGGGAAGCTCTTGCAAACGCTGTTGGAGAAAAAAAATTCTGGGAGGAATTGTTTGATGACTGGAGATTATATGAGGGAGTGAATTATAAGAATGTTTTGAGAGTATTTTATAACTATCAGTCATGGCTGCCTGAGGATGTGTGCGAAAAGTATATATTGTTGGCGAAAGAACATCATGTGGATAACTGTGAGGAATTAGAGAATTTTTTATCAGAGCTCAGATCAAAAGACCGGGAGAGGGAATGCGTAAAGGCTAATTAAGAATACATACGAATGATTTCACTGTCGTGAAAAAGACTATTATTCTTGGAAGTCTCAGACGATTAGCTCCTGATGATTATATTTTTAGGTGCGAAAGAAAAAAACAATAATGGAGATTGATTATGAATGAGTTGCAGATCGTTGATTTAGAGCAGAAAGACATTTCCACGTGGGATTTCGCGAAAATTAAGAGTGAACTGGAATTGGAGTTGGAAGTTTACAGGACCACTGTGTATACCGATGAGACCATTAAGTCGGCAAAGGCTGACAAAGCGACGCTTTCAAAGGCAAAAAAAATGGTGGAAGACCGTCGGAAAGAATATAAGGAAAGATGTCTGGCCCCATATTCTGTCATGGAGCCGCAGATCAAAGAACTTGTGTCTATGATCGAGGAGCAGAGAACGCAGATCGATGCGGTAGTTAAGGATTTTACCGAGCGTCAAAAGCAGGCGAAAGAGGAACAAATCCGTGCTTACTACGACAAGAAGGCGAAAGATCTGGGTAAGTATGCAGATGCTTTATTTGAAAAGATACTGGATCCGAAATGGCTGAATAAGACCACAACAAATGCAAAATATCAGGAAGAGATGATTGCGGCAATCGATCAGTCAGTGAGAGATATCAATGAAATTCAGGACATGAACTCTCCGTTCATCGACAGTTTGCTCGAGGTATATGCGGCTACACTGTCGGTAGACGAAGCGAAAAAAAAGCACGAAGAGTTGGCTCGGGCGATGAGCAGGGTCGGACTGGATCATGCGGATCAGATTCCTGTTCAGGACAGAAAGGAAGCGGAAAAGGCGGTAGTCGTCGATGAAAAAAACGGTACGACCGTAAAATTCTTTGCCAATAAGGGTAAGATAGATCAAATTCTTGATTTTGCCAGGGCAATAGGTGCAAACTATGAAATTTGTGGAGATTGATCAATGGTAGATTTAAGCGGGGCGAATGACGGTCAGAAAAAGGCGATAACCAACACGGAAGGACCAATGCTGATCATAGCCGGTCCGGGAACCGGAAAAACCTACACGCTTGTTAAACGAATCGCGTATCTCGTGTTTGAGAAAAATGCAGATCCGTCTTCGATCATGGTTGTTACCTTTACCGAAAAAGCAGCAAAAGAACTGCTCACCAGAATATCTGATGAGTTTATGAGCATTGATGTCGATTGCAAGATCAATATCAATGATATGTATATAGGAACTTTTCACAGTGTCTGTTTAAGGCTCATGAAGGAGTATTCTGAAGAACTGTCCGGTAATAAGCAGAGTCGAGTGATCGACGCCTTTGAGCAGGCATACATCGTTTGCAGAAATATGGAAGAGTTTTGCCATCTTCGAGGTTTTAATGGACATATTGCATCGACAGAAAATGTTCGGAAACAGGAAGACTGGAAAAATTCCATGAAGATATGCAGATATGTCAACCAGATGATGGAGGAGCGGGTTGACGTTCAGGCAATGTCTGAAGACGAAGATGAGGATTTGCGGTTTCTGGGAAAACTTGTCCTCCGTTACAGATCATTGCTTGCGCGTAAGAATGTAATGGACTTTTCATCGATTCAGACGAAAACGCTGGATATGCTCGACAGAGATGAAAGGATCCTTCAGGCGGTTCAGGAAAAGATCCGATATATCATGGTAGACGAATACCAGGACACAAACTACATTCAGGAACAGCTTGTTTTAAAGTTGGCGGGCAAGTCGCAAAATATATGTGTAGTGGGTGATGACGATCAGGGAATGTACAGATTCCGGGGAGCGACCATCAGGAATATTCTGGAGTTTGCAGACAGATTTCAGAAAGATGAATGCAAGGTCTTTTATCTTGACGAAAACTACAGATCAGAACCGGGGATAATCCGGTTCTATAGTTCGTGGATGGCTGATTCGGGAGCCGGCTGTTTTGACTGGGGAAAATACCGTTTCCCGAAGCGGTTGAAGGCGTGTAAAACGGGGAAAAGCGATGCTCCTGCAGTATATGCATGCGCAGGAGCGTCTCCTGAGGCTGAAAAAGAAGAGGTGCTGGCTTTTGTAAAAAAACTAAAGACAAATGGAAATATAACAGATCTGAATCAGATTGCGTTTCTGTTTCGATCGGTTAAAGGATCAGAAGCCAGGGAAATCGCAGAATTCCTTGAAGCCAATGGATTTCCGGTATATTCTCCGCGATCGGAGATGTTTTTTGAGAGAACGGAAGTAAAACAGGCGCTTGGCTGCATCATGTTTTGCTTTCCGCATTATATCCAAGGATTGAAAAATGATTCATTTCGATATCCGATCAGTTCTGAATTAAAAGAATACTATAAGGCCTGCCGCAGGGAGGCAGTCACTTTGATCCGGGACGACGATGCGCTGAAGGGATTTTTAGAGCAGTGGACCACTGAGATACGGGATCTTTCTGATGACAGCGAAGAAGGGTTACTCGATATATTATACAGGCTGTTTGCATTTGAACCATTTCGACGTTATCTTGAGGTGGATATAACGGGAAAACCGAATGTGAGCAGGAGTGCCCGGAACCTTTCTGAAATATCCCGAATGATAGCTCGGTTCAGTTTTCTCCACAATATGCATCACATCACAGGATCTAACAAGGAGATGATTGCAGAGCAGCTGTTCAATATATATCTGAAGTATATGTATGTGGATGGGGTTGGAGAGTATGAGGATGAAGCCAATTATGCTCCTTCCGGATGCATCTCCTTTATGACGATCCATCAATCGAAAGGGCTGGAATTTCCCGTGGTAGTTGTTGGATCACTGGGGAATGTGCCAAAGAAAGAATATGACCCACTGATGTACTCGGCGGAGTGCAGATATTTTCATCGCCCGCCTTACGAACCGAGAGAATATATCAGGTTCTACGACTTTTGGCGATTGTATTACGTTGCTTTCTCGCGGGCGCAAAATATGCTCGTGCTTGCAACAAAGAAGGATGATCCGAAATATTTTGGGACAATGCTCGGGGAGCTTCCCAAAACGGGGGCGTTTCACAAAACAGATCAATTTGAGAAGGTCAGGTCACTCAGGTTTAGACGGGTATATTCATTCACTTCGCATATTGGACTTTATGATGGTTGCCCGACGCAATACAAGTTCTATAAAGAGTATGGATTTGCCCAAAACAAGATGTTCCATACCTCTGTTGGTTCTCTTGTTCATGCCACATTGGAAGACATGAACAAATGCATTATCAACGGAGAGAAAGACAGGGTAAATGAAGAAGCCATAAAAGAATGGTTCTCCTTAAATTATCGGAGTATGCAGGAGCAGACCGGCTATTCGCTGACAGATGAGCAACAGGAAAAAGCGTTGTCTCAGGTGATCCGGTATTTCAGGCATAGAAAAAATGAGCTTGGAAAGGTATGGAAAGCCGAGGAAGAGATCAATCTTGTCCTAAACGATTATATTCTCCAAGGAATTATCGATCTTGTTGAGGGAGACGGCGATACGGTCGAAATCGTCGATTATAAGACTGGTCCAAAACCGGATATCAGGGATAATCCTCACAGGATCGATCATTACAAAAAACAGTTGGAGATATATGCGTACCTGATCGAGAAAAGATATGGTAAAAAGGTCAGCAGAATGCATCTGTACTATACCGGCACACTGGATGGGGATCCGATCATTTCATTCGAGTGGAGCAGAAATGCTATAGATGAAACAATACAGGAGATCACCCGGACAGTACAGAATATTGAAGCAAAGAAATTTGAATTAAAGGCACAGAATACATACGCTTGTGAGTATTGTGATATGAGGTATGTGTGTGAAAAAAGGTAGATTATGGCTATATGTTTATGTTGCGGAAAAGAATATGACGGATGTTTGTGCGGGGAATGCGCAGCGAAGACAGATATAGAGGATCTTTGCAACAGGATCATCGCATACAATCCGGACAACGGGGAGGAGCCAAAGGCAGATCAGATATGGGAAAAAGCAGTTGCAGAAATGACATACCCTTCTAATTTCAAAAATGTCGCATTTTCTGTTGCTGATTTTCTTCCCAGCCCGAAGAGAGAATGGCAGAAGATCCACAGCATCGTCGGGGACAGTGTCCGCGTGCCGAGAGCAAGTAAGGAATGGTTCTATCAGGTCTATGACAAGATTATCGGTTCAGAAAAACTGGGAAAAACAGAACGGATCCGGCTTAAAGGCCTGATGTTGGAAACACTGTATCAGGATTACAGATACCGCGAAGCGGATGAGCTGGCATTAGACCTGCTAGACCGTCCGTTGAATGTGTGGCAGGCAGCATATGTTATAGCGGAGTTTTTTTGTCAGACAAGACGTTACGATGAAGCGGAGGATGCCATGAGCGTCGGGAGGACACTGGCTGCTGACAACAAGGATGCGATTCGAACATTTGACGATCTGCTGGCAAAACATGAAAAGCGGCGTGCTGCGGCCGATGCGGAGAAGAAAGGTGAATATTTACCGAATCCGAAGGAAGGGAAAGCGGAAGCAATTGAGAAATATAGGGAGTTTATGAGTTCAATAGGAATCGATGTTGACATATCGTCGACCAAATCATCGGGAGGCGGAAGATATCCTGAGCCGATTCCAAAAGGAGAGTATCCGGAACTGATCGAAACAAGGGATCCTTCGTTTGACAGCTTTGTTGCATTTGATCTTGAGACCACCGGAATACACCCGGCGACAGACAGCATAATTGAGATCGGAGCCGTCAGAGTCGTAAATGGCGAGATCAGGGAGTCGGAGGAATTCATCTTCCGGGAATTTGTGAAACCCTTTAAGAGGAGCGTAACGGACTTTGTTACGGAACTGACCGGTATTACCAGGGAAGATGTGAAAGATGCGCGTCAGATGTGGGAAGTTGTGCCCGATTTCATGGAGTTTGTCGGGGATGATGTATTGGTTGGCTTCAACAGCGTGAATTTTGACGGTCAGTTCATTCAGAGAGCAGGGAGATACAGCAATCAGATATACACCAACAGGCATTTCGATGTATGGAGGTATGCGAAGGAACTGAAGGAAATTATCGGTTACACTGGCGAAGATTTTAAACTCGGCACTGTGGGCGAATTTCTCGGCATCAAGAACCCGGAAGCGCACCGTGCGCTGGCTGATGCCATCACGACGGCAAGGATATTCCTGAAGTTGAAAGAGCTGAGCGCAGGACAGACATCCGTATTATGCGATGGAGGAGTGCTGGATCTGGAGGACTGGTAAAATACCGTTCTTCAGCGTGCCTGAGGTTCCGGCAGAATTTTTGATTTTACGCTGAAGAAAAGCAGGTCAAATTCCAGAATACTGATAAAACAGCATTCATGAAGAATCACAAGAGAAATCAAAATGGGTGATCCCCCGACAGGAGAAGAGATTTTGGATAAAAAGGTTGAACGGATCATCAATCTGTATAACAGGTTAAACGATGGGGAGATCCTGGTAAAATCAGATGAAGCATACCGGTTTGGCGTGAACGAACGGTCCATACAGCGGGATCTCGATGACATAAGAACGTATTTTGCCGAGGATCCCGAATCCAACAGGGAACTGGTATATGATCGGGCAAAACATGGCTATGTTCTGGCCCGGAGTCAGAAAAAGAGTCTCACCAACAGTGAGATACTGACGGTATGTAAGATTCTTTTGGAAAGCCGTTCTCTTACACGGGATGAAATGTTCCCGATTATAGATAAACTGCTTCAATGTGGTGTTCAGAACAGGAATCATAAACAGGTGGCTGATTTGATCAGAAATGAGAAATTCCATTATTTGGAACCTCATCATGGGAAGAAATTTCTGGACGATATGTGGGATATCAGCAGCGCGGTGTATGAGCACAGACTGATGCGGATCCGCTACCGGAAGTTAAAAGAACCGGATAAAGTCATGAGACTGATCCAGCCAGTAGGGATCATGTTTTCGGAGTATTACTTTTATCTCTGCGCCTTTATATCGGAAAGCGAAGAAATGCCGGATGTTCCCAAGCGTCCGTTTCCTACGATCTACCGCATTGACCGTATAGCAGAATATGAGGTGCTTGATGAGCATTTTCGCATTCCATATGCGGAGAGATTTGAGGAGGGAGAATTCCGGAAAAGGATCCAGTTTATGTTCGGCGGTGAATTGAGGAAGATATTATTCCTTTATAAGGGCTTGAGTATAGAGGCTGTTCTTGACCGACTCCCCACCGCGGAGATCGTACGACACGACGAAGCCGGATGGCTTGTGAGCGCCGAAGTTTACGGCGATGGTGTTGATATTTGGCTTCGCGGTCAGGGAAATAATATTGAAGTAGTGTCTGACGGCAGGAAGAACCCATAGGAAACTGGGGGGTAAGGGAGGTTTCAGTATGGCAGAGCATGAAATCGATGTGAACCGCTTACGGAAAGATATGAAAGACAATTATGGCACGGCCATGTTCAATGGATTCCCCATGGCGGTGATGGAGCTGACCAAGGTTGAACGTTTGACGGACCAGGAACTGGTGGAACTGGCACAGAAGAACGGCGTGGATCTGAGGAAGTATATCATTTGAAACAATGAAGACTCCGGGATGGAACGAAAGGACCTGCAGACAATTTAATTGGAATCAAAATAAATGAAATATATTATCAACGATCAGAAGTATCATTTTAGATCAGCATTTGACACAGAAACCGGCGCCTATGTTCGTACGGGAATCCTTGATGATTTTGGGAAAGATACCGGAAAAGACCCTTTTATGGCATCATTTCCTCATCTGATTGATGTTGGCGTTATGGGCCATTGTATCCATGGAAAAACCGGACTGTGTGTAAAAGCAGGTATCGGTTGCTATCAAAGCGGGCTTACCGTGGAACAGCCCAATATGACTATTGAGAACTTTCGATGGATCGCAGAACAATGCAAAGGCCGCTGTAATCAGTTGGCTCTGGGAGGCAGGGGAGATCCGGATCAGCATGAATGCTTTAAAGATCTTCTTCAGATAACCAGAGAAAATAATCTGGTTCCCAATTTTACAACATCCGGATATGGAATGACACCGGAAATCGCAGTAATTTGCAAACAATACTGTGGGGCAGTTGCAGTCAGTTGGTATAGAAGCGACTATACGTTACAGGCAATTCGGATATTGCTTGATGCTGGAGTGAAAACCAATATTCACTATGTCCTTGGGAATAACAGTATTGATGAAGCAATCAGCAGGCTTCAGCAGAATGATTTTCCAAAAGGGATCAATGCTGTGATTTTCCTGCTTCATAAGCCGGCAGGTTTGGGCACAAAAGAAAATGTTCTTTCTCTTAGTGATCCTAGAGTGGAAAAGTTTTTCTCAGAGGTTGACAAACCACATCCCTTTAAAGTCGGCATGGACAGCTGCAATGTTCCCGGAGCGATTCATTTTTGTAAACGAGTAATGATGGAATCCCTGGATACATGTGAGGGCGCCCGTTTCAGCTGTTACATAGGACCAGATATGATTATGGTTCCATGCAGCTTTGACCAAAACAAGCGATTTGAGATATCCCTGAATGGGATCTCAATTGAAGAAGCATGGAACAGTGAGCCGTTTGAACGGTTTCGGAATATTATGAGAGAGGCTTGCCCGGGGTGCGCAACGAAAGAATTATGCATGGGGGGCTGTCCGTTGATGCCGGAGATCGTATTTTGTGAAAAAAGAATCTTTAACTAATCCATTGACATATTCATTTCATGACAGGAGGTAAGAGATGAAAATCAGAACGGATTTCGTGACAAATTCGAGTAGCGCAAGTTATACACTGGAACTTGGCTTTACTAATACTGAGGGGAAAACTGCCTCGATGTCGACTGAGGCGGGTGAAGGGGGTCGAAATGAGGATGGATGGATGCTTGCTAATGCAGTAAGCCTAACTCCCGATGGAGTAAGCCTACGCCCCGATGAAGTAGGTCTAACATCCGATAAAGAGGAAAAAGAGTTGTTATTTGAAGGACGTTCCTTGGCAAATGCTAAAAGCATTAATGAACTGTGCGATATTCTGTTTAGCGCAGCTTGGGTTGAGTACTTCAGAGGATATGAAATAAAAAACTATGTAGCGCTTAATAAAGCAACATTTGTTATCAAAGGAAATATTCTGTACTATTCCGACGATTCTGAACTGAAGGATTACATTATAAAAAAAGGAGGATTGGTATCGGATACATTGTCGGAAGGTGTAAACTATTTGATATGCAATAATAAAGATTTAGCATTGCCGGAGATAGAGAAAGTAAAAGAATTCAATATTTCAGTCATCAGTGAACTTGATTTCGTGAGAAAATTTGACGAGGACAGATTCGATGATGTCTGGGAGACAATAAGTCGTCCAATGCCATTAAAAGAAATAGCGCCTAAAACAATGGCGCATTTTCTTCAGGATTGCATTAAGAAAAAAATAAGCATAGATAATCTTCAGACAATTGACATCAAAAACTGCATTGCAGGATACGGCGATTCAGCAAAGTACGTAGAAACAGAAGTGTTTGAAGACTATCACAAACGATATTCCGACGCGTCTTCTGAAGAAGAAAAAAAAGCGATATTTCAGGAAATGGTCGATTATATGAAATCAGAACCTGAACTGTTAGTATGGGATAATGAAGGAATGTTGCCAGAGACCATGCGCTGTGGCTGGCTGTATAGTGAGAGGGAACTGAAGGCGGCAGTAAAAGGATATCTTGAAGGACCGGGAGAGAACGATTACTGGATGGGTGAGTATGTTAAGCATTTTATTATATATTTTAAAGAAGGAGTTGTAACGACCAAAGATCGACTGCTTTTGGGGTATGGTGCGGATTTTAGATAAAGAAACAGTGAGGATCGTTGTTTACTAATACGGTTTTAGAGGGATAATGCGAGGTCATTACGAAAATGGAAAAGCTCGGTCGGTAGAAGATATAGTATATTGAGAACTCATGTTACAATAGGAAAGACATGAATAACAATATGACTACATTGGGGAAAGGAAATGGTATGAACAGCTATTTCCTGATGGACAAGAACAGACCTCTTGTAAAATTCGAGATAAAAGAGAATCCTTTGGGTGATGAGGTCCGCGTCCTGAACATTGAGACGGCATCGGAAGCGGACACTCCGGCGATCCCGTTGCTGAGAGAAGCGATTCGGAATCAGGATATCGATACCTGGATGACCGCCTGGCTGGAAGGAAGAAACTTTGCAAAACATAAAGACCACATGAAGAGATGGCTGAAAGAGTGGGGAATCGATAAAACCAAGGGGTTTATCGATCTCACCCATGCCCTCTCGTTAAATGATGCTTTATGGGTAAAAGATACGTCATCCGATCTGACATGGGAGAAGGCAAACTATTACAGTAATCCTTTTTCGGATGTTGCGGAGACAACAGGGTTTGATTCGAATCTTGAGAACGTAGAGTTTTCGCCGACGAGCCCGGAAGTCACGGCAGAGGGAACATCTCCCAAATGCTGGCGTCGCCTGGACGACGGCATTTACCTGTATAAAACCGGATTAAAGGGTGCTGCAAATGTCGGGTTAGAGCCGTACAGTGAATACATCTCTTCGTATATTCTCCGGCAGATGGCTAAACAGGAGGTTCTGCCGTATGAACTGGAACGATTTAAAGATAATCTCTGTTCGGTATGCGGCCTCTTTACAAGCGAGAAGGAAGGCTATATGCCGTTCTATCGCTATCTGGCCGGGACAAAGACAAATTATACAATCAAGGATGTCATTCAATTCTGCGACAAGCTTGGATTTGCAGAAGAAGTCAGAGAGATGTTTCTGACCGATTCGATCGTGATGAATCAGGACAGACATCTTGGAAATTTCGGCTTTATTGTGGACAATGACACGTTTGAGATCAAGCGGTTTGCGCCGCTCTACGACTACAACAGTTCGCTGCTCTGCAATGCGATGGAAGAAGACCTTCGGGATTTTGAGAAGTACGAAAATGAATTCTGCCTGGGACATAAGTTGGGCGGCGTGTTTTCGGAGGTTGGAAAAGCTCTCTGTACCGATGCGTTTATCAATCGAATCCCGAAAGAGATCATTCTTCCGCGACATGTAAAATATAATCTTCCGGAATTCCGTCTCAAGGCGATTGCTCAGATTCTGACCGAAAACCTGAGAAAGATAACCGGGAAAGAGTATTTTTCATTCCGCCTGGCGGAAAACGGTGAGACAATCAGAACCGCATAAGAGAGTGCAGCTGGAAGGAAGAACCTTTGTAAAGCTTAAACCCACATAAAGAAGGTCTCAGGGGATAGGTGTTGACATTGCGGTTTTTTATGTTAGAATGTGAACGTCATCGGAGGGTGAGTTATTCGATTTGAAATAACGAGCTGGATAAGATGGCTGGCTGAGATGCCGGCTTCTTGTCCGGCTCTTTTTTTGACTGTAGGAAAGGGCGCTGCACTTCCTGTGGTTTCGGAGAGGAAAGCTTATTGGAAGAGAGGACGATTCAATGGAAAAAAGAATTGACTTTACAACGGGTGCGATCGTATTGCCGTTTCTCAAATTTGCCGGACCGGTTCTTCTGGCATTGTTTCTGCAGGCTATGTACGGAGCGGTGGATCTTCTGGTTGTTGGAAAGTTTGCGGATTCGACCGATGTATCTGCCGTTTCGACCGGTTCCCAGATTATGGCTACTCTGACGAATATTATCAGCAGCCTGTGTATGGGCATGACCATTTTTCTCGGTCAGAAAATCGGAGAAAAACGTGCGGATGAGGGAGGACAGATTGTCGGCAGCGGACTGGCACTGTTTGCGGTGATCGGGTGTTTTCTTACGGTATTCATACCGGTTATCGCGCCGGGGCTTGCCATGACCATGCACGCTCCGGCGGAGGCATTCGAATTGACAACTTCGTATATCCGGATCTGCGGAGGCGGGATCATCGTGATTATGGCCTATAATATGATCGGCGGCGTTTTCAGAGGCATAGGGGATTCCAATACTCCGCTGATCACGGTTCTGATCGCATGTATCTGCAATATCATCGGTGACATTTTACTGGTGGCTGTTTTACACATGGGAACAAAAGGTGCTGCTTATGCTACCGTAGGAGCGCAGTTTATCAGTGTTGTCATTTCTTATCTTCTCATTTCGCATAAGGAGCTGCCGTTTACACTGGAAAAGAAAATGATTGCATGGAACCGGCGTATCATCCGAAGAATTCTTGTGCTTGGAATACCGATTGCAGTACAGGATCTGCTGGTGGGCATATCGTTTCTTGTGATCCTCGCCATTGTGAATTCCATTGGATTGATCGCGTCCGCCGGAATCGGCGTTGCAGAAAAGGTATGCGTGTTCATCATGCTTGTGCCCATGTCCTTTATGCAGTCGATGTCGGCTTTTGTCGCACAGAACAGGGGCGCAGGAAAACTGGACAGGGCATTCCGGGGATTCCGGGCTGCGGTTGGGATCTCCTTTATCTTTGGCGCGGTAATGTTTTATACGGGATTTTTTCACGGAGATCTGCTCTCGGGAGTATTCACTTCGGATGAGGCGGTTGTTGTGGCAGGAGCAGAGTACATAAAGGCGTATGCGATAGACTGCCTGTTTACCTGCTTTCTGTTCTGCTTTATCGGATTCTATAATGGAATGGGATATACGACATTTGTCATGGCGCAGGGCATCCTTGGAGCATTTGCGGTCCGGGTGCCGGTATCCTTTTTGATGAGCCGGATGATGCCGGGATCTCTCTTCCATATCGGTCTTGCGACACCCTGTTCCACCGTCCTGCAGATCGTGCTGTGTTTTGGCGGTCTGATATACATATCGCGCACGAAGAAATAATAAGAGCAATAAGAGCAATATGAGCAATAAGCAGATCTGTTGACGAAAGAGATATTCCATTCGCGCAACGGAAGTCCGAAACATCTGGAACAAACTTATCGGTATACAAAGGAAAGCGCCCGGAAACTTCCCGGGCGCTTTCCTTTGTATGGTACGTTGTGATTTGTTGTATTTAATATAGTACAGAATCTGATGACGGAAAAACAGGAATTCTCGGATGAACAGACAAGCCGAAACTTGTCATGGGAGTCGCTTCCACACGTTTTTATACAGTAGAAGCAACCGTTTCTGAAAATGAGCCCTTTTACTTTGGCTAATCTTTACGGTACTATAAAACTGGTGTGGCAATAGTCTTCAAATAAGGAATAACGGTATAATCAGATGAATTACGAGATTGATGGAACCAGCCGGATTCCGGCTTACATTCAGCTTTATCAGATGCTTCGCAGTGACATCATTGCGGGCGTTTATTCCTATGGAAGCAAACTTCCGTCCAAGCGGACGATGGCGGAGGAGACCGGTGTAAGTGTCATCACGATCGAGCATACGGTGGAACTTCTCTGCGAGGAGGGATATACGGAAGCGAGACCGCGGAGCGGCGTCTATGTCATTTTCAAAAAAAGTGACTTTCAGGGAATGCCGGCGGTGATCGGGATGGAGCATTCGTTGACGGGACAGTGGATGGAAGCTGCCGGCAAATCATGGGAAACGGAACCCATGTTTGACGACCGGTCCGGGTCAGGCGGTTCCTCTGCGCTGAATTTTCCGCCGAAATCGGCCCACGCTTCGGTACCGGCATTTTCTTACGGATCGTCCGCAGCGAAGGTACATGGCCATATTCATCTTCATACGGACTCTGAGTTTCCGTACACGGTGCTTGCAAAAACGATGCGCCGTGTTCTGCTGGATTATGGCGAGCGGATCCTTGTGAAATCGCCGAATGACGGCTGCGCAGAACTCCGCTCGGAGATCAGCGCATACATGGCGCGGAGCCGCTCGATCCATGTGAAACCGGATCAGATCATCATCGGGTCGGGGGCGGAGTATCTCTACAGCCTTGTGGCGCAGATGTTCGGGAAAGAGACGGTATTTGCGCTGGAGGATCCGTCCTACGGAAAGATCCGTCAGGTTTACGAGGCATACGGCATCCGGTGTGACATGCTTCCGCTAAAGCCGGACGGCATCGCATCGGAGGATCTTCGAAAGACCCGGGCGACGGTTCTTCACATCACGCCGTTTAACAGCTATCCCACCGGGATCTCGGTCGGCGGAACGAAAAAACAGGAATATCTTGGCTGGGCCGCGCAGCGGGGCGGAATCCTTATCGAGGACAATTATGACTCGGAGCTTACCATCTCGGGCAGGGCGGAGAATTCCCTGTTTTCGATGACTGAGCAGGAAAATGTCATCTACATGAATACCTTTTCCCGGACGATCGCGCCGTCAATCCGTGTGGGCTATATGATCCTTCCGGAGCGGCTGATCGAGATCTTTCACCGGCGGCTGGGATTCTATTCCTGCACCGTTCCGGCGTATGATCAGTATGTTCTGGCAGAGCTTCTGCGGAGCGGGGATTTTGAGCGCCATATCAACCGGGTGCGGCGGAGAAAACGGAAAGAAAAGAAGACGGAAAACTTTACAAAACGGTAGTGGGAGAGGCAGTTTTCTAAACAGTGTAAATTGTCCGGCTGCATCGAATTGAATACAATAAAGCTAGAGAATATCAGCATCATTCAGGGGGGATTTTCATATGTATGAGGCGGATTTTGAAGCGGTAGCCGGAAATGCGGAGAAAAAGATAGCGTTTATGGAGACAAATCCGGCCGGTTACTTTGTCTCTGCCGCGGTGGCAGGTTCGTTTATCGGATTCGGAAATATACTGACCAATGTCATCGGAGGACAGCTGGCCGGCGCTCCGGCGACCAAGATCGTGATGGGCGGTGCCTTCAGCGTGGCGCTCAGTCTTGTGGTCATCGCGGGGGCGGAACTCTTCACCGGCAACAACATGGTCATGGCGGCCGGTATGATGAAAAAGAAGGTGACACTCTCGCAGACTCTGAAGTTCTGGATCACCTGCTGGCTGGGCAATCTCGCAGGTTCCGTTCTTCTGGCGCTTTTATTCCGGTATTCCGGACTGTTTGGAGAGGCGACGGAGGCATTTCTTGCCAAAGGTGCACAGGCGAAGGTGGCGGTGCCGTTTCTTCCGCTTGTGATTCGCGGAATTCTCTGCAATGTGCTTGTCTGCCTCGGCGTCTGGTGCGCAGGCCGCTGCAAGTCGGAGAGCGGAAAGCTGATCATGATTTTCTGGTGCATTTTCACCTTTGTTATCTGCGGGTTTGAGCACAGTATCGCGAATATGACGCAGCTGACGCTGGCGCTCATTGCACCGGCAGGCCCTGCGATCACGATCGGCGGTTATGTCTACAATCTTCTGACGGTCACGATCGGCAATATTCTCGGCGGTGCGGTGTTTGTTGCGCTTCCGTATTATCTCGCCGGAAAACGGGACTGAACAGATCGGGCCTCCGGACTGAACGGATCGGGCCTCCGGACTGAACGGATCGGGCCTCCGGGACTGAATGGATCGGGAACCGGGAGTGAACGATTCGGAAACTGGTATGACGATAATCGAAATATAATAACGGAAATACAGGAAAAAGGTACAAAATACCGCCGCATCTTCCGGAAGTCCGGGAGGATGCGGCGGTTGTTTTGAATTTTTATGCCTTTGTGAGCACATCGTCTCCGTCGGAGATCAGTGCTCCCTGAATCGCGTTGACGGAATTCTGCGAAATCTTGCCGGCCTGCTGGAGATGGCTCAGAACTTTGGCGCGGTAGACGGTGCTGATTTCTTTGTTCGGAATGGAGAGCTCGCAGATCATGTTGCCGGTTCCGCTGATGCCCTTGCGTTTCGCTTTCAGATATCCGCTTGCGAGAAGGAAGCTGTACATATGGCTCGGGTCGGTCGTGGACATCGGATAGGTGACGCCGGAGTCGAGCGGAGCCAGAACCGCACTTCCCTGCAGGAGATTGTTCATGCGGGTGCTGATATCGTTGGTGGCATTTTTCAGGATGTCATCCAGAATCGCGTTGTTGCCGGTGGAAACCCAATAGGTATCCGGAGTACAGCCATCGTCCACGTAGCTGATGATGGACCACGGGTTGAAGATGGTTGTGTCGCCGATCAGATACCCGTCGTACCATTTGCGGATCTCGCGGTACTTGTTGCCGAGGTGATAGTATTCCAAGAGCTTCTGGACTTCTTCCTCGGTGAAACCGAAATAGGATGCATAATCCTTATCGATCATGGAGTGAACCCGGAGGTTGTTCAGTCCGCTGAAGAGGCTTCCCTGCGCAAATTTCAGAATTCCGGTCATGAAGCCGAAGGACAGATGCGGATTGTCCTTAAAGCCGCCGGAGAAGAAATTGCGCATAAATCCGGTGACTTCTTTATAGAATCCCTTTGAGTAGCCCTGTTCAATGGGGGTGTCGTACTCATCGATGATGATGATCGGGGCGACACCGTAATACGCGTCGAGCATTGCGGTCAGGTATTCGAGAGAAGCCGAGAGCTCGATATCGGACGCCTCGGCGTTGAGGATTTTTTCAAAGTATTCCTTCTGCTTGCGCGAGAGCGTTTCGCCTTCGAGAACCTGACGGTGACGGTCAAACTCTGCCTGGAGAATGTGGGCGATCTTCTGTTTGGAAGACTTCCAGTCCGGGTATTTCACATCTTTGAAGGTCAGGGAGATCACCGGGTAGCGTCCCTGATAGTCCTGATAATCCTTGCCGCATTTCCATATGTTTTTGTCGGAGAAATACACGCTGGTGTCATAATCCGCCTTCTCAAAGAAGACGCGGAGCATATCCATGTTGAGCGTTTTTCCGAACCGCCTCGGACGCAGGAAGAGGGAGACATACGGCTTCTTGTCGAGAATATCCCGGATCAGAAGGGTTTTGTCGACATAGTAGTATTCTTTCTGCACTTTCACGTAATCGGAGATGCCGACCGGAAGAGGAAGAAGACGGGCGTCGCTCTGAGCGGCAGCCTTCGTGAATTTACCGGTTTTGATGCGGAGATCCTTCGGACGGTCCGCATTGTCCGGAATTTTCCAGCTGCGGCCTTCCTTCACGGCACCGGCAATCTTGCCGCTTCGGCACATTTGTGTCACCCATCGTTCGGAAACTCCCCAGAATTTTGCGAGCTCATTGACAGTAAGCATAGGTATACCTCACTTTTTGATGAGAATAATGTAACTATACGTTCGGAATAATTCCTCAATAATCAGCTTTATTGTAACATTCTGCATTTTTGATGTCTATATTGTATAACAATAATATAAAAGATAATAAGGGGAAGGCCCGCAATGATCTTGGAAAGATAACGGGAAAATAACGAAACAACAGCGGAAGGTCAACGGAAAGTCAACGGAAAGCCAACGGAAAGACAGCGGAAAGTCAATAGAAGGACTGTGGAAAGACCGGCAGATTGAGATTAAGAAGACTGAGAAGAGCTGTTTAAGAAAGCTGTCAGCATTTCGTCAGACACATTCAGGGGAAAATATTATAATATGAGATTATCCGACATAATGATAATGGCTATAGGTGCCTGTATGAAAGGCATCCATTATAAGGATAAGGGAGAAACAAAGCAGGAGGAGAAAAGTTTGAAAGTAAACTTTCAAACTTTGATTGACGGCTCAAATAGACAAGCAAGCTTGTCTGCTTGAGCCTGGAGGACAAAATTATGAAGAAGATTTGGCTTGCCGTGATGGCGTCGGCGCTTCTTGCGTCCGCCGGCTGTCAGAATGCCGGGAAGGCGCAGGAAAAGGATTCTGCGGCACAGAACGCTTCGGAAACCGGAAGCGCGGAGAAGGATACTGCCGGAGAGAGTTCTGCGGCGGAGGAGAACGAGAGTAAAAAGGACGCGGAACCGTGCTATCCGTATCATATCACCAGCAAAAACACGGGGGATTGGAAATACTCAAAGAATGAAGAGGCACTGTTGGTCGCTTCGAAATACAATCTTCTCGGCGCGGATGTGTATGTGAATCCGGATACCGGACGTGCGGATGAGGTGAAGCCGGAAATTCTCGCGGCCGTGGACAAGATCAACGGGGATACCGAAAAAATCTCGAAGAACTTTGTGAAGGATAATGCCGCCGAAGCGGAGGAGATGAGAGCGCAGCACGCACAGGACGATTTGTTTAATTCGTTTGAAAATGAGAATATCGTTAAGCCGGTTCGCGCGGATTCGGGATGCCTGACGGTTGTCCGGGAGAATTACAGCTTTCTCGGCGGGGCGCACGGCTTCAGTGAGACGACGGCCTACACCTTCGACGCAGCTACCGGAAAACGGCTGAAACTGGCCGATATCGTGAAAGACACGGAGAACATTCCGGAGATTCTGGCTGCGGAAGTGCCGAAACAGAATGAGAATGCGGACGGCCTGTTTGATCAGGACGGAAAAATGAGTGACGGCGAAAAACTTTCGGACCGGATCCGTGAGATGATGAAAGGGGACGGATATGAAGGGGAGAATGACACCGCATATCTGAACTGGTACGCGGATCGCGACGGCTTGCAGTTTGTGTTCAATCAATATGATATCGGACCGTATGCGGCCGGAAAGTTTTATGTCAAACTGAAGGCGGAAGATTACCCGGAACTGATCGACACCCGTTTCTTTGAAGTGCCGGAGCAGTATATTGAAGAGCTGGAGGAGGGAAAGACGTATTCCATCGGCGGAGCCGACCTCAAAGTATCATTCCAGTATGATCCGTCGGATGGCAGCAGCTACATCGAGACGCTCAGGGTGGACTATGCCGGAAAACAGGCAACGTATCAGCCGTATTCCTATCGGGAATCCATCTATCACCTTCACACAAAAGACGGAGATTATCTGTACTGCAATGACTTTACGGAAAATGACTGGCAGAGCCTGAGTTCCCTCAAGCTTTCGAAAACGGAAGAAATGAAGTTTTATCAGGAAACGGCAGGAGTCTATGACGCGGTTATGATCGATCCGGAGGCGATGATTCTGGGCGGCCGCACGGAACTGCTGTCCTCCATGCAGATGGAGCGAAGCTATCGTGCGGGAAAAGACGGAAGACTTGAGCCGAATGACAAATATTTTGCACTTAAGCCCTGGGAGGATTTCCAGCTGACGCTGAAACAGGATATCGAACTGGATGTTCTGGAGTCGCTCGAGACGGAGAAATCACATCGGGAAACGGTCAAGAAGGGAACCAAAATCTCCTTTATCCGTACCGATGACAAGTCGATCACGGACTGCCGCACCGATGACGGCAGGATTGTCCGCTTCCATGTGAACGGGGATGTATGGCCGCACATTGTGGAGGATAAGTACCCGATTGAGGAACTTCTCGACAATACGATTTTTGCGGGTTAAGATGGACGCGTCATACAGAACGAGGCGAACCGTGTTTGGCGCGTGTCAGGCATTTTTGCGGCAGCCGCCAGGGCCTCCTGCAGGAAGGGTGGAGCTGCGTGGAGAACAAAGTCCGCAAGCGGACTTCGGCTCCCCCATCCCCTCAGTCCTGAGGGGAGCCCCGCGGACTTTGCGCGCCGCCGCTGGTCACCGTTAGGTGACAGCTT
>NZ_FOIL01000059.1 GCF_900101295.1 [Clostridium] aminophilum | reverse complement strand
CTAACGGTGACCAGCGGCGGCGCGCAAAGTCCGCGGGGCTCCCCTCAGGACTGAGGGGATGGGGGAGCCGAAGTCCGCTTGCGGACTTTGTTCGTTATTCTCAGGATTTCGGGAGCGGTATCAGCCGCCTTGTACCTGAAAACGCGGGAAGGCTGCAGATCTTCGGAAGAAGAACGCTCACCATGATCAGGGCGCTGCCGGCCATGCCGGTCATTCCGAGGGACTCACCGAGAATCAGATAATTCTGGATGGCTGCGGACACCGGAGTGATGGCGTTCAGGATGCCTGCACGGTAGGCCGGCATATAACTCTGCGCAACCGGCTGGAGCGTGAGGCCCAGCGCCGAGCAGAGAATCCCGAGGCCGAGTATGCAGATCCACTCCAGGGAGGTGGCGGGGAGACGCGGGGACTCGAAGAGAAATGATGCCATAAGTCCGAATACGCCGAGGAATCCGTTCAGCAGGATGCCGATCTCCAAACCGTCGTGTTCGTCGCAGATTTTCGCGTTCATGGTGATGTAGACGGCGTAGAGAAAAGCGGCGAGGAAACTCCACACGATGCCGGTGTTCAGCCCGGACAGTCCGTCCCGCAGGGAGATCATGGCAACGCCGGAGAGGGCGATCATGGAACCGGCAACCGAAAATGCGGTCGGAAGCCTGCGAAGCAGGAAGGCGGTCATGAAAGGAACGATGACGATGGACATATTTTCGAGAAAACATGTGGCGGATGCGCCGATGGACCGGATGCTCAGCATTTCACATGTCATGACCAGAAAATAGACGACCGACACCGCGGCGCTCTTTTTTACGGTCCGCAGGGTGACTTTTTTGCGAAAGCCCGGAACGACGGCCGCGACAAGGAAAAATGCGATCAGATACCGCAGCGCGAGGATATTGAACATTCCGAGGCTGTTCAGCCCCAGTCTGCTGAAGACAAAGGATGTGCTTCGCAGAAGAATAATAAAAATCATGAGGAGTTCGGCTTTTTTTTCGGTCATGATGAACATTCCTTTCCCGGGGATGGCCTCCCACCGGGATGCCCGGCAGAATTAACGGACGGACTTCCGATGGTATCTCAATGGCATTCCGATGGTATTCCGATGGAATCCCGTGAGGACGCGGATTAGAGGGGATCTTTTTGATTTCTTGACAGAAAGATAGCACAGGAATATATTTGAGTAAAGCGATATAAAATCAAGTTTCATTTGACAAAACATCAAGAAAAACGGTCGGAGGCCGATATGGATACAGAGAAGTGCAGAGTTTTTCTGAAAGTGCTGGAGGTCGGCAGTCTCACGGGAGCTGCGGAAATGCTGGGATACACGGTATCGGGCGTCAGCCGGCTGGTTGCCTCCATAGAAAAGGAGGCGGGGACACCGCTTCTGATTCGGAACCGGGACGGAGTAAGAGCGACCGCGGAGTGTGAAATGCTGCTGCGGAGCATCCGCGAGATGGCCTACTGGGGAGAGCGGTTTGAACACCGGGTGCGGTCGATTCACGGGATCGAAACCGGACTTGTCGTTGCGGGGAGCAGCTATGATGCGTATTATCCGTGGCTTTCCAGGCTGATCTCTGGATTCTCGGCACTTCATCCGGGCATAGAGATGCGGATTCTTGAGGGGACCAGCAGCGAGCTGGCGGAAAAGGTGGACAGCCATGAAGGGGATTTCTGCATCTGTTCCGAGCGAAAGGGACATCACCGGTTCCTTCCCCTTGTGGAGGATGAGCTGGTGGCGATTGTGCCGCGGTCAAATCCCGTGTCGGAATGGAAGGATTTTCCGCTGCGGCAGTTTGAAAAAGAACCCTTCATTGACATTTATCCGGGAAAGGAAACGGACAATTCACGGACTTTTGCGAAATATCACATTCAGCCGAATGTGCGGTACAGCACGATGGACCGGTTTGCCGGATATTCGATGGCGGAGGCGGGACTTGGCGTCTGCATGGAAAACAGGCTGATTGCGCGCAGATACGGGCGTGAGGTGGCAGTGCTGCCACTGAGACCGCGGCAGACGGTGCGGATCGGTGTGGTGTATCCGGAAAAAGATGTGATCTCGCCGGCGGCGGAGGCTTTTGTCCGGTATGCACTGGAAGAGACGGAGCGGCCGGTTTTGTAGAGAATACGTCCGGAAGTGAGATCGAAAAAAACGGAACAGGATTGCATTGGTAGCGGAGCGGGACTGCAAAGGAAACGGAACAGGATCGAAAACGGTCTGGAAAAGAACCGGAATGGACCGGGAGAGAGAAGGAAAGGGCGGATCCCCGGGGTGAAAGGGATGAATAGGGATATCAACATGGAGAAAACATCAGATACGAAAATGCTGCTGGAGTTCACGGACAGCTATCGGGAGCAGACATTTTACCGCAGGGGAGCGTTTATCCGGATGGATTTGTCCGGCATCCGCGGAACCGACAGCTATCTGGATGAGATGGCCCGGGAGGAGATCCTGGACCGGATCCGGTCCTACGGCGCGGAAGGAATTCATTTTTTTGACTCCGGCAATTATCACTATATGAGCCGGCTGTTTACCGGGTTGATCGACGAAGATTTTATTCTGGTGGATTTCGACCATCACACGGATATGCAGATTCCGGCGTTCGGTCTGGAGCTTCTCAGCTGCGGAAGCTGGCTCCGTCATGCGCTCATGGAGGAACCGCATCTGAAAAAGGTTCTTCTGATCGGCCCGCCGGCGGAAATGATCCGGGAGACGGCGCAGGACCTGACAGAGGAATTCGGTGACCGGATCGTGACGATACCGGAAGAAGAGATTGCGGCCGCGCAGGCAGGAGAGGACGGGGCGATGAAGGAAAAACTTCGCCGACTGTTCACCGAGAACCCGCTTCCGGTCTATTTTTCGGTGGACAAGGATGTCTTTTCTGTGGATATTCTCCGGACAAACTGGGATCAGGGCGTGTTAGAAGAAGCGCTCTTTTTTGAGATATTACGAATCTGCGCAGGACATGAACTGCGGAGAGAAGAGGGATGTGCTGAGACTGCTGTGTCAAAAGAAATGACTGGAAAGGAGCCGGCAGGTCCACGGCGGATCATCGGCATGGACGTGTGCGGTGAGTTCCCTGCCTCGGCCGGAGGGGAGGCGGATGCCGCGGAACAGAATGACCGGATGAACAGGAAGCTTGCGGAATTGGATCTTCAATAATCCGATGAGTCCGGTGCGGAAGGCGGGCCGATGGGAAAACACCGGTGCTTTGATCTTTTTCCGGCGAATTACAGAACGGTCACCACCACCTGATTCGGGAGGCAGACGATCAGCTCGCCGCTCTGGGAGATCCAGCCGGTGTGAACGCAGACCTTGTCCGGACAGGTGGATTCCGTGATGGCTGCCTTTCCGTCTTTGATGATGAAATGAACGTGACCGGCGATGCTTTGGATCTCAAATTCCGTATCCTGATCCAGCGGATAGCGGCCGTAACGGGAACCGTCCACCTGAATTTCCACTGTCTTAGTGTCCTTCTTTTGAAACGCGCCGGTCCGGAAACCGTAGACCGCCCATGAGAGTGCGGAGATGAGAAGAACGGCGGCAAGCAAAAGAAGCGTATTTTTTTTCTGTCGGTTCATCGTCATTTCTTTTCCTCCGGGAGATCAACCTGCTCGACCAGATCCTTTGCGCCGTCCGTGTAATGAACGACATAGTCATCGGTCAGAAAATAACCGTAAACCCCGTCCATCCGGTTGATGAGTTCCATTCCGCGTTCCAGACCCATGGAAAAGCAGGTGGTGCTGAGGGCGTCTCCGTCGACAGAGCGGTCGGAGACGATGGTCACATTGATCAGACCGTTGTCATACGGATATCCGGATTTCGGATTCAGAATGTGGTGATAATTTTTGCCGTCCACAAAGAAATTGCGTTCATATACGCCGGAGGAAACGACGGACTGATCGTTGATCCGCAGTGCGGCAAAGGTCTCACTCCGGTCGGCAAAGGGCTTCTGAAGGCCGATTTTGAACGGATCTTTTCCTTTCTGACCGATGCAGAGGACATTTCCTCCCAGATTGATGATCGCGCTCTTCACACCCTGAGCGGTCAGATCATCCTTCAGCCGGTCGGCAATGTATCCCTTGGCGATGGAGCCGAGGTCAATGGTCGTATCCGGAGACAGGAACGTGAGGTGGTTTCCCTCCAACCGGATGTTTTTGTAATCCACTTTGGATACGGCTTCCCGGATCTCTCCGTCATCCGGAAGATCCTTTCGGCCGCCGGAGAAGTTCCACAGGGAAGACAGCGGCTCAACGGTCACATCATAGTCGCCGTCGGAGACCTCGGAATAACGGATTGCCTCCGCAAGGAGAGCGGCTGTGTCGTCGGAGAGATCAAATTCGGTCTGATCCGCGGTACGGTGATTCAGCCGATAGACTTCGCTGGTATCGATGGTGGTGGAAAAGATATCCTCGTAATGTCGGATCTTTTGGAAGCAGTTCTTCAGGATTTCCTCGTCCTGCGTGTCATAGAGTGTCACGGTGACAAAGGTGTCCAGCATGAACTGCGAACTGCTGATCGGGTCTTTCGGTGCCGGAGAGCAGCCGGAGAGCGCGGATACCGTCAGGATCAATGCGGCAGCGGCACCGATCAGAAAACGCCGGTAAGCAGATGCGGAAGCCTGATAGTTGATTCTCAAACTTCCCTTGGAGGCCCGGATGCGGGCCTTGGAGAAAAATTGAAACAAAAAGTGCAGATTCTTCATGATACTCCTGATAAAAAATGCGGTTGATATTTCAGTGGGTTCCATATATCATATGTCTGACAGAACCAATAGGCAATGAGGGATTTTGCCGCTCACAGGCCGTCTGATAATCCTATCATTTCAGTATAACAGGGTCAAGGAGAAAAGATGCGCAGATCTTCAACATCAAAAGAAGTGGCGTTGTGCGGACTGATGATCGCTGCGGCATTTATATTCAGTTATGTAGAGTCAATGATACCGATCAGTCTCGGTGTGCCGGGAGTAAAAGCGGGACTTGCGAATCTGGTAACGATCGTAAGTCTTTTCCTTTTGGGCGCAAAGCGGACGGCGGCCATTACGCTGATCCGGGTGGCGCTGGTGGGATTTACCTTCGGCAGTCTCTCGATGATGATGTACGGCATGGCCGGAGCGGTGTTCAGTTTTACGGTAATGGTGCTTCTGCGGAAAACCGATTTCCTGGGAATTGAGGGAATCAGTATCTCCGGCGGTATTGCGCATAATGTCGGCCAGCTGATGGTGGCGGCGATGGTGCTGGAGAACGGAAGGATTTTTTATTATCTTCCGGTTCTGCTGATCGCGGGCGCAATTGCGGGACTGGTGATCGGTGTCGCGGGAGCATTGATGGTTGTTCGGCTTCGACCGATGATTGACAAAGACCGGATATCATAATAATATAAATACATATAGTATTAGTAGGATATCGAAAAACCACAAAACAATTAAAGGAGATTTATATATGAAGATTTCGACGAAGGGAAGATATGCGCTTCGAATGCTGCTGGATCTGGCAGAACATCGGAACGAAGGGTTTATAGCGCTGAAGGATATTGCGGAGAGACAGGACATTTCCAAGAAGTATCTGGAGCAGATCGTTCCGATCCTGAACAAGTCGGATATTCTGGTTTCCAATCGTGGCTTTCAGGGCGGATATCAGCTTGCACAGGAACCGGACCGGATCACGGTGGGAGAGATTCTTCGGCTGACGGAGGGAAGTCTTGCACCGGTGGCGTGTCTGGCATCCAATGCGGCGAACTGTTCCAGAAGCGATTTCTGTGAGACACTTCCGGTGTGGAAGGGACTGAACGACGTGATCAACAAATATCTGGACGGAATTACACTGGCGGATATCGTCGAACAATACCACTGCACCGAGACGGATAATTATGTGATCTGATGCGGAAAGTATTCTGAAACGAGTGAAATACATCGGAATTCGGTCCCAAAAGCGGGGGAAGGATTCTAAAAAATGCGATGAATACAGTGTCCTGAGGAAGGACAACAATATAAAAAGCGGTGATGAATTATCGGAAATACCAATGCGGTTCCGGAAGCTCATCACCGTTTTTGTATATTTTATGGCTTAAAACCCGGTTTTAAATTCGGAATTCTGTCAGAATGCTGAACGGAAGTCAATGAACCGGACATTTGTCCGGACATGAAGAAACGCAGGCACCGCCCGGTGCGGCGCCCGCGTCGGAACAACGTGTATTCGGTTTTTTACGATTCAAAGAGCGGGGTGGAAAGATAACGGTCACCGGTATCCGGAAGAAGAGCGACAATCGTCTTTCCCTTGTTTTCCGGTCTCTTTGCAAGTTCAGCGGCGGCAAAGAGCGCAGCACCGGATGAGATGCCGACCAGAATTCCCTCGGTGTGTGCGATGTCCTTTCCGGCAGCGAAGGCATCGTCATTTTCGACCGGAATGATCTCATCATAGACCTCGGTGTCCAGGGTGTCCGGAACAAAGCCGGCCCCGATTCCCTGAATCTTGTGCGGACCTGCGGTGCCCTTGGAGAGAACCGGAGAGCCGGCCGGTTCAACCGCAACAACCTTCACATTCGGATTCTGCTCCTTGAGGTATTTTCCGGTTCCGGAGATGGTTCCGCCGGTTCCGACGCCGGCAACAAAGATATCCACGGTGCCGTCGGTGTCCTTCCAGATCTCCGGACCGGTGGTGTCATAATGTGCCTGCGGATTGGCCGGGTTGGTGAACTGACCCGGAATGAAGCTGTTCGGCGTTGATGCGGCAAGTTCTTCCGCTTTGGCGATGGCACCCTTCATGCCCTTGGAACCGTCTGTCAGCACGAGCTCTGCGCCGTAAGCTTTGAGGAGTGCTCTGCGCTCTACACTCATGGTCTCCGGCATGGTGATGATGAGGCGGTAGCCCTTAGCGGCTGCGACAGCAGCGAGGCCGATACCGGTATTGCCGCTGGTCGGCTCGATGATGACAGAATCCTTTTTCAGAATGCCGCGCTTTTCCGCATCCTCGATCAGCGCCTTGCCGATACGGTCTTTTACGCTTCCGGCCGGATTGAGGTATTCCAGCTTAACCAGAAGCTTTGCGCCAAGCTCATGAGAAGCTTCGTAGTTTTTCAGTTCTACGAGCGGTGTATTTCCGACAAGTTCCGTGATGCTCTTGTAAATCGCCATAGTCAGGTCCTCCTTGAAAAAATTGACGAAAACACAAATACACTAAAAACATATTGGTTTACTTGGCATTATAATACCGTCGGTTTTATGATTTGTCAACAGGGAAATTGTACCGGAGCGGAAAGTATGGTAAACTGTATCCGTTCTGAACAGAAAAGGGGTACGTATACATGGTGACAAGAGAACTCACTCTTCGTAATCCGGACGGGCTCCATATTCACCCGTCACGCGTGCTGGTGGAGCTGGTGAAGAGTCATCGGTGCAGCTGCAGGTTGGAATTCAAAGGAAGAGATGTCCGCATGGACTGCGTGGTATCACTGGTTTCCCAGGATATCCGCTGCGGAGATCCGTTTCTTCTGATCTGCGACGGTGACGATGAGATGGAAGCGCTGGAATCGATTACGGAGGCCGTGCAAAGCGGTTTGGGTGATCGGATCGATGTTCCGTCGATGTAACAGACAACAAAAGAGAATTGCAGAGTAGAAATGAAGGCGCCAAGTGCCGAACGGACGGGGAGTTGCCGTTCGGACGAAGATGCCCGCAAAGGTTCCGGTTCACGGGAGAAACGCGGAATGCGTGGTTAAACCCGTTTTTCCGGGGGAAGGAACCCCCGGAGGATGGAGCGGAACGGCGGAGAGCGCATCGCGACCTTGATTTCGCATCCCGCTGCTTACAGGAGAACCCTCCTCATGCGGCGGCTGTCGTTTTTGAAGGAGGTTTTTCTTATGAAAAAAACGTTCGCAGCCTATCGTTTATCCATGAAAGAATTTCGAAGCGTCCGGGTCATCACGGCGACGGCAATGCTGATGGCCGCCTCGATTGTCCTCGGATACTTTACGCTGGACATCGGACCGTATCTGAAGATCGGCTTCAGCACGCTGGTCAATCAGATCGCCGCTCTTTTGTTCGGCCCCGTTGTCGGTGCGGTCTATAACGGGCTGCTGGATGTCATCAAATATTTTATCAAGCCGACCGGGCCGTTCTTTCCGGGATTTACGGTGTCGGCGATGATTTCGGGCCTGATCTACGGGACGGCGTTTTACCGGAAAAAGATTTCGTTCCGAAGGATTCTGGCCGCAGAATTTGCCGTGTGCCTTTTGGTAAATGTGATCCTTGGGACATACTGGCTCTCGCTCCTTTACGGAAAAGGTTTTCTCGTCCTTCTTCCGATGCGGGCGCTGAAGAACCTGGTTCAGTGCCCGGTCAATGCGGTTTTGTTCCGGTTTCTCGCCGGACGGATGGAGGCGATCGGTCTGTTCCGCCCGTTTCGGGATTCGTGAATATCAGGATCCGGGAAAATTTGTGAAGCGGGAAAATTTGTGCTAAAATAAAAGAATTGATTTAAAGACAGGTAGTTTAGTGAGGTTCGATATGGCAGATAAGTATAATGAGCACGGCAGAAAAATTCCGCAGCCGGATCCGAAGAATTTCCTTGCGCCGCTTGCGCCGGAGAGTTCGGTTAAGAAGGTAATCGGAATTGTCAGCGGAAAGGGCGGTGTCGGCAAGTCTCTTGTGACATCCCTGATGGCATGCAAGATGAGACAGCGCGGATACAATGTAGGTATTCTGGATGCGGATATCACTGGACCATCGATCCCGAAGAGTTTCGGAATCACGGGACAGCTGACGGTTGCGAATGAGAAACTTCTGGTTCCGAGAGAGTCGGAAACCGGAATTCACATCATTTCCGCCAACCTGGTTCTGGAGAAAGAAACCGAACCGGTGATCTGGAGAGGACCCGTCGTTTCCGGCGTGATCAAACAGTTCTGGAGCGAAGCACTCTGGCAGGATATTGATTATATGTTTGTCGATATGCCGCCGGGTACGGGCGATGTGCCGCTGACGGTATTCCAGTCCCTTCCGCTGGCGGGAATCATCATTGTGACTTCGCCGCAGGAACTGGTATCCATGATCGTTGCGAAAGCGGTCAACATGGCAAAGAAGATGAACGTTCCGATTCTCGGTGTGGTAGAGAACATGAGCTATCTGGAGTGTCCGCACTGCGGAGAAAAGATTCCGGTATTCGGCGAGAGCCATCTGGATGAGACCGCAGCGGAGTATGGCGTGAACATTCTGGCGAGAATGCCGATGAACGTGGAGACCGCGAAGATGGTCGATCAGGGTAAAGTGGAATACGTGGAGGCACCGTGGCTGGACAAAGCCGCAGACTGCGTAGAAAAAGCTTGATACGGAGATAATCAGAATGAATGCGAATCCGAATCCGAATGGAGAACTCAGTCAGATTGCGATCAATGCGCCGGCCGAGTTTGAGGTTCCGGAGCTGCTTGCGGATCACCCGCAGCAGTTCCGCGAGAGTATGATGCGATATACATGTGCGATCCGGGAAGTAAAGACAAAACTGGAGGTCCTCAACGACGATCTGTCGGTTCGAAACTCCAGAAACCCGATCGAAATGATGAAGACCCGCGTAAAGAAACCGGAAAGCATCATCGAGAAGCTGCAGCGCCGAGGGCTTCCGGTTACGATTGAATCGATGGAACGGAATCTGGACGATGTGGCGGGCGTCCGCGTGGTGTGCTCATTTATCGACGATATCTATGATATCAGCCGTATGCTGGCACATCAGGATGACATTAAGGTTGTAGCCGTGAAGGATTACATCCGGTCTCCGAAAGAGAACGGATATCGAAGCTACCACATGATCGTGGAAATCCCGGTCTTTTTTGCGGACCGGAAGCGTGACATGCGTGTGGAAGTGCAGATTCGTACGATTGCGATGGATTTCTGGGCGAGTCTGGAACATCAGCTCAAATACAAGAAGCAGATGTCACCGGAGGACGCACAGGAAATGGAAAATGATCTTCGGGAATGCGCCGAGACCATTGCCCAGACGGACTGGAGAATGGTGGACATCCGCCGCAAGATCGAAGATAAGGGGATCCTGTGAGAAGAATCCCCTCGGATGATCAGAAAAGATACATCGACAGGGTTTCCGTGACGCGGAACCCTGTTTTTTTATACAGATTGACCGCAGCTTCCGCGTCCTCCTCCACATGAAGCCAGAGGTGATCCACATGGCGGGATGCAAGATCCCGGAGAACCATCCGGAGGGCGGTTTCGCCGAGGTGTTTTCCGCGAAGTTTCGGCCTTACCTCAAAATTGAAGAAGCAGGCACCCGTACCCTGCGGCGTGAGATCAGCACGGCAGAATGCGGCGTCCGGAACGATGACGGGACCGTTCAGCGCAAACTGGTAAAAAAGCTGGGAGGGTTCCTCACGGGAAACGGTCATAAAGAGCGGCGGAACCTCGTAATCCGTCGGAACCGACATGAATTTTTGGGGCGCCGGAAGATTCAGATCCATGCGGAACGAGTCCGCAAGTTTTTCCGGGTTGAGGGACTCCACGGCAAGCCGGGTGATGCGGTCATCCGGACGGACACAGAAAAAGAAGTTTGTGTCATTGTACTCCGGATGGGAATACAGCTCATCGATCATGGCGGAGAACAGGCCGCGGCGCCGGTGCTCCGGGGAAGTCATCATTTTTATCTCACAGGAGTCCGGATCGAGACGGTACAGACCCAGTGCGGCGATAATTTCATCATTCTCAGATCCGAAGAAAAAAAGGCATTCCGGAACTTCTTTCGGCCAGGGAAGCATGTCAGGATCTTCCGTATGACAGATCTGGCAGAGCCATTCCAATGCTATGAGTTCTTTCCGTGAGGCGGAAAACTCGGCGCGTGTTTTGAGAGAATAGACGGTATCGGACATAGGGTCTCCTTTCTGACGCATGCGGAGTTTATTCTTTCCGAATATGAGTATAACACGCTGCGGCGCATCCTCATAGTTTTGGTTGAGTAAGGATATTTGACGTGATAGAATATCATCGAGGAGAAACTGCGGTTTCGTGCCCGGAACGCGGAGATGAGACAACGATGAGCGGGACGGAACGCAGGCTGGTTAGTGAAATTATGATGAATCTGTATGAAGCGATCGGGGTTCGGAGATCTGTTCGTAAGTATCGCAGAAAGATGATCACCGACAGCATGCGGGAGAGGATCCTGCGGTATTTTGATGAGACTCTTCGTCTGGATGATTCGATCCCGGTGGAAGCCGAGATTCTGGACAATACGGCACACAATGCTCCGGTTCGGGGACTGCTCCGGACAGAGGCACCGTATCTTCTGTCTGTCTGGTCCGGAGAAAAAGATGGATATGCCGAGAATGTCGGCTATATCCTGGAACAGGTTGCCCTTTATCTGGAGTGCCATGGACTCGGAAGCTGCTTTCTTGGTGCGCTCCATCCGGTGGTGCAGGATCGCGGCAGCAAAAAATTCGTCATGCTTCTCGGATTCGGCTATCCGGAAGGAAGACTGACCAGAGAAAGTCTCCGGGCAAAGAGATTTCCTCTCAGAAAACTCTGTCTTTTTCGAAATGATCCGCCGGACCCTGTTCGGAAGGTTCTTCTTGCGGCAAGACTTGCCCCGTCAGCCCTTAATTTCCAGCCATGGAGATTTGTGGTGAATGGGAGCTGCGTCCATATTCTGGAAGAAAACAATCTGGAGACAAAACTTGTCGGAAAATCCATGACGGAAGTCGGCATGGGAATCATGCTCGCACACATGATGATCGCAGCGGATGAAATGTGGCTTTCCATGGATATGAAAAAAGACGAAGCCGCTGCGCTTCGCCTGGATCTTCGCGGACTGAAGATGAAAAATCTCCGGTATGTCCGGACGGTCCTCTTCCGTCAGGAGGAAGAAAAGACATTGGAGGAGAAGAATCCGGAGGAAATGCCGGCAGAAGAAAAGCTGCCGGAGGAGAAGGATCCGGAGAAACAGCCGGCAGAGAAAAACGCAGACATGTAATTGCAGGAAAGGATGTACATTATGATCCAGAAACTTATGCAGAAAATCGCCGAGACGAAAGCACCGATCTGTGTCGGACTTGATCCGATGCTCAGCTATATCCCGGAGCACATTCTGAAGGCGGCATTTGAGCAGTACGGAGAGACACCGGAAGGCGCTGCAGAGGCAGTATGGCAGTACAACAAGGCCATCGTGGATGCGGTCTGCGACCTGATCCCGTCCGTAAAACCGCAGATCGCGATGTACGAGCAGTTCGGCATCCACGGTCTGATTGCATATGAGAAAACCGTCAACTACTGCAAGGAAAAAGGTCTGATCGTCATCGGCGATATCAAGAGAGGCGACATCGGTTCCACCTCAACCGCATACGCCATCGGTCACCTCGGCGAGGTGAAAATCGGATCGAAGGCATATCGCGGATTTGACACGGATTTCGTGACGGTCAATCCGTATCTCGGCACCGACGGCGTGAAGCCTTTTGTCGATGTCTGCAATGAATACGACAGAGGCATTTTTGTTCTGGTCAAGACATCCAACCCTTCCAGCGGTGAGTTTCAGGACCGCCTGATCGACGGAAGACCGTTATATGAGCATGTGGCGGAGAAGGTCAAC
The DNA here is from genome assembly GCF_900101295.1 of [Clostridium] aminophilum. Taxonomy (GTDB): domain Bacteria; phylum Bacillota; class Clostridia; order Lachnospirales; family Lachnospiraceae; genus Clostridium_R; species Clostridium_R aminophilum_A. The sequence goes on along the minus strand of NZ_FOIL01000059.1, from coordinate 2,107 downwards.
GAGTGGGGCGCGGCCTCCATGGACGGAGATTACAGCAACGTCGGCGCGGTAGTCGGCGCAACCTATCCGGAGATGATCCGTGATCTTCGGAAAATGATGCCGAAAATATGCTTCCTGGTTCCGGGTTACGGTGCGCAGGGCGGCACGGCAGAAGATCTGAAATACTGCTTCGACAAGGACGGCCTCGGTGCCGTGGTCAATTCCTCCAGAGGAATCATCACCGCATACAAGAAAGAGCAGTACGCCTCCTTCGGACCGGAGCATTTTGCGGACGCATCCCGACAGGCAGTCATCGATATGATTTCGGATATTCAGGGGGTTCTGTAATGGCAAAAGTCAGAGAGACCGGAACAGTGATCCGTCAGGAGATGCTCACAGCCGGAATGTTCAGTATGTGGATCCGCACAAGTGCCGGAAAGGACTCGGTTCCGGGACAGTTTGCGGCTCTGTATTCCAAGGACAGCGCAAGACTCCTTCCGCGTCCCTTCGGCATCTGTGATGTCGCGGAGGATGGGGAGAGCCTGCGGATTGTCTATCGCGTGGCCGGCGCGGGAACGGAAGAATTTTCCCGTTATCAGCCGGGGGATTCGGTGGAGATCATGGGACCTCTGGGAAACGGCTTCCCGCTTGCCGGGAAAAAAGCGCTGGTGATTGCCGGAGGAAGCGGCGTTCCGCCGATCCTGAATCTGGCAAAACACTATCCGGGCACCTGCACGGCAGTCCTCGGATACCGCGACCGGAATACATTTCTTGCGGATGATTTCAAGGAGTACTGCGACGTATATCTGGCGACGGAGGACGGCAGCCTTGGAACAAAGGGCAATGTCCTCGATGCCATTCGCGAAAACGGCCTTAAGGCAGACGTAATCTACGCCTGCGGACCGACTCCGATGCTTCGCGCACTGAAGGCTTACGCGAAAGAACAGGGAATTCCGTGCTATATTTCTCTGGAAGAAAAGATGGCCTGCGGCATCGGCGCCTGTCTCGCCTGCGTCTGCAAGACCAAAGAAATTGACGGACACAGTAACGTCCACAACACGAGAATCTGCGCGGACGGACCGGTATTTGACGCCGAGGAGGTAGAGTTATGAGAAATCTTTCGGTAGAGCTTGCCGGTGTGACGCTGAAAAATCCGGTTATGACCGCATCGGGAACCTTCGGCTCCGGCGTCGAGTTCAGCGAATTTGTCGATCTGAACAAGCTGGGCGCGGTGGTGACGAAGGGTGTAGCGGCTGTGCCGTGGCCGGGGAATCCGACCCCGCGCATCGCCGAAGTCTACGGCGGAATGCTGAACGCCATCGGTCTTCAGAATCCGGGATACGATGTCTTCGCAAAACGAGATATTCCGTTCCTTCAGCAGTTTGACACGAAGATCATCGTGAATGTCTGCGGACACACGGAAGAGGAATACCTTGAAGTAGTGGAAAAGCTTTCCGACGCGCCGGTGGACATGCTGGAGATCAACATTTCCTGCCCGAACGTCAAGGCGGGCGGCATCACCTTCGGCACTGTTCCGCACGTGGCGGAGGATATCACCAAGAAGATCAAGAGAATCGCGAAGCAGCCAGTGATCATGAAGCTGACGCCAAATGTCACCGACATCCGGGAGATGGCAAAAGCGGTGGAGGCAGGCGGCGCCGATGCGGTGTCCCTGATCAACACACTGACCGGCATGAAGATCGACATCAACCGCAGAACCTTTGCGCTGGCCAATAAAACCGGCGGAATGTCCGGTCCGGCGATCAAACCGGTGGCGGTGCGGATGGTCTACGAGACCGCACAGACTGTGAAGATTCCGATCATCGGTATGGGCGGAATCAGGAATGCGGATGACGCCATTGAGTTCATTCTGGCCGGCGCGACGGCAGTTTCCGTCGGTACCGCGAATTTCCACGATCCGAAGACCACCGAAAAGATCGTTGCCGGAATCGAGGCATATATGGAAAAATATGATGTACAGGATATTCGGGAACTGATCGGTGCTGTTCACGAGTAAATGACAGAGAGCATACGGCAGAAAGCAGGCCGCTGAAAATAGGCGGCAGGAGTAAGCGGCAGAAAGCAGGCCGCTGAAATAGGCATCAGGAGTAAGCGGCAGAAAGCAGGC
>NZ_FOIL01000075.1 GCF_900101295.1 [Clostridium] aminophilum | reverse complement strand
AGAGGCAGAGCCGGAGAAATCGGCGATTCCGGACCGGATTCCGCGCTACTGCAGCACCTGCGGCACCGAACTTTTCGAGGGGATGCGCATCTGTCCGAAATGCGGCAGAAAGCTGAACTGGTACAAAACGGAGAGATAAGCACTGTTAACATTAAGTTTTTATTTCATAGGAATTTCTCCGAAATTCCCTATGAAATAAAACGCTCCGCGAGGATGCGCACGCCGCTGTAAGGAAGCTGTCACCTAACGGTGACCAGCGGCGGCGCGCAAAGTCCGCGGGGCTCCCCTCAGGACTGAGGGGATAGGGGAGCCGAAGTCCGCTTGCGGACTTTGTTCTAGAAAGAAACAGATTCTTAAGGAGGAAAAAGCATCATGATCGAGACAGGAATCAAGGGCAGACAGGAGACGATCGTTACCGAGGAAAATTCCGCGAAGGCAGTCGGAAGCGGAACACTGCTGGTGTTTGCGACACCGGCGATGATCGCTCTGATCGAAGAGACAGCATGGAAATCGGTCGCTTCTTCTCTGGGGGAGGGCGAGGGAACCGTCGGCACGAAGCTTGATGTCGCGCACATCTCTGCCACTCCGGTGGGAATGAAGGTATGGTGTGAGACGGAACTGACCGAGGTGGACCGCAGAAGACTGGTATTCACCGTTGCCGTTTATGACGAAAAGGGCAAGATCGGCGAGGGAACTCACGAGCGGTTCATCATCAGCAACGAAAAGTTTATGGAGAAGGCGAACGCAAAGAAGGCGTGAGACTCCGGACTGTATGATGGAAGGCGCGATGCCGCGCGGTATGTGGCCGGCGGTGAGCGCTTTGCAGCTCACAATCGAATCCTGCCTGATTCAGGGAGTAAACGGGCCGTCCGCCGTCGGCGGGCGGCAAAATGTGTCCGGATATGACAGGAATGAAGAAGCCGGACGTGACATCGGACGGCCGGAATGCCGGAAAGGAATCGAAGAGATGCTTTGGATAAAGAACAGCCGGGTGATCGATCCGGAAAGCGGAACAGACCGCGTGACGGATCTGTTTCTGGACGGCGGGGAGATCGCCGGAATCGGCGAAGAGGCCGTGGAAATGGCCCGGAAGGCCATATCCGGGGGAAAAAAGGTGCAGGAGATTGACGGAACGGGTCTGGTGACGGGCCCGGGTTTGATCGATGTTCATGTTCATTTCCGCGATCCGGGTCTGACATACAAAGAGGATATTCTGACCGGAAGCGAGGCGGCCAAAGCCGGCGGTTTTACGACGGTCGTTCTGATGGCCAACACCAAGCCCACGGTTGATACGCCGGAGACTTTGAAGTATGTGCTGGATAAAGGGAAAGAGACCGGCATTCACGTTCTCAGCTGCGCCAACGTCACGATGGGAATGCGTGGACAGGAGCTGACGGATATGGAAGCGCTGGCGGAGGCAGGAGCGGCCGGATTTACGGATGACGGTATTCCGATCCGGGACGGAGAAATGCTCCGGCTTGCCTTTGAGAGGGCGGCCCGGCTCGGACTTCCGGTGAGTCTTCACGAGGAAGATCCGGCATTTATCCGCAACAACGGAATCAACCGCGGCCAGGTCTCCGAGGAACTCGGAATCGGCGGATCTCCGGCGATCGCAGAGTATTCCATGACAGCCCGGGACTGCGCGATTGCACTTGAAACCGGTGTCAGTCTGGATATTCAGCACATTTCCTCCGGGAAGACGGTGGAAGTGCTCCGGGCGGCAAAGAAGATGGGCGTCCATGTCTGGGGAGAGGTCACCCCGCATCATTTTACTCTGACCGATGAGGCGGTTCTGAAATACGGAACTCTGGCGAAGATGAATCCGCCGCTTCGGACGGAAGAGGATCGTCAGGCGATCATTCGCGGCCTTCAGGACGGAACGCTGGACATGATCGCGACGGATCATGCACCTCACTCCGATGAAGAAAAGAGCCGGCCGCTGACCGAGGCGCCGAGCGGCATTACCGGTCTGGAGACCAGCCTGATGCTGGGCGTGACGGAACTGGTAAAAAAAGGATATCTCACCTATCCGCAGCTTTTTGAGAAGATGAGTCTGAATCCGGCAAGACTTTATCGGCTTCCGGGCGGACGCATCGCGGAGCATGCACCGGCGGATCTGGTGATGTTTGATGACTGCCGTGAATACACGGTGGATCATTTTTATTCCAAGGCAAACAATTCGCCGTTCCGGGGGTGGAAACTCTTCGGACGGCCGATACGGACCATTTGCGGCGGAAAGGTAGTCTACTGTGCGGAAAAATGATAGTATATGTTCTTCCGGAGCGAAAAAGCGGAGGTAAAGCATATGACGGCAGCAGATCTTGGAAAAGAATGCCTCACAGAATCGCCGGCAGTTTCGCCGGCAGAGCCGTTAGACCGGGGCGCCGGCATCCTGATGCCGGTGAGCTCGCTTCCATCCCCTTACGGAATCGGAACCATGGGGCAGGCGGCACTGGATTTTATTGACCGGCTGAGTGCGGCCGGACAGCGGTACTGGCAGGTTCTGCCTCTGGGCCCCACCGGCTACGGGGACAGCCCGTATCAGGCATTTTCGGCTTTTGCCGGGAATCCGTATTTCATCGATCCGGATCTTCTGGTGAGAGACGGACTTCTCACAGAGGAGGAAATCCGGAGTTTTGCCTGGGGCGATGATCCGTCGAAGGTCGATTACGGGAAGATTTATGATGGGAGATTTGCGCTCTTCCGGAAGGCATACGAGCGTTGGAAAGCGGTGCGCACGGCGGAAAATGCCGCGGAATACGAACAGTTTCAGAAAGCACAGGAATTCTGGCTGGATGACTATGCTCTTTATATGGCCTGTAAAAAGGATTCCGGTGATCTTCCCTGGACAGAGTGGGAAGACGGCCTTCGGCTGAGAGATCCGGAGGCGATGGACCGGTTCCGCGCGGAGCATGAAAGCGATATCGAATACTGGAAATTCCTTCAGTTTGTATTCTTTGGACAGTGGAAAAACGTGCGGACATATGCGGGAAGCCGTGGAATCCGATTGATCGGCGATATGCCGCTCTATGTGGCGCTGGATTCGGCAGACTGCTGGAGCCGAAGCCGGTATTTCCAGACCGACCGTCAGACGAGACTGCCGCGGGAAGTGGCCGGCGTGCCGCCGGATGCATTTTCCGAGGACGGACAGCTCTGGGGAAACCCTTTGTATGACTGGGATGAGATGGAGCGTGACGGTTTCCGGTGGTGGAAAGAGCGGATCCGCGCCAACGCGGAACTCTACGATGCCGTGAGGATCGATCATTTCATCGGAACAGTCCGGTATTATGCCATTCCGGTCGGCGAGACGACCGCGAAAAACGGAACCTACCGGAAGGGGCCGGGGGCGGCGCTCTTTACGGCGCTTCTGAAAGAACTGGAAGGAACCGGGACAAAGATCATCGCGGAAGATCTTGGCGTTTTTGTGCCGGAGGTCGAAGCGCTTCTCCGGCAGTTCGGATTTCCCGGCATGAAGGTGCTGGAATTCGCCTTCGGAGGGGACCGGAAGAATCCGCATCTTCCGATGAACTATACAGAGAACTGCATCTGCTATGGTGGAACGCATGACAATGAGACCATGGCCGGATATTTCCTGTCCGGGCAGAGGCCGTGGTGGGAAATGCAGTATGTAAAGGATTATCTGGGCGTGACGGACGAAAACCGTCTGATGGATATGCTGTTCCGCGCCGGTTACGGCTCGGTGGCGTCCGTCGTCATTTTCCAGATGCAGGATGTGCTCGGACTGGATAACCGTGCGCGCATGAATACGCCGGGAACCTTTGGGGACAACTGGTGCTGGCGCATGCTGCCGGGTGCATTTACCGATGAGAGAGTCGGATATCTCGCGGGGCTTGCCGATATCTACGGGCGAAAACCGCAGTAATAATATACAGATAGTTAGAGAGGAATCAGAACAAAATGATTAGTACAAGCAATATTTCACTCCGTGTAGGAAAGAAGGCGCTGTTTGAGGAGGTCAACATCAAGTTCTCCGAGGGCGAGTGCTACGGCCTGATCGGCGCCAACGGTGCCGGAAAATCCACTTTCCTCCGCATCCTTTCCGGTCAGCTGGAACCGACCAGCGGAGAGGTTGTCATCACACCGGGACAGAGACTTTCCTTCCTGCAGCAGGACCAGTTCAAGTATGATCAGTATCCGGTTCTGGATACCGTTATCATGGGAAACAAGCGTCTGTATGACATTATGAAGGAGAAGGATGCCATCTACGCAAAGGAGGATTTCACCGAGGAAGACGGTGTCAAGGCAGCGGACCTGGAGGCGGAATTTGCCAATATGGATGGATGGAACGCCGAGTCGGATGCGGAGAGCATGCTGAACGGCCTCGGTATCGACACCGAACTTCATCAGAAGCAGATGAGTGAGCTGAACGGTGCGCAGAAGGTCAAGGTCCTTCTGGCGCAGGCACTGTTCGGCAACCCGGATATCCTTCTTCTGGATGAGCCGACCAACCATCTGGATCTGGATGCGATCGGATGGCTGGAAGAGTTCCTGATCAACTTTGAGAACACGGTCATCGTCGTATCCCATGACCGTTACTTCCTGAACAAAGTCTGCACACAGATCGCGGATATCGACTACGGCAAGATCACGCTCTATGCCGGAAACTATGATTTCTGGGTTCAGTCCAGTCAGCTCATGATCCGTCAGATGAAGGAAGCAAACAAGAAGAAAGAGGAGAAGATCAAAGAGCTGCAGGAGTTCATCCGCAGATTCTCCGCGAATGCGTCCAAGTCCAAGCAGGCGACTTCCAGAAAGCGCGCGCTGGAAAAGATCGAGCTGGATGACATCCGTCCGTCCAGCCGTAAGTATCCGTATATTGACTTCCGCCCGGAGCGTGAGATCGGAAATGATGTCCTGACGGTCACAAACCTGACCAAGACGGTAAACGGCCGCAAGGTTCTGGACGGCGTATCTTTTACCATCAACCGCGAGGACAAGGTTGCACTGGTGGGCCCGGATGAGCTGGCAAAGACAACGCTGTTTAAGATTCTGACCGGTGAGATCGAGCCGGATGAGGGAGATTTCAAGTGGGGGCTGACGACATCACAGGCGTATTTCCCGAAGGACAATACCAAAGAATTCGCCAACGAAGATACGATCGCAGAGTGGCTGACACAGTACTCTCCGGTGAAGGACGCGACATACGTCCGCGGATTCCTCGGAAGAATGCTGTTTGCCGGCGAGGACGGCGTAAAGAAAGTCAAAGTTCTTTCCGGTGGTGAGCGTGTTCGCTGCATGCTGTCCAAGATGATGATTTCCGGGGCCAATGTCCTGATGCTGGACGAGCCGACCGACCATCTCGACATGGAATCCATTTCTGCACTCAACACCGGAATGATGAAGTTCCCGGGCGTTCTGATCTTCTCATCCCGTGATCACGAGATCGTTCAGACGACCGCAAACCGTATTATTGAATTCATCGGCGGAAATATCATTGATAAGATCACCGATTACGATTCCTACCTCGACAGTGATGAGATGGCGAGAAAACGTCAGGTTTACACCGTGACCGAGGATGAGGAAGCAGACGATTAACACGAAAGTTTCGGACATTCATCCGGCTTAAGAAGATAGAAGACAAGAAAACGGTCGTGGTCGGAAAGACCGGTCAGACCGTGCAGAACTTCCCTCAGGGAGAGATCCCCGGCGAAGGGAAGATTCAGCATTTCCTCATCTCTGGAGTTTGGTAGTCCGAGGAGCCGGTCGGAGGAAACGCCGTAGTATTTTGCGAGGGAAACCAGGTGGCGGATCGGAAGCTCAAGCTTGCCGCACTCGTACTTGGAGTAGACCTGCTGTCGGATGTGAAGCAGGTCTGCCACTTCTCGCTGCGTGAGATGGCGGCTCTTGCGGATGCTCTTCAGACGCTCGGTGTCGGCGTGGATTCGCTGGCTGCTGTCTGTGGTGCATAGATAATGCATAGTGTGATACCTCCATTGTTTTATTTTGTGAATTATTGAAAGAACAATGAGCTTGTAAGAAAAAACAGATGATGCAGACGGTTTGTTTTCCTGTTAACATGAATGTAGAATTAATTGGCTTATAAGTCAAATGAGAATTAAGACATTTTCTTGCAAAAAATAAACCATATTGGAACAAAAAACGAAAAAAGCGACATGAAAGACAACCGGTTACTCTTCTGAGGATTGTAAAGAGGTGAGATGATGAAAAAATATGTTTCGTGGAATGTCAACGGACTTCGGGCATGCGTCGGAAAAGGCTTTCTGGATGCGTTTCATGAGCTGAACGCCGACATTTTCTGCATTCAGGAGAGCAAACTCCAGGAAGGCCAGATTGACCTGGACCTTCCGGGATATCATCAGTACTGGAATTACGCCGAGAAGAAGGGATATTCCGGCGTGGCACTGTTCAGCCGGGAAGAACCGCTGGCGGTGACCTGCGGCCTCGGGATTGAAGAACATGATCATGAGGGGAGAGTCATCACGGCGGAATATCCGGAGTATTATTTTGTGACCTGCTATACACCGAATTCCAAAGATCAGCTGGCAAGGCTGGACTACCGCATGACGTGGGAGGATGCCTTCCGGGAATATCTGAAGAAACTCGATGCGTCAAAGCCGGTGATCTTCTGCGGCGACCTGAATGTTGCCCATGAGGAGATTGATCTGAAGAATCCGAAGACAAACCATAAGAATGCCGGTTTCTCGGACGAGGAGCGGGGGAAGTTCTCGGAACTTCTCGCTGCCGGTTTTACGGATACCTGGCGGTATTTCGAGCCGGATACGGAGGGAGTTTATTCCTGGTGGTCCTACCGTTTTAAGGCCAGAGAGAAGAATGCCGGCTGGCGGATCGACTATTTCTGTACGTCCGACCGGCTGAAGGAGAAACTTCGCGGGGCAAAGATCCATACGGAAATCTTCGGATCGGATCACTGCCCGGTGGAACTGGAGATCGACCTGTAATTCTCTTCGGGGAACGGACAAAATATCAGGAGACCGGAAAGGAGGCGGCATATGGAGAAGAAGGATATCCGGATCGCCGTGTCATCGGACCGGAATTTTACTCCGGGCGTCACTGCGATCCGCGGCGGCGCACACATCTGCACCGGGCTTTCCGGGGATAAGCCCGGCGTTCTGCTTTACCGGGACGGAAAAAAAGCAGGAACGCTCCGGTTCACGGAGGAAATGCGGACCGGGGACATTTACACGGCGGATCTTCTGACGGATCATCCGGAGGAATACAGCTATCTTCTGACAGATGGGAAAACGGCGAAGACAGATCCGTGGGGACGGTTCTACCCGAAGAAAAAGCGGTGGGGATCGGAGCGGAATTACGGTCACGCGGTGCCGTCACTGCTTCTCGGAAAAGAACTGGACTGGTCGGGAGACCGGGCGCCGGGAACTCCGCTGTCGGAGACGGTAATCTACCGCCTTCATGTGCGCGGATTTACAAAACATGCTTCCTCCGGCCTCGGGAAAGAGGCGGGAACATTCCGGGGACTTATCCGGAAAATTCCGTATCTGAAAGACCTCGGGATCACGGCGGTGGAACTGATGCCCTGCTATGAGTTTCAGGAGATCATCACCGCGCCGGTTCCGGTTGACTGCAGGTTTGACCCGAAGACGAGGACACTCGGGAAAATGATCCGCAAGCCGACGGGAAAGCGGAATTACTGGGGATATTCGGAGGAGAACTGCTATTTTGCGCCGAAGGCGGCTTATGCGGCCGGTGAAGACGGCCGAAATGAATTCTGTGAGATGGTGAAGGCGTTCCACCGGGAGGGCATCGAGGTCTACATGGAATTCTATTTTCCGGCGGGAACACCGCAGACGCTGATTACCGAGACGGCCCGGTTCTGGGTCTGCGAATATCATATCGACGGAGTCCGTCTTTCGGGAGCCGCTCAGCCGGCGCCGCTTCTGAACGATCCGGTTCTTTCGGAGACAAAGATCTTTGCACTCACAATGGACGGCGCGGGAATTCCGGCGGGATCTTCGGGTCGGAACGCAGCCTTTTTTGCCATGGATGCGGACACCGGCCGGAAAGACGATGAAAAGCAGGGACGCCGAGCAGCGGAATACAATGACGGATATCTCTGCGATATGCGCCGGGTTCTTCGGGGCGATGAAAACCAGATGCAGCGTCTGATGGACCGGATCTGTGCCAATCCGGACGGATACGGAACCGTCAATTACATGGCGAACACCAACGGTTTCACCATGGCAGACATGGTCTCTTATGAGGAGAAACACAATGAAGCGAACGGGGAGAACGGAAAAGACGGGCCCCGGGACAATGTGACATGGAACTGCGGTGAGGAAGGCAAAAGCCGCCGTGCGGCGGTGAACGGCATCCGGGAGAGGCAGCTGGACAATGCGTTCCTGATGCTGTTTCTGAGTCAGGGAATCCCGCTGATTCTGGCGGGAGACGAGTTCGGCAACTCCCAGAACGGAAATAACAACGCCTACTGTCAGGACAATGCCACGTCGTGGCTGAACTGGACGGATCTGAAAAAACATGCCGAACGGCATCATTTCGTCCGGGAGCTGATCCGGTTCCGGAAAGAACACCCGGTATTTCACCGGGAAGAGAAGCCAAGTCACTGCGATCTGCGGGGGTTCGGCCTTCCGGACATCTCGTTTCACGGGGTGAATGCATGGTATCCCGAGACCGACGGTCCGCACCGCCAGCTCGGCATCCTGTATTGCGGCGATTACGCGAAAAGGCCGGACGGAACAACGGATGACACCTTTTATGTGATGTTCAATATGCACTGGATCTCACATAAATTCGGCCTTCCGACGCTGCCGGACAAAAAACGGTGGATCTGCGTGAGCGATACCGGAAGGAAGAATTCGGATGCGGCCGAAACCGTGATGCCCCTTGCGGAGGGGTATCTCACGTATGTGCTGAAGCCAAGGTCGATCGTAATTCTGAAGGCTATTGACAGCGGCACGGCTTTATGATAATTTTGGAAAAGAAAACAGAATACACATAAGTTCTTCGGGGCAGGGTGAAAGTCCCTACCGGCGGTAAAGTCCGCGACCTGCGAAAGCAGTTGACCCGGTGTGATTCCGGGACCGACAGTATAGTCTGGATGAGAGAAGAAACTGGAGTGATTCATGACGCTGCGCCTGTGCGCGGCGCGATGGAAACAACGTTCCGGATCTCAGATTCCCCGTGAGTCTGAGGTCCTTTTTTACATCATTCGGAAAGTTTTCCTGAATTTTCAGATGATATAAAACGCTCCGCCGTGATGCGTTTCGGCGCGTTCCGCGGCGGCAGAGGAACTGCTCCTGACGGAAGAATTTATGCAGTACCCGAAAGGAGAATATGATTATGAGAACAGACAAATGGAGTGTACAGAAGATGATCCTCACCGCGATGCTTGCAGCCGTGTCCGGTGTGCTGATGTCCCTGGAGTTTGCCCTGCCGATGATGCCGCCGTTTTACAAGGTGGATTTCAGTGATGTTCCGTCCCTGATTGCAGTATTTCTGCTCGGCCCGCTCTCCGGATTTGCGGTGGAAGTATTAAAGCTGGTGATCAAGCTGGTTACGGTCGGCACGAACACGATGTATGTCGGCGAGGTGGCAAACCTGATCTCAACCATGCTCTACATCTTCCCGCTGTACATCATCTATAAGAAACTCGGAAGCACACGCCGTTCTGCTGTGATCGGCATGGCAGCGAGCATTGTGATCCGCACGGCCTGCGCCTGCGCAGTCAACGCGTTTGTCACACTTCCGCTGTATGCGACAGCCATGGGCGTTTCTCTCGATCAGGTTGTTCAGATGGTTGCATCGGTCAATCCGGCAATCCATGATCTGAACGGCTTTATCGTGATGGCAACGGTTCCGTTCAATATCATCAAGATCGGTCTGAACTACGTGATCGGCTATCTGATCTACAGCCGCCTTCTGGCAGCAAAAGTCGTTACGGATGTGAAGACGGTCTGAGAAAACATCATCCATCATGAAATGTAAACCGGGCATTCTCAATCCGCAGTCGGATCGGGAGTGCCCGATTGTTTTGTGCGGAAGCGCACGCCGCTGAAGCAAAACGCTGAACTTGAAGAAAAATCGTGAAGAGGGTTCTGACTTGTGGGAGGAAAAATATGATCCGGTATTACAGAGATTTGACGAGGAAAGAGATGGAAGCCGTTGACAGGGAGCGGACCGTTGTGATGATCCCGGTGGGTGCGATCGAGCAGCACGGAAGCCAGGCGCCGCTCGGCACCGATATGATGATCGCGGAAGCAATGCCGGAGTACATCCGAAAGGAGATGGAACTGGAGGATCCGGATTATCCGATGCTGATTTTTCCGGTGATTCCGGTGGGTCTCAGCGTGGAACACCTGAATTTCTGCGGTTCGGTGTCGTTTAAGCCGGATACTTATTACCATCTGATCTATGATATCGCAGAGAGCATTGCGCATCATGGTTTCCGGAAGATTGCATTTCTGGTTTGCCATGGCGGAAACCGGCCGGTGTTGGATGTGCTTTCCCGACAGCTCCGCCACGATTTCGGGATTTATCCGTTTGTGCTCGCGTCGGGGGCATTTCTCCATCCGGAAGTGCAGGCAACCATCTCTCCGGAGAATTCATGGGATTTTCACGGAGGGGAGATGGAGACCAGCATGGTGATGGCAATCCATCCGGAGACGGTGAAGCTAAACCTGTCTGAAACCGGATATAAGCGCGGCGGATATGCCGGACAGAAGGCGATCAATTTCTCGAGTGCAGCAGCGCTCAACTGGATGGGCGAGGATCTTCAGACAGAAGACGGCCGTCCCATCGGGATTGGTGGAGATCCGCGGGGAGCGACCGCTGAAAAAGGTGAAATCATATTCCGCAGAAGTGCGAAGGAATTGATTCCGGCGCTTCTCTCCATCCGTGACTGGAAGATGGAACCGCAGCAGAAACGATAAGAACAAAGTCCGCAAGCGGACTTCGGCTTCCCCATCCCCTCAGTCCTGAGGGGAGCCCCGCGGACTTTGCGCGCCGCCGCTGGTCACCGTTAGGTG
>NZ_FOIL01000039.1 GCF_900101295.1 [Clostridium] aminophilum | reverse complement strand
CTCCACTCTCCAATGTTCATCGCCGCACAATGCGCAATGCACGGCGCTCCCGCCTCCGGCGGTCGTCCCGTGCATCCGCTTCGTTTTTCATTCAGTTCAGCGCTTCCTTCAGTTCAGCGCTTCCTTCAGCACCTCTGCATTATGCTGCATCAGGTCTACGTAAGTCACGCCTTTGGCAAAATCTTCCGCGCTCACATTGTGAACCGCATTCAGAAGTTCCGACTTGGCGCCGGTCGCCTCCGCGATCGAATTGGCCATCTGCTCATTGGAGAGCTCCATGTGGAATACCATCGGAATCTGATCTTCTTTCACTTTGTCGATCAGAAACGCCACCGTCTGCGCGGACGGCTGTGTGTTGGATGCGCATCCCGGGAATGCCGCATAATACTTCAGTCCGTATTCCTTTACAAAATACAGGAACGGAAAACGGTCTGCGACGATAATCTCTTTTCTTGCCGCATTTGCCGTAATATCCTGAAACTGCTCGTCCAGCTTCCGGATCTTCCCAATGTAATCTGCTGCATTTTTCTCATAATCTGCCTTGTGATCCGGATCAATGTCCGCAATCTGCGCTGACATCTTCTCTACAATCTGCATTGCGTTGACCGGAGAAGCCCAGACATGTTCGTCCAGTTCCGGTTCTTCTTCCGGCTGTGATTTTCCGAGATTCTTCTCGTCCTGCTCGGACTTTGTCTCTTCTTCCTCGGTTTCCATCCCCTCCACATGTTCTTCTTCAACGGTATCAACCTGATCCATCAGTTTAAACACATGCATTTTGGACTGATCCATGGAATCCAGAATATCCGCAACCCACTCATCGGAATCGCCGCCGACATAGACAAACATGTCGCTGTCCTGAATCCGGATGATATCTTCCGGCGACGGCTCATAGGTGTGGCTCTCTGCGCCCGGCTTCAGCAGCATGGTGATCTCCGCCGTATCACCGGCAATGGCTCTTGCAAAATCATACTCCGCAAAGTTCGTGCACACAATAGAAACTTTTGCTTCCGATGATGCAGGGGACTCTGTTTTTGCTTCCGCCTTTGTCTCCTCTTTTTTCTCCGCTGCCGAACCGGTGCCGGAAGCCGCCTTGTTTCCGCAGCCGGCCATCATCGCTGCCGCCAATGCCGCAGCCGCTGCAGCTGCAAATAATTTCTTCTTCACTTTCCTTCTCCTTCAGAATCCAATCTGAGAACTTTTTTCTCTATAGTATTCGCTTTCATCTTTTCGTCAAAATGAAAACCGTTATCATATTACTCTCCCGAGAGGGATGTGTCAATATGAAAACGGTTTTCATTTTATCTTATTTTGTGATTCCGGAACCGATCGGATAAAGAATGCGGTCGGTGAATTCGAATTTTTCGTTCATTTCCGGAATGCTGACCGGAAGTTTTCCTTCCGCTTTGCTCATCCCGGCAGCCGTGCCGATCGCCGCCGGAATATTCATTCCGTATTGTCCAGCAAACACCGGCTCTTTTCCGGATTCCATCTGAAGCTTTGTAATTCCCCGGCCGCCGTAAGAGATGAGGATTGCATCCGCATCCGAATACGCCACCGCATCATACGGAAGAAGCGAACTGATCAGGACTACCTTTTTCCCCTGAGCATGTGCTTCCCGGATAACTTCATGCGCATATGCGCAGTCCGGCGTCTTTTGTGGATTCATGCTATCCTTCGAGGTCGTGTACGTAATCAGAATCACCTGCTCCGCCTCCCGAATCGCATCGGAGATCCCGGATGCCGGTGCATTGCCGTAAAATACCCCCTTCAGCTGCTCGCTGCCGTCTGCCGGAGTCCGGAACGTTTGACTCTCCCGAAGCCGGTATTCCGCATATTTTACAGAATTCAGCATATCTTCCATCGGACAGAACACGACGGTAGACGCATCCTTTAACGGAACGGCGGCATCATTTTTCAGCATGGTCACTGCCTTCCGGGAAAGTTCCCATTCTTCCTCCCGGTGTTCCCCGGATCCGACAATTTTCTTTGCTTCCTCACCGGACCTTCTGATCTCTTCTTCCGTCAGCGCCTTCCACGTTTCTGCCTTGGACAGGATTCCGCGATCGTATTTTAAACGAAGTATCCGGGTAACCGATTCATCAATCCGCTTCTCCGGAATCTCTCCTGTCTGAACCCGCTGGGCAATTTTCTCGATATAATCCCCCATTTCAGCGATATTGTCTTCCGTGACCACATCTCCCGGATTCAGAATCAGATCCACGCCGGCATTGATCGCCAGCACACCGGCATCCACCAGATCGAAGTGTTTGCGAATCGCCGCCATGCCGAAGGAGTCCGTCACAACGACTCCGTCATATTTCATCTCATCCCGCAGAATCCCGGAAATGACACGTTTGGACAAGGTCGCCGGAAGCGTAATCTCTTTTCCGTCTGCCATCGAAACGTAAGTCTCATTTTCGATCTCCGGGTACTGAATATGTGCCGTCATGACCATATCCGTTCCCGCTGCAATCGTTTCAGCAAATGGGCGAAGTTCTTTCTTCCTCAATTCTTCCAGCGTTTTTCTGACTCTCGGAAGTCCCGTATGACTGTCTGTCTCCGTATCCCCGTGGCCCGGGAAATGTTTCACTGCCGAGGCAATTCCGTTTGACTGCAGTTCCTTCAAAAACGCCGTTCCCAATTCGCCGACAAGATCCGGATCTTCCGAAAAAGAACGGACATGTATGACCGGATTGTTCGGATTGGTATTGGTGTCTACAACCGGTGCAAAGTCCACATTGATGCCCATCGCAGCCAATTCTTCCCCGATAATATCACCTACCTTCGCCGCGGAATCTGCCGTTCCGATCGCTCCCAGCGCCATATTGCCCGGAAAATGTGTTGATTCCGGAATCCGGACTACTTTTCCGCCTTCCTGATCGATTGCCAGAAGGAGCGGAATGTCTGTCCCGTTCCCCTCAGAAAGCTGTGTTTTCTGAAGACCTGCCGTAAGATTCGCAATCTGTTCCGAATTCTTACAGTTCGCCTCAAAAATAATGTATCCCCCAAATCCGTACTCCGCCGCCTTCCGGTTGAAGTCGCTGATTTCCGTGATTCCGCCCTGCTCTTTTGCATGTTCATTCCGGATCGACGGCATCATCATCTGGGCAATCTTCTGTTTCAGCGTCATCCGCGAGAGAAGGTTTTGTACCGTTTCTTCTCTTCTGGCAAACGCTTCTTCTGATTCACTCATGGAAGAAGCAGCTGTACCGCTGTTTTCAGCCGTTTCCTCTGCGCTGCTTTCCTTGGCTGCATTATCCTGCGGTATTCCTCCGGGCCGGGACGCTCCCGCCGAGCATCCCGCAAGACTCATAAACGCAAATAATGCGCAGAACATGGCCGCCGCTTTCGCCTTTCTTCTTCGTATCATGCGCTGTATCATACGCTTCCTCCCCTGTCTTTCCGCACGGGATCCCTTCCGTCTGCGGTCTATTTTTTTTCGTTGAAGCTGGTTCGCCTCTGTCTTAAAAATGTTTTTCTCAATGGATGGCTGTTCTGACATCTTTTCCGTCACATCAACATTTCATCATACACAGCTCTCGCTCCGCCCACGTATTTCGGTCTTCTCCTTGCACAGATGATCCGTGCCTCACCGATCCGGTCCACCGAGATCCGAAGAGGAACCACCACCGGTTTAATATGCATCCCGATCAGGGTTCCTCCGATGTCGATGCCGGCCTCCGCTTTTGCTTTCAGATCTTCGACCACCACCGGATCTTCCATCCGCCGGTATGCAACCGTTGCAAACGCGCCCCCTGCGTGGTTCGGCTGCGGGATCGCATTGACCTGTACCAGATCATATTTTTCCATCGCTGCCCGCTCCACAACCAGTGCGCGGTTCAGGTGTTCACAGCACTGTGCTGCAAGAAAGACACCGCTTTCCTTCAGTGCTTCCTGAATTCCGGCATACAATTCATCGGCGATCTCCGTGCTGGTATTCGTTCCGATCGATTCGCCCATCACTTCACTGGACGAACATCCGACGACAAACAGATCCCCGGCGCGGAGATTGGCCTTTTCCAGTATTTCCCTGACCGCATTGCGGCTCTCTTCCCTGATACTCATTCTGTTTTTGCTGCCTTTCCTTGCGTTTAATCTGCGGATACGTCTCCTGAAACCAGTCAGAAAACATTTTTACAAATGTCTTTTCTGCAGTCTTCTATGCAAATCAGACGCACCAAATAACACATCCGTTACCGTTACAACTCCGGGATCAATCACATAACAAATGACATAGTTGTCGACTATCATCTTGTCAACTACCACGCACCTAAAGGTACGTGGCTTGCGACTCCCCTGTAGTTCGTTGCAATAACTCCTACATTTTGTCGGTGTAACTTCCGTGGGGTCGCATCATGGGACGGTTGACACCGCCCCTTACGACAAAGATTTACTCTGTCGTAACTGTATCAGGTACTTGACTATCTTCGAGATAGTTAATTCCCATGCGGTACAGATTCATAGCTCCAATGCGGTCATCGTTTGATTTATAGCCACAGTTCTTACAAGTAAACAGATGCAATTTCTTATCACGATTAGCTTTTTCAATGTGTCCACATACAGGACAGCACTGACTCGTATAACGAGGGTCAACCTTAATAACAGTAGACTGATTCTGTTTAGCTTTGTAGATAAGTTTCTGTTCAAGGTCATAGAAAGACCACGATACGGAAACGTAGCGGTCTTTGGTTCTGACACGCTCTGTAGCATTACGAACGCCTGACAAATCTTCAAGAACAAAGAGCGTATGCTTCGGGTTGGATTCAACGAGTGCCTTTGATACCTGATGGTTAACATCCTGCATCCAACGGTTTTCTCGCTGACCGATAGCTTTTAATCTACGTCTTGAAGATGGTGTCTGACACATTTGGAGTTCTTTACGAAGCTTAGAATAGTGAGCACGTTTCTGCTTGATGGCTTTACCGCTTACAAATCCAGACTTGTGCTTACTGTCATAAGTAGCAACGACAAAGTTTATACCTCTGTCAATACCAACGACATTACAGATGTCAGAAACATTACTTTCTTCGACATCGTAGGTTACGGGGATATGCAAAAAATACTTACCATGCTTATTTACAAGCTTGGCAGTTCCAAACTTATAAATGTCGTGGTCAAAGTATTTTGCCATGCCTTCAGCGAAATAGGGCAACTTAACACGTCCATTCAGTGTATTTACTGAAAAGCAGTTTTGTGTAAGGGAATAATCTCTGTTCCAAACAAGGTCATACTGTGGTTTTTTGAAGGATGGCTGAATCCACTCCTTCTGATTTTCGAGGATGGTCTTATATCTTGCAATGACAGTCTTAAATACGGATTGAGCCATCTGAGATTTGAGTCCAAACATTTCTCGGAGTGTAGAGTACAAAGCCTTGTTAAGTGAGAACTGCTTTAGGTCGTGAGTGCGGAACACATAGTCAGATACATAATTACAGGCATCAGAATAAACAGACATGATTTCATCAAGAAAAACCTTACTGTCTGCATTAACAGATATCTGAATTTTAGCTGTAACTGTCATCTCTTCCATAGTGTACCTCATTGTTATTTCACTAAATATAGTGTAAAATATTTATTAGTGAAAATCAATTATTTGTAAGGAGATTTTACATGGAAAACCAAGTTAAAGACATAATAATCAAAGCTTTGCCGTAAATACATCCTATGGACAACAGATATAATCATCGCAACAGACGCAAGTACAGTCTAAAAGTGCATATAGTTCTCGTCACTAAGTACCGCAAACAGATACATAAAGACTCTATTGCTGACGATGCTAAACAGCAAATATATGATATCTGTAATTCTAAAGGTTACGGCATTATAGCTATGGAAACCGACAAAGACCATATACATTTCCTAATAAGCTACGATACTACAGATAGAGTATGCGACATAGTAAAGTTTATTAAGCAACAGACCACACACTATCTATGGCAGAAATATCCAAACTTTTTATCTAAGTGTTACTGGAAGCCAGATACTTTCTTTTCATAACGTTCCTCCTTTTCACTGTTTTCTTTTCACAGTTCCATATTGTCCAGCAGAAGCTTCAGCGACCACTCCAGATGCTTTTTCAGATGTTCCTTCAGCTTCTCAAGATTTCTCTCCTGAATACAGTCCAGAAGATCCAGATGCTGCTCCGTGCTGGCTACCAGATTCAGGGAAACCTTAAAGGAAATGATACGGAACCGGTCCACATTGAAATAAATCTGCTTCACTAGCGATTTGATGTAGGAGTTGTCCGATTTGTTAATGATCATGTCATGGATATTTCCGTCCAGACGGCTGAATTCCATCCGGTCGATCTCTTCTCCCGCTGCATGCCTTTTTAACAGATTCTTCAGGAGTTTCCGCTCTTCCTCAATCTCCGCATCCGTAATCTTCACGATCGCCGTCTCACACGCGGCCAGTTCCAGCAGAATGCGGATCTGATAGACATCCCGGACATCCTTTGCCGAGATCGGCTTTAAGAATGTCCCCGCACCCTTGATGGACTCCAGAAGTCCCTCCGCCTGAAGTCTCCGGATAGCCTCGCGGACCGGCGTCCGGCTCATATGAAGATACTCCGCCAGCTGGTTTTCGCTGAGAAGCGAGCCCGGCCTGATTTCTTCGGTCAGGATCAGATTCCGGATTCCCGCATATGCCAAATCAACCATGCTCTCTTTTTTCTTCTGAACGAACGGTCTGTTTTGCATAAAGCATTCTCTCCTTAATCTCGAAGTCTGAGGAAATACGGATGATATCAGTGTTTCCTTAAAGTCTCCGGCAGATGGCACGGACCCTCAAAAAAAAGGTTTCGCATTGAAAATCCGGCCCGGGAAACACTTAAAACAGCGCTTCCCTAAAAAAATTATAATAATGAAAATGGCGCCTGTCCATATCAACAGGCGCCATACATTATAATTTCCGCGTGCAGCAGGCCATAACCCATGCTTCCATGAATACCCGGCGTCTGTCACGATCATAAAATTCTCCTGAACCATCCTGACACATCCGTCATTTGCGGTGACATACACTCTTCCTTTTTGCCGGTCACTGGATAAACATCGTCGTCAGGAACGGCACATAAGTCACGGCCAGCAGAACCAGAATCAATGCCATCAGCGGCTTTGCGATCTGCTTTACGATCGCCTCCAGCGGCACGTCCGAGATGGCCGTGGCGACAAACAGATTGATGCCGTACGGCGGACTGCAGAAACCGATCGCCAGATTCATGGTCAGCATGATGCCGAATGTCACCGGATGCATTCCGACGCCCTGACAGATCGGAAGCAGAATCGGCGTCAGAATGATCGTCGCCGGAATATTGTCAATGAACATCCCGACAATAATGAGCAGCAGATTGATGATGAGCAGAATCAGAATGCCGTTGCCGGTAAAACCGAGAATCGCATCCGCGATCATTCTCGGAATCTGCGCCATGGTCAGAAATGCCGCAAACACGGTGGAAAAACCGACCATAAATGTCGTTGCTCCATTGACCACGATGGCATCGCGAAAGGACTGATACGCGCCCTTCACATCCAGTTCCCGGTAGACGAAGACACCGACGACGAAAGAGTACACCACCGAAACGACGGCCGCCTCCGTCGGCGTAAAGAAGCCGGAATAGATTCCGCCGAGAATGATGACCGGCGAGAGAATCGCCCAGACCGCTTCCCGGAATGCCGCCCAGATTTCTTTCGGGGACGACGCGTGCTCTTTTCCCCGGTATCCGTTCTTTTTTGAGACAAGATAGCACACAATCATGAGTGCCGCGCCCATCAGAATGCCCGGAAGAAAGCCGGCAGTAAATATGTCGGTAATCGACGTGCCGGACACGACACCGTAGATGACAAACGGAATGGACGGCGGGATGATGACGCCGATGGTTCCGGCTGCGGCAGTCAGCGCCGCGCAGAATGCCTTGTTGTAGCCGTGTGCGACCATCTGCGGAATCATAAACGCCCCGACCGCCGATACCGTCGCCACCGCCGAGCCGGAGATGGCGGCGAAAAACATGCAGACCACGATGGTAACCATCCCGAGTCCGCCGGTCACATGACCGATCAGCGCATCGAAAAAGTTTACCAGCCGCTTTGCGATGCCGCCGGAACTCATCAGATTTCCGGCGAGCATGAAGAACGGAATCGCCAGAAGCGGGAAGGAATCCACACCGGTGATGCATTTCTGCGCAATGATCATCAGCGGGATATCGGAAAAATAGTAGATCGCAATCAGGCTCGAGATACCGATGGCATACCCGATCGGGACTGTCAGCATCAGCAGAACCACAAAACTTCCAAATAAAACAGCAGCACTCATGTCCTCTCACCTCCGTCGCGTTTTCCGGAAATCACGGTTCGAAAATCATCTCTGAGACATCCCAGAAGCCGAAGCGCCGTGAGAAACGACGCGACCGGAATTGCGACGTAGATCAGAACCATCGGGATATGCATTCCCGAAGAGACAGCCCTTCTTCCGGCCATGGACTCCAAAAGCTCATATCCGTTCCATATCATATATACATTGAACAGAAACCAGATGATATCCGCCAGAGCCGTAAGCACCGCTTTCGCCCGCTCGGTTTTCAGAAAACCGAGTGCCATTTCCACACGGATATGTTGTTTTTCTCTCAATGCAATGCTGGCGCCGAGCCAGATCTCCCAGATATAAATATACCGGGAAAGCTCCTCCGACCAGGTCAGTGAATTCCGAAAAACCGTCCTCATGATAACCTGAGCAAACACGAGCACGACGTTCAGCACCAGACTCCCCACCAGAACATATTCTTCGAGATGATCATACAGGCCGGTAATCCGGGCAAATCCATTCTTCCTATCCATCGATATCCCCCTGTTTCCTGCCACGCAGCATATCACATCTTATTTGTTGTATTTCTCCGCCATCTCAAAAAGATCCTTGCCGAAGACCTCGCGGTACTTGGTATACATCGGCTCCAGCGCCTTCTTAAAGGCATCCTTCTGTTCCTCTGTGAGCACATTGACCTCCACACCCTCGCTCTTCAGCTTGTCCACAAAGGTCTGTGTATCCGCAAGTTCCATCTTTCTCTGCTCGGTGACAAAATGCTGCGCCGCATCCGAGAGAATTTTCTGCTGATCGGCGGTCAGACCGTCATAGAACTTCTTGTTAAAAATGAAGGCGAGGAAGTTGTGTGTATGCTCGGTCAGACTGAGATACTTCTGTACCTCCTGGAACTTGCTGGCATAGATCAGTGACGGCGGATTCTCCTGTCCGTCCACCGTGTGCTGCTGAAGTCCGGTGTACAGCTCGTTGAAGCTCATCGGCGTCGCACTGGCACCAAGCGTATTGAAGAAGTCAATGTAGACCTGATTCTCCATGACGCGCATCTTTAATCCCTTCAGGTCCTCCGGGCCTGCGATCGGGTGCGCGCTGTTGGTCATGCTTCGAAGACCGTTGTAGGAATATCCGAGACATTTGATTCCGACTTCATCCAGTTTCTGGTTGAAATAGACGCCCATATCTCCGTCCATTGCATCGAACGCCGCCTGGGAATCATTGAAGAGCCACGGAATATCCATGATGCCGAAATCATCCGAGTATGTTACCAGAACGGATGTGGACGGAAGCGCCGCTTCCAGCGTTCCCATGGCGACGGACTCTGTCAGCTCCGTATCGCCGCCGAGAGCGCCGTTCGGATGAATGTCAACCTGAATCTGTCCCTTCGACTTTTCTTCCACATCCTTCTTGAAACACTCCAGGAGTGCCTGATGCGTCGACCGGTCTTCCGCCTCGACATGTCCAAGCTTGATGGTTACCACAGATCCCGCTCCGCTCGGGTCCGTTGCGGCTGCTGTGGATTCCGACGCTGCGGCACCGGTACTCTCACCGGCGGCTTTGGCCGCGGTTTCCGCCGGAGCATTGCCGGAGTTTCTTCCGCCGCACGCGCCCAGCGTCAGCGCTGTCAATACTGCCATTCCCATTGCGATTGTTTTCTTCATAAGCCCTCTCTCCTTTTCCTTTCTGTTTGAATGATTCACATTTATGAAAAAGCAAATGCCTTCCCTCAAGTATGTTCCGGTCACAGAATCTCGATTAATCCGTTGGTCGCGTCCACCTTCACCGTGTCTCCGTCTTTGACTTCCTCGTAAAAGGCCGGATCAACCTTGTCCACCATCGGCACCTCCATGATGATCGCACTCGAAACCAGAACTGTCTCCGGATACTGAATGATCATGGCCGCCGGCATATTTTCATGCATATTCAACTGATAGAGTCCGTCTGCCTGCACCACGGAACTTCCCTTTCCGCCCGGGAATACCAGAATCTTTTTTGCGACGGATCTTCCTTCCAGATCATGTGCTTTCTCAATCACTTCCCCCGTCTCCGGATTCATCAGGTAAAACATGATGTGATCCTTCGAGACAATCACCTGCGCCTCCGCACAGCCCTCGGAAATCTTGTGACATTTATACTGCTTCATCCCTTTACCTCCCCGGTCAGTCCGGCCTCAATACATGTATCCAGATCACGAATGACAAAATGGATTCCGCGGCGCTGCGGATAGTACGCGCATTTCGGCGACTCGGTAATTCCGATCTTTCCTCTCAGATGTCCCCAGCACGGCTGATCCGGGCAGGTATCCGGCACGATCGTTCCTCCCGCATTTTCGATGATCTCATCGAGTCCCATGCGGACCGCCATCTCCTTGATCAGACTGGAAGTCAGGATCCACATTTCCTTTTTCAGTTTCTTTCCCCTGACCTTTTCCGCGATATGCTGGACTTCGCTGAGTGTGAAATGCGGACATCCGAACATGACAAAGTCGATCGGCCGGTTTCCGGATACGGAGATCTCTTCCAGAATCTCCTCCATATCCCGGTTGGTCAATGTCACCTCCCGCTTCGGCTTATTTCCGCCGAATGCGGCTTCCAGTGTCGGTGCCTCCGGCGTAAATCCCGGGATGTGATACATCGCGTAGGCTCCGGATGTATTCAGCTCCGCGCCGAGGTTTCGAAGTCCCTCTTTCGTGATCGTCTCTCTCGGAAGTCCTTCAAATACCGGAATTCCCTCTCCGATCTTTTTCCCGAGCATACCGAGAATGTGGTAGTCATAGTCATTTTTGATGTCCGCCTCCACGCGAACCAGAATGTCGCCTTTCCGGTTCTCCTCAAGAAGAAGACCGTATTCCGGAACATAACCGGTCACCGCCGCACACAGCGCACTGTTCGCGCCTTCCCGGTTCGACCGCGCGCCCCAGACCGAGTTAACATACGGCGTTGCGCTGGACTCGGAAAAGGCGACGGTCTCACCGAACATCGGAACGTTCGTATCGATATACGGCGTGCAGTTGTACGTCAGCTGTGCGCCGATAGCCTTGTACGCTTCATTGGTCCGATGCATCAGATCCGCAAATTTCTCGTCCACCATCTTATGTGATGTGAAAAAGTCATAGCAGAATCCCGGGTTTACCGTTGGCGCAATCCGGCACTTTGCTCCTGCATGCACCAGTTTTTCGCAAAACCACAGATCCGCCTCCTGATTGGACAGTGCAACGTGCGCTCTCGTGATCGGAACCATCCGCTCTGCGTCAAAACATTCGCCGATCGCCACCTGAATCTTCATCGCGTATGCGGTTCCCTCACCGTACTTTCCGTCCAGCATATCCTGCTGTTCTTTTGTGAGAATCATGCTGATATCCTCTCCCTTCTTGACTTGTATAATACTTGTATAATTCTGCTCTTAAAAAATATAAATGCCGAATGACTTCTTGTTCTGCCGCCATTGGCATTTATTCCATGTTTCATTTCTGTTTGGTTCTTCTATTTCTAATTGACCAGATCTCTCGGCGTTTTTCCGTCCAGCATTGCCGTCAGATTGAAGAGCGCAAACTCTTTCAGTGCCCGGAAGGATTCCACCGATGCGTAGGACACGTGCGGCGTCACATAGATCCCCGGACAGTCCAGAATCTTCTCGTCACCGGTCGGCGGCTCCTGACGGATTACATCGAGAATCGCTCCTGCAATTCGCTTTTCTTTCACTGCGGCGATCAGATCGTCCTCATGGATCACAAGTCCGCGGGAGGTATTGATCAGCCACGCGGTCTCCTTCATACGGCTCAGTTCGCGTGAGGAAACCTTATACTCATTTTCGGGGCATCCCTTCAGGTTAATGCTGATGTAATCCGATGTCTCGAACAGTTCCTCACAGGATACTTTTCTCACTCCGTACTCATTCATCTGATCCCCGGAAACAAAATCATCACAGGCAATCACCGTCATTCCGACGGCCTGAGCATGCTTTGCCACTTCTTTTCCGATCACTCCGAAACCGTAGATACCGAGAATCTCATCACACAGCCGATGCGGAATCCGGTCCACCGCCATCATTCCCCAGCGTTTTCTCTTTGCGCCTTCCAGAACATTCTGACTGAAACCGGCAATGTTCTTATTGGCAAAATACATGGCGGCGACGACATAGTCCGCCAGATCCGGCGCGCAGTAACCGCTGATGTTGGTCACGCCGATTCCTTTTTCCCGCGCGGCCTTTGTGTCCACGCGCTCATAGCCTCCGCCGTATACCGCAATCCCTTTGCAGCACTCCAGCCGATCGATGGTCGCCTTCGGAATCGGCGCATAAACCTGTGCCAGAATCCCGTCCGCCCGGTATCCGAACTCTGTCAGATCCTCTTCATAGTCGTAGGAGGAACATCGGATTTCGGTGCCCGGATACACTTTCTCAAGGTATTCCCGTTCCATGTCATAATCCTTCCACTCCTCGTCAATGATCCATATCAGCACAACTGACCCTCCTCTCGAGCAAATTGCATGACGAATTGTTCTTTTAACTTGTATAATCAAATTATACAAGTATGTTTTTGAAAGTCTAATGAATATTTTTCTCGTTTTCCTCTGTTTCGATTCCTTATATTCATAATTTCGTATCACTGTTATAATCTATTATTTATATCTTCTCTCTCTTGTTATGTCATGGAAATTTCGAGGAATCCTTCCAATGATGCAGGACATCCAACTGCCCGATGCGACCGATCAGCCGGATATCCCCCCCCCCCGGATCTCCTGTAAAAGAATGTAATATGACCTTCTTTCTTGTGGTACAATAAAGTTATACATAACGCCCGGTATGGGACACTATTTGCCGTTGATCTGTATTCTTCTTCCGCTTGTACGTTCTGCACCTTCCGGAGCAGACGGCATGTCCCGTGACGGCAGGATATAACCGGGATATGATCCATTTTCAAAAGGACAGCATAATATGTATATTATCATTTATGATTTTGGCACAAGCTGTGTCAAAACCTGTTTATTTCATATCGATTCCGGAATAGAACTATTGGCCAGTTCTTCCGCTTCTTACGGACTTTATATCACCGCAGACGGAGGAGCCGAACAGGACACAGAAGAATGGTGGGCAGCTCTTTGCTCCACGACCCGGGATCTGTTTCTCAAGTCCGATATTCTTCCAAAAGATATTGATGGAATGGCATTCTGTACACAGATTCAGGGAACCGTCCTTGTGGACGCGAATGGCAATGCCCTGCGGCGTCCCATGACTTATCTGGACCAGAAGGGAATAAAAGAATATGAAGAATGCATGGGCAGAGGCATCATTAAGGTTTTCGGCTGCAGTCTTTATAAGCTCATAAAGAATCTGCGCGTTAATTATGCGGCCTCCACCAGCGCCAAGGATCCGGTATGGAAATATAAATGGGTGGAAAAACATGAGCCTGAGGTTTTCGCCAAAACCGATAAATGGCTGGATATCAATGAGTACCTTGCCGGGCGCTGTACGGGACGGATCATTCGAACCGCCGATACCGCATTTGCAACCTTTCTTTATGATACCAGAAAAGGAAGGGAAGGCTGGAATAAGGGCCTTGTAAAAATGTACAAGGTAAAGCCGGAACATTTGCCGGAAATCATTGAAAACACGGACCTGGTTGGCGGTCTCACCCGGAAAGCCGCTGACGATCTGGGGCTGGTGGCCGGAATTCCGGTCTTCGGCGGCGGAGGAGACACTACGTTTGTGAGTATCGGTGCCGGATCCGCCCAACCCGGAAGAACCCATATCTATGTCGGAACATCCGGATGGGTGTCTACCTTTATGGATCACCAGGCATTTGACCTCCGATCGACCATCACCGGCGTTCTTTCAGCGAAACGCGGGTACTTCAATTATTATGCCGAACTGGAAACCGCCGGAAAATGTTTCGATTGGGCACTGAAACACCTTGCTTTGGATGAGGTGGGAATCTATCTCCAGAAAACCAAAGTGACGGATGATCTGGAGAGCAGGTATACCAGCCTTTATGAATATCTCTGCGAAGAGATCGCTCAGGTCCCGCCGGGGGCAAACGGTGTGATCTTTACTCCATGGATGCACGGAAACCGGTGCCCTTTCGGTGATTCCAACGCGGCGGGAATGTTTTTCAACATCCGGATCGAAAACGGGAAGAAAGATATGCTCCGGGCCGTTCTGGAAGGAATCTGCTACCATTTGCGCTGGATGCTGGAACGCGAGGATGCCAAAGTAACGACATCCGATCCCGTCCGATTTGTGGGAGGCGGCTCCCTTTCTCCAGTCACCTGCCAGATGCTGGCGGATATTACAGGGCGGACCATCGAGACAGTTGATCATGCGCAGGAAGTCGGCGCCATCGGAACGGCGCTCGCGGTTGCTGCGGGAATCAAAGGCACCGATGTTTTACAGCTTTCCGAACAGCTTGTCAAAGTGAAGCAGACGTATCTTCCGAATGCGGAAAACAAAGAGGTTTATGAACGCAATTACCGGGTTTTTCAAACACTCTACCGGTCAAATGCAGCCGCATTTCAGAAAATGAACGGATAAGTTATGGGGGAAAAGAATATGAATTATGATCCCATCTTACGCGATAATGAGTTGGACGCGAATCGCATGATGGCGCTGGTCCTTAATGTTACCTTCGTGATCGTGGCAATAACCTGGATCTTATTTGAGGCCGGTGTTTTCTATATTCGAATCCCATACCGCGGCCTGATGATCTTTAACCTTTTTTTAATCGGTCTTGCCAATGGAATCAGCCGGTATTTCCAGTATAAGAAAGTATGGATCAAATATCTGCTGATGACGGCGAGCATCCTCGTTTATGCCGTGACCACGATGGTGCTAACCTATAATGTCACTTTTTTGGCGGCAATTCCGATCCTTTTATCCATCCGTTATTTTAACGAAAAATATACGATATACATTTCCGTAATCTCCGTCATTGTCTTCTTTATAGCCTACATTCTCGGAGCGAATTACGGAATGCTGGATCTGAACTTTGTCCCGTACAAACCGGGCACCACCATTGTCACCAACGAAGCCATGTGGCTTGACGACGCCGTCAGGGGAATTCCGTATGACACCGCGAAGATGCTCAAGAACACCATCATCTCAAACTATTTTGTCAAACTGTTACAGCTGATCATTATTTCGGTGGCTTCCCGGCAGATGGTGGTTTGCTGTCAGCAGTTGCTGCAAAAAGAGAAAAAGCTTGCGGAAGGCAACGCAAGAATCGGAGCTGAACTGGAAATGGCCGAAAAGATCCAGAAGGATATGCTTCCGAACATTTTTCCCACATTCTCGGAAAAAGAGGAATTTGATCTTTTCGCATCCATGACAACCGCCAGAGAAGTGGGCGGTGACTTCTATGATTTTTTCATGATCGATGAAAACCGTCTTTGCATCGTGATCGCCGATGTCTCCGGAAAGGGGATCCCGGCAGCTATGTTTATGATGACCGCCAAGACGATGATCAAAGACTATGCCCTGACCACTGAGGATACGGCGGATATTTTTACAACCGTGAATGATCGTCTTTGTGACAATAACGACGCCGGGATGTTTGCGACGGCATGGATCGGAATTCTGGATTTGCGGACGATGATCCTGCAGTTTACCAATGCGGGACACAACTTCCCCATAATCCAGAAAAAGGGAATGCCCTGTGAAATGCTGGAAAAGAAACACGGTCTTTTTCTGGCCGGCATGGAGGATATCGTATATCGGCAGGATGAAATGCCGCTTTCCTCCGGTGACCGTATTTTACTTTATACGGACGGAGTTACCGAGGCTCATAATTCCCAGAAGGAACTCTTCGGAGAAGAGCGTCTGATGAATATTCTCAACCATACCGACGCAAAAAAAGGAGAGCATGTGCTTTCCGAAATATTGAATCAGGTAGAGACTTTTGCGGCGGATACGGAGCAGTTTGACGATATCACAATGCTGATTCTGACCATAAAATAAACCGTGATGATCTGTATGATTGTCATGTGATGCTGAAAAACATAAAAACCGGGAGGAAAGAAAATGGAACTGGAAATGATGAAAAAAAAGGAAGGAAACCAGCTGGAAATTCTTTTAAAGGGAGAACTGAATACGAATACCGCGCCGGAACTGAAAGCGCTTTTAGAAGAAGAACTGGATATCTCCGGTGTGCTTATCCTTGATTTTGCGGACTGTGATTTCGTCTCTTCCGCCGGACTCCGTGTTCTTTTAAACACATTTAAAAGCATGAAGAGTGCGCACGGTCAAATGAAGTTTCTGAATATCGGACCGAATTTCCATGAGGTTCTTTACATCACCGGTCTGGATGCTGTTTTCAAGGTCCAGTAAACCCGAATTTCCGCTGAAAGGATGCAATATTGAAATGAATGTGTACGATTTTGACGGTACGATTTATCATCCGGATTGCGCCGTAAGCTTTGCGTTTTGGTGCTTATGGCGGCATCCTTCTTTGGCTTTTACCTATGTACCGAAGCTGGTGAAATCCGCGATTCAGCTAAAGCAGAAAAAAATTCCCAGATTTCTTTTTGAGCGGACATTTTTCAGTTTCCTTTGCATGATTGACGATTTTGACGAGCAGATAGAAAAATTCTGGGATAAGCATATCAGCAGAGTTTCCGCATGGTATCTGGCGCAAAAACGGCCGGATGATCTGATCATCAGCGCTTCTCCGAATTGCATCATCGAACCGGCCGCCAGAAGACTCGGCGTCAATTTCATGGCAACCGAGTACGATCGTGACGTGGGTGCTTTCGTGGATAATCTGATGTTCGCCAGAGAAAAAGCGGCATATATTTTCGATCAGGGTTTTCCGGACATTGAGAATTTCTATTCCGATTCTCTGGCCGATACCCCTCTGGCGCTGTGCGCAGAAAAGGCGCATTTAGTAACACATAATGCACAACAGGTGGAAGACTGGCCGAAACTGGACATTGACACGGTAAAGAAGATTCATGAAAAAATAGATACGGGCTGGTCGGTTCATTTATAGAAAAGAGGGCTTTGTGTAAATGAAGGAACTTCGTGTTACTTCCAATGTTGAGAATATTCCGTCCGTAAAGAATTTCGTCCTTTCTGAACTGGAAAACCTGGGATGTACGGAAAGACTCGCGATGCAGATGAAAATGGCGGTGGATGAACTGTTTGCAAATATCAGTTTCTATGCCTACGATTCGGGAGCCGGACCGGTCACCGTGCAATTTGATTTCGAGGAGACATCTTCGGCAGCCGTTCTGACGTTCATCGATGAGGGGAAGCCCTATAATCCCCTGGAAGCGGAAGAACCGGATGTGGAACTGGAGGCAGAACTTCGCCCGATCGGAGGGCTTGGTATATTTTTGGTTCGAAATCTGATGGATGATATGCTGTATGAGTATAAAGACGGCAGGAACATTTTAACCTTAAAAAAATATACTCTTGTCCCTTCATAAACCTCTTTTCATCAACAAAGTCCGCAGGGGGACTTCGGCTCCCTCTTCCATCCGGAGAGGCGAACGGCGAAACAGACCATCGAAAAATCCGACCGCTGATTTTCATCAGACGGCCGAATTTTTTTGGTTACGGCGATTATTATAATACCAGCAGAGCCACCGCTCCTGCCAGAAGGATCGACAGGATCACTCTCTCCACCCACAGGATCAGAATCTGCGGAATGGTTACCGGAATCTTGGTCGAGAGAATGCACGGAATCACTGCGGAGAAGAACAGAAGCTCCGAAATGCAGGAAACCGCAATCACATACTTGGTGCGAATCGATGCTTCCGCGACAAACGCGGCCGGAAGGAACATTTCCGCAATCGAAGTGGAGATCGCCTTTGCCGCCGTCATTGCCTCCGGAAGCTGAACCGCCATGGTGAACGGATAGAACACATACCCGATGATATTAAACACCGGTGTGAACAGAGCAATCAGCATTCCGAGAAATCCGATGGACATGATGGTCGGAAGAATGTTCGCAACCATACGGCAGCCGTCCTTCGTGTTTCGAACAACATTGTCCACGATGGATCCGGAATTGTGAGACGCAGTCAGCGCATCGGTCCATGCGACATTCAGGCGATCCTTTGTGACGATCGGCTCAGGATCCGGAGTGACTCCTTCCATATACTCATCCGGAACTTTCGATGTCGGATAGATTCTTGCAACGATCGCCGTGACAATGAAAGTGATCACCAGTGTTGTCCAGAAATAGAAATTCCAGCGATCCATCAGCCCGAGTGTCTTTGCCACGACAACCATAAAGGTGGTCGAAACGGTGGAGAATCCGGTGGCGATGATGAATGCTTCCTTTTTGTTGTATCGTCCGTTCTGGTAGAGACGGTCCGTAATCAGAAGTGCCAGAGAATAACTTCCGACAAAGGATGCCACCGCATCGATCGCGCTTCGTCCCGGCGTCTTCCAGATCTTTCGCATCACCGGCTGAAGGAATACTGCCACAAACTCCATCAGACCATAATCCGTCAGGAACGACAGGAACACCGCTCCGATCGGAATCAGGAAACATAACGAACAGCAAAGCGTGACATAGAGGAACGGAAACAGATCCGCGTTCGTGTGCAGTTCCTCCGGTCCGAGATGGAACATATACATGATTCCGCAGATCAGACCGACAACTTTGAAGACGGAAAAGACCACTGACTGTGTGCTCTGGTTCCAGGTTTTCTTCACAAACGGCAATGCCGCCCCTGCCGCAATCACGGCGAGAACCACCCATTTCTGGGCTTCACCGAGAGCTCCCCGGACGATCGTGGTCAGATGATCCAGCGGTATCGTGGATTTTCCGCCGAACGTGACGCTGATGAAGAACATAAAGATACCAAGTGCGCTGCAGAGAACAAATTTAGCGATATCCGTTCCCTTTGATTCAGCTTCATGTTTTGTTTCAACTGCTTGCCCTGTCATACAATTTCTCCTCCTCCAAAATTTGGGAAAATGCGGTTACACGGTTCCATATCCTGTGCAGATATGAGGTATAACCATATCCGTTATAATCAGATTATAGTTCCGTTATTTTGCTGAAATCAATATTATTTTGAAGGATTTTGAAATATTTTTGATTTTTTGTTGTTTCTCTTACTCTTCGTATTTCTCCGAAATATTTGCGTCCTCCAGAACAATTTCTTCCTGTTTTTCCGGTTCCCGGAAACTGACTTTCATCACTGCCTGCGCAAAATTTGTTGAGATATACGGCGTCAGATTCTTCTCCTCCCCCGCCTTCCGCACATGGTTTACCAGATTCAGAAAGATCTCTCTGGTGAAATATCCGCCTCTCCAGTGGAAAACCAGCGTTTTCTTCTTTTTTGCGGCCTGAAGCGCGCGCTTATAGACGTCCTCTTCTTTCGTAAAAGACAGCTTCTTCTCCCGATAATAAAAATGATCGCCGTCCGTACATTTCGGTGCCGGTGCAATCAGCGGCTCGTGATCGCGGAAAATCTGCTTATCCGGCAGATTAAAGTAATCATACCGGATGAGGGCCTCCATTCCGGCTGACTCTCCGGTCAGCGTGTCATCGAAGGTCGCATCCATGTGGTAGTACGTCCCCCCGATCCGGACAATGTTCCACACATGACGGTATTTTATCCCCTTTTCCGGGTTGTTTCCGCACAGGACGATGATGTTCCAGACCTTCGCCGCATCCAAAAGAATCTTCACCGACTTCGCGATTCCCTCGCAGACTCCGACGCCCTGCCCAAGGGGTCCGATCACCTCGTGCGAATACGGCTTTTTGAGTTTGTCATAGCGGACATTTTCACAGATAAAATCATGGACGTACTTTTCTTTCTCCAGTTCCGACATTCCGTCCATGCCGCGGACAAGTTTCCGCACTCTCGCGTCCATGGCTTTTTGATGTTCCAGAATTTTATCTTTTTGAAAGAGATACTCCGGGCAAAAGATGATATTCGGTGAATCCCGGTAAAACCGGTAGTGATAGCCCGTCGCCCAGAAGATCTCCGGGTGGTCCAGCCGAAGCTGAAAGAAAATTTCACGGAGCCGGGAAGACTCGCACGCCGGGATCAGAAATTCCGTTTCCAGATCCCGGATTCCCTTGAGAATCGCATAATAAACGCCCTGCTCCATTTTGTCAAAGTGATTGTAATAAAACTGTTCCATACCTTATCTTTCTGTCTGTTCGTAATCTGGGAGATTCTTTTCTTCCGTTTCCCTGCTCCCGCGTTTATCCGGCAGACAGCTGACGATGACCGTGGACACAATCATGGCTCCCCCAATAAAGAACCGGCCGCTGAGGGATTCTCCCAAAAGCATGATCCCCAGTAGAGCGGAAAAGACCGGCATCAGCGGATAAAACATGGAGCATGTACTGGCCGGCAGTTTTGAGAGCGCAAAACTCCACAAAAACTGCGGGATCGCGGTTCCGCAAACCCCGGAATAGAAAATACAGAGCACCGTCATCGGATGAATCGCCGGCATCCCCTTTACTGCCACCTCAATCCCCGCAGTCGGGATATGAAAGAGGAGACTGATGGATATGACAAGAAATGTGATCATCAGGGCATCGTATCGATCCGAAAGGCGGCGGACATACATGACCGCCCACGCCCAGGTAGTGATGGATCCCATTCCCCAGAGAACGCCCGTCAGCTGCCCGGGTTCCGCAGATGGCCCTCCGGACACCACCAGTACGCCCAAAAGGCCGAGTACCAGACAGAATATCTTTTTAACGGTCAGTTTTTCTCTCAGGAAAAAAGCGGCAAACACGGAAATGATCACCGGATTCAGCGAATTGATCAGCGATGCCATCGAGGCACCGGTCCACTGAATCGAGAGCATCGCGCATTCGATCGAGAAAAAATAGCCGATAAAACCGATCCGAAGAAACGTCTTCCAGTCCCGCTTCTCCACATGAATCTTTTCTCTTCGCACTGCCAGCGCAGCGCCAAGGGCGATGGCCGCGACCACAAACCGGCAGCATGCCAGTTCTATGGGACTGAGCGACTGTAAGATATAACCGTTTGCCACATATACGCTTCCCCAGAGGAAGAAAACGACAAGCAACGCGATATATGCGATTCCCGTTTTCCCGGATTTTGTTCTTTCCATGTTCTTCACACCCATATCAGCATTGTATCCTTCCCCAACCATCACCTTTTTCCTGCCCTGATTTTGATTATATCATACAAAACGGAGGTACAGAACCATGTCTGACCACAGACTCTGTCCTGTACCTCCCCGGGGGATCCACTATTTTACCTGTTTTTTCCGTTCATCACGGACGCAACCTCCGTGAGATACTTCGCGAATACACCGATTACAATACCCATGGCGATAACCGGAGCACCGTATCCGATAATCCATTCCACCTGATTGATGATACCGTACCCATAGAAACATCCCAGCAGAATATAGAGCAGCACAAGCGCACCATCCATGCCGAACCATTCGATTCGGATTTCTTTCTTATACTCTTCCGAAAGCGTTCGGTCCTCATTGACCATTTCTTCCGCCGGCGTTCCCTTGGCAAGAAGGTCTTCTTTTCTCTTCTCCGTCAGATCGACACCGAAACGGTTGCCGATGACAAATGCAATCAGCGAAAGCGGCAGGCCGATCAGAACCGGATCAATGACGTATCCGTCGATATCAATCGGGAGAAAATATCCAAAGAAAATCCAGGATGCCGCTCCGACAATCATGGAGGCGAGGCCGGCAACATTGGTCTTTCTTCCGTCGTACATGAGCGCCGCGATCATCGGCACAAAGAGGAGTGTCATGGAAAGGCTTGCAATAAAGAGAAATGCGTCATACACGCGGTCAAAACGGAACGCGGTCGCAAGACCGATAATACCGAACACTACCGCCGAAATCCTTGTCACAAGAATACTGTTCCGGTCAGACAGCCGCTTGTCGCCGCGCAGCATGTAGATGATATCATTGGCAATGATTTCTCCGCCGCAGAGATAGTAACTGTCCAGAGTGGAAATGATGGCGCCCGCCACACCGACGATGAATACGCCGCGGACACCGACCGGAAGATGCATCACCACCTGACGGATATACTCGACTTCCGGCTGACTGGAGAGCGACGGATCCAGCACACGGATGACGATACCGGTCATCATGATAACAAGGTCAAAGGACATAAAGATAGAGAAACAGGTCAGCATCGCCCTCTTTCCGGTTTTCGGAGATTTTGCCGCCGCAAAACGCTGATAGAATGTGGGATCCTTGTAGATGTTGATGCAGAGAAGAATCAGGATAATCGCCTGGGGCACCGGAATTCCGCCCAGCGGGGTCATCATCGCCGGATCAACCGTATCAAGAGCTGCATGAAATCCGTGAATTCCTCCCACCTCAAAAAACATCTGCGGGAAAACGGCGCAGACACAGCAGACCATCATCGCGAAGAAAATCATATCCGTGATTGCGACGCCCATGAGACCGGAAAGACAGGTCAGCGCGATGGAAATTCCGACAACAATCACCGCTGCCAGAACCTTGTCGGCATTCCAGCCGGCTTCGCCGATATAACCGATGCAGGCGATCTCACTGATGGAAAGACAGGTGATCACGAGGACGACCGCACCCATAATGGATGTAAATTTTCCGTAATTCAGCCGGAGCAGCTCCGGGATGGTGCCCTTCGCTTTCACGGAAATTCTCGGCGCAACCCAGAGCGCCAGCGGAAAACGAACCGCGTGGCATCCGATCGACCACAGGAAAAATGCCGCAAAGCCCATCGTGCAGACATAACCGACCGTTCCCATAATTCCGGCTCCGTTATACCAGGACGCCATGAGTGTGCCGACACACAGCGACCACGGAAGTGCATGATTGGCATTAAAGAAACTTTCTGAACTGCTGCTTTTCTTTGAAAGATACGCTCCGATGCCGAAGATCAGACACACGAGAGCCACGACCACAAGGTCATCCACCAACGTCATTAACATAAATCTTCCTCCAAATCCTTTTCGCATACTCAAAAACTCTGTTTCCCTGTTTCACAGCGTGGTATTGATTTCATTGCCGTCTGCTGCGATCGGCAGATACCGCGCTTTTGTCCCCTCTTTCATATCCCCGTATACGGCGATATAAAACGGTCTGTATACTTTTTCCATTGAGAGAGCCCGAATGGATATCTGCTTTCCGACACGGCGCCGAACCATCCGTTTTGCCATATTTGCTCCGCAGTCCTCCAGCCGCTGATCGTCATAATAGGATCCCTGCACACTGAGATCATCGGTCTCCTTCCGGACCGTGGCAATCGGATCTGAAGTATAGGACGCCGAACAGGTCGTCGCGTCCACCATGATGCGGATTTTCTGTCTCTTTTCCACTTCCTCCTTTCCAAAAAGACTGGCAATCGGGCTTTTATGGTAGGTGATTTCATAGATGTAATAACGGTTTTCGAGGTACATCAGCCGGAGATTGATCTTCTTTTTTCCGGCCATCATTTTCACAAACGGATTCCGGTATCCTCCGGCAATTTTCAAAGCCTCTTCTTCCGGCATGACTAGCGGAAGTGTCTGTATTGTCGTCATCATGTGCCGTATCTCCTCCTAAGATCCGCGAATCGCGGAACACGCATACCGTATGCTTTTTCTCACTCATCCCGGACTCATTCCTCTTCACTGCATTTTCATTGCAGCGGCCCGGTGATCGCTTCCGTGATTCGCAGCAGTTCCCCGCTGTGGATCATCTGCCGGAGGAACTCAATATGCGGGTACAGGAATTCATCCTCTTTCAGCACCGGAACCCGCTCTTCGATCCGGCGGTAAACGGCTTCGGTAACCGCAGCAATCGTTTCGGCCGGCTCCCGGAACGCCTGCGCCTCGTAATCGGTCAGAAGTTCAATCGCAAGCACATACTCAAGTTTTTGAACCATCTCGCAGGCCTTCCGGGCTGCGGTATATCCCATCGCAACATAATCTTCCTGATTCATGCAGGTTGGCGTGTTGTCGACGGAAGCCGGATACGCCAGAACCCGCATACGGTTGATCAGCCCGGCCTGTGTATACTGGGGCACCATGAGACCGGAATTGAGTCCCGGATTCCGGATCAGAAAGGCCGGTAATCCGGACGTATTGCCATCGATCATCCGGTTATTTCTTCTCTCCGACATTTTGGCCAGCATGACGGCCGCAATGGAGCAGGAATCCATCTCCAGCCCGACATAGGAAGAATCGCAGTTGCAGGCGGAGATAACGTCTTCCGCCCCCGCTTCCGGCCAGATGGTCGGATTGTCGCAGCACGAGTTCATCTCTGTCTCAATCGTCCTTTTCGCGTCATACAGCGTTTTTTTCACCGCTCCGTGGAGCTGCGGAATACAGCGGAGAGAAAGTGCGTCCTGAAGGTGACTGGTCTTCGCGTTCTCGATCACCTTAGAACCGGCCAGAACGGTGCGCACATTTTCCGCGCAGCCCTTCTGCTCCGGATGCGGTCTCACGGACATCACCCGCTCATCAAACGCCGCAAGAAGCCCTCTGCAGTTTTCCAGAGAACAGGCGCCGATCACATCCGCGCTCTTCGCCGCCTGAATCATGTCATATACGGCAATTGCTCCCATCGCGGTCACGGATGTGGTGCCGGAGATCAGCGCGAGTCCCTCCTTGGAGGCGAGCGTGATCGGAGCAAGTCCCGCCCGTTTCAGCGCTTCTCTTCCATCCAGAAGTTCTCCCTTCCAGGTCGCTTTTCCTTCCCCCAAAAGCACCAGCGCCATATGCGCTTCCGGGCAGAGATAACCAACCGATCCGTCTCCCGGCGCCCACGGCGTGAGATCCCGGTTTAAAAACTCCCGGTACATTTCCAGAAGTTCAAGCCGGACACCGGAATATCCCTGTCCCAGATTCTGAAGGACCATCAGCATGGTTCCGCGGACTGCCTCCTCCGGGAGCGGTTCGCCGACCGAAACCGAATGAGAGAGAAGAATATTCCGCTGAAGCTGCGCCGCCTCCTCTTTGGATATTGTTTTCGTGCAGAGGGCGCCAAACCCGGTTGTCACGCCGTACATCACCCGTTCTTCGGCTGTCCACTGTTCCACGAGTTCTCTGGATCGATTCACCCGTTCTCTGTATTCCCCGGAAAAACGGACCGGCACATGACCGCGGACAATACGGATAAATTCTTCCAGTGTCAGTTTCCCGCCCAGTTCGATGCAGTTATCCATAACCGTCTCCTTTGAAACACCCTTCGTTGGGTTCCTGATTTTGTTAATGCAAAATTTATTTGCATCTGCATAATTTTTTGTTTTCTGAAATATATGTCGTTTTCTGTAGGATGTCAAGTTAATTTGTTGACTTTTTCAATCTTTCAAGTAAGATAATCTATAGTGCAAATATTTTTTGCAGGAGGACACCGATGTTTGACGTTATCATTTCCCTTGATTCAAACGGTTTCATCACAACCATCGAATGGAAGAATCCGGAACTTCAAAAAAGCCTCGGAGACATCTGGTCTGCCTACCCGGGCGCGTTTTTTTCCGATATACCGGCGTTTGTCACCAATCCGGATGAGGAAACCATCTGTTGGAATGATGAGGAATTTCAATACTATCGTTTCGAGATGCCGGGCGGCGAATCCGCGGTCTTTTTAAAGTACAATGATCACATGGAAGAGCTCCTGAAGGCTGCTCTCGATATCTTTCCGGAAAGCATCCAGCTCTACGACCGCAATGCCATGGCGGTGTATTTTAACAATGCCGGTCTTTCCACCATGGATTTTCCGCACAATGAGATCAAGCACAAGCATGTTCTGGAATTATTTGAGGTTGACGCGGATTACAGTACGGTTTTGACCGCCTTGCGGACACAGAACCGTATCGCGAACCGGTTCAGCCGGTACAAGGCGCGAAACGGCACATCCTTTACCACAGTCAATAACGCCTGGCCGGTTTTTTCGGGTGGAAAGCTTCTCGGAA
>NZ_FOIL01000042.1 GCF_900101295.1 [Clostridium] aminophilum | reverse complement strand
TATGAGCAATCGTCTTCCGGACATGATCGTAATCTACAGCCCTCAATACCGACAGCGCTCTCTGAACCGCCCCATCGCCGATGGCGTGAATATGGATGTAAAATCCCTCCTTCGCCGCCATGACGGCTGCCTTTTTCATATCGGAAAAAGAGATCATCTCACTTCCGAAATTCTGCGGCTCATCCGCATACGGTTCGAAGAGAAGCGCCGTATGTTCTTCGATTGTGCCGTCCGCAATCATTTTCAGGGTATTCGGATGTACATGTTCCGTCG
The DNA here is from genome assembly GCF_900101295.1 of [Clostridium] aminophilum. Lineage (GTDB taxonomy): Bacteria > Bacillota > Clostridia > Lachnospirales > Lachnospiraceae > Clostridium_R > Clostridium_R aminophilum_A. The sequence goes on along the minus strand of NZ_FOIL01000042.1, from coordinate 24,218 downwards.
AATAAAACTCTCTCTGATGCTTCATCAGCTTCAGGACCTCGGCGGCTTTTATCCCGTCCTCCCCGCGGTATCCAAAGCTGGTACAGATGTGAAGGCACAGCGCACCCTCTTTATCCAGTTCCGACAGTTGAGAAAGAACGGCATCATCCTCCGAATCCACCGACATGGCGTCAAAGGCGGCGGTATATCCGTAGGAGGCATACTCCCGGCACAGTTCCTTCAGAACGATTTTTACATCGGATTTCGTCTCCTTCATCAGGGCTTTGCATAGCATCATGGCGGGGATTTCGATTACGAGTCCGGTGGGATTTCCGTCCTCATCCCGGACAAAATAACTGTGTTCCCCCGGGTCTTTCGTATCCGAATCGATTCCCAGTTTTTCCATTGCTCTGCGGTTCAGAAGAAGCGCGTGACCGTCGTCACTGAAGACCACCACTTCCCGGTCGTCGATCACCCGATCGATATCATCTGCGGAAAATGTGCCCTGCGTCAGGTCCATTCCCATCGCCCGGAGGATGCCTTTCCCGGCATTTCCCGACGATTTTTCCTCTCCCGACACATCCTCACATCCCGCCGGTTCCTCACATCCCGCCGGTTTCTCACACTCCGGTCCGTGGCCGGTTTCCTCCCTGTCCTCTCCCTGCTCTCTGAGAAGCGAAAGCAGCACATCACCCAATTCCTCCGGTTTGGTCTTGGGATCAATGTTGTACAGATTGAGAATATTTTTTTCCACCCCTGCCAGTATATGACAGTGTGAATCCACCAGCCCGGGTATGACGCATTGTCCCTGAAGATCCACGATATGCGGACAATCTGTCGCAATGTCATTTGCGCCTGCCGCAATGAATTTTCCATTCCGAATCACAAATGCCTCTGCCTCCGGCATCTCCGGATCCGAAGTGTAGATCCGACCATTGATATAAGCAGTTTCCTCTCCGCTCCATCTTCTCAACTGGTTTTCCCCCTTTTGTGAAGAATTCTGATCTATGATACCGTTTCAACGAGTCAGAATACGCTTCGCTCCTCTCGCGGCAGTCGACAGGATCCCCTGCCCGTGCGGATTTCGCCTTGTTCCCAGCGCAATAACACGCGTCTCATAAAAACATACTTCTCTTACTCCATGTATTCATTCTTCCCAGAACTCTTTCGTGTATTTTTCCGCGGCAAGAAGCTTATTGAGCCTCAACATGCCGCAATAGCCGACAATCGCGAGTACCGGCTGCTTTGCCGTCTGAAGCAGATGGACCGCCTGCTCATCGGACAGGATTTCCACCGATGAATGACCGGTGAAGTTTTTCCGGATGATCCGATCCAGATCTTCCGCGCAGTCTCCCAAAACACAGATCCTTTCAGCACGTCCGATGTTCCGGCAGGTCTCCGGATCCAAATCTTCCAGCCAGAGAAAATCCGGCGGATATTCATAGCACATAAAAAGTGTACATCCCGAAAGAGGCTCTGAAAGTTCCGCACAGATTCTCTCCAGAGCAATCTGATTCTTGGCAAGCACAACCCTGATCTCGGAATTCGGAAGCGCGATCCGGTCGAAGCGGCCAAACGGCAGCTTATAATCCCGGAAACAGTCAAAACTCTCCGGAAACAGCTGTTCCACGGCATACAATGCAGCTGCCGCTGCTACCACATTTTCCAGATTGTATTTCATCGGGAGATCAACCGTCATCTCATGGAAACTGCCATCGATTTCCACCGTGTGCTCCGATGCAAGACGGTACGGAATCCGTCTTGTTCCATGATATGCCTCCGAAAAATCTTCGTAGAAATTCATGTCCCGGTTCAGACACAGCGTGCAGTCCGTCAGTGTCGAAATTGCCCGGATGATCTCTTTCGCGGTATGCTCCGCACTGATCAGACGCTCCACCTGGTCTTTATACAGGTTTGTGAGCACCAGAACCTCCGGTTTCAGCACGGTTGCCATCGGAAGCAGAAACAGTTCATCACATTCCACCACCGCAAAATCGTAATCCAGTTTTCCTTCAGAATCACAGTGAAGTCCGAATGCGGTCGCAATACCCTCGGTTTTATTCGCGCCCTCCCGATTGGAAAAGACCCGGAATCCCCTCGCCCGGAGCATATGAACGATCATGCTGGTCGTCGTGGTTTTCCCGTTTGTTCCGCCGACCATGATCGTCCGAACGTCTCCGCTCACTCTCTGAAGAAAATCCGGACAATGATTCAGAATGTATTCTCCGGGCAGTACGGTTCCGCCGCACCCGGCCTCATTTTGATTTTTGCGAATCTCCTTCGCCCTTCGGATAATGTCAGGCAGTCTTTCCGCCGTTTTGTCCGGAACCTGATTCAGCATGGCTGTCAATGTCTCCTTCCCTGATGTTTATCTGTACAGATATGAATCGTCAGAACATTCAACCCCAGAATATTCTGATATTCAATATCCTCTGCGATTTTATACACAAGACGGATTCCCGCCCCCTTCACGAGATCCGCCGGATCAAGAATCTCCGATCGCTCCGCCGGATCAAAAGGAACGCAGTCATCCTTGATTCGCAGAATCACCTCGTCATTCTTATGAACCACCCGGATATCCACCGAATGCTTCTTCCGGTCCTTCGAAAAACCGTGTTCTACAACATTTGACGCCATTTCTTCCAAAAACAGTCCGGAAAAAAATGAAATTCTGCGGTCGATTCCTCGGCTGCGGCAGAATTCGATCACCTGCTGCGAGACCATGGTTACCTCGTCGATGCTGCGCACGGAAATATCCATCCGGGCATCTTCCGGGGCCCCGAAATCATCCGGGATCACCATGAGCTGCTCCAGATCTTTCGGAAATGCTTTGCGCATCACCCAGGAATAGAGCACGATCACCATGGCACAGACAACGCCGTTGAGTGGATAGGCCCAGTATACGCCGCGCATTCCCAGCGGCCGGATCAGGACCGCCGCGAAAAATGCCACACAGGCAACGCCTTCCAGCAATGCGAGAAGATGGCTCAGTCCATCTTTACCGGAGGTCTGCGCATAACCGGAAAACTGCATGCGGAAAACGCTCAACGGAAGAAGCAGGGGCAGAATACGAAACCCCGCAGCGGTCATCTCAAAGACCGGATCGGAGGGATCACGGTAAAAAAGTCTGGTCAGCGGTATGGCGAACACAATCATAAGCGCCGCGATGACCGAAATCGCCGGAATACAGCGGAACAGTCCCACCCGCATGACATCCGCCAACGTTTTCCGGTCTTCCTCACCGATGCTGACGCTCATCAGCATACGTGCTACCTGTATCATGCCGAACGGAATGATTCCGACCGCCAGCATCACCGCCTGAGTTGCCGCGAACGCGGACAGACCGGCTGAGCCGACATACATGACAATAAGGGCGTTCAGGATGAATCCGAGCACTGCCTGATATCCTTCGATCACCGAACCGGAAAAGCCGGTTTTCATGATCCGCCATAGATCACGAAGCTTGAATTCCGAAAACAACAGCTTAAAAAGAGTTTTCCCCCCAACATAAGGCTTAAGCTCGATCATCAGGAAGATCCACATGCCGATGGAGGGCGCAAGTCCCAGGCCGAATTCTCCCATCCGGTATACCACCACAAACAGATAATTCAGCACCAGGCTGACGGACAGAAACGCCACGCTGGCAGCGCTTGTGTACTTCGTCTTGTTTTCCAGTGACAGGAACGCCGTCAGCTGCTGTCCCATAACCGTCGGAAAAATGCCGACGGCAACGCCGAGAATATACCGGCCCAACGATTTTTGTACATCAGCATCCGGCGTCAGAATCCTGCTCCAGCCGAAATGAACTGCCATCGAAAGAACAAGGATTGCTGCAGCGGAGAACACCGTTGTTATCAGAACATCCATGGAAAAAATCTTCCTGGCTTCTGCCATCGCATTTCTTCCCATGGCTTTTCCGCCAAGGATCTGAGAACCGATAACAAACATCAGGCTGACCGCGATAACAGACGTATCGAAAGGATCATACAATCCCAGAGCGCTCATCGCCTCTCTTCCGATGTAATTGCTGGCGAATATGCTCGAAATGATCTCATTGATCGACGATAGAACGATCAGCAGAATCTGATATGGAAGCAGGCGAAAAAACTGCCTGGACAGAAGCCGATAATCGGAACGATTGTGATTCATTTGTTTATTCCTCCCATTATACTCTCGTTTATTTCCTGATCATATATAAGGAATGATTATTATCATTCTCCGAATTTCGTGAGTATTCTGGGACATTTTCCATCACCTGTCCGGCGATAGGCCAGCCACATTTTAAACGGCTCCGCTTTTTTTCGAAGGAATAGATTGAATCAAGCGAAGCAATTGTTCTGTGTTTGCCACATCAGTATTATATCGTTTTCCATCCTTCGGAGATCTCATTTTCAGTTGGTGACAATTTGTCACCAACTGACTGCCCTCATCTTTAAGCCTATTTTTCAATACTTTCCAATTATTCCTTGCACCATCAATATCAGGTTGTTCAGTCAGTATTCCAACCACATCCACAATTGAAAAATACCATTCTTCCTCATCCTCAACCCATGCCGTCCTGATCGGCTGATCTTCAAATAACTGAACTTTATCATTTGCCATCTGCATGTTTCCCCCTTATCGGTTCTTCGTCTTTTATTTGCCCATTTTCCTCAAGCAGCATAATATACGCCATCATTCTGACCAAATATTCCGGAGGGGCGCTTATTCCCTGTTCCCACTGCTGAAGAGTTCTTACGGGAATTCCAAATTTAGCGGAAAATTTACTTTGTGATAATCCCGTTTTCTTTCGTAACTGCTTTATTTTTTCTGAAATATCCATATCATCGTCTCCAAAAACATCTTTATACTTTAACAAAGTACAAATCAACTCATGTACGTTGTCAACGTATATATTTCTCTCGTTGGGTACAAAAATATTTTCCCAAAATAAAACTGCAGGCAACCACAAGGATTACCTGCAATCTATTAACATTATCTGTACAAGATGAACAATATAACACAGATGTATTATTCGTACTCGATACCGGCAGAGCGTTACTTAACGTATATCAGTTAAGTTTTGTGCGCTTTTAGCCAGCTTTTTCTCTCAGTTATACTGTGTCTCTTCCCTTTCTGATCTTCTGTTGCCAATACATTATCTATTCCTTTGACAATTGTTCACTGCCTTACTTCTGTTAATCGTTACACTAATTGTAATGTACTCCTTCCATCATATCTCATATTTATCCTAATAGATATTCGCAGACAGCAGCAATTCCTGCATTCCTAATTGTTCTGGCTCGCACATCTGCAATATATTTTGCCGTTTTCAAACGATCTTCAGGGGCAGAGATCAACTCACCAATTGTGTTGATTGATATTTCATGCATTTTCTGTTTCTGCCAGTCTGTTAAATCCAGTAGGTCAATGTTCTTTCTTAAGTGCTCCTTAAGGACATCTGTTTCGGTACCTATAACGCACCCTTGTATTTTTTTGAATACTGCCTGATTCGCCCCATATTCGCTCATCCTCCGAATATCAGCTTGTCTAATGATTGACAGTCCCGTCGCTGTAGGAGAAGCTTCAAATGCAAGAAGACATCCGATATTAACCATGTATCTTGTACCAACTTCACTTCTTGTGGCTCTTATTCCTGCAGCATCTTCATAGACCAATCCAGAGTACTCCAAGATTCTGAATGCTTCTTTTACCTCGTGTGGTGCACTATTGTGAACCCAAAAATAAAAAGTTGTTCCTTTACCATTACCATTTAACAAATAGTCATCGTTTTTTGTCTTTAATTCAGGGATAACATTTGTTTCCAGAAAATCTCTTCCCCAATCAATAAATCTCTTATATCCAGGAAAGCGGTCTGAAAGTTTAGTATGCTCCGCCCACTGTTTTTCACGATAATACTCTCTAAAAACTTGGTTGACCGACTTTGAATCCATTCTTTCAGCCATGGCTATACTATTTAACAAGTAACGTGGATTTCCAGATGCTGCATATGCTAATAATGTAAAGTTTTGTCCATTTTTAGAAAGACGTGTTGCCAAGCTACTATCTCTCACTTGCCGCAATACCATTTCTTTCATATTAGCAATGTAATTAGGATCATTAACATTTCTGACCAAATCAATCCGAACAGCGTCATGGATTGGTTCAAACGTTTCCCCATATACCGTTACACCCGGATATACTGCTGCATTGCATTTAATAAATGGAGAACGTAAATCTCTAAATAATGTAAAAAACTCGCGCTGCTGTTGCGGAAGAAAAACGTGTGCAGCTTCATCAATAAATAGAACTATGCGTAAGATATTTAATTCCTCACACAAGTCTTGAACTGCATCGAGAAAATCATCTAAAGTAGGAAGGTTAGTAATGTCGATAGTTTTCCCTGGCGTTCTCCAAGAGTCTTCAAATTCTTTTACAAGATAATCGGTCTTGCTTAATTCTGATGCAGTTTCACCAGATAAAACCCCAAGTCCAGAAGCAATTGGCGTAATTGTTCCAGTTTTTCTTAAAGTTCTTAATAATTCTGAACATATTCTTGCAAGCATCCAATATTGAAATTGATCTGGAGTTGAAGTTTTGACCAACGATGCTTTACGAAAAGTTAGTGAGACAGGAAGAATTCTTAGTCTCTCAAAATCGTTTAGCAGCTGTATTTCACATACCTTAAACAGAAAAGACTTACCAACACCTCTACTTCCAACTAATAGTACTGGTGAGGGTGCCTTTAATTTGTCAATAACTGCCTGTTCATAATCAGAAGAAACAAAGAAGTCGGATATTTGCTCTTTTGTTAATTCTTCTGTACGAATTACAAATTCATTCATCTCTGAAGTCTCCTCTGTTATATAATAATTGGATTTCAGGAAGCATCCCGATATTGTCAAAAATCAGAGGTTCTAATTTTCTTAGAATTTCTGGATTGTTCAGTGTCTCTCGGAATCTAATAAATAACGCCATACATATTACATACTTAATGCTTCTAAAGCACTTAATAAATTGGTCCGTCATTTTTTCATTATATGTTATATAATCAGGTAACATGGCAAGTCTCACATAATTACCATGAACAAATTCCGAACATTCTCTATATATATCCTTCGCAATTACTAACAATTCCATACTTCTTATTTCATCGATATCATTTGCATAAGTCTGAATAAACTGAACACTAAAAATACCGTTTTCGCGATCCATCATCTGCGTCCATGACATATCAATTTTACCAGCTTTCCATAAACGATATTTATAATCATTTGTTGACAACATCACCGCAAACAGTGTATGTTCTAAGAATTGCCGAAGTGTCGTTATAGCTTCTTTATAAAATCCTTGTGCGCACAGGTATATAGAATTTATACATTCAGTTTGAGCTTCTTTTATTAGTATATATTCAGAAAAATCGCCACAGCACGATAACCACATATTAAAATCATTAGCGAAGGAGATGCATTTATTTAGATCATCCATTTTACCAGAAGTGTATAAGCTCTCAATATTCTCTTTTAATTTTCCATTTATTTCTAACAGTAGCTCATAATTTGTCATCTTCTCCTCCACTGAAATTGAAAAAATGCCTTTAAGACCTTCTAGTAGACGTTTTCCTTTGAAACTACACTGTCAAGGCACTCATTTTTCTCAAATAAACCATATGTATTTCTACGATTTCACAGCGTACTAATGCACGATACCGACAGCTCATTACTTAATTTATTTCAGTTAATATCTGTAGTAAGATTTTCAAACAACTATACTATTCTCTTTCTGAGCTTATGTTGACAAAATGGCGCCAGATAAATTCTATCTCACGTTCCAGTAATCGGTCTTATTAGAGCCGATACGGTTGATCAGACCCTTTCCTTTGAGAGAGGCAAGAACGCGGGTGATTGTACGCTGGGATTTTCCTGTTTTTTTAATCAATTCCGCATTGGTCATCCCTGGCTCTTCCCGTAAGCAGCTCAGTACAGCCTGTTCCAGGTCACTTATATGGTCATTTATCCGGCCATTTTCATGGCCAGATAATGGCGACTTATTCCGATCTATCCTTGAAAACTCGATCTTGAAGTCCGTGTCGGTGTTTTCATATTTGATTTCGACCCCTGCCGTATTGCAAAGCGAATAGATTTTCCGAATACCGGAGCCAAAGGTCTCAACATCCTTACACAGATAGAGTACCCGCGCGATCGTTTCATTTCGTAGGAAGGAATGGATATCGCGGCTTACTAAATGAAGTAGACGGAGCTTACACGACCAAAGACTGCCTCTACGTCTCACGCGACACCAATATCTATGAATGCAAGATAGATGTTTTAGGCTATAAGAAATTCTTTCGGTTATATTACTTCGTCGATAAGTCTCAATGGAAGCTGGGGTTTGATTGAATGATCAAGCCCCGGCGTTTTTTCAATACTAACTATCCGATTTTCTCAGTCTCATTTTAATCTCATGCTAGTCTCATTTTCATTTGAGACTACTATGAGACTATAATATAAAACACCCCATTTTTACGCCTTTTTCTCTTTTTCCAGTCTCATGTAGTCTCATTTTTACTTGAGACTGCGTGAGACTAAGATGAGACTAACTATTATAATTTCCACAAAGACTCATTTTTATCATAGACAGCACCAGTGATTTTCTTTATCTTCGCATAATCTCTAAATACCGTAGATCTTGAAATATCAAACTCAGCCATAACCTGCTCTACTGTCAAATGCTTATTTTCACATATAAGGTTGTAAATGGCCTGTTCTCTTTCTGACAATTTTCTTTGATCACTTGCTTCCTTAGCAGCTTCTTTATTTAACGGAATTGTAATCTTAAAAACATCATCTTCAAACAGTTCAGGTTTTCCGCCATCTGAAAAAATTGGTGTATACTTATACAGGTTGATTACACCAGAACCAATCGTGTCAGTTCTACCTATATTAGCAAAGAATCTCTGAATAACTGGATTTTTAGGATACGGCTGAAACTCATCCTTCATTATGTTTCCATGTCTTCTTGGAATACACCAATTTTCAGTTTTAAGCCAATCCTTCTCAATAATAACCTTTGCCGGATAAGCACTGGAATAATCTCTATGAACAAGAATATTACCAATTACCTCTCTCGAAATCAGATCTCTTACGCTTGTATTTACATTATTAATCAAATGAAATTTATCTGACGTATGTTTAGCAACAAACTCCATCAAAATCTCATAAGCTTCTATAAGATTGGTTGTAACCTGCAATCTGTCATCGTACCTCTCCATATTTTCAACCCTGTAAAGAGCATCCGTTACATATCCAGGACAACACGAGTTTATAACGTCATCCTTCCCCAGCAACAGAACAGCCGCAAGATTATAACCTTCCAGCCCTGAAGAAAAATCTTTTTCCCATAGCCCTGCACTTTTAAGCATGTCCTTATCAGATAGTTCGAGCCACGGATGATCCGTTTTCTTGCTTTTTGCCAAATTTCTGACTTTTTCAAGTAGATCCACTCTTAAATCATCCATTGTGACATATGGAAAAATCTTCCTTTCAGCATACGTATTACTTTTCCTGTTGTACAAGTTCTGTAACTGGATAGGCGAATCAGTAATGTCCATGTCACCGTCTTCATTTCGATCATAAATCCTGTTTCCGCATTTTTCAACCGTAGATGTAGGAGGAACATATACCCATAACAGCGTCATCCCATCATATTCAATTTCTTCAATTGACAAATACAATGTTGGTAACATTTTAGCAGGGTTATTAAGCTGATTAACAAAATTTTTCTTCATGTCCTTTATCAGCTTTTTATTAATGCCTATCGGTTTGCCCCCATCTTCAACGCCCATGATAATATAACCGCCATATCTGTTAGAAAAAGAACATACAGTTTCATATACATCATCATGTATTCCATTTTGACAGGCTTTATACTCTACTGTTATTTTCTCATCTTTTCCAAGCAACTCTTTCATTTTTTCTATTGTCACTAATTTATCAACTCCTTCCTAATGGATTACGTATTATTTATCTCGTTTTATATATTTCTCAAATCTGAAAAACAAATCCTTACCATCATCCCCATTAGGAGCATCGGGATCCATATGCTTCGGATTATAAAACTCCACTGCCGAGAAACCGCAGCAATTGATATAAAAATGAAGATTTCGAACATCGAAATACGGTGTACAGGTCTCCCAAAGTATAACTTCCGGATGCATTACCTCAATTGAATTCCAAATCTGCTGTCCGATACCTTTGCTCTGGATTCCGCTCTTAACATATAAAAAATCCAAATGACCATGAGAACCGTTTATAACGACAATAGCTCCGCCTAAAAACTTCCCATCGACTACCGCCTTATATACAATTGAACCCTTTGCATTAAGCGATCTGTCTATATGTGATTCAGGAAGGATCTCCTCATCCAAATCCTCTTCCCATGCAGCAGCTCCTAATTGAAATGCCTCCTGCATATCATGTTTGAATACGGACAAATCCTTATTTTCAATTTTATTCAATTCAAAACCCATATAATACTTACCTTATCATCTATTACAGTTAGGCTATCCAATAAGTTCCATCCGGTGCTTGATGTATCGATCCGATTTCATCAGAGATAATATTTCCGTCAAAATCTCTTATAATCACCTTGTAGTAAAGCCTGTAACTATCAGTAGCACAGTCTTTCTCATCATCCCATCCTTCTTCAATCCATTCCTCTGATATGATTTCATCCTCCGTCATCATAAGAACCGCTTCATGATCCCTAAGCGTTAATGAAAGTTTTTCGGGATAATAACAGCAAAACTTGTCACCATCATGGCTTATAACATGCACCTTTCTCCGATTATTGTAAGATTATACAGATTTACTTCATCCATACCAAACTCTGCAACGGCTTTAAGCATAGTTTCAGGAAAATATTTATACAACGTTACTTTCTTTAATCCATAATCGGCCTGAAGAAAATAGTAAAATCCGTCTGTATATACCGACTTACCATAAATTACATCCCTTTTCTTTTCAAAAGGCATATAGACATTTCCGTTGTCAAAATCATAGAACTTTATAACAGAACCCTGATAGCCGCCACGCTCTGCATATTCTATAAGATCATATAAATCTTCAGTATCAGACATAGCATAAGCAAGCCTATCCTGACCGACTATTTTCTCGATGTAAAGTCCGTTGACTTCGTTGAATTGTTTAATCACGCAGCAAACTCCTAACGCAGTAATCCACAATCTACTTCAATAATTATCTTCCCAATACTCGTAAGCATCATCCCAGTCATCAAAATCATCTCTCTAAATTTAAGAACCATATACTATCAAAAAATCATAAATTTATTCTTCGTCCAAAATAGATTTGCTTGAACTATCATATTCCTGTCCCGTCAGTTCAGATCTTACAATATCATCATTTAGCATCTTAACAAATGCCAATGCATCTTTCTGAGATGTAATAACAATATGATTATCTTCGAATTTCAGCATTGTTTTATATCTTGCATGATTCTGTAATTTGTTTAACAGATCATTCTTTTCCATCTTCAATACAGGCGAATTCTTTGCTTTCAAAAGTTTTTTTGAGTTGGTTAGTCTTTTATGATTTTCCAAAGCTGTAATCTTTTCTAATCCGATAACAATATCCATTTCACTTAAAATCTCTATTGTTTTCTGTGCGCCTACTCGTATAAATTTTTCAAACCCAAAAAATTTCTGCATTAAATCAATTTTTGCTGTAAAAACATTATTTGAAAAAATAACAATATCGGCTCTCGAATCAATTTGAACAATATCATTATCTAACTCATCATATGTATCTCTGACAAAAAATGCTAGAATATGCTTACTTCTGTCTATTCTTGCGACAGAATAAGTATGCTGGTAAATCCAAAAATATTCATCATTCAAATTTACCTAAAAAAATAATCCAGCTAAATATCTCCTATCACGCTCTGAATAGTATTCTTGACATTCCATAGCTCCCTCTAAAAATGAAAAGGGATTATAATCATCTGTAAGCTCAATTTCATATATGGCCTTTTTATTATCAGCAATATTTTCCGACATCTCAAATTCAGCGTCTTCAGAAAGATACAGGTTATTCACTGTCTCAGCTAATCTATTCTTAGTTCCAACCAATAACTTATCTGTTGATCTTAATTTTTTGATTTTTAGTTCTTCCTCTTCCCGAAGAAAAGTAAATATTTCAATTCCATAGTCATTGACCCCGTACATAATATTTCTGATGGATGTCTGTAATTCTTCTCCTGTCATCTGTTCATCTCCTTCAAATATAAAACATTTCCATCAATCTTTTTATACTCAACACTACCTATGCTATCCCCCAAATGTCCTCTGACTACGCATAAGCATTTTTTATTTTCAAACTCTTGATTATGTAAAAAATGAATTTCATATACGTTATACCCAAGCATTGCCAAAACCGGATTGGCATAATACAAGTGTGTCCTACTCAGTAAAGAACACATCATAATGACAATGATAAAAAAAGTTAAAGCTCCTTGCATTGTTTCCACATCATCAATCAAAAGAGGGATAATCATCGTCAAAAAGAAGTTCAAACTTGCATCTTCTTTTTCTTCATACGATGCCAACTGATAACCCATTCGTCTATCTGTCCATTTAAAAGCAATAAACGAAACGAACGAAAATCCTGCCGCTATAATCCATGCAAAGCATAAAATAAATACGACTATAAGTACAGTATTCAAATTGATGAATTCTCCTATATACGTCTGATTCGCTGTATGTTTTTCTGGTAAATCAAATTTAAAATTTCTAACAATTGTCAAAAATGCTAATGGGCTCAGAGATTGCAGCATAAGACTGTGTTTTAATTTTATATTCGTTATCCCCTTCCTCTTCATAGTTCATCCCCACATTTTATTTCAAAAATCGTCTCTTCTATCACCTGTACGCACTCATCAATATGCTTCTTTATGTCATTCCCCCAAAAACGAATGACCGTCCATCCCATGAAGAAAAGCTTTTTATTTATTTCAATATCCCGTTCCCGGTTTCTTGATATCTTATTTATCCAAAATTCACTATTATTACTTTTCTCAAGCCTTGGTTTCAGTACTTCCCAATCCTTGCCATGAAAGAACTCCCCCATCACAAAATATAGCAATTTTGTATTTTGTGATTGCAATGTCTGGCTTACCAGGAAGTGCCTTATAGTTTTTCCTATATCTATACCCTTTTTCCCAGAGGGCTTTTCGAAGCAGCATCTCTATCTTCGTATCCTTTGACCTGATACGCTGCATATTCTTTCTACGCTGCTCAACAGTTAATACATCAGCCATAAACAGACTCCGTCACGTATTATCGGTTCTTTTAAACGTACTTTTTTTGATGTAATCGGCAATTGACGGATTATCTTTCTTCATTCCCAACAATATTTGATGATATTTAATAACACGTTTTTCCAAGGAATTTATCCGTCTTGCATCAAATATCACCCTGTAAAATATTCGTTTTTTGCATAACTATATTTTACACTATCAGCCGGGCTCTTTGGAGCCCGGCTGAATTCTTTTTACAGGAAAAGGGCCGACGCACTAACTTGAGTTAGTGCGCCAGCCCCTTCTGTGGATTATTCAAATTCGATCGTTGCCGGCGGCTTATCCGTACAATCATACAGTACGCGGTTAACGCCCTTCACCTCGTTAACCACTCTGGTGGCAACACGGGAGAGAACCGGCCACGGGATCTCCGCTGCCTCCGCTGTCATGAAGTCGGACGTGCAGACTGCGCGAAGCGCGATCGCGTAATCATAGGTTCTTCCGTCACCCATAACGCCGACGCTTCTCATGTTGGTCAGAGCGGCAAAATACTGGCCAAGGCCCTTCACGCCTGCCTTCTCCACCTCTTCGCGGTAGATCGCATCTGCCTCCTGAACGATGCGGACCTTCTCTGCGGTTACCGCCCCGATGATTCTGACGCCGAGACCCGGGCCCGGGAACGGCTGACGATATACCAGATAATCCGGAATACCAAGTTCCTTGCCCAGTGCGCGAACCTCATCCTTGAACAGCATGCGAAGCGGCTCGATGATCTCCTTGAAATCCACGTGTTCCGGCAGACCGCCAACATTGTGGTGAGACTTGATGGTTGCGCTGTGGCCAAGACCGGACTCGATCACATCCGGGTAAATGGTTCCCTGCACGAAATAGTCCACGGTACCGATCTTCTTCGCCTCTTCCTCAAAGACGCGGATAAACTCCTCGCCGATGATATGGCGCTTCTTCTCCGGATCCTCCACGCCCTCAAGTTTCTTATAGAAACGCTCCTGCGCATTGACGCGGATGAAGTTCAGCTTATACGGCCCATTCGGTCCGAAAACAGCCTCCACCTGATCGCCCTCATCCTTGCGGAGAAGTCCATGATCAACAAAAACGCAGGTCAGCTGCTCACCGATGGCCTGAGCCATCAGGACGCCCGCAACAGAAGAGTCTACGCCGCCGGAAAGAGCAAGAAGAGCCTTGCCGTTTCCGATCTTGTTCCGGATCTCCTCGATGGTGCGCTCCTTGAAATCGGACATCTGCCAGCTGTCACCGCAGCCACAGATCTTGTGAACAAAGTTGGACAGGATCTTCTGTCCTTCCTCGGTATGATTAACTTCCGGATGCGCCTGGATGCCGTAGAACTTCTTCTCCGGATTCTCCATGGCCGCAACCGGGCAGACATCGGTGTGCGCGGTTACGCGGAAACCTTCCGGAACCTTTGCCACATAATCGGTATGGCTCATCCATACGATGGAATCTTTCTTTACGCCGTCAAACAGCATGGAATCCTCTGCATCGACGATCATTTCGGTCTTGCCGTACTCACTGGTCGGAGCCGTCTCAACAACGCCGCCGAGAAGGTGGGATGTCAGCTGGTGGCCGTAGCAGATGCCGAGTGTCGGAATGCCGAGCTCAAAAATCTCCTTCGGGCACTTCGGAGACTCCTCTTTATAAACACTGTTCGGACCTCCGGTGAAAATGATGCCCTTCGGGTTCATTTCCCTGATTTTCTCAAGTGACAGTGTATTCGGATGAACTTCGCAGTACACATGGCACTCTCTTACTCTTCTGGCAATCAGCTGATTATACTGACCGCCGAAGTCCATAACAATGATCATTTCTTTTTCCACGGTTATTCCTCCTGATAATTCCTGCGTGACGCACGAACGTACATTATCCTGCCAAATATCGCGGCAGTCGCCATAGTCTCATACCATCACGGGCTCTGACTCGTTGCTCGCGTAAATAGACTCATCATATTATATGTTAGACTTCCGTAATTGGCAAGCAGGTGTTCAAACAGGTGACCGGTACCGGGTTACAGATACCGCTTCACATACTCGCCGGTATAGGACTTCTTCACCTTTGCCACCTCTTCCGGCGTTCCCTGCGCGATCACGGTGCCGCCGTGGTCTCCGCCGTCCGGTCCCATATCGATGATGTAATCCGCCGTCTTGATGACATCCAGGTTGTGTTCGATGACGATCACGGTGTTGCCGCGGTCGCTGAGCTCATGCAGGATATCCACCAGCTTGTGGACATCGGCAAAATGGAGTCCCGTCGTCGGCTCGTCCAGAATGTAAATGGTCTTTCCGGTTCCCCGCCGCGCCAGCTCCGTCGCCAGCTTAATCCGCTGTGCCTCACCGCCGGACAGCTCCGTCGACGGCTGTCCGAGGCGGATATATCCGAGTCCGACATCGTAGAGCGTCTTCACCTTGTTGTAAATCTTTGTGACATTCTTGAAATAATCCAGCGATTCCTCCACCGTCATATTCAGCACGTCATAAATATTCTTCCCCTTATAGCGCACTTCCAGCGTCTCGCGGTTATATCGCTTTCCTCCGCACACTTCACACGGAACGTAGATGTCCGGCAGGAAGTGCATCTCAATCTTCACGATACCGTCGCCGGCGCAGGCCTCGCACCGTCCGCCCTTTTTGTTAAAACTGAAGCGGCCCTTGTCATATCCTCTCTCCTTCGCGTCACTGGAGGCCGCAAAGAGATCACGGATCAGATCAAACGCGCCGGTGTAAGTCGCCGGGTTGGATCGCGGCGTCCTTCCGATCGGGGACTGATCGATGGCGATCACTTTATCCAGCTGGTCAATGCCGTCGATCGAGTCAAACTCGCCCGGAATGGTTCTTGCCCGGTTCAGCTGTCTCGAGAGTGACTTCAGAAGAATCTCATTGACCAGAGAGCTCTTGCCCGAACCGGACACGCCGGTCACACAGGTCATCACACCGGTCGGGAAGGAGACGTCTATATTCTTCAGATTATGCTCTCTCGCGCCGTGAACCGTAACCCATCCGGTGGGCTCTCTCCGTTTTTTCGGAACCGGAATGAACTTCCGTCCGCTCAGATAATCTCCGGTGATGGACTTCGGACAGTCGATCACATCCTGCACGGAACCGGCCGCCACCACTTCTCCGCCGTGTTCGCCGGCCCCCGGGCCGATATCCACCAGAAAATCCGCCGCCCGCATGGTATCTTCATCGTGTTCAACCACAATGACGGTGTTGCCGAGATCCCGAAGATGCCGGAGGGTTCCGAGAAGCTTGTCATTGTCCTTCTGATGAAGACCGATGGACGGCTCATCCAGAATATACGCCACTCCCACCAGTCCGGAACCGATCTGTGTCGCCAGACGGATTCGCTGCGCTTCGCCGCCGGACAGCGTTCCGGTGGAGCGCCCCAGCGAAAGATAATCCAGACCGACATCGATCAGAAACGAGATGCGGGAGCGGACTTCCTTCAGAATCGGCGCGCCGATCTGCCGCTGCATCGGCGTCAGTTCCAGTGAGTCGACAAAGTCACGGAACTTATCGCAGGAGAGCTGTGTCGCCTCATAGATATTCTTGCCGCCGACGGTAACCGCCAGAGCCCCCTTCTTCAGTCGCCGTCCGCCGCAGGCTTTGCACGGGGTGATGCGCATGAAGGTCTCCATCTCCGCTTTCCCGGCCTCGCCGACATATTCGCGGTAACGGCGCTCGGAGGTTCGGATCAGTCCCTCATATTCCACTTCATAGGTTCCCTCACCAGTTCTTCCCTTGTAGTGATAGCGGACTTTCTCGCCGTTCGTTCCGTACATCAGGATGTCATGGATTTTTTTCGGATAATCCCGGAACGGCGTATCGAGACTGAACTTGTATTTCTCCGCAACGGCGGAAATGATTGCACCGGTCCAGCTCTTCGGATCCATAACCGACTGCCATCCCGGGACGGCAATCGCGCCCTGATTGATGGACAGCGACTTGTCCGGAATCATCAGATCCTCGTCAAATTCCATCTTGTATCCGAGACCGACGCAGTCCGGGCAGGCGCCGAAAGGATTGTTGAAGGAAAAGCTGCGCGGCTCGATCTCCTCGATGCTGATCCCGCAGTCCGGACACGAGAAATTCTGACTCATGGTCAGCGGCTCGCCGCCCGTCACATCCACGATCATCAGTCCGTCCGAGAGCTTCATGACCGTGTCGATGGAATCCGAAAGACGTTTTTCGATTCCCTCCTTCACGATCAGACGATCCACCACGATCTCGATATCATGTTTGATATTCTTGTCCAGCTCGATGGTCTCGCTCAGATCATAGAGATTTCCGTCCACGCGGACACGGACGTATCCGCTCTTCTTCGCCTGATCGAGCACCTTCTCATGCCGTCCTTTTCTTCCACGCACGATGGGTGCCAGAAGCTGAATCTTCGTTCGCTCCGGAAGCGCCATGATCTGATCCGCCATCTCATCCACGGTCTGCCGCCGGATCTCTCGGCCGCATTTCGGGCAGTGCGGGATCCCGACCCGCGCGTAAAGAAGACGGAGATAGTCATAAATCTCCGTGACCGTTCCCACGGTGGAACGCGGATTGTGGTTGGTGGACTTCTGGTCAATGGAGATGGCCGGCGGAAGTCCCTCGATGCTCTCCACATCCGGTTTTTCCATCTGTCCGAGAAACTGTCTCGCATACGATGACAGGGACTCCATATAGCGTCTCTGACCTTCCGCATAGATCGTGTCGAAAGCAAGCGACGACTTTCCGCTTCCCGAAAGACCGGTCAGCACCACCAGTTCGTCTCTCGGAATATCCAGGGAAATATCCTTCAGATTATGTGCCTTTGCACCGCGGATCTTAATATATTTTCTTTCTGACATATACGCCTCTCTCCTGTCTATATCAAAGCATCGGGACTCTTTCTGATCTTGCTCCCATCATATCACAGAGACCGTGCCGCACGTCTCCGCAGGTATCCGGCTCTCTGAGATCAGCCGTCATATGCGTCAGTCTGCGCGGTTCCCGACGCCAAACTCCCCTCATGGGAATTTCGGCGCCGTTCTTGCGATCAATTAGACTGACTTCTTCCCGGCTTCGGGCTCATGGACTTTACAGCAAACGGCACAGCCCCCATCGGTGACTGTGCCGTTATGATACTACAGATTATTTCTTTTTGCAAACATTTGTTCTGTTAGCTGCCAGGCAGGAACAAGAATGAGATAGACCGCAAAGGCCATTCCAAGCGGCGGCGCCCCCACTACCTGAAGCGGGATCGCGCCGGCGATCGACCACGGGATCAGCTCCGCCATCAGAACGGCGGTATTTTCCAGCCATATCGCAAACTTCTGCCGGTCCGGCTGCAGATGCGAACAGAGCTGATGTGTCAGAATGGTCGCCAGCGTCTGATTGCACGCAATCATCGACGAAAAGATGCTCACAAGCCAGGTCGCGCCAAAGGGCGTGAGTTTTCCCGCGAGACCTCCGATCTTATCCTTGATGCCGTCCAAAAGTCCCGTTCCGTCAAAAATTCCGGAATACGAGGAGGACAATCCAACGATCAGAACCGCGCTCATCATGGAGACAACGCCTCCGCCGTCGATCAGTTTCGCGAGATCCGGATTCTCCGCATGGTATCCGAGCACCGCGATTTTCGCCGCCTCCAACGGCGAAATGTGCTGCAGAACCACCGCAATCACAAAAGAGACTGCCGCCGTCACCGCCAGAACCCGTTTCGTCCCCAGTCGGAATACCGACAGAATCAGAACCAGAACCGCCGGAAAAACCGCTGCCGGATGAATCACAAAACCGTTCTCGAAGACCGCGGTCACATTCATCATTTCCCCGGTTCCGCCGTCCAGCTGTCCCAGAATAAAATAGATCACAACGGTCAGCACAAACGGGACCGCCGCGCTCTTCATCATCAGACCGATATTCTTATAGAGATCGGTCTTTGTGAGTTCCGCAACCAGATTCGCGCTGGACGAGACCGGTGAAGCCCGGTCACCAAACATGATGCCGGACAGCATTGCTCCGCCTAAAAGCACCGGCGAAATCCCCATGGCGATTCCCATCGTCACGCTGATAACGCCCATGGTCGCCGCGGAACCGAAGCTGGTGCCCGTCATAAAGGAGACCAGACAATTCAGCAGAAATGCGATCGGCAGAAAAATTTCCGGAACGATCACCCCCGACGCATAACAGATAATGGCCGGGATCGTTCCCGCCGCCCGCCAGAGACCGGTCACCATGCCGATCACCACAAAGACGATCAGGATATTTTTTACGGTAAGAACGCCCTTAACGGACATCTTTACCACTTCGGCCACGGAAAACCCTCTGGACACGCCGTAAATCACAAAGATTCCGTACCCGATCATCAGCGCGTAAATCGTCTTTACCCCGGCCGCCACACAGGCGATCAGGGTGGCGGCAAACGCGCCGATCGTTATCAAACTTGCCATATTATGTCCTCTAAGCCCCAGCAAAAGGGCCTGTCTGCTGTCTCTCCGGTCAGTTGATCGCGTCAAGCAGGTAAGGTGTTACCTGATATACGTAGTAGTTGAGCCAGTTGGAATAGAACGTATTGGCCATATTTCTCCATTTCAGGATCGGTTTGGAGAAGGGATCATCGTGCTCAAAATAGTTCACCGGAATGGACGGATTCATGCCCTTCTTCAGATCGCGGTGATACTCGTTGGAGAGCGTCATGCGGTCATATTCCGGATGTCCCTGAATAAAGATCTGTCTTCCGTCCCTGCGCATCACAATGCCGACGCCCGCCTCCTTCGACTCCGCAAGGATCATCAGATCCGGATGTTTCAGGATGTCTTCCCGGTGCACCTCGGTATTGCGGGAATGCGGCATGTAGAAATAATCGTCCAGACTGCGCACCAGCGGAATCTTGCGGTTCAGCACTTCATGCTCATACACGCCGGAAAGCTTGGTTTCCCGCTGATATTTCGGGATTCCGTAGTGATAATAGAGACCGGCCTGGCATCCCCAGCAGATATGTAGCGTCGATGTGACATTGTGCTTCGACCACTCCATGATCTCCTTGAGTTCATCCCAGTAATTGATGTCCTCAAACTCCATATTCTCCACCGGTGCTCCGGTAATGATCAGTCCGTCATACTTGTGCTGTCTTGCCTCATCAAAATAAATATAGAATTTATTCAGATGGGTATAAGACGTGTGCGTGGAGCGGTGAGTCTGAAGCATCAGGAAATTGACATTGACCTGCAGAGGGGTGTTGGAAAGAGCGCGCAAAAGCTGCGTCTCCGTGTCCTCTTTGATCGGCATCAGGTTGAGGATCAGAATCTCCAGCGGTCGGATTTCCTGACTGACCGCTCTGGTCTCGTCCATGATGAATATGTTTTCCGCTTCCAGGATTGATTTCGCCGGAAGATCGTTCTGTACTCGAATCGGCATGTCTATACTTCCCTTCTACTGCTTTCTGTCCTTGTGTTTCTGTCTGATCTCTGACTGTGCACGCCGGCTGCGCCCCGTATGCCGCCGCATCATCCGCGGCCGTCTGCGAAGTCCGTAACCTTTATCGTTTCAGAAAATCCTGTCGCCTTCGCCCCTTAAACCTGCATTCCCATCCGCTCCATGAACTCCTCCTCCGACAGAATCGGAATGCCGAGTTCCTTCGCTTTTTTGTTCTTGGATGAAGTCGATGCCGTGTCATTGTTGACCAAAATCGTGGTCTTGCCGGTCACACTGCCGGTCACCTTGCCGCCCCGCTTCTCGATCTCCTCCTGCAGGAGCTTGCGGTTGGAAAAATGTTCCAGCGATCCGGTAATGACCACCGTCTCCCCGGCAAGCGCTTCGGGATTCACATCGTCTCCCGGCGCCGCCTCGCTCTCGATGGTCAGTTCCGAAAGGAGCTCATCGATCTTGCGATTATGCTCTTCGTCCGCAAAATACACCGTCCATGCATCAGCCAGCACTTCCCCGATTCCGTCGACTTCCATCAGACGTTCCTTCGATGCGGTCCGCATCGCATGGAAATCGTCTCCGAAATGCCGGCAGAGCATCTTCGCGTTCGCAAGACCGATTCCCGCAACGCCCAGTCCGTATACCACGCGGTACAGCTGCGTATGACGGGCGGTATTTACGGCCGCTTCCAGATTCTCGTAGGATTTTTCACCGAAACCTTCCATCTGGATGATCTCATCGCGATGATTCTTCAGACGGAACATATCCCGATACTCGTGAATACAGCCTGCGGCGATGAGTTTTTCCAGCGTCGCCTCCGACAGGCCGCCGATATTCAGAGCGTCTCTGCTCACAAAGAGAGAAAAACTCTTGATTTTTTTTGCCGGACACTCGCTGTTGGTGCACCAGAGTGTGGATGCGGTTCCGTCCTGACGGATCTCCGTCTTTCCGCCGCAGACCGGACACTTCTCCGGGATGTTCTTCACTCCGCTTCTTGTCTTGTTCTCCGCAATCTGAGGGATGATCATATTGGCCTTGAAGACGGTGACCGTATCCCCCTCACCGAGTTCCAGCTCCTCCATAATGCTGATGTTGTGGACGCTGGCGCGGCTGACGGTCGTTCCCTCCAGCTGAACCGGATCAAACACCGCCACCGGGTTGATCAGACCGGTTCGGGACGGGCTCCACTCAATATAGCGGATCTTCGTCTCCTCCGTCTCATCCTTCCATTTGAATGCGATGGCATTGCGCGGCGCTTTCGCCGTTCTTCCGAGAGAATCTCCGTAGGCGATATCATCGTAGAGGAGAACCAGACCGTCCGACGGAACATCATTGGTCTCCACCATCTCCGCATATTTCCGGACGGTCTCCGGGACCGTCTCCCCGGTTACCGCCTCATAGTGCACGACTTCAAATCCCTGATCTTTCAGCCATTCGAACTGTCTTTCCCTGGAATTTGCAAAGTCCACGTCCTCCGCTTTGACCAGACTGAACGCATAAAAACGTACGCTGCGCTGCGCCGTGATCCGGCTGTCCTGCTGCCGGACGGAACCGCTGCAGAGGTTCCGCGGATTCTTGTATCTGGCATCCGCATCGCCAATAGCCGCGTTGATTTTCTCAAAATCCGAATACAGGATGACCGCCTCACCGCGCAGGATCAGCTGTCCCCGGTACGGAATGGTCAGCGGCACATTGACAAATGTCTTCGCATTTCCGGTGATCAGCTCCCCGATTTCTCCGTTTCCCCGGGTCACCGCCCGGGAAAGCCGGCCGTCCTCATAGGTCAGAACCACCGTGAGTCCATCCATTTTCCAGGAAAGGAGTGCCCTGTGCTCCCCCGCAAAGGCGGCGAGTTCCGCCACATCCTTGGTCTTGGCCAGAGAAAGCATCGGTTTTTCATGGCGCACTTTCGGCAGTTCACTGACCACCTCATAGCCCACATTCTGTGTCGGACTGTTGGCGAAGACAATGCCGGTCTTCTGCTCGAGTTCCGTCAGCTCGTCATAGAGCTTATCGTACTCGAAGTTGGTCATAATCTCATTGCCGTCCGCGTAATATGCCTTTCCAGCCTCGTTCAGAATCCGGATCAGTTCACGAATTCTCTTCGTCTCCTCGATTCTTTCTGCGTCTGCCATCCTCGTCTCCTGTTCTCCGGGTAATTGTAATCTTATGAGACGTGCTGAAATGCACATCCTTTCCGCCGTTTCGCTTTCCGGCCGTTTTCTCCGCCGGCTTTGCGGAAAAAGCGCTGTTTTTGCTGCGGTAAACCACATTGCCGCTGCTTCCGGACCGGAAGACCTTCGCGCCGTCCCGGCCGCTGTTTCTTCGAACTTCCTCCTCGCGATCATTTCGGCCGAAATTCCGCTCGCCCCGCGCAAACCGTTCCCTCTCCTCGCGCGCCGCGCGTCTTGCGTGTCCGCTCTCTCCGAGTCCTCCGGAGGCATCCTCGTCACCGTATTTCTCGATATCGGCATACATCATCTGCATTTCCTTATCGCTGGCCTCATCACGGGAATCGAGAAGCTTCATCAGCTCCTCCAGCTCCTCGCCGGCAACCTCGCGATACTCACCCTTTTCCAGATCGCCAAGGCGGATATTCATAATGCGGATGCGCTTGAGAGCACGAACATGGTATCCCAACTGCTCGCACATCCGTCGGATCTGACGGTTCAGTCCCTGGGTCAGAACAATGCGGAATGAACGGGTTCCTGTCTTGGTCACTTTACAGGGTCTGGTGGTCGTCTCCAGTTCCGGGATATAGACGCCTGCGCGCATCCCGCGCAGAAATGTCTCATCAATCGGGCGGTTGACGGTGCAGACATACTCTTTCTCATGCATGAATCTGGCACGGAGAATCCGGTTCACCAGATCCCCTTCGTTGGTCATCAGGATCAGACCGTCACTCTCCTTGTCCAGTCGGCCGATCGGATAGATGCGAATCGGATAATGCAGAAAATCCACGATATTCTGCACATGCACATCGCCGTGATCATCATCTTTCGTCGAGCAGATGATGCCTCTCGGCTTGTTCACCGCCAGAAGAACCGATCTCTCCTTTTTTCCCGCAATATCCTTTCCGTTCACCGCAACCGTCTGACCGTTCCGGACCCGGGTTCCCAGTGTCGCCGGCTCCCCGTCCACGGTAACCGCGCCCTCGTCGATCAGCTTGTCCGCATCCCGCCGGGAACAGTATCCGACTGCACTCAGGTATTTATTCAGGCGCATTCCCTGCGCATCCATATCCATCTCTTTTGTCATGTCACACCTCACCGTGATATCCCATCACTATGCTTTCTTTCAATGAAATACACTAAAATATACTATTCTGCATTATATCATCTTTTGATGGAGAATCCACTGAATCTTACATTTGTCAAAGGGAAATGTGCTTTACCCCTTCCGGGAAAGGACGGAGCATTTTCCGGAAAGAACAAGGAACGCAGAATCATTTGTCATGAATTTTCCTTACAGCGGCGTGCGCATCCTCGCGGAGCGTTTTTAGTTCATAGGGAATTTCGGAGAAAT
>NZ_FOIL01000065.1 GCF_900101295.1 [Clostridium] aminophilum | reverse complement strand
AAAGTACACATTCTTGAGGGTGATTGATGTAATTTCAATATGATTGCTTGTTCTAATCATCCTTCAAAAATGTATGGGAGGATTGAGAAAAAGCATGAAAGAAAAGTCAATTAATACAACAGTGGATTTAGTGAAACTAATTATGGCTTTTTTGGTTGTATGCATTCATACGGAGCCATTTGGATTCAACTTCTGGTTGGATAAGGGATTTGGTATTGTCACACGCTTATGTGTTCCATTCTTTTTTGTTTCAAGTGCATATTTCTGCTGGAAAACAACAGAGTTATCGAAACAATAAAAAGGTTGGGAATATTATATATAATTTGGTCTTTGATATATCTGCCATATGATATTATCCATTCAAAAGGGTACTCGGTAATTAAGATAATTAGATTGTTTTTCTGGGATGGAAATTCACACGCATTGTGGTTTCTGTGCGGAAACATTATAGGAATAGTCATAGTTTATCTGTTACTAAGGTTTTTGGATTATAGAATTATTCTTGTTATATCAGTGTTATTTCTATTGGTAGGATGTTTTAAATCATCATGGGCGCCTATAGCATTTCAGATATTTAAGATTCAGTTCTCAGATGTTTTGGGGACGAGGAATGGACTGTTTTATGGATTTCCATATGTTGCAATGGGAATGTATTTGACAAAAAACAGAAAGTGGGAAGGAAAACCAATAAGTGGTTCAATTATCGGCTTTGCTATATCTTTAATAGCTTTAATAGCTGAATCAATGTTACTGGTTGTGTATTATAAGACGTCATCGACTATTTTATGGGTGTCAGTTTATCCGCTAACATATTTTTTCTTTACATTGGTATGCAGGATAAAGATAGTATTGAGCGTAGATAAATCACGATTTATTAGGAAGATTAGTACATTGATTTACGTTTCTCACGGAATATTTTTAATCCTTTTTTCTGGATATCAATATATGGTTTACTTTTTATTGGTTTCGATTTTTGCGACAGCCTTTTCTGTTATTATAATTAAATTGAGCCAAAGAAATGGTTTACGTTTCTTACGATATTTATATTAGTTCGATAATTAAGAATGTTAGAATTGAAATATATAATACACTGATTTTAGCATGTAAGAGGGGATTATTCAGAAATGGATAGTCATTTTTCTATGCAAATTCCCCTAAAAAACTCTGAAACAAGTTAAAATCGTTATGTACAGGATTGGAGTGATTTTGTTATAATTTCTGTGGTGTGACTGCACGGATTTTAGATTTTGGAGGCGGATAGCTTGGGTGAAATAGTTAAAACAGAAATGTTTGATGATATACTTAACATGATTTACTCAGCAAAGCAAAAGGCTGAATTTCAGGTCAATTCTACGGTTATAGAACTGTATTGGAATATAGGTGAGTATGTTTCGAATAAGGCTGAGTCTGATGGTTGGGGAAAGTCTACTGTTAAGGCTTTGTCTGATTATATTTTGAGCAGGGAGCCTGGTATTCGCGGATACTCTTCTCAGAATATTTGGAGAATGAAACAATTTTATGAGACATATAAGGACCATCCAGAACTCTCATCACTGCTGAGAGAAAATACTTGGACTAATAATATGCACATTGTTTCAAAGACCAAGGATTATGAAGAAAAGAAGTTTTATTTGGAATTGGCATCCAAAGAAAAATATCAATCACGTGAATTGGCTAGGCAAATTGATAGTGGTTATTATGAGCGATTATTATTGTCAAATGGAAAGGCTCCAACAGCCATTGAACCACAAAAGATATCTGGCGTTTTAAGAGCCTACTAATAAAAAGTCAATAGGAAATTGAAAAAAGTTGAAAGCATGAAAAATGGTATAGCAAACAAACCGCCTTGACCACAACGTGATTTGCCGGTTTGAAAGACTTGATATTGGACAACTGATTATTGCTCTTGGGATTGTGCTTCGAGTTCTCTGTAATGAGCTTTAACTTTGCCATAGTAAATGCGGAGAAACTTATTAGCCCCAGCAGTCATGTAGACATAGTAATTCTTACCTTCAGAGCGCTTTCGGTCAAGGAACTGATATACTGGATCGTTAGCTGGCTTATTCTGAAGGATAGTGCTCATAAGCTGAAACAGAGTCTTCCTAAGTCTTGATGGACCACATTTTGAAGCAGCATTACTTTTGCGCTTACGCTGACCAGACTCATCAACACCTGGATCCACACCAGCGTATGCAGTTATGGCTTCACGATGTGTAAAACGGGAGATATCTCCTAACTCAGCTATTAACTGAGGCCCATATGTTTTACCTACGCCATACATGCCCATTACGGTCTCGTATTCAGGCAAGGTAGATGCAAGATCATTCATCTCCTTACGCAGTTTTTCAAGATGTTCAGATGCAAGATTAAGCTGTTGTATGCTCTGTTGGATTATCATCTTGTAGGTTTTGTCTTTTGGAAATACAGCTACAAGCTCCTGTGATAATTCAAAAAGCTCCTGTGCCTTTCCAGTACGGAAGTTGTACTTATGTTTTTTGCAAAAGCTTTTATACCGCTCTGTGAATGCTTTAAGACCTATCTTACGGACACAGTCTACATGCCAAAAAGAGTACGCAAAGTCCACCCACTTCTCACTACCGTCTTCTCTGGCAGGACTCTTAAAGAGTTTATTAACGCCAGGATAAGTGTTGTCGAGAAGAGAGATCAGGTTGGCTTTTGCAGCCACTTTCTGTTTCATAAAGAAATCGAATTGTGCATTTAGTGTTTTTAACTGTTCTCGTGTAGTATCCATGCTTGAATACTGTCGCAGTTCTGCCCAGTTGTCAAGAGCATAACGTGCTATCTTGCGAGAATCAGCAGGGTCGGATTTTACATGGCGGAGAGTATTGTCGTTTTGACCTTTGATCAATTTAGGATTGACTGCTGAGATAAAAATATTGGCTTCAGAAAAAACTTTTAGAACAGGTTCATGATAACGACCTGTGCATTCGACTACAGCCTTTGTTTCACCTTCAAGGGACTGTATATAAGAGATTAGGTCATTCAGCCCACTTGCTGTGTGCATTACGTCATAAGGATGTTTAACAACAACACCTGCGGGTCTGATGATGGAAACGGTGCTCTTTCCTTTAGAAGCATCAATTCCAACTGCGTTGTACATCATAAATAAGGTTCCTCCCCAACATTGAATTTGCATGGTGTCCAGCATTCCCCATTGCTTATTCTATCTCCTGTGGTATTAACCGGACGTGTACAAGACAGTCCTACCTACATAAAACGAACAGCTGCAAATGATAAGCTGGCTGACTGGCTTTCTAACGGACGCTAAGTGGTCCTAGGAGAACAAGGTCAGACCAATGCCTTATCATTGTACAGCTTAAGCAACAAGAGGGCTAAGGCCTAGCTGGCTGTTAGGTTACTTAACCCCACAACTATATATTAGGAGGAGAATAACAATGGCAAAGTATCACACGAACCCTATGGGAGATTATTCAAAAAAAATGCAGAAAAAGCGAAATAAGAATTCTGCTGTTCATCAAATGCTTTACCCTAAGAAGAAAAGAAAAAAGAGTGGCTGTTATGTAGCCACGTGCGTATACGGGACTTATGATTGTCCACAGTTATGGGTTTTAAGACGTTTCCGTGATGATGTTTTGGAGCAGTCATGGTTCGGAAGGAGATTCATTACTTTGTATTATGCAATAAGTCCTACTTTGGTTAAGCTACTTGGAGGTAGCAAAACGATTACTGCTCATTGGCGTAGACTACTCGATCCTTTTGTTGAGAATCTTAAGGAAAAAGGAATTCAGGATACACCGTATAATGATTAATGGTTCTACGTGAGAGGATTTTCTTGCTTGGAATAGTTTGGAGGTCGGGAAATGAAGATAGTTAATATGGTTTGCCCTAATTGTGGAGCCTCAATACAAGTTGATGCAGATAAAAAGAATCTTACTTGTAATTATTGTGGCAATAATTTGTATCTCGATGATGAGGTGCAGCACGTTCAATACGATAATGCCGAAGAGACGGGATATCAGTTTGAAAAAGGAAGACAGAGAGCACAGTCAGAGGCTAGACAATTTTCTGCACAACAGTATGGTGCTCCGGTTCAGCAAAAACCAAAGAAGAAAACTTGGTTATGGGTACTTGGATGGATATTTATATTTCCACTTCCGTTAACAATTCTTCTGGTGAGGAAGAAGCATATGAACGCTGTATTAAAGTATGGGATTATAGCTGTTGCTTGGATTTTCTATCTCATCATTGCTTTATCGGGCAAGCCAAGTGATAACAGTAATAATCAATCTACGAGCGAAGGAACTGTTGCTTCAGCAGATACGGAAAATCCTAGTACTGATAATAAAGTAGCAGATTCCGAACGAAGTGTAACAGAAACAGTTGAATCTGAACAAATGACTTCAGAAGATCCTTTGGCTGACTTTTATGCTGAGTTTTTGCAGTCGGGTACGGTTGGCAATATAAAAGAACTTGCTAAAAAGTATGGACTTTATGCTGATTCTCGGAAAACCGGTACAGGAAGAGAACTGTTTAAGGTTGCTGAAACTTATGATGAAGCGAGAGTCACCAGCAATACAGATGAATATAAAGGTGATTACTATGTAAGAATCGAATGTACAATTCTGGGGGATGATACGGTGGACTCGGTTGAGTTGGTTGATAATAGGAATGGGGAAGCATCTGAAACATCTACAGATAAAGAAGTAACGGCAGATGACATGTATGCTTTGATAGCAGACTTTATAGAAGAATACAATTCAGTTGCCGATAACAAAATAACCAATCCAACTAATTATGATATTCACGAAGAGCATTATAGAACAGAGTATAGGTTGCAGGCCTTTAATGAAAGCGTAGGAACCTTTGGTGAAGCTACTGATTCGACTTTTGAAATTGTTGCATCTAAACCAGGAATGTTCTCTGATGGAGCGTTAACATATCACAATTTAAGAATATATGGTAGTTTCAATGACGCGGATTCAGCAAAAAAAGCCCTTGAGACCATAGTTCCTATTATCGATTCATCCATAACTGTAGAGAAGATACAGGCTGAATATTCAGAATATCGTCCGGATGAAGTAAGTACGTTCATCAAAGGAGATTCTGGTGATGTTACATTTTATATAAAACATGCACCGTCAAATTCTGCGTATAAATTTGATTTATTTATTGATTAAGTAAGAGGTATTTTTTATGGGAATGCGATTTAGAAAATCGGTTAAGATTTGTAAGGGAGTAAAGGTAAATTTTTCAAAATCAGGAGCCAGCCTGTCTCTTGGTGGGCGAGGCCATTCCATGAATTTTGGTGGCCGTGGTACAAGGGCAACGGTTGGTATTCCAGGTACTGGTTTATCATATAGCACAAAACTGACGAGCCACCATAAATCCCACTCATCATCGCATAGAAGCTCCTCAGCTGGATCAAGGGGAAAATCGAGTGTGGCACTTCCGGGATCTGTTCAGCTAAAAATGGATCAGGATGGAAAGGTTGTAATTCTCGATGGCCGAGGAAATCCTATTTATGATCAGTCTGTGATAAGAAAAATAAAGACAACTGATTCATATAAGAAGATGGTTCAGAATCTTGAAGGTCAGCGACAAGAGAAATTAGCTGAGGCATATGAAGAAGCTAAGGCTGAAAACGATCAATTTATCGAGATATATAAATTGTCTCCGCAAGTGGATAAGAAAGAACAATATATAGAGATATTGAACAGCCTTAGGCCGCCAGTGTATCAAAGAAAACAGTATGAAGTACCATACCCGACTGAGGGGGTTATAAGGGATCAGCTTGCAAAAGAAGCAAAGGAGACTGTTCGTGGAAGTTTGTTTACAGTTGGAAAACTTCGTAAAGAGTATATCGAATCAAATCTTCAAAGTCGGTTGAATTCAGCGATATCAGGATGGATGCAGCAAAAAGAGGCCTTTGATTCAGAAGAGTCTAATGTCGAAAAAGCGGAAACAGAGCGATATGATGCAGAATTTAATTCAAGCAAGCAATATATGCAAAATCTGATAGATGGGGAGGATCAGGAGGTTAGTGAAGCGGTAGAATCCTGGATTTCATCCTGCGAATTACCTGTTGAGATAAATGTGGATTATGAATGGCGCCAGAATAATCACGTAATGTATCTCGATGTAGATTTGCCTGAAATAGAAGATCTCCCAGAGGACGAGGTTGTAAGGCTTGCAAGCGGAAATCTGAAAGAAAAGAAAAAGACACAAGCTACGCTTAAACAGGAATATGCCAAACTTGTTTTCGGATTGGCGATTTTTATATCTGCAAATGTGTTTAATGTTAGTCCTGCTATTCATGGCATAGTTATATCCGGTTATACTCAACGTCGTAATAGTGCGGGCGAAGTTAATGACGAATATGTGTATTCCATCAGGTTTACAAGAGATATATTTGAAAACAGTGTTCTGTGTAATGTGAATCCGCAAGATTTCTGTATGAGATTTGAAAACAGAAGTAACGTCACAAGCAGTATGCTTATGAAAAAAATTGAGCCATATGGAATAGATGCATGATTCTATGTGATACTGATGACGAAGGTGGTGGTATCGCGGGGAGTGCCGGCTGTGCCGGCCGCACAAATATAAATTAAAAGGCCAAGGGACTGATCGTTTGTGTGTTACTCCCCCTTATGCCCTTTTGATATCTAAGTCATTGTACGTCGTTGATCTGACGCTCATTATAAAAACCTTGATAAACCAACAGATTTAGCTATGTCGTAAGTGCGACGCACCGTGTCGCACTGCGACGTAATCTCACTGGAACCCGCTTAAACTCGCACATTTTCTTGTGTGGTTATGTCGTAGTTTTGAATCCCCTGTCACACACTGCGTCGCAGTATCATTTTTAGCCCGATAAGGGCTTTTTTGTTGCGACGTAATATGTCGCAGTATTATCCTTGGGGATGATCCTTGATGCTATCTAGGGTGATCTGGGAACTATCCGGACACATCTTATATTGCCTGTTCGTAATAGTGGCAGCTTGTCGGCAACGATAGAACAGTGGATCAGCGGATTCAAAATCGTTCCCATTATAAAAAAATGGCCTCTATAATTTCCAAATAAAGACCAATTATTTATAATTAACCCATTTTTGGAACTTATAGAGACCAGTTTTTCTGAAATTTCTCATATCTAACCCATAAAATGTCCAGAGAGAGTCCATTTTCAAGAATTGTACCCAGATATGTCCTTGATTTGTCCATAAAAAGTCCAATTATCATCTTTATATCAGGTTCATAAGTACCACTTACCAAAGACTTTTATATTCTCGCAAATAATAATTGAAATGAATATATAAAAATTATATAATTTTTATATAAGAATAACTTTCGCTTGATTTACAGGAGAGATGTGAATATGAAAAGAAAGATAGAGCCGGTTGAGAGAACTATAAT
This sequence comes from [Clostridium] aminophilum, assembly GCF_900101295.1. Lineage (GTDB taxonomy): Bacteria > Bacillota > Clostridia > Lachnospirales > Lachnospiraceae > Clostridium_R > Clostridium_R aminophilum_A. The sequence continues at coordinate 5,961 of NZ_FOIL01000065.1, read as the reverse complement.
GTCTGTTTCGTTGAGCGTCAATGATAAGAATAAGCTTAAAGAACTTGCTACCAAATATGAAATGACTTCATCTGCGCTTCTCAGTAAGTGGATTAAAGAAAAATATCAAGAAGAAATAGATGGTAGTAAAGAATAATTGTAATAGTTGATTATATATTTTGTTTAGTATCATGATTTATTAGATTAGTGGATATGGGTGAAATATGGCAAAGAACCTGATTCAGAAAAAGGAAAGAAAAACCTGTTATATATATACCCGCGTTTCTACGGCTATACAGGTTGATGGATATAGTTTGAAAGCGCAGGAGGAACTGTTAAGAGCTGAAGCAGCCCATAGAGGCTACGAGGTGCTTGATGTTTATCCTGACAAGGGAAAATCAGGAAAGAATATCAAAGGAAGACCAAAATTTCAAGAAATGCTTGATGATATTCAGAACCCTGACAAAGAAACTCCTGATTATGTATTTGTATTTAAACTGAGCAGATTTGGAAGAAACGCGGCAGATACATTATCTTCGCTCCAACTATTGGAGGATTATGGTGTAAGTCTTTTAGCTGTTGAAGATAGCATTGATTCTGCAGGAGCCGCAGGTAAGCTGTTGATAGCAGTATATGCTGCTGTAGCCGAGGCAGAAAGAGAAAACATTAAGACGCAGACCATGGCCGGCAGATGGCAGAAAGCAAGCGAAGGTAAATGGAATGGTGGCTTTGCTCCGTATGGATATAAGCTTGAAAACGGTGAACTACTTATAGCAGAGGATGAGGCAGAGTTAGTTCGTGAGATTTTTAATACATATATTGAAAATAATGTTGGAATCAACACGATAGCTAAACGTTTGAATAATAAGGGATTAAAAAAGAAGGTTAGGAATAATGCTAACACTGACAGAATCGGTACTTCCTTCGTGAAGGCTGTTTTAGATAATCCGATATATGCTGGATACCTTCCATATGGAAGAAGAAAAAACGAAAAAATTGAAGGTACCCGAAACGAATTTCATGTTGTCAAACAGGCAGAGTATAAATTGTTTGAAGGAAAGCATGAGGCAATAATCTCAAGGGAAGTATGGGAAACTGCTCATGAAAAAAGAACAAAAACCGGATATCAAAGAGAAAAAACTCATAGTTTGGAACATTCTCATATTTTATCTGGGATTCTGAAATGCCCTGTCTGCGGTTCCTCTATGTACGGAAATGTTTGCCGTAAGAAGAAAAAGGGTAAGGAAGAGCATTACGATGATATATGGTATTACGTATGTAAGCATCGCAGAACGGTAGGTAGTATTCCGTGTACTTTCAATACATATGTAAGGCAGGATGATATTAATGCAGAAGTCCTCGGAATCGTAAAAGAACTATTTGATAGGGAAAATATAAGCGAATACATAGCCAAGGATTTTCTTGCGGAAAGTTTGGATATAAACAAGTTGCAGGACGATCTGAAGAAACTCACTAAGAATAAGCAGAAGATTGAGGAAAAGAAAACAAAACTTCTTGCTAAAATAGCTGAGATGGATCCAGAGGATCCGTTGTATGATGATATCTTTTCAAATTATAACGGATTGATACGTGGATTCTCATCTGATATTGCTGATCTTGATGCACAGATAACTGAAGTAAAAGCTAACATAGACACCAACGGCGCTCGTAGAGCTTCGGTTGAAGCAATGAAAAAAACTATATCAAGCATGTGGGATAGGATAGATGAATTATCTGATGAAGCAGTTAAGAAGTTTTTGAATTCATTTATAGACAAAATCAATATGCTGGAAAAGCCGGATGTGATAAATGGACAGAAATTCTGGGTAGATAGTGTAAAGTTTAAAGTTCCGTTTTATAAGGGAACACCTAAGGAATTTGACACTATAAAGGCAAATCGTTCTTTCCAACCCAATGAGAGTCACGATGAGACTGTTGTTCTCTTGGGTAAAAATGTTACAAGGTCAAAATCTCATGTAGATCTGGGCTTGGATGTAGAGGATTACGATAGAATCAAGGATTCGGAGAAAAATGATAGAGAAATAATGGATAAGATTTGAAAAAACAATTCTATTTAATCACGCCTGCGGGCATTGGGAGAAATCCTGATGTTCGCAGGCTTTTTTTGTGTTAGCACAGAAAAAACTTGACTGACTAATGAACGTTAGCTATATTAAGGCTAATGCTTATTAGCGGAATGGAGGATACAATGTCTACCAAAGAGAAAATACTGGATGCGGCATTAACGTTATTTGCAGAGAATGGATATGATGGAACAAGCGTGGAGCAGATTGCAAATAATGTCGGGATCAAAGCTCCATCGCTATATAAGCACTATAAGGGCAAAGAGGACATTCTGAATGCGTTGATTGATTCTGCGGAAGAGCGGTATGAGGTAATGTTTGGATCTGAGAAAAACATCGGAAAGGTGCCGCAGAGCCGGGAGGAGTTTATAAAGGTGACTATGGAAAGGATCTCATTCACAATGCGGGATCCCATAATCCGCAAGACGCGGATGCTTCTTGTGCAAGAGCAGTTCAGGAATGAAAGGATTTCCGAGGCTACAACCAGACACCAGCTGGATGGAATACAGAGGATGTTTGCAAAGATTATCAAGGGAATGATGGATGAGGGGATAGTCGTAAAGGATGATCCGAAGCTGCTTGCAGTAGAACTTACCGCACCGGCTGTTCTGCAGATTGCAAGGTCAGACAGACAGCCGCAGTGTGAGAAAGAATGCATGGAATACATCGAGAAGCATTTGCGACATTTTTGTAAGGTATACATGAGATAGGAGCAGAGAAAAATTGATCAGAATCGAATTATTATCAGCAGAAAACTTTAAACAGGATTCATTGGACAATTATCCAAGAAAACAGGATGTAAAAAAGTATATCGTAAACACAATGGAGAATATATTCTTGAGGACTGTGTTTATGCTGATGATGGAGAATTGGTGCTGAATGCAAAATACAGACTTTATAGATAAGGGGACGATTTATGAAAGACAAGTATTATGAACAAGCCGTAACCTGTGTAAAAGACACTGTTCTTCCTGCACAGATCAAGTTGTATAAGTCCTGTGGTGGTGATTTTGATATTATCTATGGCGAAGCAATGAATGGAAACGGATATTTTGGAAAAGTCATCGAGGCCGGACATACCTATGAACTTGGATACGAGAAATGCACTTGTCCCAAAGTACAGTCTGGCCAAGTTACTGATCCTGATCAGTGTAATTGCAGCAGACAAAGTATTTTGTATGTTTTAAACTGCTTGGAACCCAATAGCACATTTGAGGTTGAGATCCTGGAAACGATATTACGTGGAGCAGAACATTGTAGGTTTCAAATTACGAAGAATTAAAGAACCAGATTTTGGTTTGTCTTCGATAACAAATTCAAATTTTGTAGAGGATTGAGTTTTCAGATGGAGAAACTGACGAAGAAGGGAAAAACGGAAGTTATCGTTAGCATAATCCTGGTGAAAAAGAAGGAGACAAAAATGAAGGATATACCGGAATTAACATTTGAAACGATAAAGCGGATGGAAGATATGTCGTGGTTTACCCACGCACAGATCTTTGACGATCTGATAATAGTGGCACAGAAGGAAACAGCCTGCTACATACTGAATACAGAGGCAGGGCTTGTGGTGATCGACGGTATCTGGCCTGATAAAAAAGTCTATGACGAGATACTCTGCGCCATTGATGAAGCAGGCTGGGGTGGTAAAGGGATCAGTATGTTTTTAATGACACACGGGCATATCGATCATGTCGGATGCGGGAAGTGGCTTAAGGAAAACTCCGGAGCGAAAACCTTTTTATCCGAAGAGGATGACAGATTAAGGCTCTCCACTCCGCATGAAGACGGACAGGATGATAACTGGAAAGAGTTTGAGATCGATGAGTATATTTCTGACGGAGATACGATCAACTGCGGAGACAGGAATATATATGTAATGTCAACTCCGGGACACACAAAAGGATGTTCCAGTTTCATTTTTCCGGTGCATGAGAATGGGGAAAAACATATGGCCTGTCTTTTCGGCGGGGCAACGCCTCCCTGGGGAGATGAAGACGGCAGTGAGCTGCAAAGACAATCTATTAAGAAATTTATAAAGATTTCCGGGGAAAAGAAATGCGATGTCGCCCTGACAAATCACACTGTTTTTGACTGCGGACTTGAAAGGATAGTATACAGCAGGGCGAGAATGTCCTATCTCCCGAATATTTATATTCTCGGGACAGACGGAGTGCAGGATTTTTGCAGGGTCTTCGAAAGAATACTTTCATAGAAGCGGATGGGAAAAGGTCTTGTTATAATCAATTCCTGTTTCCACGGCGGTGCCGTCAACATTGTACAAAGAAAGCTGGCGGCAAGAGAAAAAAACGGCTGACTGAAACCGAATGGTTACGGTCAGTCGTATATTTTATCTTGATGAGCTAATGTGCATTAGCTATAATGAGGCTAATATTAATTAGCGGAATGTAGGGAGCCATGTCTACCAAAGAGAAAATATTAGATGTGGCATTAACGTTATTTGCAAAGAATGGATACGATGGAACAAGCGTGGAGCAGATTGCGGGTATTGTCGGGATCAAAGCTCCATCGCTATATAAGCCCTTTATCGCAAGATAATTAGGTTGAATACAGGTTTTTATCAGTGTAAGGAGAAGACCAGTTTTTGTTTTTTGCTATTTTGGGTTCAAGGAATTATCGTTGTGACTATGGGAGAAAACAAATGAAAAAGGGATTATCACTGAAAAGCAAAGTGATAGAAGATCAGAATATATCCTATCGCATATTTGGCGAGGGAGATATTGATCTGGTTATTGAAATGGGACTTGGTGCAGTTGCCGGTGAGTGGTGGCATATTGCAGAGCAACTGTCAAAACAATTTGCCGTTCTTTTGTATGAGCGCGGCAGAAATATTTCCAAGGCTCGCTCGCCTAAAAATATAGCCGAAGAATTACATGCTTTGTTAATGAAATTACCGTGTAAAGGTAAGATCACATTTTTGGCGCATTCACAGGGAGGTCTGTATGCGCAGCAATTTGCCAGAATCTATCCGGATATGGTTTATGGAATAGTGTTTGTTGATCCTTTATCTGCAAATGACAACACATATAAATCAGTATTTTTAACAGCGAAAGAACAGAAAAAGAGCGGCTTTAATAAATCGGAAAACTTTGTGAACATGAAAAAACTGGCTTCCTGCCATTTAGGACCTGTTATAAAATTGATCATGAGAAAAGCCCCCCCATTTTATTACTACGATCAATTTTCGCCGGAAGCAAAGAAATATATTTTAGATGAATTAACAAAGGCAGAGCTACACGATGTGGCTTTAGAGGAATATCGCCTGGCGCATGAGGAAAAAGAAATCTGTCAATTAAAAGAAAAAGGGGATTTTCCAAAGATCCCCATCGTACTCATAACCCATGAAAGTGAATTTGAAATAAAAGAAATCATGGAATTCGGACAAACCACAAAGGAATTTGCAGTTAAAGTTGAAGATTTGTGGCAGTCGTTGATGCAGGAATATCTAACCTTTTCCGATCAGTCAATTCTACTGCGAGCCAATAATAGCGGACATTATATTCACCTGACGAATTTTGAAGTGATTATGCAGGCATTGCAATGGATTTCATAGTATTTTGTGCATTTTGACAAAGGAATTGGGTATCCAAGCATAGAGGAAAGGATGTAGACTGATATGGAATTAAGAGAGTATAGAAGAGAAGATGCCGTCGCAATCTGCAAATGGCTCCGGACAGAGGAGGAACTTTACAGATGGTCTGCAGACAGATTTAACAAGTTTCCGCTTTCGGAAAATGATATCGAGGAGAATTATGCTCCACAGATTGAAAGCGGAAGGTTCTTTCCGCTTACGGCAATTGATGAAAAGGGAAGTGTGGTAGGACATTTTATCATCCGGTATCCAAAGGATGATGACGACAGTACGGTTCGGTTTGGA
>NZ_FOIL01000055.1 GCF_900101295.1 [Clostridium] aminophilum | reverse complement strand
TCTGTGCACGTCAACTATTGAAAGCGCCGTATACCGAACGGTACGTACGGTGCTGTGAGAGGACGGCGGTTAGTCACCGCCTCCTACTCGATTCAGGATATATCGCCGGAAATTCCATGGCAAAAAACATCCCATGGGCTTATTCCGGTTCGATCGTTCTTGCGAAAAGAGGGATTTCTGATAGAATGGTTAGAGTCCGCAGAACGACAGGTACAGCCCTGAACAAAAGGATGAAAAATGGACAAGGGGATTTGGGAAAGACCGGTCCGCAGGTTCCATGTAAATTCTGAAAAGAATGCAGTGAACGGGCTGTTTTAAAAATATCGGATAAGAAGTCAGCGAAAAATACCAGGAAGGATGAAACCGATGAAAAAAGGAAATATCTATGACGGATATGTAGAGAAAGTGGAGTTTCCGAACCGCGGATATGTCCGTGTGACCATTCCGGAAGAAGAACGGACTCCGGAGAGCGGAGATACCGCATATGTATGGGTGAAAAATGTGATCCCGGGACAGACCGTGCGCTTTCGTTTTACGAAACGCCGCTCCGGCGGAAAAATGGAAGGTCTTCTCCATGAAGTCCTGAAGCCGTCCGATCTGGAGACATCGGATGTCCGCTGCCCGCATTTCGGCATCTGCGGCGGCTGTGTCTATCAGACTGTTCCGGAAGAAAAGCAGCTTGAGATCAAGAAAGAGCAGGTTCTGCATTTGCTGGAGCCGGTATGTCCGGAACTGCATTTTGAAGGAATTTATGCCAGTCCGGATGAGCACGAATACCGCAACAAGATGGAATACACCTTTGGTGACGAGTGCAAGGACGGTCCTTTCGCCCTCGGCCATCACAGAAGAGGCGGATTCTATGACATTATCACCACAGACCAGTGCTGTATCGTCAACGGTGATTTTCGGAAGGTACTTCGCGCAACCAAGGAATTCTTTGAGAAGAGACAGATTCCATTCTATCAGAAAGTGCAGCATACCGGCTATCTCCGCCATCTTTTGGTGAGAAGAACTGCCAATACTTCACAGCTTCTGGTGGATCTTGTGACATCGACCAATATGGCCAAAGAGGAAGAAAAGGCGCTTCTGGATGAGTATGTGAAAGAACTCCGGGGACTGGATCTTTCCGCGGATCTTCGCGGAATCCTGCACACCTGTAATGATTCAGCGGCAGATGTGGTGAAAGATGAGGGGACGACGGTTCTGTTCGGTGAGGACTATATCACCGAAGAACTCCTCGGACTTCATTTCAAGATTTCTCCGTTCTCTTTCTTCCAGACCAATTCCAGAGGCGCGGAGGTTCTCTACGGAAAAGTCCGTGAGTTCGCGCTGGACGGTGGAGAGGTGGCTCCGAAGACCATTTTTGATCTCTACAGCGGCACCGGCACCATTGCCCAGATCCTTGCACCGGTGGCAGAGCATGTGACCGGTGTGGAGATCGTGGAAGAGGCGGTGGAAGCGGCAAAGATCAATGCCGGATTAAACGGACTGACCAACTGTGACTTTATCGCCGGAGACGTGCTGAAGGTGGTGGATGAGCTGACCGAGAAGCCGGATCTCATCATTCTCGATCCGCCGAGAGAGGGCATTCACCCGAAGGCGATCCATAAGATCATCGGCTTCGGCGTAAAACGTATGGTTTATGTGTCCTGTAAGCCCACAAGCCTTGCGCGTGATCTTGAGATTCTTCAGAAGGCAGGCTACCGCGTGAAGAAGACCTGCTGCGTAGATATGTTCCCGTCGACCGCGAATATCGAGACGGTATGTCTCTTGAGCAACACCTAAAGCAAGAAGAAAGAGTCCTATATTACGCTTGATGTGGAGATGGCAGATTACTATCGCATCAAGAACGAAGGGAAGAATTCTAACACCTTTCCGGTATAAATCAGTTCAAAGAATGGGGAAAGTTTGAAAGTAAACTTTCAAACTTTGATTGACGGCTCAAATAGACAAGCAAGCTTGTCTGCTTGAGCCTGGAGGACAAAAATATGAAAAGGAAAACTATCATGGCGGTGCCCGCCGCCTGTTTTTTGGGCGTCATGGCTACCTGTCTGCTTGGAATAATCATCGGTTCGTTTTATGACTTCAGGATCAACGAGATGCTTGCCAATAAGACTGAACTCGGCGCATTCTTCGCCACATATGGATCATACTTTTCCTACTGCCTGTACCCTGCGGCAGGATCATGCTTATTTGTGGGCCTCAAGAAAAAGGGGGATCGTTACCGCGCACTGGCATATACTTTGCTTTTTTTGAGCCTGTTTATGGCTGTGTATTATTCCAACAGCTATAACGGCAAAAGCGTCCGCGCACTGTTCGGCTACGTTCCCGGGGAGGCTTCTCCGATGCTGTCAGTCTTAAGCTGGCTTTTCTGGGCGGTACTTTATTTATGGGTCCCGTTTGTGATGATACGCCTGCTCGACGACAGCGACCCCGACAGACTCATTGCCGTCGGAGCAGCGATCCTTATCGCCGGAATAACGGCAGACAATGTGAACGCCTGGCTCAAGCAGCTCGCTTCGCGCCCCCGTTATAAATACCTGATCACTTTGGACGATCCGATTAGCCAGTTCCGCAGCTGGTGGCAGATGGTCCCCAACCTCGCAGGCAGCGATGACAGCTTCAAATCGTGGCCGAGCGGCAACATGACCATCGCCAGCATGATGTTTTCGCTTCCCATGCTTTCTGATGTAGCGAGAGGAAAGAGCAGCAGAAGGAATCACATATGCTTTTTCGCAGCCTGCATCTTCGTGCTGATCTATGCCTATAACCGCATCCACATGACCAATCACTTTTTATCCGATGTATGCTTCGGAACGCTCATCACATATATTATCTATGCCGTCATAAGCGAAGCGTTTCTGTCGGCAGCCAGAGCAAATTGAAATAAGGATCCGGATCAGTATTTTTTTTCAAGCAGGGGAAACAGACGATCTCTCGCCGTATTGACAAACGCTTCGACCGCCTGGGCAGATGCATTGGGCCAGATCGCAGGGTTGAGCGCGACCTTGAACAGGGAAAACAGCCTGATCTGTTCTTCCTTTTCTTTTAATACAGCTTCATCATCTGTTTCATAATATGTTCTGAGCATTATATCCCAGATCCTCAGAGCCTGCTCAGGGCTTATTCCTAAGAACCGTTCAACATCCCAGGGTCTGCTTTTGGCTCCATCGACAAAGAGAAAATAGGAGATACCAAGATCGATCAGGGGTGCGCCCAGGCTTACGTCTGCCATGTCTATGAGGACGACCTCTCCATCCTGCAGCATGACATTTTGTGTATGAAAATCCCCATGGACTATTCCTTTTTTCTCTCCCGCAGTCTCAAGAAGTTTATAAAGCAGCTCCTGTTCAGCGGGTGTATAGTACTTTCCCATCTGCCGTATTTTCTCTTTTAAAAACGCCGCAGTATCCGGAAGCGCTCCGTTCGGAAGTTCCGTTTCATGCATCTGCTTAAAGAGCCTTCCCATCTTTGCTGCCAGATCGTCAAGCATCTCGGGATGCTTCCTGATGGTTCCCGCAACGGTATCAGCCTTTATCATCTCGAAAACGATTCCGTAGTTTTCTCCGCACCTGACGATATCATAGGAGATGGCTGTTGAAATTCCATTGACAAAGCAAGTTTTGGCATATTCTTTTTCTTTGCAGATATCCTCAAGACTTGTATTCCCATGGTATTCTTTAAGTATGGTCTCATCGTCAAGCTTGTAGACCGTACCGTTGCCTCCTCTGCCAATGATCTCGCATCCGCTTGCGTCGACCTCACGCATCTTTTTGCGTACATCAAATATACTGGCAAATCCGGTCACATCAAAAATATCAAATATTTCGCTGCTGACATTATTTATGATCACCGGCCTGTCAGCCGTCTTTTTGAATTTGAGAAGAACCCTGAGGCCGGCAGATGAGATATACTCAAGCCCTGAGGCATCTATCGTTATCTCTTTGTCCGCGCACTGCGCGGTCATCTCAGGCAGGCATTCTTCAAGCATCTGTTTTTCAAGCTCCGCGGCATTGCCGGCATCGATCCTTCCTGATATCCTGAGCTGATTACTATCCGTCATACTAACAAGCATAGTTGTCTGATCCTCCACATATCTTCAAAGATAATTTATTATATCAAAAAGTTTTGGGGCAATGTAATACAGTTCTTTTCTGCAGTTCTCTTAATTAGTACGGGGACGAGAAAGTCAAAATTCGGGCGGACAGAAGGTGATTGATGCACAGCTGGCAAGCCAGGATGATATGGATGAATTTTAATTAAAATCGGCTAAAAAAGATAACTGCCGAAATTAGTTAAAATATTCCTTTGAATAGTGTATAGTATAGGCGGAGGTGATTCATGTGAACGCAATCGCTGTAAATAAGAAGTTTATCACAACCGCTGAACTAAAAGATATGGGTTATTCATATTACAAGATTGGCAAGCTTGAAGAGCAGGGCATACTGTCACGGGTAAATCGAAGCACTTATGAGAACCTAACCTATAAGGGCGATGAAAACGACTTCTTCAGCGCAGAAGCTTTTGTACCGAATGGTGTTATATGCCTGATGAGTGCAGCACGGTATTACGAACTTACCAATTTTCTGCCTGATGCCGTGGATGTTGCTATTGAAAGGAAGAAAAAGGTTAATACACTGCCAGAATGGCCGGAGATCAGGATTTTTTATTTTGATGCATCCCGGATGGATCTCGGAGTAACTGAAGTCAGGGATGGCGATAACTGCTTCCACATCTTCGATATCGAGAAAACCGTGGTCGATATCATTTACTACAGGAACAAGATCGGGATTGAGGAAACATCTGAGGTGCTTAGGAATTATCTGAAGCGCAGGGACAGGCAGATTGACAGACTTTATGCCTATGCCAAACGCCTGCGCTGTGAGAAAATCGTAAGAACGTATCTGGAGGTACTTGTGTAATGAATGCTGATTCAGTAAAAGCGAGGCTTAAGAACTTCGCAGTAAAAGACGGCTGCACTTTTCAGGAAGCTCTTACATATTATGGGCTGGAAAGGACAATCTACCGCATTTCCGTGTCCAAATATGCGGAACAATTTGTTTTGAAGGGCGGAATCTTCTTGTATGCGGTATTTGATCGCAGGTATGAACGGGCAACTACAGATGTGGATTTGCTTGCAAGGCGTATATCCAATAGCGGGGAGGAAATGAAGAACGTATTCCGGGAAATTCTCTCTCTTGATATTGATGATGCACTTGTATTTGACACGGACTCCATAACTGTGGAGGACATAACAGAGTTTAAGGAATATCACGGTCTTCACATCTCAGCTGTTGGATATCTTGATCGGACAAAGATTCCGGTCGGCATAGATATCGGATTTGGGGATGTGATCTATCCTGATGCAGTGAAAATGGACTTCCCTGTCATACTTGATATGGATCCGCCGAGAGTAAACGCCTACTCTCTGGAATCATCCATCGCGGAGAAACTGGAAGCCATCATACATAACGGTTATCTGAACAGCAGATATAAGGATTTTTATGATATCTATGTTCTATCCCAAAAGTACGAATTCTCTTATGAAGAGTCGAGCAATCGGCTCTTTTATTGCGTTTCCGGAGAAAAAACTTGATAAGCTAACGATTTATAGCTACAATAAGGCTAACTTTCGTTAGCGGAGATTGGGAGAATATCATGTCAACAAAGCAAAGAATACTGGATGAAGCATTAACGCTGTTTGCTGAGAACGGATATGACGGAACCGGCGTAGATCTGATTGCTGAACGTGTCGGCATCAAGGGACCTTCCCTCTATAAGCACTATAAGGGGAAGGAAGAAATTCTAAATGCCCTGATAGATGCGGCTGAGGAACGTTATGAGGAGTACTTCGGATCGGAGAAGCATATCGGGAAACTGCCTCAGAGCCGGGAAGAGTTTATAAAGGTGACGATGGAAAGAATCTCATTTACGATGCGGGATCCCGTAATCCGTAAAACGCGGATGCTTCTTGTTCAGGAACAGTTCAGAAATGAAAGGATTTCCGAGGTTACGACCAGGCATCAGCTGGACGGAATACAGAGGATGTTTGCAAAGATCATCAAAGGTATGATGGATGAGGGTATCGTCAAAAATGATGATCCGGAACTGCTTGCGGTAGAACTTACCGCGCCTGCTGTTCTGCAGATTGCAAGGTCGGACAGGCAGCCGCAATATGAGGAAGAATGTATGGAATACATCGAAAAACATTTACGGCATTTTTGTAAGGTATACATGAGAGAGGATTGATCAAACGGATTTAATCGTAGTAAAGAGAGCTTTACCGCAAGGAGGATTCACAATGAAAGAGAAGTTTTATCCCGGAAAACGGTATGAGCTTTTTACAAGCACAAGGAGTGAAGCAAATATTCGTTTGTGAGGACAAAATGGCAAAAGAAATAAAACCACAGGATACAACGAGGGCTACGGCCTATGAATTATGGATGAAAGCACCCAATCCAATGGTCACTGTATTTAAGACCATGGATGTTACGAATCTCGTGAGATGCAGTAAAAAGAAGCATTTGAAATTTAATATGCTGCTGGATTACTGCATAGGCATGGCGGCTGCACCGATAAAAGAGTTTTATATTCTTCCTGTCGGGGACAAACTGATCCAGTACGATGCGCTTGCCGTTAATACGATCGTTAAAAACAAAAACAATGAAGTAAGTTCCTGTGATATCAGTCAGTCAGCAGATCTGAGTGCATTTAATCAGGAATATCTGAAATACACCGCTCAGGTTGCCGAAAGCAGTACCGATAGAGACTTATCGGAAGAAAACATGGTCATTGGTACATCGGCGATCATCGATACGGAAATCGACGGTGCGGTCGGTATGAACAGCGGTATTTTCAATAATCCCTTCATGATATGGGGAAGGTACAGAAAAAAGCTGTTTCGATATTATCTGCTGATATCATTTCAATTCCATCATACACAGATGGATGGTGCCCATGCAGGTAGGTTTCTTGCAAATCTACAAAATGAAATCAAGCAGTTACGATAGCAAATTCAAATTTGTCGGGCTGATAATAAGCAAAACCGAAAGACATTCCGTTTGACTCTACTTTCCGTAGGTACCGTTATCAGAAAAACGGATTTACAATCTGTGCATGGAGGTGAAAACGAATATGAACCAATATGTTACAGGCGCAGTGATTAAGGAACTGCGGGAAAAGAACAGGATGACACAGCTTCAGCTGGCGGAAAAGCTGGGAGTAAGCGATAAAAGTGTTTCAAAATGGGAAACTTCGAGAGGGCTTCCAGATATTACCCTGCTGGAGCCTATTGCGGAGGCATTCAGCATTTCGGTGACGGAGCTGATATCCGGCAATACCATTCATAATGCGAACGTATCGGCAAATATGCTGCGGTCAAAGTTTTATGTCTGCCCGGTCTGTGGGAATGTAATACACAGCATGGGCGAAGCGGCGATTCATTGTCACGGCATCCAGCTTATGCCTTTAGAGGCGGAACAGACAGATGAGCATCATATGATATTCATCGAGCGTGTTGAGGATGAGTATTATGTGCGGATCGACCACAGCATGACAAAGGATCATTATATTTCTTTTGTGGCGGCGGCTTCATCCGATGATATGCAGATGCGCACGCTCTATCCGGAAGGGAACGCTGAAGCAAGATTTAAGATAAGGGGAGTCAGAAGAATCTTCTTTTACTGCAATCGTGATGGCCTGTTTTCGATTGATCCGGTAAAGGGCATTGATGACAAAGAAAGCAGATACGATGATACGCAGGAAAGAAGAGAACTGGAGAAGGCAGCAGATATGCTGTTTGGATAGGACAGATTTGAACAGGAAATGACAGTAAAACTACAGGTTCAAGGAGGTTGAGAGGTATTTAGGGGTACTGTATGTTCAGGCAATGTGCATCCCCACATATAAAGTGGTTTTTGGGAGGTAAACAAAAAAGAGGATATTTAATGAATAACTATAAGATCTTTGGAAATAAAACTGTAGATATTGTAATAGAAATGGGACTTGGGGCATGTATAGCTGAATGGGAATCGCTTGCAAGAAAGCTCAGTGAGGATCATGGTGTGCTTGTCTATGAAAGGGCCGGTATCAATCACAGTGACAAGAGTGATAAAGCAAGAACGCCTATGAATATTGCTAAAGAATTAATGAATCTCCTGGATGAAATTCCGCATTATGAAAAATTGGTGGTAATAGGACATTCGCAGGGGGGACTGTATGCCGCCGAATTCTGCGGTATCTATCCGGAGATAGTAAAGGGCCTTATTCTTTTGGACCCATTATCTATAGAGGATAATAGATTTAAGAAGGAATTAACTGCTAAGGAGTTAAAGAAATCCGGAGCAGATAAGAGCAAAAACTTTAATGTTTTAGAAACACTTACTAAGTTTGGGATGAAGGGCCTTGTAAAGAAAGCAATGTGTCAAGCACCGCCTTTTTATTACGCCAGTTTTTCCGAGGAGCAAAAAGAGGATATCCTGAATTCACTTGTAAATATTACACATCTGCGTACATGCAGGGAAGAATATAGGTTAGCACACGATGATGCGGTTTTAAGTAATATGGTATCAAAGGATAATTATCCGGATATTCCGATCATTCTCGTAACTCATTCATCAGAGGAAGCAATTAAGGAAAATATGGAATTTGGCAGAAATAGCCGGCCTTTTGCTGTTAGGATCGAACAATTATGGCAGGAGATCATGAAAGTATATTTAGGATATTCGGAAAAAGCAATATGGATCCAGGCTAAGAAAAGCACTCATTATATTCATTTAACGGAACCGGAAATAATTGTAGAGAGTTTGAATAAAGTAGAGCGGATTTATTGATGAATATAAAAACGGTATGGAAATAAGAGTAGAGAGACTGACTGAAGATAATTTAATACCCATTCATTGGATAACTTTATCAGGCATCAGGTTGTCACAGAGTGCCTAAGAAATGTGGATGGGAATTGGATGCTTCTGCCTGTTTCATTTGTGGAAGAATGGAGTCTTGATAAGTGCAGAGAAGAAGCGTCGGCAATAGTAAATAATCTATATGGGGATATGATAGATTACGGAGCCATTTGATGTACAGCTGGAATTGTATTATAAATGGCTGTGTTCAGCAGAAGAGGTGGGGACAGATGAAGATAGAGCATATTGCTATGTATGTGAATGATTTGGAAGGAACCCGAGATTTCTTCGTAAAGTATCTTGGTGGGGTGTCAAATGATGGATATCATAATGAATTAACAGGATTCAGATCATACTTTATCACTTTTGATGACGGGGCAAGACTTGAGATCATGAATAAGCCCTCTATGGAAGATTCAGCAAAGATAGTCAATCGCACAGGGTATATTCATATAGCATTTTCGGTTGGAAGTGCTGAAGAGGTTGACCGTCTGACAAGAGTATTTCGAGAAGATGGATATGAAGTGATTAATGGTCCTCGAACAACAGGTGACGGATATTATGAAAGCTGTATTATCGGCGTAGAGGGAAATCAGATAGAGATTACAGTTTGAATTACTGTAGGATATATGACTAAGACAAATGGTTAAATACGAAATTATTGACTTGCCTATAATAGCGATTATTGGCAAGGAAGGCGTAGGCACGAAAGAAAAGAATTATTCATTTCTGAAAGGCAAATGCGTATTGCGAACAATACTTAACTCAGACAAAATGAATGAATATAATTCATTGACATCCTGAAACTTCTGTGTTAATATGCAGAAAGTGCAACACAGTAAGGAAGGATGTACATGAGAACCGTAAAAGACCCGGACACCAGAAAGCAGGAGATTCTATCGGGAGCTCTTTTGGTATTTGCCCAAAAAGGATATGATAAGACCACGATTTCCGATATAGCAAGGGAACTGGGAATCTCTCAGGGACTTTGCTACAGATACTACGCATCAAAAGAAGAGATATATGATGCAGCAGTTGAAGAGTATGCGGATATTATCGTGAGAGCTAACTTGAAGAGATTTGACAGCAAGGGCAAAACTTTGAAAGAGAAAATCCGGTCATTTTCTGGAAGTCTGAAAGAGTACCGTGAGCCTGAGAAGGATAACGAGCTTTTATATAGTCTCTTCCATAGTGAGGGAAGTCAGAAGATGCATGATCAGCTTATGATAAAGACAGCAGCTAAGCTGGTACCTCATATTAAGAAGGAGCTGGAGAAAGCCCGGGATGCCGGTGAAATAAACATATCGGATATCGATGCGCTATCCTATTTCTTTGTATACGGACAGCTGGGAATGTTGCTTGAGCATGGCAGCGAAAAGGATTGCGGTAAAAGAATACAGGATATATTAATTGAAATACTGAATTTGTAAGACAAACCCCTGATACATTGTTTCAGGGGTAAAAATAAAAAATAAAAATGAATGAAATTCATTCAGAGAAAGGGAGAACAATATGAAAACAGTCATTATCTACGAATCCAAACATCATGGAAACACAAAGAAGGTATGTGATCGCGTGGCAGCAGAATGCCGGGCGGAACTAATTGAGGCCGGAAGAGTCGATTCGAATTTCAACTGGGAGGATTATGACCTGGTGGGCTTTGCATCGGGGATAGCATATTCCAAGTTTTACGATTCGGTAAGCCGTGTGGCAGAACAGATTCCAGCGGGGAAGGGGACTTTCTTTATCTATACCTGTGCAAAGAACGATAAGGATTTTGCCGCTAAGATTAAGAAGGTCGTGGAAAAGCGGGGAGCCAAGTGCCTTGGATCATACGGATGTCGTGGTTTTAACACATATGGACCATTAAAGTTAATCGGAGGAATGAATAAGTCCAATCCCAATGAGGATGAGCTTAAGGCAGCAGTAGAATTTGTAAAGAAGGTAGAAGAGACTTATGAAAAGTAAAGTGGATTTTATAAACGAAAACACAACAAGAGCGTTAATGAAGCTCTTTATACCCCTTATGCTTGCCATGACACTTACCATGGCATACAGCATGGTTGACAGCCTGTGGGTAGGAAATCTCCTGGGGGAGGCAGGTATGTCTGCACTTACGGCAAGTACAGCTATTGTCCTTATTATGAATTCCTTATCAATGGGTGTTGGTAACGGAGTATCGGTTATGATTGCCCAACGTGTCGGAGCAAAGAACACAGTGGGAGTAAAAAGAGCAGCCGCCGTTGTTATGATAGTTTCTCTGGTTTTTTCCGGAGCGATATGCCTTGTGGGAGAACTTGCATCCGAGTATCTTCTGACAGCAATGGGTACGCCTGCAGAGGTACTTACTGAAGCGGTCTCTTATCTGAGGCTCTATCTTATTGGAAATGTTGCGCTCTTTTTATATATGCAGTTTACATCCATATTCAGGGCCTTTGGAGACTCGGTTTTCCAGATGAAAGGAATGCTTATGACGGTGATAGTTAATGCTATCCTTGATCCCATAATGATTAACTGGTGGGGATTCAATGGGGTGGCCATAGCAACAGTGATATCGGAGTTTGTTTGCCTTGCATACGCGTTTGCTTATCATTACAAAAAGAAATGGTTCTCATTTGATTTTAAGGCAATGACATGGGAGGATGTAAAAACCATGGGCAGGCTATGTGTTCCGACTTCCATACAGTCTATTATGCCGGCATTAAGTTCCGCGGTTATGATTACATTTGTTAATCCCTTCGGACTGACAGCCCTTGCCGGATATGGAGTGGTAAGGAATCTTGAACTTATTATGTTTATGCCCACCAATGCCATGTCAATGGCTGTTACCTCTATAGTCGGTCAATGTAAGGGCGCAGGTCGTATAGACCGGGCCGGTGATTATTGTAAAAAAGCCATGCTTACCGGGGGAGTTCTGATTGGCTTGGTAAGCGCCCTTGTCATCTGCACAAGTCCCATACTTAGCGGATGCTTCGGCCAGGGAGCAGAGGTTGGCGTTATCGTTGCAGAGTTCTTCCATATTGTCAGCATCGGATACGTATTATATATGCTTACAAGCTGTATTCAGGGATATATTACTGGAATTGGAAGACCGGAGAAGGCTATGCTGTTGCTTATTGCGTATTACATTATATTCAGGGTGCTGCCAGCTTTGATGCTAAAGCATATATTCGGACTGTCGGGAATATGGTTTGCTTTTCTTGTAAGCCACATTTTGGCGTGTGTATTGGCCTTTGTATTGCTGCAGATCAGTGATAAGATATTCTTGAAGCCGGTGAAAAACACATGAAAACACTATATTCCTGGGCATGACACGAATCGTATCACGGATGTGACAGAAAGCATATTGTGAGATGCTGGAATGCTGCCTTGCTCATCCCGGAGAGTGGGACTGGTATGCGATGTGGATGATCGAGAAATCGGACGGAACACATATCGGAGATCTCTGTTTTAAGGGCATAGAGGCAGGCCGTAATCCTGAGATTGGATATGGCATCCTGGAAGAATATCGGGGACAGGTTTTGCTACTGAAGCAGTTATAAGAGACCGCTGATGGATTTTTTAAGTCTGTCGGCGGTTTTTTGCGCGATAAAGCCGTCATGCGGGCGTGCTTGCACGCACATTTGACGGCCAACGCGACATCGAGCAGCTTGCGGCGAGATTGTTGGCGAAAAAAAGTTTCATTGCTATAATAAACATGACATACAGTTGGCGTGTTAGATTCGCTATGATACATACGGAGCGTGAGAGAAATGAAGATAGACAGGCTGATCGGAATACTGTCCGTGCTGCTGCAGGAAGAAAAAACCACGGCACCGGAGCTGGCGGAACGGTTTGAGGTATCGAGAAGGACAATCAACCGGGATATTGAGGATCTGTGCAAGGCGGGGATTCCCATACGAACAGCGCAGGGAACCGGCGGCGGTATCAGCATTATGGACGGTTACCGGATGGACAGGACAATCCTGACATCAAAGGATATGCAGATGATCCTTGCTGGGCTTCGGAGTTTGGACAGCGTGAGCGGAAGCAGTTATTATGGGCAGCTTATGGAGAAAATCCAGGCGGGATCCTCTGAGTTTATCACCGGCAGGGATTCCATTCTGATTGATCTGTCATCATGGTATCGGGAATCGCTTGCTCCGAAGATAGAGACCATACAGGATGCAATCGGGTTAAGGAAGACCATCAGGTTTAAGTATTATTCTCCAGGCGGGGATACGGAAAGGGAGATAGAGCCTTATTATCTGATTTTCAAATGGACAAGCTGGTATGTTTATGGCTACTGTCTTATGAGAAACGATTTCAGACTATTTAAGCTGAATCGCATGGATAGTATTACGCATATAGCCTCCTTTGAAGGAAATCGTGAGGTTCCGCTGCCGGATCTGTCAAGCGAGAAAGTATTTCCTGCGAAAGACCGGGTGAAAGCATTGTTTGATCCTTCGATGAAATGGCAGCTTGTGGAAGAGTATGGCGTGGATTCCTTCATGGAACAAGGTGACGGAAGCCTGTTGTTTGAACATGAGTATGCGGATGATGAGGGATTGCTTTCCTGGATGCTTTCATGCAGAGATAAGGTGACTGTCCTGGAACCGGAGCGGATCAGGGAAAAGCTCTATCAGATTACCTCTGAAATAGCAAAAAAATATGAAGGAGAACGGGAATGAAAAACAAAGCGTTGGTCGTGATAGACCTTCAGAATGACATTACGAAGAATTACCAAAAGATCATAGGACAGGTAAACAAGGCAATCGATTGGGCAGTGGTAAATGAAATACATGTTATCTATATCAAGCACTACAATCTGTCTGAAAAGACAAGAACCTTTAAGCCGGATACCAAAGGCTCTGAATTGGTTCCTGAGCTTAAAGTCGTGTCAGAAAACATTTTTGAAAAATGCAAAGCCAGTGCTCTGACAAGTGAGACATTTGCCGGGTTTATTGAGAAAAATGACATGGACGAGTTTTACATCATCGGTGCAGATGCAACGGGTTGTGTCAAATCAACAAGCTACAACCTGGCAAAGGCAGGATACAATGTGCATGTGATATCTGATTGTGTAACGAGTTATGATCTAAAAAAGCTTGATGAAATGTTTGCGTATTATGCTGATAAAGGCTGTGAAGTATTGACGCTTGAAGAGTGCATGATGGAAAAGGAGGCTTGATGTTATGAGGTTGATGCAGCATTCAAAAATGCGGTAGAAAACGGGGCAATTCCAGTTTTAGAGCCGGAACTTGAACCATGGGGGTGCGGGTGTCCAGTGGACACCTCTCGCGAAGCGAGAAGCACCGACCGAGCCGGGAGGCGAGACCAGAGAACCTGCTATATTGCTGATCCGGAAGGAAATCTGATTGAGATTGGTTCTTGGAATAAACGGAGAATGTAATAGAAGAACAGCAAAAGAGGAATGCCGCAGTAAGATTTATGATAAAATCGAAGAGAAAAAAAATGTCTTAGAGAATACGGAGATGACAGAACATGAAGAAAACGGATTTGCATCAGAAATTGTACGACCTTCAGGATATGAAGTATCGCGATATGCAGATAAAGATCATTCCGAACTTAAATCCCGAATCAATCGTCGGGGTGAGGACTCCGGAGCTTAGGAATATGGCAAAAGATAGTTTGAAGACCGGAGATTATAAGGAATTTCTTAAGGAGCTGCCTCATAAGTATTTTGAAGAAAACCAGATGCATGCTTTTATTATCTCCGGGATAAAAGATCTGAATGAATGCCTGGAGGAACTGGAGAAGTTTCTCCCCTATGTAGATAACTGGGCTACCTGTGATCAGATGTCTCCGAAGATGTTTAAGAAGCACAGAGCGGTGCTTCTTGCGCATATAAAAGAGTGGATCGCATCGGATAAGCCGTATACCATAAGATTCGGAGTGGGAATGCTGATGGAGCATTTTCTGGATGAAGACTATGATCCGCAATATCCGGAGATGGTTGCCGGAATCCGATCAGAAGAGTACTACGTCAACATGATGATCGCCTGGTATTTTGCAACAGCCCTTGCAAAACAATATGAGAGCGTACTGCCCTTTCTTGAGAAGAAAAGGCTGGATGACTGGACTCATAACAAGGCAATTCAGAAGTGCGTGGAAAGTAGAAGGATTACGGAAGAACAGAAAAAATACCTGAAAACCTTAAAAAATTACATTTCATAGAGAAAAACACACGTGAAATTTTACGGCGTAATCCTCGACTTCCTCATCCCCGTTCCGGTGACTCTGTTCATGCTTCTCACGGTCGGATCCCACGGTGCATGGATGGCAAAACCGCTGATCAATCTTCTGGTTGTCATGGCAGCCTGGGTTTGTATCCGGCGACAGCCGGGGAAGACTATCCGGGAGAAAATGCTGCTTCCGGAACACTTCGGCGCTGCGCCGGAGCAGGAACTCTGCTTCTCCGTTGATTCCATGGAGGATGTGAACGGCATTTCACGCATCGCGATTGCATTTGCGCTGGAGAACGGATTTGCGATCCGGATGATGATGAAACTGTCAAGAGACATCCACTATACGGGACTTTACGGGATGAATAACCTGATCATCCATGTCTGAGAACGGGTGGAATCAGGGATGCGCACGCCGTTGAGTGTAAGATGCCATCTTGCGGTGACCAGCGTCGGATTTTGTTCTAATCGGATCCCCTTTTTTCTCGCACTGAAATACAGCATAGAGTAAGATAGAGACAAGAAGGTATGAAACACCGAAAGATATTGGAGGTGCGGATATGATTGAGCGATGGAATCGGGATGACAGCGGCGTTCTCCATAAGGACACATTGTTTCTTCGTGCAGGAAAAGCGGGAGAGTACGGAATCAGTGTGCAGTATGGGACAGGAAGTATCTATCATGCATATTTTACATATCTTTGCGGACTGCCGGACGCAGAGCTCTTTGAAGACCGGCCCGACCTGTTTTGCGGGAAATCCCTTGTATGCATGACGGAAGAATGGGCCCGGTTTCTGAGGAAGCAGCCGAATCTTGAAACGGTCTGCCTTCGACGGCTGATGAAGCCTCTGCGCGGTAAATCGGTGAAGGAGGTATCTCCGCTTCCGTCCGAATACCGGCTTCGGCCCTTTGACGAGGAGGCATTTGCACGGAAGCCGTACCGGCACGGATCGTTCTATCAGAGTTATGAGGATTTTTCCCGACGCGGGTCCGGATTTGTGATCTGGCACGGGAAAGACATCGTCTGTTCGGTGTCCAGTCATCTGTCTCTCGGAGAAAATGTGGAGCTGGATGTCACCACCTCGGAGGCACACCGGAGAAGAGGTCTGGCCGACCGTTGTGTAGCGGAAATGCTGAATGACTGCGCAGAGAGGAAACTCACCGTGCACTGGGACGCCAAGAATACACCCTCGATGCGTATGGCGCAGAGCCACGGATTTGAACTTTTTCAGGAATATGCGGTTTATTGCCTGAAAGCCTGAATGTGCAGAGCACAGGAAGAAATGGATAAAAACAGGAGCATAGTCCGCAGAAGATCATGATCCGGAAAAGAAAGACTGCGGAAAAGAAAAATTGCGGAAAAGAAGAACTGCAGAAAAGAAGAACTGCAGAAAAGAAGA
>NZ_FOIL01000081.1 GCF_900101295.1 [Clostridium] aminophilum | reverse complement strand
TCACGGCAAGCTTTACTCCGCGGCGGCGAATGTTGTATCGTCTTTGCCGCGTCCGTGAGATCTCCCCGGGTACCCACACGTTCTTTCACACTTATACCTGTCCCGTCTACTGTTGGCGTTCCGTGCAGTTTTTGGACTTTGGCTTGTTTGGCAGCCTCATCCACGCTTCACAGCCTGTTCGGGATTCCTGTTCGTCAGGCCAGCGCTTTGCCTCGGGCTTCCTTCAGACCCACACCTCACGGTGGAGCCCTTGCCTCTGGCTGCATCCTTCCCACTGCCGGGCGGATCAGGGACTTTCACCCCTTAGAACGTGCGCCCGCCGGGCGCACCAAAAACCTCCGGCAGACAATACTGTCCGCCGGAGGTTTTATGTGTATCCTTTTTTTGCCGGATCGATAACCGTTCTTTGTTTCATCCATATTGCCGGTTCTCCTGCGCTCTTTTGGCACAATCCAAATCAGTACCTTCCGCTGAACACCTCATGTCTTCTCGATCTCACCACATTCCGGTGAAATTCCATCACCGACCAGATGAGCGCAAGTCCGGCGGCAATGGCCAGAGAGCACTGAAGCGTCTTGTTGGCATAATCCGCCGCAGCTGCGGCATCACCCACCACGACGGCTTCCATTGCGTGATACAGGCTTCCGCCCGGAACCAGCGGAATCATTCCCGGAACATAGATGATCGTCGCCGGGGTGTGAAGACGCCGCGCCGCAATCTCCGAATACAGTTCTGTCGCCGCCGAAGCGGCAAAACTTGCAAAAAAGAGATCCCATCCGAGATGAACTCCGAAAAGATACGACGCCCAGTCGATCAAACCGCCGACCGCAGCCGCAAGGAGGAGACCCTTTCTCAGGCGATACAGCATCGCAAAGCCGAGGGAAGCAAGGAATGCCGTAAACAACTGTGTCACTTCAAAACACTCCATCACATTCCTCCCGTCAATACCATCGCAAACATAAACCCGCACGCCAGAGATCCCGCGATCAGAAGGCACTCGATAATCCGCAGCACTCCGGCGAGCGTATCCCCCACCAGAATATCGCGCACGGCATTTGTGATCGCCATTCCCGGGATCAGCAGCATAATCGCGCCGATCGTAATCATATCCACATGAAACCGCGCCGCTTTTCCAAACAGGCAGATCAGAACGCCACTCACCAGAGAGGCCGTCAGATGGAACGCCATGCTGTTCGGAAACAGCGAGGTCAGTTTCCGCTGCATCCACGCAATCAGGAGACCGGCGACGGCTGTCGCAGCCGCATCATTCAGGTCACCGCCGAAAAACAGGGCAAATGCCGCCGCTCCCAGAACACTCCCGGCATAGAATCCGGCCGCCGGTGCCTTTTCCTCCCGGATCTTTGCCACTTCCCTGTGAAGCACGGCCGCCGGAATCGGATTTCGGCAGCATCTTCGACTCAGTTCATTCAGTTCTTCCAGCTTGGTAAAATCTGTCGAGCATCCGGTCAGAATCCGCCGGGTTCTCGTCATCTCAAGATTCCCCGGATACTGCAGTGTCACCGTAATATTCGAAGAAATCGCAAAAATATTGGTTCGGAGAGCACCGTACGCCTGTCCGAGGCGCATGATGGTGTCTTCCACCCGGCTGATCTCCGCTCCGCAAAGGAGCAGTGTCTCTCCGAAATCCATAAAACAGTGAACGAGGGCGATCAGATCATCCGCCGTCTCCGGGATGATCCGTCCGTCATCGATCATTTCTATTGTCTGCAAAATATTCCTCCTGTTGCTACGTAAGTTTCTCAGAAATCAGGGACCATGTCAGTAATTCCGGAAAACCTACGGCAGACGGCACGGATTCTCAAAGGAAATTGCTGCTTCGCAGCGAAAATCCGGCCCGGGAAATGCTTTCATCAGCATTTCCCTTACGCGAGCATCAGCGCCTCGATCGCTTTTCCGCACTCGGATGTGGAGGCGGTTCCTCCCATATCCGGTGTCAGATCCCGGTGCTCGCGAAGAAGCGTCGCGATTGCTTCAAGAGCCCGATCGGCCTGATCCTTATGTCCCAAAAATTCCAGAAGCTGCGCGGCCGACCATACGGAAGCGAGCGGGTTTGCGATGCCCTGTCCCGCAATATCCGGTGCGGAGCCGTGAATCGGCTCAAACATCGACGGGAAGGTGCGGTCCGGGTTGAGGTTCGCGCCGGCTGCAAGCCCCATTCCGCCGGAGATTGCAGCGCCGAGATCGGTCAGGATATCGCCAAAGAGATTCGACGTCACCACAATGCCGAAGCGCTTCGGATCCTTTACCATAAACATCGAAGCAGCATCCACCAGAAGATGCTTCTTCTCGACATCCGGATAATCTTTTCCGACCTCCTCGAAGATCTGATCCCAGAAGACCATGGAATAATTCAGTGCATTGCCCTTGCTGATGCTGGTCAGAGATTTCTTCTCTTTTCTCGCGAGATCGAACGCATAGCGGATCACTCGCTCGCAGCCTTTTCTGGAGAAGACGCTGTCCTGAATGACCACTTCCTGCGGCGTATCCCTGTACAGCCAGGAACCGGTTCCGTAATACTCGCCCTCACTGTTCTCACGGATAAAGATCATATCGATGTCTTCCGGCTTTGCTCCCGCCAGCGGGCAGGGAGCTCCCGGAAGAAGTTTCACCGGGCGGACATTGATGTACTCGTCAAATCCGTGACGGATCTTCAGCAGAAGATCCCGGAGGGAAATGTGATCCGGCACCCCAGGGAATCCGACCGCACCGAGAAGAATGGCGTCGTATGCTTTCAGCGTATCGAGTGCATCCGCCGGCATCATTTCACCATTCTTCAGATAATACTCACATCCCCACGGGAAGGTATCAAAGTGAAATGAAAAGGTTCCGTCTTTTTTTGCCGCAGCGTTCAGTGTCCGTACCGCTTCGTCCATCACTTCCGGTCCGATTCCGTCACCCGGAATCACTGCGATTCGATATTCCTCCATACTTCCACGCGTCCTTTCTTCCATTTTTTCCGTATTTGCTTTCCGCTTTTCCTGTTTTTTTCTATAATCGCTTTCCGCATTGACTGCGGATTCTTTTGTTTCCTGCGGCTGTCATCCGGTTTCTCAACGCTGTTGTTCTGTTTCGGAATGATTCCTTTGATCTTTTTGGTTTTATCGTCTCAATTTTCGCGGATTATTTTGCTTATTCCGCACTTGATTCCGTTTTATTTCCCATCAGTTCCGTATTATCTTCCCGTAAATCTGCATTTTCGGGCATTTCGCTCGCAGTGTCTTCCGATTTATCTGTGCATTCTTCCGCTGCATCGGAATCCGTATCCATGTCCGCATCCGCCGCAACCATGTGCGCAATCTTTCCGAGCGTTCCCATGTTTGAGGTATCCACACGATGGATGTCTTCTTCCGCAACGCTGCGGTCGCCGTCATCTGCAGCCGGGTTTGCCGCGATTGCTGCGGCATTTTCCTCACGCTCCGCCTTTCTGGCCTCTTCTTCCTCGATCTCCTCCGGTGTCGCCTCCGGTGTATACTCTTCCGGATGCTCCTTCGCGTCGGCAATTCGCTCCTCGATAAAACGGATGAACTCCGCCTCCTCCTCCTGGCTCTCAAATGCGCTGCGAGCCACAAACTGAATCTGTTTCGGCTGCTTGATCAGAATAAGCCGGTCGATCATCTCGACCCCGCTGAGCTGGGAGTAGCTGATCACCTGATGAGTCGCATCCTGATTGATCGCCTGCTGTGCCTCAGTGGTAATGGTAATTCTCTTCTCATCCGCAACAAAATGAACATGCGGAAACGCATTGAAATTCTTCATCCGCTGCAGTCCGCTCCGCTTCCAGAGCGCTCTCTCAACCGCCCGATCCGATGAGGTGTATCCCATCACAAAGATAACGCCAACGGCCAGAAGGATCGTCGGCAGAAGCTTTTGAAAATTCAGACCGGCGGACATATATCCCTGAATCAGAAGAATTGCCGCCACACCGGCGCTGAGCACATATCCGACGTATTTTCTGGTCTTGCTGGAGTTGTGGGCCACATTCCAGTGAAACCAGTTCCGAAAGTCCTCTTCCTGCAGCATGTAATTCAATTCCTTAACCATGTTTCCTCTCCTCTTCCTGTCTTTTCTAAGCGTTCAAAACGCCCGCAGATCCTCATCTTTGTCCCGGTTATGCACATCCCGTTTCTGCCTTCCGATGATGGGAAACGCCGTTTTTCGCCGTCCCGGCGCCGCCGGTCATCATCTGTCCCTGCATTCAGCGCCATTCCGGCAAAGCCTGTATCCGTCAGATCACGCTACTAATTCTATCACGTTCCGTGCCCGATTCCTATCGTAAAGAACCACGCTTTTTCAAATCCCGCGTGATGCAGAACCCGGCAGCACGCCTCCACCGTCGCGCCGGTCGTGTAGATGTCATCCACGATCAGGATCCGCCTCACACCGTCACGCCGCATGGCTTCCGCCAGCACCGGATCTGCGGAAAATGCCGCCGTCAGGTTTTTCAGTCTCTCCCGGGGCGTAAGATTCTTATTCGGAACCGTCTTCCGGTTTCGCCGAAGAAGCTTTGTTTCCACCGGAATCTCCAGCCGCTTCCCCAGCCGGTCCGCCAGAATCTCCGCCTGATTGAAGCCTCGCTTCCGGAGTCTCGCCGGGTGAACCGGGACCGGAATCAGCACATCCGGCCGGATCTCCGTGATTCGTCTTCCGCACCGCTTTACCGCCTCATCCGCATAAAAATCCAGATATTCCCTTTTGTTGTGATATTTGATCCGCGCAATGGAATCCGCTGCCGGCCCCTCATAATTCAGCAGGGAAATCCCCGCCTCAAAGGACCTGGTGTGCCGCAGACAGTCTCCGCAGTACTCCCGGCCCGGATCATCCAGTGCTTTGCCGCATTTCTTACAGCAAGGCTCCCGGACAAAGGAGATGGCGGACCGGCATTCGGGGCAGATGAGTTCGCCTCTCGGGCGCACGATATCATCGCAGATCGGGCATCGTCTGGGAAACACCAGCCCTGTCAGTTCTTCTTTCCAGTCCACGCCGATCCGCTCCTTCCCCCGTATTTCACGGTCTATCCCACTCACAGTCTGCCGCATTCACAATCAGTCGTATTCATAATCTGCCGCATTCGCAATCTGCCGCATTCGCAATCTGCTGCGCTCACAATCTGCCGCACTCGCAATCTGCTGCGCTCACAATCTGCCGCACTCACATTTTTCCAGATTTGCTGTTCCGGCTTTTTCCGTCACAGGCAGATCTCCATGATCCGGTCTTTCAGACCGGAATACCGCTTCTGCTCCATCGCATTCTCTGCCATGGAGGCAAACGCGTCCGGAAGTCCCACGATGCACACGCAGGATCTCGCCCTCGTCACCGCCGTGTAGATCAGGTTCCTCGTCATCAGCACCCGGGGTCCCGACAATACCGGCACAACCACCGCCGGGTACTCGCTTCCCTGCGACTTGTGAATCGTGATCGCGTAGGCATGCTCCAGCTGATCCAGATCGCCGAAAGCGTATTCCACCAGATGTCCTTCATCAAACTCCACCGTGATCAGCTCGGCCGGCAGATTGATCTCCCGGATAATTCCCATATCACCGTTGAAAATTCCGGTTCCCTCATCCAGAATCACGCCGCCCCGGCCGCGCCGTTTCCACTCGATCTGGTAATTGTTCTTGATCTGCATGACCTTGTCGCCTTCGCGGTAAAGGACATCGCCCATCTCTTTTTCCCGCTTGTCCGGTGACGCCGGATTCAGGTACTGCTGGAAAATGCGGTTCAATCGCTCCACGCCCAGCGCCCCTTTCCGCATCGGCGTCATAATCTGCACATCGTAGACGCCGCTTTTGACGTACTCCGGAAGCTTATCCCTCACCAGCGTGATCATACAGTTGATGATCGCATTGGCGTCCGCCCGCTTCAGGAAAAGGAAATCCTCGCTTCGTTTTCCGAGGTCTACCGGCTGCCCCTCGTTGATCTTATGGGCATTCACAATGATATCGCTCTTGGCCGCCTGCCGGAAAATGTGTGTCAGCCGCACAACCGGCACGCAGGCGGAGCCAATGATATCGCGCAGGACATTGCCCGGTCCGACGCTCGGCAGCTGGTCGACATCGCCCACCAGAATCAGTCTCGTGCCGACGCTGACCGCCTTCAGCAGGGAATGCATGAGCGCGACGTCCACCATCGACATCTCATCGATGATAACAGCATCGGCCTCGAGAGGGTTGTCCTCATCCTTTTCAAAATGCATGGTACTCCGGCCTTCCAGCGCCTGATTGATCCGGTCTTCCTCGTCCGGAATGCCGCTGATCTCTAAAAGGCGGTGAATGGTCTTCGCCTCCCGTCCGGTTGCCTCCGTCATCCGCTTTGCCGCGCGTCCCGTCGGCGCCGCCAGGAGAATCTTCATGTCCCCCTGTTCAAAATAACTGATGATCGCATTGATGGTTGTCGTCTTACCGGTTCCCGGTCCGCCCGTGATCACGAGAAGGCCCCGGTTTACCGCCTGAACCACCGCCTGAATCTGAAGTTCATCCAGCGTGATTCCGTCCCGTTCCTGAATGATCGCCAGGTTCTTCCGGATCTCCTCCTCCGGTTCGTTTCCGGAAATATTCAGGTCATGCAGCATCCCCGCGATACCGTTTTCCATATAGTAAAAGCGCGATGCATAGACCATGCGCTCCCCGTCTGGGCGGAGTTTGACCACAATCCGCTTGTCGATCTGCATATCCATCAGATGTTTGTCGATCAGGTCCGCGTCCACGCCGAGAATCTCAGCCGCCTGCGCACGCAGTTCCGTCTCCGGCAGACACGTATTTCCGTTCACCGAAGCCTGCACCAGCGTGTACAGAATGCCGCTGCAGATCCGGAAATCAGAATCCACGGCGATGCCGGCCTTCGCCGCGATCTCATCCGCCATGCGGAACCCCACACCGCTGATATCATCGGCGAGTTTATACGGATTCTTCTGCAGAACCGTGTAAACCATCGGGCCGTATTCTTTATAGATCTTCACCGCGAGATTCATGGAAATGCCGTATCCCTGCAGGAACATCATGGCCTGCCGCATTTCCTTTTTCTCCTCGACCTGATCGGAGATCTCCATCGCCATCCGCTCGCTGATGCCTTTGATCTCCGCGAGACGCTCCGGCTCTTCCTCCATGATCCGGAACGTATCCTGCCTGAATTTTTTAACGATACGCTTGGCAAGCGCCGCTCCGATCCCCTTGATCGCGCCGGACGCCAGATACTTTTCCATCGAGACCGTATCTTCCGGCGCCAGGATCTCGTAGTGTTCCACCTGAAGCTGTTCGCCGTATACCGGATGCACGGTCATCGAACCGGAAGCGTCGATCATCTCGCCTTCCGACAGATAGGAAAATGTTCCCACAAGAATATATTCCTCCCCGTCGTCCGCGCCGGATACGCTCATGACCGTATATCCGTTCTCCTCATTCCGGAATTTAATCTTTTCGATGTAACCCTTCACCTGCGCCATGTCTGCTCCCAACTTTCCCGGGACTGCCTCCCAAAAGACAAACGAAGGGAAAATGTCTCCGGCCACGCCAGACCTCTTGTAAAAGATCCGGCAAGGGGACATTTTCCCTGTAAATTACAACTTATCTGATGTTACGATCAAAAATCTCTCTTGGAGTGCGGATCGCCGTGGAGGAACTCGATATACTTTCCGGTTCCGATGGCAACCGCAGTCAGCGGATCGTCGGCGATCATCGTGTTGATGCCCGTCTTCTCAAAGATCAGCTGATCCAGACCGTTCAGAAGAGATCCTCCGCCCGTCATCACGATGCCGCGCTCAAAGATATCAGCCGCAAGCTCCGGCGGAGTTCTCTCAAGGACATTGTGTACGGCATCGACAATCTGCATTGCCGGCTCGCTCAGTGCCTCCAGTGTCTCGTCGGAGGTTACCATAATCGTCTTCGGAAGACCGGTGACAAGGTTTCTTCCGCGAACCTCCATCGTGATCACTTCCGGTCTGCGGAATGCCGCACCGATATTGATCTTGATCTCCTCTGCGGTTCTCTCACCGATCAGAAGGTTGTGCTTCTTTCTCATGTAACGCACCAGCGCCTCGTCGAAGTCGTCTCCGGCCACTTTGATGGAGGTGCTGACTACCGTGCCGCCCAGGGAGATAACCGCGATATCGCTGGTACCGCCTCCGATGTCGACGATCATATTTCCGCACGCCTTCGCGATATCGATTCCCGCTCCGATCGCAGCGGCAACCGGCTCCTCAATGATCGATACATCACGCGCGCCGGCCTGATAGGTCGCATCCTCAACGGCCTTTCGCTCCACCTCGGTCGCATTGCTCGGAATGCAGACGCAGATTCTCGGTTTGCGGAGCGTTCTCTTTCCAACCGACTTGGTTATGAAATACTTCATCATCTTCTCGGTTACCGTGTAATCCGAAATAACGCCCTTCCGCAGCGGACGAACCGCTACGATATTGCCCGGTGTTCTTCCGATCATCAGGCGGGCCTCTTCACCGATCGCCATGATCTTGTTGGTCTCGCGATCGATCGCCACAACGGACGGCTCTTTCAGTACAACGCCCTTACCCTTAATATATACAAGAATGCTGGCGGTGCCCAGGTCAATTCCGATATCATTGGACATCATCTTTCTCATCCTCCTAAACGAAAACAAATATACATGAACGCAATTCTTTCTGCGCTTACTATAATATTTCACAGACTAAACCGAATATATTATAAACTCTTGCCATCGCTTTTTAAAGAAGAATTTTCAACGAAAGTCCCGTAAATGCTTAAAAATTCATTACAAAGAACAAAGTCCGCTGGTCGCCGTTAGGTGACAGCTTCCTTGGCGAAGCACTTAGCGACACATATTTCACTTAGCGGCTTTGCCGCTTAGTGAAATAGCGTGCTGCGGCTGGTCTTTTCGAGCTTAGTGCGTGCCATGGAAATTCACTTAGCGAGGTTTTCTCGAGCTTAGTGAATTTCCTTCCAGCGGCGTGCGCATCCTCGCGGAGCGTTTTTTTCATAGGGAATTTCGTAGAAATTTCCTATGAAAAAAAGGTGGACCGGATCCACCGGTCCACCCGCAAAGCAGGAAATACTACAATTCTTTCATGGCTCCCCGGAGGCTGTACCCCCGCCGGAGTTAAACCTTGTCTCCGTTAT
>NZ_FOIL01000050.1 GCF_900101295.1 [Clostridium] aminophilum | reverse complement strand
GTCTGTGCACGTCAACTATTGAAAGCGCCGTATACCGAACGGTACGTACGGTGCTGTGAGAGGACGGCGGTTAGTCACCGCCTCCTACTCGATTCCGGTTCCGTATAATGAGGGCAACTTCAGTAGCGATCACCTGAGTGGTGGAAGAGGAACGAAAGTCCGATTGCGGATTTTGATCTTATGTCAGTATGAGGCATCAGAAAGGAGACTTGATTATGCGGAAAGGATTAACGGAAGTAGTATTTATCCTGGATCGAAGCGGATCCATGCGGGGCCTGGAACAGGATACCATCGGAGGATTTAATTCCCTGATCGAGCGGCAGCAGAAAGAAGAGGGGGAAGCATACATTTCCGCCGTCCTGTTTGATGACCGGACCGAGGTCCTGTATGACCGGGTATCGGTTAACCGCGTTGAGCCGATGAACGACCGGCAGTATTATGCCAGAGGCTGTACCGCGCTGCTGGATGCGATCGGCGGCGCCATCCATCACATCGAGACCGTTCACCGGTATGCGAGGGAAGATGACCGCCCGGAGAAGACCATTTTCATCATCACGACGGACGGAATGGAGAATTCCAGCAGGCATTACTCCTATGAAGATGTAAAGCGGATGGTCGTACTAGAAAAAGAAGAGTACGGTTGGGAGTTTCTCTTTTTGGGGGCGAACATCGATGCGATCGAGGTGGCCGGGCGCTTCGGGATTCGGAAAGATCGCGCATTAAATTATCACTGCGACCGTGAGGGGACACGGCTGAATTATCAGGTATTAGACGAGACCGTGTCCGCTGTCCGTAGATCCCGGGACCGTGAGGAAATGGAGCGGGGCATGGAGATGTGCTGCGAGAGAATTCGGGAGGATTACAGGAGACGGAGGTCGGAGAGAAGATGATCGGAGCAATCTTAGGTGATATCATCGGCGCGCCGTATGAGTTTGACCGTGGACCGAAGGTGAAGGATTTTGGCCCGCTTTTTATCCGGGGATCGGAATATACGGACGATACCGTGATGACCATCGCTGTGGCCGATGCGCTGATGGAAGCAGGAAAAAATGCAGGCGAAGCGGAGGCGAAGAACCTGTTGATTTATTCCATGCGCCGCTGGGGACACCGGTATCCGTATGCCGGATATGGAAGCCAGTTTTTTGACTGGATCTTTGAGGATGATCCGAAACCATATAATTCCTGGGGAAATGGTTCCGCGATTCGGGTATCCTCTGCGGGCTGGCTCTATGAAACGATAGAGCGGACGCGGGAAGTGGCACGGTGGACAGCGGAAGTGACGCACAACCATCCGGAAGGAATTAAGGGAGCAGAAGCAACGGCCGCCTGCATCTTTCTCGCAAGGACCGGCACATCGAAAGAGGAGATCCGGGAATATGTCACGAGGGAATTCGGATATGACCTGTCCCGGACTTGTGATGAGATCCGGCCCGATTATCATCACATGGAAAGCTGCCAAAAGACCGTGCCGGAGGCTATTACGGCATTTCTGGAAGGACAGGATTTTGAAGATGTGATCCGCACGGCGGTCTCCCTCGGCGGCGACTGCGATACCCTCACATGCATTGCCTGCAGCATTGCGGAAGCGTTTTACGGTGTTCCGGAAGAACTGAAGGAAGAAGGGATGAAGAGGCTGACCGGAGAGATGAAGGACGTGGTGGAGCGGTTTGATTTAGAAAATGTAAAAAAAGAGGTATGGTGCTAACCATACCTCACACTGGATAACCAGAGAGACCTCGTCGGTCAAATATTCTTTATTGATTGCGTTGTCAGTTCAAAACACTTTTGGATAATGAAAAAGCATTTTCCTGATACTATTATAATCGACTTCTTTGAAAAGTCTATTGACAGAGTGTACAATGGAGAAGGTTAAGGAGGGCGTCTGTTATGAAAAGAAAAGGGTTATTTGACTTTGGATTTAATGATTTGAATCGCGACGGAAATATCAGCCCAATGGAGACAGCATTTGGAATGCAGGTAATGGACGAAATCTTTGGCAGCAGCGAAGACGGAGATTCGGACGAATGTGACGATGAATCCGAGGATTTCGATGATGACGATATGGACAAAGAATTCGAATCGGATGACGATTTTGACAACTGAGAAAGATAACTGATATGAACCTGAAACCTTATTTCACCTCCAACTACCTGAAACTGATCGCGATCCTCGCGATGACGGTCGACCACGGATCGGACCTGCTTTATCCCGGATTTCCGGCGGAGCCGGTCCCGATCTTTCTGCATTTGATCGGACGGCTGACCGCGCCGATCATGTGGTTCTTCGTGTGCGAGGGATATCACTACACCAAAGATGTAAAGAAGTATATCCTCCGGCTTGGAATTTTCGCCGTGATCTCACATTTTGCCTACTGTTTCGGGTTCGGCATCAGTCTGAACCCGTTTGAGGGCAGTATTTTCAACCGGACGAGTGTCATGTATCCGCTCTTCATCGCCGTGGTGGTTTTGTATCTGGAAGATCATGCGGACCGGATGAAGAACTGGATCAGGCACCTTCTTCAGACGGTTCTGATCTTCAGCGCGTTTCCGGCGGACTGGAGCTGCATCGCGGTCCTTGCGATTCTCGGGATGTATCGGGAGAGAGGAAATCTGGAATGTCAGATGCGGAAAATGATCCCGTGGGTGTTTGTCTATGCGCTGGTGTCGTATTTCTTTGTCAGCAAAACCTATGCGTTTGTTCAGGTCGGCGTCCTCATGGTTTATCCGATTTTGAAAATGTATAACGGCGCGCGGGGAAATGCGGCATGGATGAAATGGTTTTTCTATGCCTATTATCCGCTTCATCTGGCAGTGATCGGAATTCTCCGGCTGATGATCTACGGAGACACGAATATCTGTCTTTGAAGAATCTGTCTTTAAAAAACGCTCATAAGAAGAAAAGAGGAATGGATATGCCGCTGAAAATAGTCCGCAATGACATTACGCGCATGGACACGGACGCCATCGTCAACACGGCCGGCGAGGCGCCGGTGGTCGGAGCGGGATGCGACACCGCTGTCCATAACGCGGCAGGATATGAGGAGCTTCTTCAATACCGGATCGATCATATCGGAAAGAGACCGGAGGGAGACGTTTTTATCACACCGGGATTCCGGCTGAAGGCGCAGTATATCATTCATGCAGTGAGCCCGTTCTATATCGACGGAAAAAGCGGGGAGGAGGAAAAGCTCCGCGCATGTTACCGGAACAGTCTGAAAATGGCGAGAGAGCATGGGATCCGGTCCATCGCATTTCCCGTTATTTCCACCGGTTCCTTCGGGTATCCGCGGGAAGAGGGCGTCCGGATCGCGGTGGATGAGATAAATGCGTTCCTTTTGAATAACGAGATGCTGGTTTATCTGGTGGTGTTCGATGATTCCTCGACGCAGCTCGGGAAGCGGCTGGACGCGGCGCTGGAATCTTACATTGACCGGAATTATGTGAGAAAAAGGATCCGGGAAGAGTATTTGGACGAGGCGCGGCCGTTCCGGGAAGAATCTCCGGAATCAGGCGGCAGCATATTTCACAGGGAGGTATCCCGGCGAAAAGACGGGCCGGGCCGGGACCGAAAAGAGGAAGTTTTTCTGACGGAGGCGTTTGCGGAAAGGCATGAGAGCAGGCTTTCGGAGCGGATGAAGCATCTCGCGGATTCCTTTTCGGAATATCTTCTCTATCTGATCGCGGAAAAGCATCTGGACAACGCGGCCGTCTACAAGAATGCCATCGTCGATAAAAAGGTCTTTTCCAAGATCAAGAACCATCCGGATTATCATCCGCAGAAGATGACGGCGCTCTGCCTGTGCATCGGCGCACGGCTGAATCTGGACGAGACAAAGGATCTTCTGGCCCGCGCCGGATATGCGCTGTCGCCCTGTGATAAGACCGACATCATTTTCTCTTATTTTATCGAGAACGGAATCTATGACATGATCGAACTGGATATTCAGCTGGAAGAGCACGGTCTTCCGTGCATCATCCGATAATGCAAAGAACGGGACGAAGCGGGGCCGACGCACTAACTTGAGTTAGTGCGCCTGCCCCGTCTCTTTCTTTTCCTGTTTCCTCACGAAAGAGTTCCCAAAAGAGTTACCATTTCAGCACTCCGTCGCCGCCCATCATCCGCGTCATTTCCTCAATCCGTTCCAGAGGAAACGGCGGCGCGGAAACCGGCCTCATCGCGATTGACATCAGCTTCATGGGGTTGTCATCTGCCGCCACGCGGTTCGAACTCAGGGCACCGCATACCCGGCATCGATGTACAAGAGCCCATTCCCCGTTCTTTCTGACCCAAACGGCAATCGGCTCCATCGCTCCGCCGCAATCAGCTTGGCGATCTCCCGGCTCGATGTCCAAATGCTTACTGTGAAGACAATACGGGCAATGATTTCTGTGTTCACTCCCGGCACCGTTCGGAACAACGGTCCTTCCGCATACATTGCAGATGAAAGTTTCGTTGCAGGGGTGTGTTTTATAGTAACCTTTATCAAATGATTTTCGTTTGTTTTCCCTATTCATGGGGTTTGTCCTCCTAAAAGTAAAATCATAAACCCTTTGGGAGGTTTGTCGGATTGTAAGCAAACCTCCCGGTTATGCTACAATCTCCAGTGTGTTGATTTTGATCAAAAAACATTCTCCTTGTGGAAATGACATTTCAGGCCGGCACCATGCCGGTCAAAGCTACCATAGTTTCAATATACGCTTATCGATTTCGGCATGCAATACAGTACAGCACATTTCCCGTTAGAGAGCAGTGATCCTTCGCTGGGATTTTTTTTCGGATATAGTATATAATGAAACAAAGTGGATGGTGGCTGCATTGGACGATGCAGGCAGAGAACAAGAGGTCGGCCCGGATAAGAACAGTGTTTGATGTCTGCGCAGGTTGGTGTGCTTTCATGTTTTTTTGGATGGTTGAAGCAGAAAGGGGATATTGTAGATGAAAAAAGGATCGATGAAACTGGTGAAGATACTGGCGGTAATGTTTCTTCTGACGTTTGTCTCCGGATGCGCTGGTAATCAGAAGGCGGCTGAAAGCTCCGCCGCTGCAGAGACCAGGGAAGTCAAAACGGAAGAAAACAAGGCGGCGGAAGGAAAAAAGGTCTACTTTGCAGGGCCGCTCTTCAACCACGCGGAGAAAGATTTTAATCGGAAAGTGGTGGAAATTCTCGAGGAGAACGGTTATCAGGTCTTTCTGCCGCAGCGTGACGGGATTGAGGCGGCACTTCTGGAGGGGAAAAGCGAAGAAGAGCTGACGCGTATGATCTTTGATCTGGATTCCGGAGAGGTGGAAAAGGCGGATATCATCTTTATGAATCTGGACGGCCGGGTTCCGGATGAGGGGGCCTGCGTTGAACTTGGCATTGCCTTCGGAAAAGGAAAACGATGCTATGGATTTAAGACGGATACCCGCTCCGTGGAGCTGGGACTGGATCTGAATCCGATGATCAGCGGCTGCATGAACAGAATTTTCAAGAATACGGATGGGGATGCATTGCTCGAGGAGATCCGGAAGTATCTGGCAGAGAATAATCTGTAAGCAGACCGAAGGAAAGGGAAAAAGTTATATCGCTGGAAAGAACGGGATAAGTCACGGTTCCGGGAAGAACACGGTCTTCCGTGCTTTATCTGGTGACCGGTGAAGTTTACAGATATCATATGGATGATTTGCCGCTGTACACTCGTGACGTTCGTCGTGAGTCAGGCGGCATTTCTTGAAATATACGATTGCACAGACAATTCAGGAGAATATGAGGAGAGCGGAATGAAAGTTGCGATTATAGGAGTCGGCAATGTAGGAAAAACGATATTTCACGACCTTCAATATGTGAATATGATCGATGAGATTACGCTGATCGGACGAAATCTGGATAAAGTGAAGGCAGAAGTTCTGGATGCGGAAAGTGCTGCCGTGGTGAGGGGGGCGAGATGTCCAAGGCTTTCCTTTGGGGGATACGAAGCTTCCGGCGGAGCTGACATTCTGATCTTTACTGCGGGGGCACCGAACTTAACGGAAGACCGGATGGATCTGCTTCGGGCAAACTGCGCTGTCGCGGAGACGGTTTTTTCGGAAATCAACCGGTACAACACCGGCGGCTTGATCATTACTGTGACCAACCCGCTGGATGTGATTACCATGAAGGTCCGGCAGCTCACCGGGCGGAATCCACGCAGGGTTATCGGCTCCGGAACACTTTTGGAGAGCGGAAGACTGACCCGGTTTCTTGCGGAGTTTCTGGAGGTGTCAAGCCGGTCGATTCAGCTGTCAGTGGTCGGAGAACATGGAGCGAGTGCGGTTTCGCTTCTCAGTTCGATCCGGATTATGGGGATGACCGTGGAGGAATATCTCAGGAGTACAACCGGTGAGAAGATGGTTTTGAAGAGCAGCCAGCTGAATGAGATTGCCCGAAATGAGGCGTTAAAAATCTTTCGTGGAAAAGGATATACCAGCACCGGCATTTCTGCGACGGTCTGCCGGATTGTCTCCGCGGTTGCCGAAGATCGCCGGGAGCTTCTGCCGGTTTCCACCGTCCTGCAGGGCGAGTATGGTGTGCACGGCGTTGCCGTCTCGGTGCCGTCGATCATCGGACGCGACGGCGTCGAGGGGATTCCGGAGTATGAGATGACGGAAGACGAGAGAAACGGTTTTCTGGCTTCGGTGGATGTTGTGAGGAAGGCGGCTCAGGACGCCGGGATTCCGGTATGAGATCAAAAAGGAATTCGTTATCTGGATGAGCTTTACGGATATGGACCTCTTGATCTCCATGCAGCTGCTTTTGCTGTTTATACTTCATTCTTCAGGAACGACAGGAAATCCCAAGGATATCTTTCGTTTTCAGGAAGCGGTTGCTCAGAAAGTCTTGCCATTCCATACAAAACAAATGTATAATGCTCTCAAAAAACAATTTAACACTGTAAAGGAGGAAAACGTTTGAGCTTTGCTTCAATTATCGAGAGTATTGACAGTTTTCTGTGGGGGTGGCCGCTGATCATTCTTCTGTTCGGCACGCATCTTTTCATGACTGTGAAAACCGGTCTGATTCAGAAGGAGATTTTTAAGGCAATCCGCCTGTCCGTGACCAAAGATCCGGATGTGGAGGGCGATGTCTCACAGTTCGGTGCGCTGACCACGGCGCTTTCTTCGACGATCGGCACCGGCAATATCATTGGCGTCGGAACGGCGGTGGCTCTCGGCGGACCGGGGGCGGTGCTGTGGATGTGGCTGACCGGAATTTTCGGTATCGCGACGAAGTACGCGGAGACACTGATTTCCGTGAAATACCGTGTAAAGAGTGAGGACGGTTCCATGCTGGGCGGCGCGATGTACGCGCTGGATCGGGGACTGGGTAAGAAATGGCTCGGCGTCGTTTTCGCCTCTCTGGCAGCGGTCTGTGCGTTCGGCATCGGCAACATGGTGCAGGCAAATGCGATCGTGGCAAATCTTCGACAGAATTTTGCATGGGATGAGAGTCCGAACGGGACAATGCTGATGTATACGGCTGCATTTGCGCTCAGCGCGATGGTCGGTCTGGTCATCATCGGCGGTCTGAAATCGATCACCCGCGTGTCGGAAAAACTTGTTCCGTTTATGGCACTGTTCTATGTCATCAGCTGTTCGGTGATTCTGGTCCGCAACGCCGATGTTCTCGGTGAGGCGGTCAGGACGATCATCACCTCTGCGTTTACGACAACGGCAGCAGGCGGCGGATTTGTCGGAAGCACGGTGGCGACTGCCTGCCGGTACGGTTTTGCGAGAGGACTGTTCTCCAATGAATCCGGTATGGGCTCGGCTCCGCTGGTTGCTTCCGCGGCGCAGACCCGTAATCCGAAGCGACAGGCGCTGGTTTCCATGACCGGAACGTTCTGGGACACGGTGGTGGTCTGCCTGATGACGGGACTGGTACTTGTCTCCAGCATCATCAAGCATCCGGAGATCGACGGCCTGTCGGGAAATGGTTCCGAACTGACAACGCTGGCGTTTTCCATGATTCCGGTGATCGGCGTGCCGATGCTCGTGATCGGTCTGGTGACGTTTGCCTTCTCGACCATTCTCGGATGGTATTATTACGGCGAGCGGTGCGCGGTCTATCTGTTTGGCGAGAAAGTCATCCTGCTGTATAAGATTCTCTGGATTGTTTCCATCTTTGTGGGATCGCTGGTGGAACTGAATCTGGTATGGAATATCGCGGATCTTCTGAACGGTCTGATGGCGATTCCGAACATTATTGCGGTGCTTCTTCTCTCAAAAGTGATCACGGAAGAGACGAAGAAGTACTCCGGCGAGCATCTTGAGGACAGGGATGATACGGAGATTCCGGTTTTGAAGAACTCGAAGAAAGGCGTTTTGTTCTGAATTCTGAGACGTAAACAGTTTTAAAAATATCTGGAGTATTGCGGAATTGAATACAAAGATTGGGGGATACAACCTCAATGAACAAAGCCGGTACACATCGAAAAATGTGTTCCGGCTTTGTAATGTCTTATTCCTGATTAAGCCTTCGCTTTATTCTGCAGCGCTTCCAGTTGGGAGTCGCGATTCAGAATGTGTTTCGAGAGAAGTTCGCGGCCCCGCTCCAGATCCCGATCCCGTATCGCCTTCCGGAAGCCTGGGACAACCGGTATTTCAAGATTTCGAAGACGGCCTATTACGCACTGATGACATTCAGTCTTTGTGTGACCCTGTTCATCATTGTGCTGTCTTTACGGACACTGACACTTCCGTTGATCGTATTTACTGTTTCGGCCATTGTTGTGTTCTTTATCTATGCAACTCTCCGGCAGAAGAGCTACGAACTTCAGTGATCAAAATGGAGTCCCGGTTAGCGATAGGGAATATCTTCTCCAGATATCATTTTATGTCATAGCATAAAAACAGGCCCCTGAGGAGCGACGGCTCTTCGGGGGCCTGTTGATGCAGTTAAATCATAAGGAGGGGGTCTCTCCACTATTCGTTCGCACTGACGTAATCCAGCTCATTGATCTTTTTGATCTGATTCAGGGTGAAACCCGCTGAAAGAACATAGATTATAAGGACCAAAAGAAAATCCCTTATAAATGCCGTGACGGAGTAGTACAAGAATACTCCTACTGCGGTGGTGCCCAGAAGATACGGCACAGCCAGTTTGGACAGATGAAATCCCGCGATCAGTCCGACCGCTCCGCACACGGCGGAGAATACCGCGGTGCTTGTGAGAAAGATTGTCTTGAGCTCCCGGTAGCTGTATCCGAGCACGGAAAAGATCGCAATCTGCCGTTGTGATGCGCTTACGGAAAAACGGACAATAAACGCAACGACAGCCATGTAAAAGACGGTTGCGACAATATACAGGAATATGCTCATTCGTTTGGACTCCGGTTCCAGGCTTTCGGCGGGTCTTATAAAGTCTTCCTTCCGGTAAGCGCCAAGGAGTTCGGCCGGCTTATAATCGCAGGCTTTGTTTGAATAGACGCTGTTGTAGACCCGTTCCTTTCCCAGCCGTTCCCTCAGATCATCAATATTCATGTAAGCGGTATACATGACCCGGTAATCGGTGATGGAAGCGACCGTAAAGGCATATTCTTTTCCGGTTACTTCATCAAATACATTCAGCTCGTCATTTTCCTTCAGGCCGTAGCGGGAGGCCAGTGCGTTGCTGATGATGACTTTACCGTTGAGATTTTCGGTATCTACAGGGAAGAATTCGCTTGGCGATTCAAGACCGATAAACGGAACATCCGCCACATAATCCATGTTGTTTATTTTAAATACCTTTTTATATACCGACTCTCCGGTATCGGACGGCACGTCGGTATCGTCGACAAGGTCATATACATATTCGTAGTTGATTTCGGCCGGAAGGCGGTCCATGATATTTACCAGATACTGGTCGAGACCGGTACCGAGCATATAGATCAGCCCCGCCACCAGCGAACCGGTCATAAGGATCAGGAATAAGCCTTTATCCTTTATAAACTGCGAACATATAAGATCAAACATAATCCGGTGCGCCCTTCCCGGATTCCGGCGCCGGGGGATACCGGTATCAAATGTTCCCTTCAGCAATGACACGGGGGACATCGAGAGCGTTTTGTTCAATCTCATCCAGTTGATCAGAAAGCAGATGACAGGCGGCATCAGGATACAATACGGAATGCTGAAAGGAGAGGCTATGACCGGCACCCGTGGGATGCAGTAATAGTTGGAAGGAGAGATGATCGTCGCCGCGCTGAACCATATGCTGGCTGTCCAGCCCGCGCATCCGGCGATGAGGGCGATCAGCGTCGAGGGCGCAAGATACATAAGGATCACCTCGTGTTTTTTCACACCCATGGCGTAAAGCGCCCCGATGGATGCGCTTTCTCTCTCAATCGATGTCTTTATTCCGAGATAGAACACAACGGAGACGAGAACAACCAGTCCGATGCCGAGAATGTCCCCTCCCAGTTCATAGGCATATCCGTCGATGATCGCCCGGCACATTCTGGCATTGTTGGCCCGGGGGACAAAGGTCAGGACAGCGTCGTTGTGATCGCCAATATTCAGCAGTTCCTTTCGCAGATCATCATCCGTTAAACCTTCTGCCAGTTTATAGGAATAGACAAAGTCCTGTCTTGTCTCCGAACCCAGTTCGGATAATAACGCCGCATAATCCTCGTTGGTCAGGAAGGCAAGACCGAACAGCTCACTGTTGGAACTGTAATCCGAGATGTTCCTGGCAGGCATATCATAATCCGTGACCGAACCGAGACCGGTAATCCGATAGGTCCGGGAGGCGATACGGATGGTATCTCCGGCGGAAAGCCCATATGCCGCTGCGTAACATTTGTCTATCACCAGTTCACCGGTCTGACGGGGGAGCGAGCCTTCGTCAAGAACCAGCCGGTCGATCTTTGTGCGAACCTTAAAGAATCGCAGGATACTGCCGTTTTCCATCTCCCGGTCAAAGGAAAAGATCCGTTCGGTGGTGACCCCCTTTTGCTGTAATGTGTCCTCTGCCGGTTCGGCAAGCGGTCTTCGAAGAGAAAACTGACCGTCCTGATAATTGGAAGTGATATAATTCGCCTCACAGACAACCTTGGTTGAGTAAGTCACAGAGGCTAAGGTGGATGCGATATACATGCCGATGGCGATGAGCAATGCCATCAGCAGATAGGTGTTCCTGTTCCGCAGGATGTCTCTGGGAATGTTGTTTTTTAAAATCCCAAGCATGATCGAAGTCCTCCGCATTCGCCGATTACGATTAAAAAAAAGAATGTTATTATTTATTATAACTCAGGGCCCTGATGAAAGACACATGGCATTATCGGTAAGTGCGGAAAAAGTTCAAGCGGATGCAAAAACAAATTCGCATGCTCCGGATATTCGTTCATGGTCAGAACGCAGCTCCCAATACGTTTTTTTTGGAAACCCACGAGAGAAGTAACTTCTGATGATGACAATGACGCTTTGTGTGCACAAAACAGGAGCGAAATGCTACTATAGTAGCGAAATGTTGAAGAAATTGACCATAAATGCTATAATAGTAGCGAAGAGTGAGGTGGCCGATAATGAATGATATCAACTACTTATGGGATACGCCTTCCGATGTTGCGTTAAGATTGGCGGATAAGATCAAGAACATTAGAAAAAGAAAAAAAATAACACAAAAAGAACTGGCAGGAAGAAGCAATGTAAGCTATGCGACATTGCGGAAATTTGAAAAAACCGGTCAGATTTCATTGGAATCATTTATCAAACTGGTCATGG
Organism: [Clostridium] aminophilum; assembly: GCF_900101295.1. GTDB lineage: Bacteria > Bacillota > Clostridia > Lachnospirales > Lachnospiraceae > Clostridium_R > Clostridium_R aminophilum_A. Next base: position 7,705 of record NZ_FOIL01000050.1, on the reverse strand, counting down.
AACTTGGCTGTATTCAGGAAATAAATAATCTTTTTACAGAACCGGTTTATAACAGTATTGAAGAGGTGATCAATGCGAAAAAATAGAACGTTGGATGTTTATTATCATGGGCAACATGTAGGTACACTTGCGGAGGCTCCTGATAAACGTATTGCGTTTCAGTATAGCGAAGAATGGCAGAAAAACGGGTTTTCAATCAGTCCGTTTTCATTGCCGATAAAAAATGATGTCTTTGTTCCCAATGAAAGATCCTTTGATCGGTTTGGCGGACTATTTGGTGTTTTTGCGGATAGTCTCCCTGATAGTTGGGGGCAGCTTCTTTTGGATCGCTACCTGGAATCTATAGGTATCAAGAGAGGAGAAATCTCTACCTTGGATAGGTTGGCATATGTCGGACAAAGCGGTATGGGAGCCCTTGAATATCTGCCTTCAAGGGAAGCAGATTTTGATTACAGAAATACAGGCTTGGATTATGACATCATTGCAAAAGAGTGCGAAAAGATTCTTTCTTCAAAACGTTCGGATCAGTTGGATGTTCTGTTTAAGATGGGTGGATCCAACGGAGGCACAAGGCCCAAAATACTTCTTTCGGAGGATAACCGGGATTGGATCGTAAAATTTCCGTCAAAGAACGATACGGAGATAAGCGGAAAATGTGAGTATTCATTATGTGCAAAAAGATGTGGGATCAATATGACGGAAACCGCTTTGATTTCATCGTCAGTATGCGATGGATACTTTAAAACGGAACGCTTTGACAGAAAAGATGGAGAGAAGGTATTTTCCATTACATTTGCCGCGTTGTTGGAAGCGGATTTTCGCGCCCCGTCCTGTGATTATGAAACCTATTTCAAATTAACAAGAGCACTTACGAAAGATGCTGTATTCGATAAAGAGCAGTTATTCCGAATCATGTGTTTCAATGTTGCTGCGCACAATAGGGATGATCACACAAAAAACTTTTCATTTCTTCATACGAATACGCAAGGATGGAAACTTGCTCCGGCATATGATCTTACGTATAGTGATACCTATTGGGGGGAGCATACTTCTTCGGTAAACGGTAAAGGCAGGGATATTACTAAGGAAGATTTGATTAAGCAGGGGCTAAAGGCCGGACTGTCAGAGAAAAAATGTCTGGATTTATATGATGAGATTAACGATAAAACGAAAGCATTGACTCGATATTATGAGCCTGACCAAAATAGGAAGGGACATATTCCATTTCGTGATCGTATCTTTGATATCATTGAGCCGGAAAGATGAAAAAACGCCGCTGCCCATGATCGGGAAAGCGGCGGTTTTTCTGTAAACCAGATTGAATTATTTTTCGTAATGATCACGGACTCCATCCAGTTCCTTGCTTCCGATTCTTGCATGGAAGTTAGGGTCCTTTGGGATGTCGGGATTCCGGCCGAGATCAGCAGCCGCACGGCAGGAGACGATCTGAAGTGGGATAATATATTCCCAGCAGGAGAAGAGAGGATCTTCTGTGAAATCGGTCAGGCAGTACCGGTCGGAGTTCTGCTGAATGCCATCCGGAGAACCGATCAGATAGTTGTGCGGAGTCCACTCACCAAGGATTTCGATCAGTTTCTCGGTCCTCGGTTTGTAATCCCCTTCCGACGCGAGATAGAAGAGATAGGAGTCTTCAGTGATGGAATTATAGATTCCGTGGAAGAATTCTTCGATATCGTATCCGGTCACGCCCTGGCGGACGGTTTCCAGAATCTTCAAAGCGCCCTCCAGAATCGATCCGTAATTATTGTCATATCCGACCACAATGATTCTCTTTGCCGGAAGAAAATCTTCCCGGATGCTCTCATACCAGTTGTCTGCCGCATGGATGATGTTATCCAGATTATCGATGACGCGGATCATTCGCTGATAGTACATCTGCGCAGTCGCTTCGGAGATTTCTCCTTTGGCGAGGGCAAGCTCCGTCAGCATGATCTCAATGGTGAGGGTCGATCCGGCAAACCCCTTGGTTTTGGCACCGCACTGTTCATTGTCCACACAAATTCTTGTCTGTGTATCGGCATGACGGAAGATCAGAGCGGTCGGATTTTCAGACACCGCTGCGGTGAAAAGTCCCTGTTTTTTTGCGGAATCCAGTCCTTCAACCGTAGAAAGACTCTGGCCACCCTGAGAGATTCCGATTACAAGCGTGTTTTTATTGAACACCTTCTCATACCGGTGAAACTGTGTCGGATACATTGGAAACACTTTCTTCTGAAGGATTTCTTCCAGATATCGCTTGGCGTTTAATCCGGCGTGATAGCTGGTTCCGGAGCCAAGAAGATAGATTTGATCGATGCTTTTTTCTTTATAGTATTCCACGAATTCCCGAACGATTTCTGTCCGGTTGTCAAGAATGCGGTGAAGCACAGCAGGTGTTTCACAGATATAATCATACATTTTAGATGTGCTCATTATAAGATACCGGTGACGGAACCGAGCACTCCGACAAGGATGATACCCCAGAGGAGTGTGGTGGTCTTAAATCCTTTCTGTAAAAGTTTGTAAATGATGAAGGTCAGGCTGAGCGGCAGGAAACCGGTGATAATTCCGTCGAAAATGTCCTGAAGAACCACTTCCGCGCCGCCGACTGTGATGACAAGAGATGTGGAGAATGAGATCATGGAGGCACACATGGAGCCGACAACCGTGAGACCCAGAATTTTTGCCGTTTCGGTCAGAACCGCCACAGCGCCGCCCTTTGTCATGCTTTCAAGGAAGCTGACGCCGCTCTTATAGCCGATCTCAAGACCTTTATAGCGAACAAAAAAGTTCGGAATATTGTAGATCAGGAGAAACAGAATTGCGCCGAGAACACTGCCCTTCGCCGCGATGGAACAGCCAATGCCGGCGCCGATGATCCGGAGGGTTCCCCAAAAGAAGGAATCACCGATGCCGGCCAGTGGCCCCATCAGCGCTGTTTTCACCGCGTTGATGGATTCTTCGTCCGGAATCTCCCCGCGCTCTCTGGCGGCTTTAAACTGTTCTTCCATTGCGATTACCGCGCCGGTGATGAAGGTTACCACGGCCGGCGTGGTGTTGAAGATGGCGAGATGCCGTTTCAATGCGGCCCTGGCTTCTTCACCCTCCGGATACATTTTTTTCAGCGCCGGAGCAATGCCGAATGCGAATCCGAGGTTCTGCATACGGTCGTAACAGAAGGCTCCCTGGAGAGGAAATGATCTCCAAAAGGTTTTCCGGAAGATATCTTTGGTCATTACCGATTTGTTGTTTGTGGTCTGATTTTCCATATTACAGTTCTCCTCCCAGATCATCTGACATTTCGGACGGTTCTGCACAGGATGCAGCGGGGGCGTGTTCTTTGGTAGCCATAGTGTAGTGATAGACGGTATAGGCGATTGCCGTTCCGATGACGGCGGCGCCGACGGTGTTGACTCCCATCAGCGCGGTGAGAGCCCAGCCGATAAAGAAGAACGCCGCATTTTTTTTGTCAAAAAGAAGCTGCATAAGGATGGCGATTCCAAGGGCCGGAAGCATACCGCTGGCGATACTCAGACCTTTGATGACACTCTGAGGAATCCGATCGACAAATGCGCCGATCACGGCAGACCCGAGAAGGGATCCCGCAAAAACGAGAACGAAATAACTGACAAAAAACAATCCGGCACCACACCAGAGTGCACGGTCAACACCGCTGTAATCGCCGCGGTCGGCCGCTTTATCTGCCTGACGGACAAATGCCGCATTCAGGGTCCGGTCGAGAATGCCGACCAGCTGACCGAGGGTTGCGATTGGAAGTGCCAGGGCAACCGCCGCGCTGATGTCAAGGCCGGAGATGATGGCAAATGCTGTTGCAAGAATGGTTCCGGAGACCGTATCCGGCGGTGTCGCGGATCCGATGCCGGCAACACCCATCATCACAAGTTCCAGAGAAGCACCGATTACGATGCCGGTTGTAAAATCACCGAGAATCAGTCCGACCAGCGGTCCGAGGACCAGCGGACGGTCGATCATCATAATTCCAAAAACTCGGCTGTCCCAGATACCGATTCCGGCGAGTAGGCCCAATAATGCCGCCTGAATAAAACTCATACGTTTCCCCTTCCTTTTTGGTTTATCGATTGTAAACGGTTCGTATTTCCTCAGAGGTAAGTTTTTTGGATGACGGAACTGCCTGCATGTAAAGTTCCAGTCCCCGGGATTCCAATTGGTTCATAATCTGTATGTCCCCGGAACTCATATAGGAGTTCATGTCAATCTGCTTTTTTCCGTCTCCGCTTCGAAGACCGCCCAATAAAACGGTCTTTACGGCTTCACCGGTTTTTGAGATGACATATTCCGCGTCATTCATCGTTTTGGTGAGAACGAGAATACGGCGCGGGGCATGTTTGGGATTATTGATGACATTGACTGCGCCGTCCAGAGATTTCATGGACAGAGTGACCCCGGGCGGACAGGCCAGACGAAATGCCGTCTGCATGGTTGCATCGCGGATGACCTCGTCGTTTGCGATCAGAATCACGTCTGCCTTCAGAAAACCGACCCAGGAAACGGCGACCTGGCCGTGAAGAAGACGGTCATCAACTCGAAGTACCGTTATCATTGTTTGTTCCTTTCTGTTTGGGATGTGTGAAATGTTTGAAATGTGACAGTTTGGAAAAAATGCTTACAGTTCGCCGCTGTCGGCGGAATCCGGGCTTTCCGCAAACTCGCAAAAATCGGAAGAAGCCCCGGCGGAATCACCGACAATCTGAAGTGATGTTCTTGCTTCGGCGAGGATTTCTTCAATCTGTGCGCGATCTTCCGGTAGATTTCCGGCGGTCTCCAAAACGGCGATTTCAAGGAGAAGCCCCAGATTCAATCCGGAGACAATGATCAGATTAGAATGCGTATTCAGCATGGACAGCGCCGATCTGGTTGTGCTTCCGCCCGGAATATCAGTGAGAAGAACGACAGTCTCATTTTTAGGATAGGCACAGATGGCATTTTCCAGCATCGAATTCACCATGTCGGTGGAAGAATCCGGCCGAATGCTGAGTGCAAGCGGGGCGGCAACATCACCGAGAATCATCCGGCAGGACTGTGTAATGCCCCGGGAGAATTCTCCGTGTGTCAGAATGATGATATTTTTCATGGTTTTGTCCTCCTGGCCTGTGCTGACAGAATGGATTGTCGGCATAAGCTGCGGGATGTCCGGAAACAGGATGCAAGTCTGAGGCGTTCTGATTCGGGAGTTTGAGTTGATAGTGACAAAATGTATATACATTTAAGTATAATATAGAAACTTATATCATAAATGTCAATACATTTTAAAACTATTTTGCATATACAAAGTGATTTGACTTTCCACAATCAAAATAGTATGATTTGAATAGATGTATAGACAAAATATTTAAAGGGAAACGTTGATGAAATCAGTGTTTCCTTCGTTCTCTTCCAGAAAAGAGAAGAATGGGAGGAAGCCGGAAGCAATGAAACAGAAGTCACAATACCAAAGGATCTTTGAGTACATTTCTGAACAGATCACGGCGGGAACACTTCGCCCCGGAGATCAGCTTCCAACCGAGATGCAGCTGTGCGACCGCTTTGGTGTGAGCCGTATGACAGTCAACAAGGCGCTGGGGGAGCTGGTCCATCAGCATTATATTCGAAGGATTCCGGGCAAAGGGTCTTTTGTGGAAGACCCGGAGGCGAATGTGCTAAAAGAGGTGACGAACATCGGTCACTCCAGTTTTTCAAGCGATATTGAGGGGATTCACAAAAAGCCGGGAGCGATTCTGGTCGAATATCGAGTGATGCACGCCGCGGAAGCGGAAGAAGTTCAGCAAAAACTGGGACTGCAGGATGAGGAATTGTTACACTTTATCTGCCGGATTCGCACCATTGACGGTGTACGGACTGCACTGAGCAAAACCTATATACCGACAAAGTTTCTTCCGGCACTTGATGTCAACATTCTGGAGCATTCACTGTATCAGTATCTGGATCAGCGGTACGGGATTCATCCGGCTGCGGTGGAATACACATTCCGTGCAGTGATGTCAGACAAACATCAGCAGGAACTGCTGGAGATTGAGCCATGTGCGCTTCTTGTTTCCAGCCATGTCAGCGCAGCGGAACCGGGAAAACGGTTTGAATATACGGAGACATATTATGTCGGAAGCCGGTATACCTATCATTTCAATCTTGAGAACAGGAATTAAGAGAAGAATCCGTTTAAGACGGATCAACTATCTGTAGAATGGTTTAAAGGAGGTCAGTATGGTTCAGGTTTATTGTTACGATCGATGCACGACATGCAAAAAAGCGCTGAAATGGCTGGATGAAAAAAATATCCCGCATGAGGTGATTGACATCAAAGAGCATCACCCCGATGAAGCGAAGCTGAAAGAATACTATCGAAAGAGCGGCCTTCCCTTAAAGCGCTTCTTCAACACCAGCGGACAGATCTACCGTCAGATGGAACTGTCCAAAAAGATTCCGGATATGACGGAAGAGGAGCAGATCCGTCTCCTGGCATCCGACGGCATGCTGGTAAAACGGCCGCTTCTGATCAAGGACGATCATGTGCTGACCGGATTTAAACAGGAGGAGTGGGAGAGTCTTCTTCTGTGAAGAGCGGAAAGACACCGGCAGCCCGCCCCGACCTGTACGAGGCCGGGGCGGGCTGCATTTCTATGGTCTGTTTTTTCTGAGACGGTATTGGAGACTCTGGCGTTTCAGCCCCAGCGCCTCCGCAGATTTCGATATATTCCCCTTATAGTGATTCATGGTTTTTCGGATGTAAGTCTGTTCGAATTTTTCCACAGCTTTTTTCAGATCCTCCGGCACAAAATCCTCATCCGGTATATCCGCGGCAGCGCTGTTGTCCGTGAGAAATGCGGGGAGATCTTCCGGAAGGATTTCCGGCCCTTTTCCCCGTGACATTGCATAATCCACCGCGTAATTCAGTTCTTTCCGGTTTCCGGGCCATGGATAGGCCTCCATGTATTGCAGCGCTTTTTTGGAAATGCCGGAAAATCGGTTGCGGAAAATGGAAAGGTTTTCATTGTCCGAAATCCGGTCATGAATGAGACTCTGGATATCTTTTTGCCGTTCCCGCAGCGGCGGTACATACAGGGTGCAGACCGAAAGACGGTAATACAGGTCAATGCGGAAATGTTTGTTTTTTACAAGTTCCGGCAGGATTTCGGATGTCGTTGAGATAACCGAAAACGCGCTGCGAATATCGTCGCTTCCGCCAATCCTTCGGAAGGAATCACCCTGCAGGACATGGAGCAGGATGCCCTGGGCGCGAAGGGAGAGGGAACCGACCTCCTCCAAAAGAAGAATGCCTCCGTCCGCCTTTTCAAGAAGTCCGTTCCGTTCGTCTTCATTTCCGGACTCTGTGCCCAGAAGAACCTGTTCCTGCAGTTCTTCCGGAATGGCAGCGCAGTTCATGACCTGAACCGGCCGATCCTTTCGGAGACCGGTGTTGCCGATCCCGTATGCCAGCATCTCCGTCTCCGTTCCTTCTTCACCGGAGATCAGAAGATTTTCCGTTTTCTGAGCAGCCCGGAAGGCATCGATCATCAGTTTTTTCATGGCGACGCTTTCGGCTGAAATGTTTTCCAAAGATTTCCCCGAGAATTGGTTTACCTGAAGCCGGCTTTCTTTCAGCGCATCCTCAATCCGGCTCAGTTCTTTGATTTTCCCTTCTACCATTTCCATGTTCATCTCGGTGTCG
>NZ_FOIL01000083.1 GCF_900101295.1 [Clostridium] aminophilum | reverse complement strand
GAAAAGAAGAACTGCAGAAAAGAAGAACTGCAGAAAAGAAGATCTACGGTAAAGAAGAGTTGCCAAAAGAAGAATTGTTGAAAGGAAGAGCTGCAGAAGAGAAGATTCATCCAAAAGGACAAGGAGAGAAAAATGAGAATAAACATGAAATGGCTCCGGCACCCTGCATTGCTGGCGCCCTTATTCGTGGCATTTGCTGCGGGAACGGCCTGCAGTTCCGCTCCGGCGAAGGAAACCGCAGAGATTGCAAAGACTTCAAAGATGGAAGAGACTTCAAAGACTGCAGAGACTGCGAAGACACCGGAGAGTACCAAAAATGAAAAAATACCGATCCGGGTACTGATTCTTCCGAAGTTTGAGGTGGGAGAAATGTCCGGCGATTTCGCCGGAGAGGCGCAACTCTATTATGAGAAATATCTGGGAGAAGGCGTTGCGGAGTATACCGTTCGGGGAGTAAATGAGAGCAGTCGGCTCTACGTCAAAGATGGTGTCGCCCTCTATCTGCTCGGGATGGGGAAGGTTCAGGCGGCTCTGAATACCTGGGCAGTCCTTTCTGATGAACGGTTCGATTTTTCCAATGCCTACATTCTTTCCACCGGCTGTTCCGGCTCGGCCGCCGGAAGTACCGTGATGGGCGATGTATGTCTGGTCACGGCCGCTGTGGATTACGATCTCGGTCATCACGCAGACAGCCGGGAACTGGAGAATCCCGCTTCTCTCAGCTGGTTCCGTGATTCGGACTTTGATGATGAGGCGGTGAGACGCCTGAACCCGGAGCTGATGGACCGCGTCTGGTCCATCATTCAGAATGTGCCGGTTCACACCACGGAGAAGACCAGAGCCTATATGAGACAAGCCTTCCCGGGAGAGGAATGGGCAGACCGTGATCCCGGCATTCTGAGGGGGACGACGATCACCAGCGATAATTACTGGAAAGGAAAATATGATCACGAAAACTGTATTGCCGCAGTGAAGAGCTATGGCTGCGCGGATCCGTTTGCGGTGGCGGAGATGGAAGAGATCGGCGTGTTCAAGGCAGCAGAGAAGGCGGGAATGCTGGACCGCGTGATCAGTCTCCGCGACAGTGTGAACATGGATGTCTTTGTGCACGGCGCAACCCCGGAAAGTCTTTGGGCGGAAAAGAGCGGCTCCGCGGAGCTTGCCAGTGAGGACAGCGCGGAGTCGGCGGATATCTTTGAGACGGCGATGGAGAACAATTTTGCCGTCGGAGATGTCATTATCCGTGCCATCCTCGATGGAAAACTGTAATAGAAAACAGCGGAAATAAAGCGGAATGTGCAGAGAGTATTCTGGTTTTTGACAAAATCAGGGTACTCTCTTTTGGTATGTACTTGGCTCTTTATTTAGTGTAAAAATATGTCAAAATCGTCTATTATTAAAGGAGAATGCATTTTCATCGGTTACAAATACAAACTCACCACTGCGTCTGGAAAGGATAATTGCCATGAATAAAGAGATTTTTGATCAGTATCTGAAACTTATTAAAAGTGGTAATCCGGCACTTTTGCTGGACGTCCGTTCCTCAGAGGAATACGGAGAATACCATCTGAACGGAAGTGTCAATATTCCGCTGAACCAGCTGAAAATGAAGATGCCGCGGGATTATCCGGACATGCGTCTTCCGATCTTCGTGTATTGCCAGAGTGGATATCGGGCCAAAGAAGGGGCCGCGATTCTGAAAGAACAGGGATACTGGAATGTAAATTCGCTGGGCGGACTGGCGTAAGACGGAGGACAGCAGGCCGGCCGCATGTCAGGAGGGGGCTGCGCTGATCCCAAAGTATTTGAAAAATGGAATCCGGGGTTTTTGAACCTGAGTAGACGGGGGAAAGACCGAGGTTATTAAGTTAAGATGACAGAACAGAGATCTCTATATCAGAAATGGTATAGGGGTCTTTTTGTTTCATGGGAAATTGTCATACGAGAAAAGTTTTCTGAAGAAAGCGTTTCTGAAGAGTCTAAATAAAGAACGTGTGATGAGTGGATACTCTCTTTCGATAATTTGTAACCATGACAAATTATTACTGATATAAAAACACGATATGTATCCATAGCCTGATCCGGTTCGATAAGCATAGTATAAACCTGTTTATGGGAAATCGGCCCGTCAGCGGGTTTAATCCGGAAGGTTCGGTGGCTTGAAAAACAGCAGGTTCGGACTCCTTAAGCAGGCGAAAGAATCAAGGTAATTGCAGGACGGACGGTTGTCTGCATCACAAAGGGGATATTTTATGGATCGACGATGGAAAGAGCGAAGGCCGTTCATATTTTTCGGCACGGGAATTCTGGTGGTTTTCTTAATCATGGCGGCGGTGTTTTATTGTCTTTATCAGGTTTCCCGTACCAATCTGATCAATACGTGGAATGACAGCGCGACTCAGCTGTCCCGGGAGATAGAATTCTATCTCAATACACCAAAGGATGCGGTTCATTTCTCTGCCAGGAAAGTTGAAGAAATGATCTCGGAGAACCGGAGCAATGAAGATATTCTTTCGTTTCTTCGGGAAGAAACCGGGGTCTACTCGACAGTGATCGATGATAATTCCACGGGTATATATGGGTATTGCCGAGGGGAGTATCTGGATGGTTCGGGATGGACTGTGCCGGAGGATTATGTGCCGGAAGCGCGTCCGTGGTATATTGCGGCAAAAGAAGCCAATGGCGATATTACGTTTGTAAAACCTTTCCTGAATCTGCAGACCGGAACCATGATGATGTCTGTCTGCAAGCTTCTCGACGATAAAGAAAGCGTCTTATCGATGGATATTTTCCTTGACGGCATTCAAAAACTTGAGGAAAAGATGTTTGCATCGAAAAAAGTCAGTGCCGCCCTGGTCATTGACAAAAGCGGCACTATTGTCAGTCATTCCGATGCGAGCCGGATCGGAACAGACCTGATTCGCGAAGGAAGTGAAGGAGAAAAGGAACTGGCGGGGAAGATCTTTGGGATAAAACACGGATATTTTACCAATGCCGGAGAACGAGGGAAAGAGATTGTCTTTTGCGATCAGATAAACAATGACTGGTATTCTGTGTTAATCCTTGATGAAAAAGAGATTCTTGGGTCGATAAGGTATATCTATGTTGCTTCCGCTCTTGGTCTGGCAGTGGTACTCTTTATCTTTTGGATGATTATCAGTATATATCTGCGCAAGCACAGAGAAGCGGGAGAACTGTCCAGTGAGATCGGTGCTCTCTCCGACATTTACTCGAACATGGACATTCTGGACCTGAAGCATGGCACGGTGAAGACCATACGGTCCGGAGAGGAAGTCCGTGGAGTATTCCGGGAAACGAATGATCATCTCAATGTTCCGGTAAAAGAGATCGTGAAAGCACTGGCTTCGGAATCGTCACGAAGCATACTGGAGCAGTTTATGGATTTAGCGACGATTCGGAACCGGATGGGAAATCTGAATACCATTTCCCATGAATATGTGGATACAACGGGGAAATGGAATCGGATGCATTTTATCGTGTCAAAACGGGAGGCAAACGGGGATATTTCCAAGGTGATATGGGCGATTCAGTCCATCGACGAGGATAAGAAGAGACAGGAGATGTTTCGGAGTCTTTCGGAAACGGATGCGCTCACACAGATTCTGAACAGGGCGGGCGGTGAAAAACGGATTTTTGAATTACTCGAAAAAGACGTGTCTGGAATGCTGCTGATCCTTGATGCGGATCACTTTAAATATGTGAACGACCACTATGGACATGAGATGGGAGATGATGTGATCATCGCCCTGGCGAAATGTCTCAAAGATACGTTCCGTGACTCTGATGTGGTATACCGTCTTGGCGGTGACGAATTTGTCGCATTTGCCACGGGAGTGGATGATGCCGGTATCGGCAGAAACGTGGTTGACCGATTGTTTGCAAATATCAACGATGTTTCATTTGAGGGAATTACCGACTGGAAGCTTCAGGTCAGCGTGGGCGCTGTCCTGACAAACATGACCAATAAAGAGCCGTTTTCTGAGATCCTTCAGAAGGCGGACAAGGCAATGTATGAGAGTAAAAAACAGGAGGGAAACCGTCTTACGTTTGCTCCATAGCGGGACTGATAGCAACGGCAGCGGCGCCCTCGGCGGACTGGCATGAAACAGAGAACAGACATACCGGCTGCATTCCGGGATGGGATGCACTGATCCGGAAGGATTTGGAAAATGGAAGCCGGTTTTTTATCCCGAGAAGGTGGGCAAAGGACTCACCTTCTTTTTTTTCGAAAGACCGGAGGGAGGATGCCGCGGGATTTTCAAAGGGAGTGGCCGCTTCGCAGCGAAAATCAGGACATGGAAACGTTTTGACCGGTGTTTGCTGAAAATTATCTCAGTCAATGAGCCAAAGACTATGCATTGAAAAAATGTGAAAAAAAGTTCACTTTTTAAGTGCTCAAAAGTTTAACTTCAATTAATCTTGGCGAATATAATGAACCATAAATTCCGACAGAAACTTCCGATGAAGGAGGGCAAATATATGGGAACAAAATACCGGCATGAGTGGAAACACGAGATCAATGCGGCGGACTGTATCGCGATCCGGCAGAGACTACGAGCGGTGGCTCGGCCCGATCCGCATGCGGTGGATGGAAAATACCAGATCCGCAGCCTTTATTTTGACGATCTGAACGACCGTGCGCTGAGGGAAAAAATCGATGGCGTCAATATGAGAGAGAAATTCCGGATCCGGTATTATAACGGCGATACAAGCCGGATCAATCTGGAAAAGAAGTGTAAGACCAACGGCCTTTGCAGTAAATTCAGCGCCCGTCTCACAAAAGAAGAAGCCCAGGCCATTGTGGATGGCAGAATCGAATGGATGAGGGACTGCGGCCGGCCGCTGGTGCAGGAACTGTATGTAAAGATGAGAAACCGGGGCATCAAACCGAAGACTATCGTGGATTATACCCGGGAACCCTTTATCTTCGGACCGGGCAATGTGCGGGTCACCATTGACTACAACATCCGAACCGGACTGAACCGGACCGATTTTCTGGATTGGGACTGTGTTACAATCCCGGCCGGTGACTCCGTCATCATTCTGGAAGTTAAATGGGATGAATTTCTGCCGGATATCATCCGGGACGCGGTGGACCTGCAGGGACGAAGAGTGACGGCATTTTCCAAGTATGCCGCCTGCCGGATCTACGGTTAAGACAATGGATATAAAACAAAGGAGAACAGGATATGACATTTAACGATATTTTCAAATCAAGCTTTTGGAACAATGTAACCTCGGTCAGCATGCTGGATATGGCACTCGCCATGATTCTGGCATTCGGACTCGGAATGTTTATCTTTTATGTGTATAAGAAAACCTATGCCGGAGTGATGTATTCCTCAAGTTTTGGCGTAACGCTGGTGGCGCTGACACTGATTACCACACTGGTCATCCTTGCCGTGACGTCCAACGTGGTTTTGTCCCTTGGTATGGTCGGTGCGCTGTCCATCGTTCGTTTCAGAACCGCGATTAAGGAGCCGATGGATATCGCGTTCCTGTTCTGGTCCATTGCGGCCGGCATCGTTCTGGCAGCCGGCATGATTCCGCTGGCAGTGTTCGGAAGTGTCATGATCGGAATTGTACTGCTTCTGTTTGCAAACCGGAAGTCCCACACCGCTCCGTACATCGTGGTGGTGACCTGCGACGGCCATGACAGTGAGAAAAATGTGACCGAGTATTTGAAACAGCACACCGCAAAAACTCAGGTGAAGAGCAAGACCGCCCGGAAGGGTGAAGTGGAACTGAACATGGAAATCCGCCTGAAGGACGACAACACCGATTTTATCAACGAGCTTACCGAACTGCAGGGCGTGGAGCATGCCGTTCTCGTCAGCTACAACGGCGATTATATGGGCTGACGGAAACGCTTGGGATCGCATCGACGAACACATGGAGATAGAAAGATTCCGGGAAGCTCAGAAAGAAGGGAAGATATGTCCAAGAACAAATTGATAGACCGGATCTGCATCGCTGCCACGATCCTTGCGATGGTCATCACGATTCTCTTTATCAACGGAGAATCGCTGGGACTGAAAAAAATGGTCGATGCGGATTCCGATCTTGCCGAGACTTCCGGGGAGTTTACGGAAAATGACCTGAACAGTGCCTGGGATACCGCATCCGCCGTGACCGTCACGCTGGAAGGCAGCGGCGGAACCGTCTCAGGAGATGGCGCGTATTTTCTGAACGGTGATCTCGTGATTGCAACTCCCGGAAAGTATGTGATCAGCGGTACGTTGGATGACGGAAGTATTATCGTGGATTTTGAGCAGAAAGCCAAAGTGTGGATTCTCCTCGACGGCGTGGATATCACCTGTTCCGATGACGCCTGCCTGCGGGTAAATGAGGCAGACAAGGTATTCCTGACGCTGGCGGAAGGATCGGAAAACCGGATGCACAGCGGAGCGGAGTACTCGGAAGAAGCTCTTTCCGACGGAACCGGCGGTGTGATTTATGCACATGATGATCTGACCATCAACGGAAGCGGAGCGCTGACCATTGAGGGAGATTACAAACATGGCATTGAAGCCAATGATGATCTGGTGATTGCCGGCGGAACCATCGGTGTCACCAGCGTTCAGGATGGTTTTCATGTCAATGACAGCCTGAAGATCACAGGCGCATCCATCACGGTGAATGCGGGGGATGACGCACTGCACTGTGATACGGAGATTACCATCAAGAGCGGCACCATTTTGCTGGAAAGCTGCTATGAGGGAATTGAGGCGCCGACGGTTACCATCGATGGCGGAGACATCACCATCTACCCGACCGATGACGGTATCAACGCCAATGGCGGCGAGAACAGTTTCGGAATGGGAGGCGGCCCGGGCGGTGGCATGGGCATGTCGCCCGAAATGCAGTTTGACGCGCAGAAATCGGCGGGAGAACAGGATACAGCAGGTACAAATGAGTCTGTCGCAGATGCTGCGGCAACGCCGGAGAGAACCGGCATGCGGACATCACCGCAGGTTCAGAAAGATGAGAATACAGAGTCCGCTTCAGATTCTGACAATGAAGATGACGATGTTCAGCCGACGATTACCATCAACGGCGGAACCGTTATGATCATCAACGAAACCGGAATGGATGCAGACGGCATTGACTCCAACGGCGGGATTATCATTAACGGCGGCACGGTGTTCGTGAGCCTGTCGGGAAGCGGACCGAACAACGCACTTGATTACGGAAGTGAGAACGGCGGAACGTGTCAGATCAACGGAGGCACGGTGATCGCCTGCGGCGGCAGCACCATGCTGGAGGAAGTTTCCGCGGATTCCGGTCAGTGTTCGTTGGTCTATGTGCCGGAGGAGAGCGCAGTGGCGGGAAGCATTGTCAGCATTCTGAGTGGTTCCGGAGAAACGGTTCTCTCACGGGAGATTCCGCTGGAGGCAACGGCGCTGACACTCAGCAGCCCGGAGCTGGAGCAGGGACAGACTTACACAGTGGTCATCTCTTCCGAGGGAAAAGAGGATGTGACAACGGAAGTCACCTTTGATGAGAAGGTTCAGTCCATCAATGTTTCCGGTAATGCGGGATTTGGCGGCAGAGCCCAGATGGGAGGCGTTCCGTTCGGAGAAGCGGACGGAGCGGCAGATTCAGAGAATTCGAGTGAGAGCGGATTCCCGCAGAGGGGAAGTTTCCGAGGGATGAGAAATTTCCAAACGGATGAAACAGGCGCAGCACCGGATTCGGAGAGCGCAGGTGAGAACGGAATTCAGAAGAGGGGCAGATTCCGGTTCGGAGAAGCGGACGGGACATCGGATTCTCAGGACACGAGTGCAGGTGATCCGTCTCAGATGGGCAGTCTCCAGTCGGGAGACATGGGCCGAATGGGAGAAAAGACTCCGGGAGGAGCGGAAGGCGCGCAGAACACGGAAAGCGCGGACAGCACAGAAAGTGCTGCGAACACGATCATGGATTATGACCCGCAGACCTGGGCTTGGATGGGCGCGTGCGCAGTGGCAATTATCGCCGGCATCATTTTTGTAAAGAAATATTGAGAAATAGGGAGAAGCAGGGCGTGATTATAATTTTTTTGACAAAAATCTTTAAATATAGCTGAAATAATTGACAATGTAAACCAAATGAAAGATAATAAAAATGAAAGGTGGTGATCAATATGGCAACTACTCCTACTCAGATTCGCATCGATGCAGATATAAAAAAACAGGCAACAGCTTTGTTCAGCAATCTCGGACTTGATATGTCCAGCGCTGTAAATATTTTCCTTCATCAGTGTGTTTTAAAAGGTGGCCTTCCTTTCAGTGTCGAGATGCCGCAGTACAACCAGGCAACACTCGACGCTATTTCGGAAGCAAGGCGAATATCTCGAGATCCAGATGTAAAGGGATACTCTTCAATGGAAGAACTCAAAGCTGCTTTGGAGGCTGACTGATGTACCGGGTGAAATTCACCACAACTTATAAGAAAAGTTATAAGCTGATGAAAAAACGTGGTCTTAATATGTCTCTCATAGATGAGACAGTAGATAATCTTCGTCAGGGAATACCATTGGGGGAGAAGTATCGAGACCATGCATTGACCGGAAATTTTGAAGGCTTCCGTGAGTGTCACATCAAACCGGACTGGCTGTTAATATACCTAATCGAGAATGATATTCTGACGCTGACTCTCGTTGATACGGGATCTCATTCCGATATTTTTAACACGCCGTGAGTAAGAAATCCCCCACCTCTATAAGTGGCGGGATTTCTTGCTCACGGCGTTTCTTGACTTTTGCATCTGATGATATTATAATCTAATTATAAATCAGTCGTAT
>NZ_FOIL01000052.1 GCF_900101295.1 [Clostridium] aminophilum | reverse complement strand
AGGGTCAGCAATTACAGTTTAACTGAGGTATCTTTCTGTTTCTACAAATTCACACTTTAAATGTTACAGGAAGCTATGAAAAAAGAGAAAAGCTGAGGCTCCGACCGGGAACCTCAGCTTTTTCAATTCATTCTCATATCACCGAACCATAACAGTTCTGAATCTGTCCGTTTTTTCTCCGGAACATCCTCTTACTTTTTCGAAGAACCCATGAAATCCGGAAGTTCTTTTCCTTCCTTGATCCACTCGTGAAACTCCGCGATGGCAGTAAACATGCAGTCACCGGAAGAATTCAGCGCCGTCTCCACAGAGTCCTGAATCACGCCGATGATGAATCCGACGCCGACCACCTGCATCGCGATATCATTGGAGATACCGAACAGGGAGCAAGCCATCGGGATCAGCAGAAGCGATCCGCCGGCCACACCGGAAGCGCCGCAGGCACCCAGCGCACTCATCAGCGAGAGCAGGATGGCCGCCGGAATGGATACCTGCATTCCGAGTGTATTACAGGTGGCAAGGGTCATGATCGTGATGGTGATCGCCGCACCGTCCATGTTGATCGTCGCACCCAGCGGGATGGACACAGAATAGAAGTCCTTGTCCAGACCGAGCTGATCACACAGTGCCATATTGACCGGAATGTTCGCTGCCGAACTTCTGGTAAAAAATGCCGTGATACCGGACTCTTTCAGACACCGGAATACCAGCGGATACGGATTTCTTCCGATAAAGACAAAGGCCACCAGCGGAGAGACAACCAGCGCCATCAGAAGCATGGTGCCCACCAGAAGAATCAGCAGTTTTCCGTACTGCGTAAAGATTGCCAGACCGTTCTCGGCTACATTGGTGTACACCAGACCCATAATACCGAACGGCGCCATGTTGATGACCCAGCGGACAATCTGCGATATCGCGTCCGAGACATCCAACATAAACTGTTTCGTTGTCTGCGAGCCGATGCCCTTCATCGCAAGGCCGAAGAGGCAAGCCCAGAGCAGAATTCCGATATAGTTTCCGTTCACGATGGAACCGATCGGGTTTGCCACAATGTTGCGAAGAAGCGTATCCAGAACCTCACCGAGTCCCTGCGGAATCACTTCCGACTCTGCCGCATCGCCGAGAATAATTTTCACCGGAAAAAGCACACTCGTAAAAACCGAGAGCACCGATGCCATAAACGTGGTCAGAAGATACAGAAAAATCACGGTCCCGAATCTTCTGTCCAGTTTGGATGATCCCTGCGCCAGTGCACCTGCCACGATCACAAACACCAGTACCGGTGCGATCGCTTTCAGCGCGCCGACGAAAATGGTACCAAACTCGGAAATCCAGGATGCGCTCGGAAATACCAGTGCGAGAATTGCGCCGATCACCAGTCCGCAGGCGATCCTGACAATCAGGCTCACACTGTTGTAACGGTCGGCCATTCCGCATAAAGCGTTCTTCAGACTGTTCATACTTTTCCCCCTTAATTGAAAGGTAATGAATTTTATTAAATACGCTGTTGCATGATTTAATACATATATTACCACGATTTATGGAAAATGAAAACAGAAATTCTAACGCTTTAATGCTAAAAAGCAATTTTAGTTAAAACCGTAGAATTTTTGTGCGATTTTGTACGCCGCAGACGACACTTTGCGGCCGCTCTTTCCCGGAATATTCATTCCCTGTCCAAGAAATCCCCAACGGAGGCGGAGCCACAGGCGCAGATTTTTCTCCCGGAGTTCCTGCCACAGTTCTTTTTTCTTCTGAAGGTTCTCCGGAGTGCCGGAGCGGATCGCCAGAATCGAGCACACCGTCATCATGATCTCCAGATAACGGGTCATGTAATTCCGGAGTTTCTCCGGCTGAACTTTTGTGACATCGTAATAACTCATCATCAGCCGGGTTACCAGATACTGCTGGTCAATTCTTCCGATCATGACCTGCTCATTGACGGACTGATCATCACGGCCGATGAAATAGCGGTAGAAATTGACATCCAGATAGTACATGCTCTTCACATGCGGAAGCGGCTGATATACGAAAATATTGTCGACATAGAAGGTGTGCTTCGGAAGCTCCAGTTCAGCCTCGCGCAGCATCTGCACGCGGTAGATCACCGAATGCATCAGGATATACTGTCCCAGATGGAAATGCTTGACGTCTTCCCAGGTAAAGAGCTGCTCGATCGGGAAGGCGGAGCGGTAATTCATGACCTTCTTGCGGGCCGCTCCCTGCTTCTCGTAGACGAAATTGCAGATCAGCATATCCAGCGTCTGGTTCTGCTGCACGAAGCGGCGAAGCGTATCCATCACCTTCATCAGCGAATCGTGATCAACCCAGTCATCGCTGTCCACAACCTTGTAGAATACGCCGGTCGCGTTCTTCAGTCCCGTGTTGACGGCCTCTCCGTGTCCGCCGTTTTCCTGATGAATCGCACGGCAGATTCCCGGATAATTTCTCTCATACTCCTGCGCGATCTCCAGCGTGTTGTCCTTCTGTGAACCGTCGTCCACGATCAGGATCTCAATCTCGTCTCCCGCCGGCAGAAGGGATTCGATACAATGTCTCATGTACTCTGCCGAGTTGTAGCACGGAATTCCCACCGATAATATTTTCATGATATTTTTATCTCCTTAAAGTATTCATAATAAACCCGTTAAATTATACTATAACCCCGATTCTTTTCCAATTACGATATTTTTACTTGTTATCCTCCGCGCACAAGGCAAACATCCTGCATTCGAAAGCAAATACTGGCGAACATTTTATCATCATTTCGCAAAATGTAGCAAAAAAGTAAAACGGTCGTCACCTTATAATTCTTCGATTATAAAAGGGAGCATATAAATTGGCTTTAGTTTTAAGTTATTATCCTTCCCGACATCTTTTTGAGAAAGAAGTATTGATCGTGAAACGTATTTAGAATACTTCTTACAAAATGCATCAATAGACTCGTGCTTTTTTATTGCCGACGATTTCACTTCCAACGGGAGCAGTTTTGTCTTATCCTGAAGCAGGAAATCAACTTCATAAGAATGTGTACTGTTTTCTTTATTCCATGTATGATAAAAAGCCGATCTGTTTGTAGCGGTAATCATCTGTGCCACTGCATTTTCGTAGAGATATCCCAAATCAGCCGGCAGCTTGTCGCCTAGAAGTTTTGTGTAAACATTTTCGTCTGTCTTAGGAGATGCCTTGAAAATCATTGTTGTAAATAACCCAATATCCGACAGATATAGTTTAAAAGTATCCTCATCTCTGGACTGAGCTAATGCTATGCTGGGATTATATGTGTTATAGCACGGAATCACCGTCTTTGAATCCAGCAGGTCTGACATTCTTTCTACATCCTTTTTGGTCTTCCGTTTCCCTGTTGCCTTTGAGATCATGTATCTCTTCTTATTTGTAGCCAACTGGCTGGGGATTGATTCATACATTCTGCCAATAAGCCCCGAGCTATCTATTTTTTTAAAATCATCGATATATAGATCAATTATGTCCCTTTTCACCCTGTCGATTTCAGAAAAGTTTTTTCCATTAACATAAGCTTCCACAGCCTGTGGCATTCCACCAACAGCCATGTATATTCTGAAATCCTTCATAAGCTTTCTGTTTGTTCCATTTCCAACTTCTGAATCCAGCTTATATAAATCACGAAGTAGCGGATAAGTATTATTTCCGATTGCCCACATAAACTCTTCATAATCCATCGGATAAACCGAAATTTTATGTTCTTCGGAAGGAATAACAATGTCCTTAACATTTTTCTTTATACTGATCAGTGAACCGGTTTCAATATAATCATAAGTGCCATCTGCAACCAAGTATTTTATTGCCTGCCGAACAATTGGCTGACGCTGGATTTCATCAAAAATGATTACAGATTCCCTTGGGTATAATGTAATCCCCGTCACTGCCTGCAGTCGCAAAAAAAACACTTTTTGATTGGCTATATCACCAAAAACATCCAAAAGCTCTTTTGTAATGTTTGCGAAGTCAACCTTTATGTAGGTTCTATAGTTTTCCTTAGCAAATTCTTCGGCTACAGTGGATTTTCCGACACGTCTTGCACCTTCAAGCAACGCCGCGTATTTTGGCGCATAGTTTTTTTTCCAATCCACGAGTTCTTCATATACTTTCCTTCTAAACATATAATGACCTCTTATAATAGAATTAAGGATCGTTGCATTTTTTCAATATGATTTTATTTTAAAAATGTCATTTTTTCAATATTTTTAGTTCATTTTCGTGTCATTATTTCACTTTCTCAAAAATAAAAGCGGCGCAAATGCAACGTAACTTTTTTCGTTGCATTTGCGCCGCACGATAATTTCCAAAATCAGCAAAACTCCGATAAGTTAAAAGAAAAAAAACCGTATCATATAAGATACCATTTCCCGACACATACAATAAGATAAACGCCAGCCAACATCGAACGTGGTCACAGGCTCGACTCCTAACATCATAGAAGCTATCTACAGAAATTATTTCATACTCTCGTATAGTTAAGAGAACCGGAAAAATTTCCGGTCCCCTTTTGCTATCCGTCACTGATTCTTTTGTTATACTCTTCTTGCAGTTTTTTACACATCTCCACGTTCAAACGATAGTACTCATCCTTTGACATTTTATCTTTGAACTGTTCAAACATTTTTTCCACATTACATAAGTCTGGACGTTCCGCATAGATATCACACAAGTTGTCCTCTGTCAAATGAACGCAAGTACCATTTCCTGTGTCATAGTCTTTTAGTTCATGAATTTTATTAATATTTTTGCAACAGACTCCACACTTTATACAAGGAAACATATCGAGCTTTTCGTTTGTCTTAACAGTCTTTATACTTCCCTCCCAAGTTTAGCCTTCGTTATTTCAACTATCTTTTCGGATCCTGGAGCTAAACTGCCATCATCATTCAATATAGGCGTATCCAATATAGATTTTATCGCACCAGCCATCGCCAAAGCTTCGGCAACTGTGTTTCTTTCACTTTCATTGAAATTCCTAAAATCAGTCCCACGTTTTTTTATAATCTCACCCATTTCATATATTAGCGGCTCAAAGACAGAATTTAGGGATAACAAAAATCTGTTGAACATATTTGCTCTCCTACGTATCCCCATACAAAGTGACGATGCAGTGTCAATTTCCTCTCTAAATTCTCTCGCCTTTGCGAGGTTTGAGTACGCCTTATCTTTGTTTGCAGAAGCTTTTGCGCCTACCACACAGCCCAAAACCGCTAATGCTGGCCCAGCTACCAATCCTCCTAATACAGCCATGCCTCCTGCCATTCCGAGTCCACCTGCCGCCAAGGATCCTCCGCCAAAGAAGGCCAATGTAGCATTTGTAGCAGCTGCTCCGCTCAGCGATGCTATAGCTGTGCCTGTTGATGCTGTAGCCAAAACTCCTGCAGCTCCATATGCACCAAAAGCCGTAATGGCTCCTGCCATTGCCCCCGATGCCAATCCCCCCACCATAGAAGTAGCCATAGATTGCAATTCCTTCAGTTCCGTAAAACCTTTTTTATCTAAAACCATTTTTTGAAGTTCGTTTAACCCCTGAGAATCTGACAATTCAACATGGTTCAATTTTTCAAACTCAACTATAAAGGGTTTTACACTATTATCTAACACACTAACCTTACAAGATCCCAAATTATCAATGGCTGCCCCACAGTTTTTACGACACGTTTCAATTTTATTTGATGCTCTTTTTATAATATCATCAGCCATCTCATTCGTATCGTCAGCATCTTTTTGATCAATTCCTGCTTTGACAGATTTGCCAATACCGACTGCACCTGTTACTGCAGCCACACCAATAAACAATAACGGAATAGGCATATAATCATCCTCCTTTACATGGTCATTTCTTCAATCGTAAGTTTAATATCCGAAAGCATCGTATGAATTTCCGAGTCGATTCTCTTCTCTTTATCATCACGTTCTCTACCATTTGGAAACGTTGAAATCATCCACTCCTTTTGCTTAGTCAAAGCGAGCATTGTATCCGCTGTATCAACCATTTCCTGATAGATCCCTTTGTCAATTTCCCATTTCTCGACCAAATGATTAACTATCTTTTTTTCTTCGTCGGAGTAACAAGTATCTGCATATCCTAAATTCACTAAATTCCATATAACTCTTGCTAATGTGGATTTGCTTCCAAGCCCAAACCATTCATGGCCAACTTGTTCATCAAGTCTTTCACTCAGTATAGTATTAAACGCATCTTTAGGATCTTTAGCAACCTCCTTGCTTTTATCAACAGCAAATCGTTTTCCTTCCTCATCGAGTTCAAGTTCTTTACATATTTCATCAAATAGCTTTTCTTCACTATATGAAATTGCCCCATCTGACATCATGTAAAGATAATAAAGCATTGCTTCTCGTGTTTTGTGTAAATCCAAATCAAAAAACATCAGCATACCTCCTCATATTTTGAAAGAACTTCCGTTCAACATTTTATTGTTGAATTCATCCATACTCGAAAACGCTACGTTACCTCCAAAATTCTCTGTAATTGTGTTAGCACTATCGATAAACCAGTCAACATCACCAATTGCAAGGGCATTTTTAATTCCAGAAAAGGATTCCCTAAATAAATCCATAGAATCGATTAAGTAATCATTAATAATCTTGTCCATTTCCGCTCTATATTGTCGGATCATTCTAATATGTTCTTCGCAGGCTCGTTCAATTTGATCACGCTCTTCTTTAGCTAACTTAGCCTCCTTCAATGATTCCATAAGAATTCCATAGGTTGCAGAAGATATTGCATATCCCACCATTCCTCCTATAAGACCGCCTACAATAGGAATAGGAATAGCTGTTTGGCCAATCGCTGCAAACATAGCCGATGATATCATTCCCGTCCCTTGTTCGCCCAACGTTTCCATACACTCAACGCCGTCTATCTCACCTTTGAAATATCTAGACATTGTTTTGGTTACTGACACTGTGGCAGCTACAATCGTTCCCGCAATATTTGTCTTTGACAACGCACGCACATATTCTGATCCAGCGTTTTGCATAGCGCCTTTTATTGCCGTACCCGCAAACCCTGTTCCATAACCAACTGCTGCAGTAGTAGCAGTATCTTTGGCTACATTTTTTATTGCCTCCTCAGGTTCTTCTTCACCTTTATATACAGAAACTAGATTTCTAACAATAGAGAAACTACCACCTATTAAGGCTGATGATTTCGCAGTTTGTATCCCTGCTCTATGAGACAGTTTTGCAACGTCAATAGCAGTCGATAAACCTGGATGTTGTCTTGCAAATACAGCTTCAGCACTGGAAACCGTACTTTTTCTCAAATTCTTTTTGATCTTCTTCAGTTTATCAATACGTTCCTGAAGTTTTTGGGCTTGCTCAGTGTTTCCGGCCTGTTTTTGACTTTCCAGCTGTTTTGAAAGAGCCTCAATCTTATTATCAGCTTCTTGAATAATTCTGTCATATTGATCAGACGGAACGTCTATTTTTACATCAGCGTCCAAATATTTTTGAAATTTCTTTGACTGAAGCTTTTCAAGTGCTCTTGCCGCATTTCCTTCACCAGACGGATCACTTTCTGATGCACCAAGAAATTTCATTTGTGCACCAGTCCCTTCAATTATATTGCCTTTTGAATCGACCGTAACAGTATCATAGAGTGGATCATTAACCCTGCCAAGATCATCCGTTCGAACTTTTCTGGAAGAATCACCTTTTATTATTTTCTCAGCGTTTTTCCTTGCTACATCCTTCACCTCTGCCGCAAATCCTGCTTGCTGATGAATATTCTGGTATTCATAATCAGGGTTAACTTTCTCTTCTGAAATCTGTTTTAAACCCTTAGCTAATTTTTTTCCAAGTTCATTATCCACCCCAGAATGGGCAACATAATGCTGTTTTGCTGCATCTCCATAACGTTGAACCGTTTCATATGACGCGCCCGCAATTCCGGCGTTCAAAATATCTTCCGATTTTTGTTCTTTCTTTTTATTATCATCCATTTTTTTTACAAAGCGTTACAATGACACGCTAATTTCGTATGTAATATCTAGTTAATCGAGTCGCAACATAAGCTGATAGCAAAATAATATAGACTGATTATAATTCCGGATTTTGTTCCACCATATTTCTAAAGAATAAGTTTCGCCTTTGGATCATACATGAACTTCTTAAAACTGGTTTCGTTTTCAAATGCCACTTTAACACCAAAATTATCGCACAGCGCTTTCAACGATTCCGTAACCTGTTCTGAATTATTGTTTACAATACCATCATGCATTTCTTCAAAAATATAGTGAAACTGCTGCCGATGGGTTTCGTTGATTTGATTCAGACTATTCTCAAGTTCAATCCTATACAGACGATTCCTTTCTGCTATTGCCTTAAACTCCCTTGCCTTGCGTTTGTACTCTTCTCCCAATGCTTTATTTCGTGCCGCCTTCAAGCATGCACACACGACAGTTGTTACAACCCATCCAACAGCTTTCCCCACAAGAGTACCAACAGCTGTACCAACAGGTCCCAGAGTCGAGCCAGCCGTTCCACCAATATATTGACCAACCTTTTGCCCAAGCTCATTCACAACATATTGACTGGCCATTTCACCAATCTCACCAGCTGCCATTTCAATACCAGCTTCCGCAAGAGAATTCACCAATTCTTCATCATCTATCTCACCATTTAAATTCCTATCAAGACATCCCCATATTTTGTTAACTACAACTGCCGTTTTCCCAAAATTCTCAGCCGTGCAGTTTTCGAGAATACTGTCTGATGCCTTTTGGCTGATCTCGTTAATGAATCTATTTGAAGATCTCTCACCAATTTTCTGTATAAAATCTGCGACTTCTCTTGAACTTCCTTCTGCTGAAGAATAAACAATTGACTCCGCGTATGCACGGGCAAATGTTTCAGCAGTATCTACCGCAATCCCTAAAGTCGCATCGCCTATGTCTTCTTCACCCAAAAAAACGTTTTTTCCGTGTTCAAGTGAAGAATAAATGATAGCGTCTTTTGCAGCTTCCTTTCCCGATGCAATGCCCATTTCATTGGCTCTCTTTGACGTCAGTTCGGCAGTTTTTAACCCTACCGCCACCTCTGCCTTTGCACCCTCAACCAACATTTTTCTAGCCTGGTCGTTGGTAATTTCTCCCTTTTTCAGTTTCTCTTTAACATACTCATAATTGGTTTTCCCTCCCTTTTCCTGATTTGTTTTCTGATTGATTTGCTTATAATTTGCACGAACATTGGCTATTTCCTTTAAATCCTCTTTATGCAGAAAAGGATTGTTTTTGTTCCTGTTCCAAACCTGTTCACAGGGAACAGTATGATCCGTTTGTGCAGAATGCCTTCCAGCCTTTGACTTGTACTTTTTTTGAGCTGCTTTAGAACTTGAATGGATTGTTTCTCCGGTATAAGGATCTTTCGTTGTTTTCTTATTTCCGAATGTCTTTTCTTTGTGTTTTTTTCTCTTATTTGGATCGTCAATTTCTTTTCGATTTTTCTTAGCATTATACTTTTCCTGATAACTCCTATCAGGAATATGTTCAAGGCTCTTCCTCTCAGCATATTCAACAGCAACATTTGTTTTTTCTTTTTTTGTTTTAATTTCCTCGTCGTCTAATTTTTCAACGTCATAATCCAGAAAATCATTATCCGTCATTCCATCTATCCTTTAATGTTAAATCCAATTTATTTGTTTTTTCTGTTTGATTTTTTACTTGGCAATAGTTCCCTCCCGGCCTTCATATAACGAGAAAACCAGCTATTTATGCCACCATTTTTATTAAATACATCCGTTTTTGTTATATCATTTAAAGCTTTTCCAAAATTAAACATATGCATAAGGGTATCCCAATCTTCTTCTGTGTACGCTGATGGATCGCTCCCTTTTTCGTCAATAATCAAATTAACTTGATCAATCAACTTATCCGTTAGTTTTTGCAGAGTATCAATCACCAGATAGAATGCTTTTAATTCCTTTGTTACGGCTCTGACTTTTGCGCATTGAATTTTTATTTCTTCCTTTTCTGCTTCGGCTTCATATAAATCGGATTCGCTTTCTTTGAGTCTTCTTTTTAGTTGAAAATGCTTTATTGTCGCCCCCCCTGGCACCATCAATTCTAAGAGCCCTCCAGAATTCTTTTCCCTAAGACTTAGATTAACTTCCATGCACACAGGATCAATCTTCGTCTTGTATAATTTCAGAAACTTTTCTTGATTAAACTCTCTTTCTTTTAAAACGATTTTCTCCGATGTTGCTGCAAATTTGGTCAAAGTTGTTTCATAAATGTTTTTCCTTTGCTCAAACAACTTAATCACAGCTTCTCTATAATTATTAGACGTTCTTGTTATTGTTGCCTTAGCCACTCTTATTGCAGTTGACGTATCTCTAAGATTTTCTTCAATTTGATACTCCGTATCCGAATCCCAAAAATTCCAAAACAATTTCTCAATTATCGCAGGGATCATACTGTCTCTCCTTCTATATTTTTTTTTAGATATATCATCGCATCTCTATAACCTTGACCATCTCTCCCTGGCTCCTAAGCCACATTTCGATTCCTTTACCAAAAACTTCTGCTGAAATCGTATACACTCCGTCCTTCTCGCTCTCAATTACTGCAGTGGGAAGCCGGTCAAGAACCGCCTCAACAGAACAACCACTGTATGTAAAACGAACCTTTTGAAGTTTTCCACCATACATGAACTGAATTCTCTTCCTGAGTTCACCTTCTTCAAATCGATTAGCGTAGGGGATATGGAAGCGTTCTTCTAAAACCTTATATTTCTTTACTCTGTCAACACGATATATCGTTGGATACGAATCATTTAAAATATCAAAGTCTGCTTTTACTTCTTCATTTTCAATAAATGCGGCCAAATAAAAATAAAACTCTGAAAACATCAATGCTACCGGCTTTACCTTTCGTTTTACAACAGCCTTATCCTTTAAACGCTGATAGCTGATTTCAACATAATGTTTTCCCCGAATCGCTTTGCCAAGATCCCACATCTTATCGATAAATACTGATCGATGCTGCAACTCAACATAGTGGAATTCCTCATTTTTGATTAAATCTTTTACAGCTTTGATGTTTACTCTTGGGACACAACCATCAATCAGTTTGGAAAGCATTTCCATCATTTCGTTTTTGGTAAATGCTCTGCTGTCCAGCAATATTTTACAAATCGCCAGAATTTCGCTGTTAGAAAGCTTCCGATTATAAATCTGTTTCAAACGATATCCCTTTTCAGCCCTATCATAGATTACGGTGTTCATAACCCCAGTCTCAACGGATTCGCTATCCAAAAAATTCCGAATATCCTCTATGTCCCTTTGAATACTTCTCTCATTCACACCATAATTAACGGACACTTCGGCCTTATTGATAATGTATCCATTCATCAGTTTGGAATAGAGTCCTAAAATGCGTTCGATTTTATCTTTATTCTGTCGCTTCATAATCGCCTCTACTCTTCTTTTTATCCTTGCGTCAACGCAAAAAGCGACATTATGAAATGCTGTCGCACTCACAATGTCGCTCATAATAACCTTAATATGACTGATTGTCACATTTCATCTTGCAAGCGCAATACTGTTTGGTTTTTATGGACTCTCATCATTAACAAAAAATATCTACTATTATTTTAATCCTAACAGAAATATCGTCAATAATTGGCATAAAAATTATGTATTTACGATCACATTATTAACAATTATCCAAAAATTAACCCAAACACTCCTTTTATTGTGCCAGCTGCAGCGCCTACCGTGGCGCCAATTATTATTCCAGGAATTCCCAGAAGTTTACCTCCAATTTCCGTTCCTTTATCAATACCATCGGAAATACAATCCCACACGGAGTCTTCGAAGCTAAGTCTAATGTTTTCTTTATAATCACACTCATCATCATCGTGAAGCCAGTGATCATCCTCATCGTTGATATTATCTGCAAGTGCTATCCTCTTACTTTTTGGAACTGCCTTGATGATATAGTAAAGAAGTTTTGTTAAATTGTACGGTTTACGCTGTTCTCCTCCCTCTTCCTTATAACCGGCACAATAGAAAATAGGACGAATCCTCAATCCAGTTGCAGCCAATACACGATTCATAATAGAATCTGCTTTCTTTTTCAGAAACTCTCTTAAAACTTCATCCGGTGCATTTTCTTCCTCATTCCAATGATTCCCTTTCATTGCAACATCGGCCTGGTTTAATGCAATAAGAATACGTTCTTTCGCATCATCTCCCAAGGCTGGAATTAAAATACTGTTGATGAGATTATATGACGTTCCAAGATCTTTTGAAGATGCATCCATAATTACTACTACAAGATCAATCAGTGGATTTCCTTCTTCATCAAGTTCGTTTAATTTCTCAAGAATGGCACGGCTGATGCTTTCATCGCTAACCCCATCACCCAAACCAGGTGTATCCCAAACAACAAGATTATCCATTTCAAACTTTTCGATGACAGATGTCTCCGGATCTACTCCAACACCGACTTTTGCAACATCCATATTAAATATCGCATTGATTGTTGAGCTCTTTCCTGCTCCGGTTGCTCCGGTTAGCATGATATTTACTGTCTTATTTCTAACTTTAATCAGCCTGGATAACCGCTTTGCCTTTTCGGCATCTGAAATATCCAGTGCCATTATTTCTTCTTCAAGCAAATCATAAATGCTTTTACGTTCTTTCTTGTGTTTTTCGTTTACTTCAACATCGACTTCCTTTTCAATGTTTTGATTCTCTCCAGATAACAATTTCATACTATCCTGAATTACAGATCCCAGTGTTTCATTGATCATTGAATTTTCCTCCTTGATTTAATCTTGTCAACAATCGTTTCAAATAGGTCTTGATACCGCAAAGATACCAAATGAACTAGACAGAATGTGTCGTTATCAAGAATTTATGGAAAACCTTTTTTCAAAAAAAGGAATGCACCTGCCGTAGTGGCTTATCGCTCACAGCAATGTGCATTCTTTCTTCAATCGCTTATTCTATTGTCTGACCGTTGCTGATTTCTCCGGTTTGCGCTTGACTGATCTACTTTTGTGTCACGGAGTTGCCCGGTATACTGTCATCACTTTAGATATCGGGGACATTTAGCCTTTTTCTAAAGTGCCTTGTCATGAATACAGCAGATGAGACTCAAAATAGAGGACTCAATACATAACCGAATCTTTTATATAAAATCTGTATTTATACCAAATCTGCATTTCTGTCAAATCTGTATTTCTGTCAAATCTGTATTCTACCTCATTTTATGTATTATATGTAATATATGTCTTTTATATCTTTCTATTCGTTTTATGTTTTGTATGTCTTAATATGTCTCGGTCTGTTCCTTCTGATAATCCTGCTATACGATTTCCTGTCTTTCCACTCGGAATAAAGTCCGCAAGCGGACTTCGGCTCCCCCATCCTCGCGGAGCGTTTTTCTTTCATAGAGAATTTCGGAGAAATTTCCTCTCCAATTAATCAAGTGTTTTTTTGTGTAAATTCATATGAAAGAAAAACAGGTATTTCCCATACGTCCGCCGTTATGGGAAATACCTGTTTGATAAATTTTGAGGCATTCCGAACATCACCAATTCAGGAAAATATCCATCTCATGCCATTTTTCACCGCCCCACTCGGATGCAGATTCACCAAGATCACGGAAACCGAACTTCCGATACATTTTTACCTTTTTTTCGTTGCTGGTAAGAACCAGCCGCTTCCTTTCTTTTTCTTCCTCCCTGCGGCAATAATTCCATACGATTTCTCTTGCCAGGCCAATCTTTCGGAATTCCGGCAGCACATCCAGCCCCAACAGCATGATATTCCGCCCCTTCGGGTTATGCAGGGATGCATCCGTAAAGAATTCATCCCGGAAAACCATCTCATCCGTTGCAATGCCGTTCAGAAATCCCGCCATCTTCCCGGTTTCTTTTTCTATCGCAACATAGAACAGATCCGGAGCAACGCTGATCCGCTCTGTCATATGTTTCTCTGAACATGCTTCG
The DNA here is from genome assembly GCF_900101295.1 of [Clostridium] aminophilum. Classification (GTDB taxonomy): domain Bacteria; phylum Bacillota; class Clostridia; order Lachnospirales; family Lachnospiraceae; genus Clostridium_R; species Clostridium_R aminophilum_A. Next base: position 4,574 of record NZ_FOIL01000052.1, on the reverse strand, counting down.
TTCGGTGGAAAACAGATCCTCTCAATTTCCGCAGCTTCTTTCGCTTCTTCCGGTCTGATGCTGCGAAACTCGAACTTTTCATAGATTTCGTCATCTTCGATATTCCACTGGTGAAGAATCTCCCTTGCTTTTCTCCGCCCCTTTTCCGTCATGTAGGCATACTTGTATCCGCCGCCCCGCTTCCTCTTCGGATTGACGATAAGATTTTCCTCATCCAGACGATCGATCGCATCAAAGTCATAATTTTTCCATGCGATCTCATCATAGCGGTTGCCCTCTCCATCTGAGAATCTTGTCAGATATATAAGGGCAAGCGTAAGCTCATCGATCGCTTCATTTCGTGTTTTCTTATCCATTTCTTCCATTCTCACCTCAGCTGATCCAGCGCCTCATTCAGGAGTTCTGTTCCCGGAAGCACGAATCTTCCGTCTCGCAGGATATCAGTCTTCGTCCCGTCTGCGCGGACCGCGGTGAGAAGGCCGAGTTCCGGGTACGGAAGCGTGATATCCGTATGGCAGCCGAAATATGCCTTTTCCGGTTCGGTTGTGCGAAGCGCGGAGATCTCGTTGTCCTTTGCGATCATTTCCCTGCCGTCCGGATTCAGAACCTTCACGTCCTCCATATAACTGTAGCAGGTGTCGCCGAAGGCAAAATGCGGTCCCGTCTTCTCCGCGATCAGAATTGGAAATTTGTCCTCAATGCCGTATTTTACGGACACGGCGTAGGCCGTGGTGTTGGTTCCGATGGCGAATTCTCCCATCGGAAGCACATCGTGATCCTTCATGATCACGCGCTCCACAAGGTCATGTCCCTCTTTCTCCGTCTCAAAATTCCCGCAGGAATATTCCACAGCTTTTCCGTCCTCCACACGGATCCGGAGATCCCGGAACTGGAACTCGTCGATGTACACCTTTCCGACGTGAAGAAGGCCGGAGGTCCCTTTCAAAACCGGCGAGGTGAAGACTTCTCCCAGAGGAATGTTGACGTCCGCCAGACAGTTCTCGAAACCGGACTGTGTCCTGCGGTCCTCCAGCGGATGAAGCTCGATCCTAAGATCCGTCTCATTGCCGTCTTTTCCCTTGACCAGAACATAGGATGCCTCATCCAGACAGTCAATGATCTTCTGCTGCACGCCGCGGTAGAGCTCGTGATCCAGCGTGTTGATGGCGATGGTCTCGTCGAAGATTTTGCTGTAAAATTCCTGACCGCCGCGGCCTTTTCCGATCTCCGGGATCGGCCAGGCGATAATGGTGAAACTGGTGGTCTCCTCCGGAATGAACTGGTTCTGCAGCATCCGGGTCTCACTGGCACTGCGGGTCCGCAGCTTTTTCTGCCGGTCACTGTACACCCAGGCGCCGTCCTTCGTGGCCGGATCAAATCCGTCCTCACCGAAAGTTTCCATCACGGCCGGTCCGGCATAGACGGCGGCAAGGTCTTTCAGCTCTTCGTAAGCCCCCCGCATCACTTCCAGCTTGCGCTCTTTTACCGCCTTGTCCAGCCACTCCGCGTCATCCGACCGGTGATCGTACATATACTGGCGGTTTGCCGGCGTTCCGTAGAAGCCGTTCGTTCCGGAAGCCGCCCGGTTCATGGATCCGAAGGACGCTCTCGGGATGATCGGCTCCAGGCCCAGGGCCCGGAAATTTTCCACCGCATAGCGGACGATCCGCTCGAATCCCAGATGCCAACGGAGCATGACCGTCTTCTTTTCTTTAAAGGAGCGGTGGGATACTTCAAATCCTCTCGCGAAGCCGTCCGACCAGTAATCCGCCATCCGGCGCACCTTTTCTTCCGGCAGGGAATTCAGATACTTTGCGGTCTCGATCTCTGCCTCCGAGATATATTCGCCGAACCGGTAGAGATAGGAAAGATCGTTCAGATCGCTCTCCATAATGATCTTCTTTGCAAAATCCGCTTCCGGATCCAGCGTCTCCCGGAGACGTTCCGGCACAAAGCGGTCGCAGTAGTCAAACTCAAAATAATAGAAGATGCTGCGAACATTGGAGATCCGCTTTTCGTCGGAGATTCCGCTTTCCGTATCCATGACAGAATTGCAGACTTCGATGAAAAGCTCCATCAGGATGGTCAGATCCATACGGCGGTTCTCAAACGCATACGGAATTGCATTGCGCATCTCCGCCGCAAAGAACGCCATCTCTTTTCCGAGCTCTTCGCCGAACACCTTCTGTGCGTAATCCGGATTGGCCATGCTGCAGGCATAGTTCTCCGGCAGGATATCCTCATATAATCTCCGATTCCACTCCGCAAGCTCCGATTCCTCCATGGCATCCATCGCTCCAGAGGCCGTCCGGTCTGCGATCTCTTCCGCCATCAGAAGAAGCTCCGCGGTCCGCCGGAAGAGACTCCCCCGGGTCTCATTTCCCGGAAAATGTTCCTGTTCCGCCATCTCGCGGATCCGTCCCGCTGCCAGCTGCTCTCTCTCCCGTACGGCTTCATTGTCCTCGCGAATCAAATCGTAAAATCCTTTTCTCATTCTGTCCTTTCCCGTTCTCCTTCCAGACCATAACACTCGAAAGATCCCAAAGTTCCATATGAACCTTCCGTATTTTGATCGGTTTCCATGGGCTCTGACCGCCCATGCAGAATTCTGCGGCATGCTTCATCCATGACGCAGACCATATCTCCTTTATCCTACAGTCTCAGTCCCACAAGGCTGAGCAGAATCCAGAAGATCGCCAGCACACCGCCCACAGCGATGCCGATTTTCGCCATAATATAATTCTTGTCTTTTTCCTTCAGCGCGCGCCATCCCCAGAACAGGGCAGCCACCGAAAAAACCAGACTCGTGAAACAGACGGAAACCGCCCAGGCCGGTGTATTCCCCTGATTCTTCACGCTGACCGTCATGCCGGTCACCGCGAACAGGAGTGCCGCCGCTGCGGTTCCAAGACTGATATATCCGTTCTCAGCCATTTTCACGCGGATATACGAGATCCGGTTGTCTCTTCCGCGCCGGAGCGTATTCTTTTTAAACATTGTCACACCCTTCCTTGCGGGTCACCGCTCTTCTCCGAACGCCGAGCAGCATCTTCAGGGTATATACCGCGATATATCCCACAAGGCCACCGAGCAGATTCAGAATCATGTCATCCACATCAAAACTGCCCACCTTGAAGGCCAGCTGCGCCGTTTCAATGGAGAGGCTGAGCATAAAACTTAAGAGAACCGTTGTAAAACAGCTTTCCCCGATTTTCGTAATAATCGGCAGAATAAAGCCAAACGGCAGAAAGCAGATGACATTGCCGTAGGTATTCAGGAAAAATGCGCCGAAGCCGAGTGTTTTCCTGTATTCGTAGAACCGCCGGATTTCCCGCAGCGGAACAAGATTATAGGAATAATCCTCGTGCGGCCCCCGACCAAGCGCGTCCGAAAAAAACATGATATACACCAGAAGGATCAGATAGGCGAAAAACAGCGCCCAGCTGATCCTCTGGTGTAGTTCTCTTTTTTTGATCATACTCAGAATGTGATGTGCTTCTTTCTCTTGAGAAGCAGGGATCCGCTGATAATGGAGAGAGTGCCGCAGGTCACGCCGACTGCGATCACGATCGAACCGACGACAATGCCCATGATGCCTGCGCCTTCCATTGTCTTGTATACTTTTTCCATCTTATCCATAAATTTCATTCCCTTCTGATTCGTTCGGAAAACGCTGATGAAAGCGTCTCCCTGGCCGGATTTTCGCTGTGATGCAGCAATCTCCTTTGAAAATCCATGCCATCTGCCGGAAACTCTAAGGAGACACTGATTTAATCAGTATGCTCCCGGATTACGCTTCCGCGCCATACTGCTCATAGTAACGGTCAATTGCTGCCTTCATGGTATCGTCGATCACAACTTTGCCCATGCACTCACGGTTGTAGAGCCGATCCACCACGTCCTTCATGGTAACGATCGCCGCGGTCGGGAAACCGTAGAGATCTTTGATCTCATCCAGCGCACATTTCGTTCCCTTGCCGCGTTCCATGCGGTTCAGAGAAACAATCAGTCCCTTAACCTCAATCTTCGCCTGTCCGGTGATGATCGGGAAGGTCTCCTCGATGGATTTTCCGGAGGTGGTGACATCCTCGATGATAACCACGCGGTCTCCGTCCTGAAGCTTGCTTCCGAGAAGAATTCCGGTATCGCCGTGATCCTTCACTTCTTTACGGTTGGAACAGTAACGGACGTCTTTTCCGTAAAGTCTGCTGATGGCCATTGCAGTGGCAACCGAAAGCGGAATCCCCTTGTAAGCCGGCCCGAACAGAACGTCAAAATCCAGACCGTAGGTATCGTGAATGGCTTTCGCATAGAATTCGCCGAGCTTCATCAGCTGCGAACCGGTAACATAAGCGCCGGCGTTCATGAAGAACGGGGACTTTCTGCCGCTCTTCAGCGTGAAATCACCAAATTTCAGAACATTGCTCTCGACCATAAATTCAATAAACTGCTCTTTGTAGTTATCCATTGCTCTTCCTTCCTGTTAATACCCGGATGTTTATTTCAGTTGCCTGCTTTCTGCCGCTTACTCCTGATGCCTATTTCAGCGGCCTGCTTTCTGCCGCTTACTCCTG
>NZ_FOIL01000049.1 GCF_900101295.1 [Clostridium] aminophilum | reverse complement strand
AATGTAATTCCTTGCATTAATTATCTCATGTACAGGCAAAAAAGTCAGTAAAATCAAGGCTTTTTGATTGTTGAGCACACACTAATTTAGAAACCATTATTGCAAGAAATATTATACCGATTAGACCCGACAGGCACCGGGAACGAAAGCTAGCAGTAAAAATATTTCATGGTTTCCTCTACAGAGTAGCATAAAACAGATAAAATGAATATTTATTTTAGGCAGATATGAATCTGTCTTATTTGTGTGTCATAAATCAAGAAAAAGCAGGAAAGTCATTCACTTTCCTGCTAGTTTTTCTTTAGAGACATCCAATAGCCAATGTTAACTTAATGACATTGCTCGAAATCGAGGCCCTTCTTTTTTTTATGCTGCATATTTTTCGTGTCTGCTTTCCTTGACTGTACAGACAGATGATCAAAAAAAAGTCAGTATTTATGCAAGATAGACAAGAATATTCCCATGTAAAAGTGTTACAAAAGTTGTTTTTTCGTCCGAAAAAATGTAAGATGGTTTTACAGGAGGTGACAATATGGAGAGAATAGCATATAAGAAATTAGTGGAATGGAAGAACAGTAAAGATAGAAAACCTCTTATATTAAATGGCGCCAGACAGGTTGGAAAAACTTGGCTGCTAAAGGAATTCGGATCCAGAGAATATGAGAATGTTGCATATATAAACTGTGATGAAGCAGAGGACATGAACAGTGTCTTCCGTGATTTTAATATAGATAGGCTCTTAAGAGTATTTTCGGCTCTTTCCGGGGTGGTTATTATGCCTGAGAAAACGCTGATCATTTTGGATGAAATACAGGTGGTTCCAATTGGACTTTCATCATTAAAGTATTTTTGTGAGAATGCAAAAGAGTATCATATTGCGGTTGCCGGAAGTTTACTTGGGATTGGATTGCATGAGGGAACCGGTTTTCCTGTAGGGAAAGTGGATGAAGTTAATCTTTATCCACTTTCATTCAAAGAATTTTTAATGGCACTTGACAAGGAAATTCTAATTAAAAATATGGAAGCGCACAGATGGAATGAATTGTCTGCATTATCATCTTCATACATTGAATTGCTTCGTCAGTATTATTACGTAGGTGGAATGCCGGCGGTAGTTAAATCCTATGTGGAGAATCAGGATATTTTTGCTGTAAGAGATATTCAAAAGCAGATTTTAGCAGACTATAGGCGTGATTTTTCTAACCATATTCCATCGGAAGTGCTTCCTAAGGTAAATATGGTATGGGATTCTATACCTGCTCAGCTTGCAAAAGAGAATAAGAAATTTATATACAGTGCTGTGAAAAAGGGGGGAAGGGCTAAGGAATTTGAAAATGCAATCCAATGGCTTGTTGATGCTGGACTGGTTTACAAAATCCTTCGTGTTTCAAAGGTTGATAAGCCACTGAAATTCTATGAAGATATCGATGCGTTTAAATTATTTGTGCTTGATTTGGGACTTTTGGGGGCTTTATCGGAAGTTGATGCAAAGGATGTTTTAGTTAACAATAAGGTATTCACGGAATACAAAGGCGCTTTTACTGAACAATATGTATTACAAGAGTTAGAATCACTTAATAGAAAGGTATATTATCATTCTAAGGAACGATCAGAACTGGAGTTGGATTTTGTGATACAAAAATATCATGTATATCCAATTGAGGTTAAAGCGGAAGAAAATTTACGAGCTAAGAGTTTAAAAACAATATTTGGGGAGAACAACAGTTTAAAACCGGTTAGATTTTCTATGGCAAATTATAGAGAACAGGATTGGATGATTAATGTTCCGCTGTACTTGGTTAGCGAATGGATTGAAACGGCAGAGTGAAAGATCTCGATCTCCGGAAGGAACAGGTCATTCTCAAAAAGGGGAGAGTCTCGAAATCGAGGCTCTCCTTCTTTCAAATTCTGTTATTTTGCCATGATCATGCGGAACATCTCAATCACCTGCTCTTTGGTTGCTTCACGGGGATTGCCCGGATAGCAGGCGTCATTCAAGGCATCCGTTGCAAGCGTATCCAGATCTTCTTCTTTGATCTTGTCCAGGGTTGTCGGAATGCCAACATCGGCGGACAGCTTTTTTACCGCTGCGATGGCAGCATCGCGGTATTCATCCTGCGTCATATTGTCCACGCCTTCGACGCCCATTGCGCGAGCCACTTCTTTCAGCCTTTCACCGGTATACTCACGGTTGAATTCCATGGAAATCGGAAGGAACATGGCGCAGGCAACACCATGAGGAGTATCATAATGTGCGGATAAGGTATGAGCCATGGCATGATCGATGCCGAGACCTACATTGGAGAAGCCCATTCCGGCAATATACTGTCCCAGAGCCATTCCCTCGCGGCCTTCCTTCGTATTCTCCACCGCTCCGCGCAGATTTCTGGAAATCAGCCGGATTGCTTCCAGATGGAACATATCGGTCATTTCCCAGGCGGCTCTTGTCGTATATCCTTCGATGGCATGGGTTAATGCGTCCATACCGGTTGCGGCGGTAAGGCCTTTCGGCATGGAAGCCATCATTTCCGGATCGACGACAGCGACAATCGGCATGTCATGGGGATCAACACAGACAAACTTTCTTTCCTTTTCGACATCGGTGATGACATAGTTGATGGTAACCTCTGCTGCGGTACCGGCTGTTGTCGGAACGGCGATAATCGGAATGCACGGATTCTTCGTCGGTGCAACGCCTTCCAGAGAACGGACATCTTCGAATTCCGGATTGGTGATGATGATACCGATCGCTTTGGATGTATCCATGGAAGAACCGCCGCCGATCGCAACAATGCAATCCGCTCCGGAGGCTTTAAATGCAGCGACTCCGTTTGTTACATTTTCGATGGTCGGGTTCGGCTTAATGTCCGAGTAGATCTCATAGGGAATCTTTGCTTCATCCAGGAGAGCGGTTACTTTACCGGTAACCCCGAATTTCACAAGATCCGGATCCGACGCCACAAAGGCTTTTTTGAAGCCGTTACTCCGGATTTCATTTACGATCTCCGCAATCGCTCCGGCGCCATGATAAGAAGTTCCGTTCAACGATATTCTGTTTGCCATGCTGTTAATACCTCCTCTTACACGATTAAAACCTCCAACTACAAAAGTATTTCAGTTCCGTCTTCATGATAACACACATGGATATCAAATGTCTGTTTGTCTGTCCGCCGATTGACGGATATAATGTCCGTGGCGTAAAGAGCGGAAGGATAATTTTCCGGATTTCTCTGAATATAGCCCGCAAATAAGCAGATGTTAATTTGCGTTGCTTGCGGTAACCGCTCTTTTGAATATAGAATTGGACAGCAAGAAGGAGGCAGTGATTATGCTTAACGAAAATCTCAAAAGAATCAGAAAATCAAAGGGGTTGTCACAAGAAGAACTTGCAGTCAAACTGAACGTAGTACGACAGACGGTTTCCAAATGGGAACGCGGATTATCCGTCCCGGACTCAGAAATGCTGATTTCTATATCGGAGGTTCTGGAAACACCTGTCAGTGTTTTGCTGGGGGATACAGTAGAAAACAGCGAATCGAATGACTTAAAGTCAATCGCAGAAAAACTCGAAGTCATTAATTTACAGCTTGCAAATCAGAAGAGAACAAGACGAATAATTTTACATTGGATGTTTATTATGATGGGGGGGTTAATCGTCTTAATATTCGTGATGATTTGTGTGGCAGGAAGTCCATATTTGAATTGGGATTACAGTGATCCGGAAACGGCTGTTGTTGGTGTTGCAATGCATGCATTTGAATTCTTATTTGTCAGGATAGCGCCTTTGGCCTTTATCGCAGCGATTGTTGGTGCCGCGGTCACTCGGAACAGAGATTAGGGAAATTTCTTCTGATGACATTATTTCACCTGCACAATATTGAAAATGACTCATCTTCCTGTTAAACTAAATTGCATATGACGCTGGCTCCTTCTCAGGAGGGATGGGAAAGAATCGGCGAAAAAAATACATAACAGGGGGACAAAATGAGAACGTACAAAAAAATCATGAACGCCGTAACGGCCGTGGAACATTTTGTGCTGGCAGTCAGTCTTCTGCTGGTACTTTTTCTGACCTTCGGCAACGTCATTATGCGTAAAGTCTTCCAGCACTCGTTGGGATTTACGGAAGAGCTGACCGTCGCGGTCTTTGTCCTGATCTCCATGCTGGCGGCCGGTGTCGCGGCGAGATCGGGGGAACTGGTGTCGCTCACCATTCTTCCGGATGCGCTGGACCGGCATGGGAAGAAAGTCCTGAACCTGATCCGCACGGCGTGCTGTGTCGCTTATTCCGCGCTTCTGACCGTGGAAGGCCTCGGCCGCATGGCCGCGGATTCGACCTATACTCCGATTTTACATATCGCGAAGTCACTTTTCTGGGGATTCATCGCCGTCGGCGGTATTTCCCTGATGCTTCACTTTATTGAAAACTGCATTGATTTTCAGGCGCAGCCGGAAGCGGGAACAAATCCCTGTCCGGGCAGCGACCCGATGAATCCTGCGGAAACCGTGCCGCAGGATACGATGAAAAAAACAGCGGAGAAATCTGAGAAAGACTTCACAGCAGAAAAGGAGGACAAGTCATGATCACAGCAGTATTGTTCCTTTCCTTTTTTGTATTTCTGATCCTTGGACTTCCGATCGCGATCTGCCTCGGCGCGAGCAGCGCGCTGGCGATTTTTTACGCGTCGAATTTCGTGCCGCAGTTCTCCACCCTGACGCTCAGCATGATCGCAACCAATACATACACGGGAACCGCAAAGTTCCTTCTTCTGGCGATTCCGTTCTTTATCCTGTCGGGAAATATCATGGCGAAGGCAGGAATCTCCACCCGACTGGTCCGCTTCATCGATGATCTCGTCGGCCACACAAGAGGCGGCATGGCCATCGTCTGCGTCATCGTCGCCTGCTTCTTCGGCGCGATTTCCGGTTCCGGTCCGGCGACGGTTGCGGCGCTCGGATCGGTTCTGATCCCGGCAATGATCGCTTCCGGCTTTACACCGGCCTTTTCTGAAGCGCTCATGGCGGCGGCCAGCGCAATTGCGATCGTCATTCCGCCGTCCATCGCGTTCGTCGTATACGCGTCCATCGTCGGCGTCAGCGTCGGCGATATGTTCATGGCCGGCATCATTCCGGGTATCCTGATGGGAGCCGCGCTGTGCGTTGTTGTTGTGCTGGAGGCGAGAAAGAGAAACATTCAGCCGGTTCATCCGAAGCGCTCGGCGAAAGAGCGCTGGACGAGTTTCAAGGATGCGTTCTGGGGACTTCTGATGCCGGTGATCATTCTCGGCGGCATTTACGGATCCGTCTTTACTCCGACGGAGGCCGCGGCGGTATCGGTTGTCTACGGCGCGTTTGTCGCAGTGTTTGTCTACCGTGATGTGACACTGAAGGATATGTGGGAGATTCTTGTGGAGTCCTGTAAGACCACCGGAAACATCATGCTGGTTGTCGCGTCGGCGTCCCTGTTCTCCTATTGCTGCACGCTGTTTGGTATCTCCCGCGGCGCGCAGATGCTTCTTGCCGGAATCGGTGAGAACCGGGTGGTATTCCTGATCATTGTCAACATTCTCTTCCTGATCGCCGGATGCTTCATCGATGCCAACTCCGCCATGTACATCTTCATTCCGATCATGGCGCCGGTGGCAGAGAATCTGAACTACAGCCTGATCGCGTTCGGCGTTGTGGCGACGGTAAACCTTGCGATTGGACAGGTTACCCCGCCGGTCGGCGTCAATCTCTTCGTGGCCATGGGCGTTCGCATCGAGGATGCGGCAGAGAAACTGAAGGGCGAGGCGAAAGAACTTGTCCGCGTGACGCTTCCGATGATCTCGAGAGCGGTTGCGCCGATGATCGCGGCGACGCTCTGCATACTGGCAGTTGTGACTTATATTCCTCAGGTGAGCACGGTTCTTGTGGCGGAAGCGGCCGGAAAGAGCGCGCCGAAGAGCAAGGCGACATCTCTGGACGGATCTCTTCACGACTGGAGGGATTCCGGGCACCACAGCGCGGAGGAAAATGCCGCCGTATACACGGGATCGGACCCGTGGCCGGATGTGACCTGGAACTTTGACTGTTCTCCGGGCGAATCCTGCACCTGGGCGCAGGCGGGATACTATTTCAATGCGCTTATGCAGAAATCCACCGGCGGCATGGTAAAAGTGGATGTCTACCCGGGGGAACAGCTCACCAACGGCGACCAGGTTGCCGGAATTCAGGCACTCATGGACGGTGACACGATACAGGTTTCCTTCCATTCCAACCTGATCTACGCGAACTTTGATCCGAGATTTAATGTGGTCTCGCTTCCGTATATTTTCGACGATTACAGTGACATCGACCGGACCTTTGCCGGAAAGGGCGGCGAAGAGCTGAAAAATGTTCTCGCCGAGTACGGACTGGTCTGCGAGGGAATCGGTGACAACGGGTTCCGTCAGATCACGAACTCCAAGCATCCGATCCGTAATGTAGAAGATCTGGAAGACATCAAGCTCCGTATCTGTTCCAATGATCTCTGCTCACACGTCTACAGCCTGTGGGGGTGTGACGCGTCCGCAATGAACTGGGCGGAGACCTACACTGCATTGCAGCAGGGAACCATCGACGGACAGGAGAATCCGGAGCCGTCCATTGACTCCGCATCAGTACAGGATGTGCAGAAGTATATGTCCTGCTGGAACGCGTATTACGACTGCATTTTCCTCTGCATCAACCAGAAGGCGTATGATCAGTTCACGGAGGAGCAGAAGAAAGTCATCGATGAGAATGCGAAGAAAGCGGTGGAGTATCAGAAGGAGATCAACCGTCTTCAGTGCGAGGAACTGGTAGATAAATGGGATTCCACCGGCGCGATGGAGATCACGCGCCATGAAGAGATGGACAGTGATTCCTTCCGGAAGGCGTCGGAAGCGGCGTATACCTGGTATGAGGACCGTCTGGTTTCCCAGAAGGGCATGAACAGCGCGGATGCAAAAGAATTTGTGGAAGCATTTCTGAAGAAATAATGTGAAACATAAAAATGAAAAATGAAAAGCAAGAAGCCCCGGCTTTCGCCGGGAGCTTCTTGCTTTTTTTAGGGGAATGGTAGGTAAAAAAGGAGTAGTTCCTTTAACTTGTAAGCAATTTAATTTTTGGGGGGACCGGGCAGTTTTCACTGCCCGGCATGAGTATGAAAAAGTTTTTATTTGGTCGCTGTCCTCTCGAACAACTATCTAAAGTATAAAGGAGAGATGTGACAGGAGTATGTGGAATCTCTAAAAAAAGAATAAAAAATATAAATTAAAAATTTCAATTCGAAAGGAAATCAAAACGAATCGGGAAGATCCGAAAAAGAAACGTAAGATGGAGAAATGAAAACCGGAACGCCCGAAAAACGACTCTCCCGGGAATCCCGGAAGAGCCGTTTCAGGATGGAATGTATGGATTTTACATGAAAAGTCTGGTGAACTCTCAGATGGGATTTCCACTGGGGAAATTCCCGGTCTGTGGAAATTACCACTCTTTGTGGTATACCGTTTTTCCGCTCTTGATAACGGTTTCCACAAGGTTTACGCCGGTGTGGTACGGAAGATACTGGATGGACGGGAACTTCAGGAAGATAATATCAGCCTGTTTTCCTTCCTCGATGCTTCCGATCCGGTCCGCGCGGTCAACGGCAGCTGCGCCGTTGATGGTCATGGCAGTGATGACTTCTTCGATGGACATATTCATGTAGATACATCCGGTGGCGATCATCAGCGGAATGCTGTTGCTGAAGCAGCTTCCCGGGTTGAGGTCGGACGCCATGGCAACTGCACAGCCGGAATCGATCATTTTTCTTGCCGGAGCATACGGCTCACGGAGACAGAATGCGGTGAGCGGGAGAACGGTGGAGATGGTTCTTCCCTCCGCCATCATGCGGATTCCTTCATCGGACGCTTTCAGCAGATGGTCTGCGGAAAAGGCGCCGACTCTGGCTGCCATCTCGGATGCGCCGAAGCCCGGAGTGATCTCGTCGGCATGAACTTTCAGCTTAAAGCCCATTTCCGCTGCCTTCGTGAGATAGTACTCGGAGTCCGGAACGTCGAAAACGCCCTTTTCGGTGAAAATGTCGGCGAACTCGGCGAGTCCTTTTTCTTTTACCTCCGGCATAACTTCCGTCAGCATATAGTCGAGGAATTCACGCTCTTTGCCTTTCCACTCCGGGAGCACGCTGTGCGGGCCGAGGAAGGTGGAAACGACATCAACCGGGTGGGAATCATTCAGTTTCTTATAGGCTTCGAGCATGCGGATCTCGGTGTCGTGATCCATGCCGTAGCCGCTCTTTCCCTCAACGGTGGTTACGCCGAACTCGAGCATGCGGTTCATGCGTTCCAGACCGAGGGCGACAAAGTCCTCGACGGAAGCATTGCGTGTCGGCACAACGGTGGCATTGATGCCGCCGCCGCGTTCCATGATGGACATATAGCTGTCGCCCTTGAGACGCCAGCCGAATTCATCGGCGCGGTAGCCGCCGAAGAGAAAATGAGTGTGAGAATCGACAAAACCCGGCATGACAGCCTTTCCGGTAGCGTCGATTACTTCGTATTCCGGAGAATCCTTGACGATGCGGTCCAGCTCTTCGGTTGTGCCGACTGCGGTGATCTTATCATCTTCGATGATGACCGCTCCGTCATGAATCAGGCCGATATCGGACATTTCTTTGCCGCGTTTTGCGGTACGGCCCTTGCAGGTGACCAGTTCCGCTGCGTGGCGGATATAGCGTTTGCTCATGGGTAATCCTTTCTATTATGATTCAAAGGATGCAGACGTTCTGCCGGGCAGCCCGTCTGCATCCTTATCAGCTATGATGTAAGAAGGTTATTTGTGCTTTGCCTTTGCTGCCGCAAATGTCTTCTCAACAAGATCGTCATCGGCGATGAACGGTACGGTGATGTGATCGCTGTCCTTGAACTGTTTGTTGTAGGAAGCAACGGTCTCAACCGCATGCTCGTTTCTCGCCCAGTTTCTTCTGGAAACACCAACCATGGTATCCCACGGAACGGACTCCCGGATGATCTGGTCTGTGAGCTCGCTTCCGTCAAGGACAAGGCCGAAGCCGCCGTTGATGGATTTGCCGATACCTACGCCGCCGCCGTTGTGGAGAGCGACAAGGCTCATGCCTCTTGCGCAGTTTCCTGCGAAGCACTGTGTTGCCATATCTGCGGTGAACTGAGAACCATCGTAGATGTTGGATGTCTCTCTGTACGGAGAATCGGTACCGCCTGTATCGTGGTGGTCACGGCCAAGCATAACAGGTCCGATCTTTCCTTCACGTACCATCTCATTGAACTTCAGAGCGATATCGCGTCTGCCGAGCGCATCCTGATAGAGGATACGGCACTGTGTTCCGACAACGAGCTTGTTCTTGTCAGCGTCGCGGATCCATACCCAGTTGTCGCGATCCTGGAATCTGCGGTTCGGGTCGATGATTTCCATTGCAGCGTGGTCGGTGGCAAGAAGATCCTCATGCTTGCCGGACAGGCAGCACCAGCGGAACGGGCCGTAGCCGTAGTCGAAGAGCATCGGTCCCATGATATCCTCAACGTAGGACGGGAAGATGAAGCCTTCGGTTGTGTCGTGGCCGTTCTTTGCGATCTCCTTGTTTCCGGCATCATAGATTGCCTTCATGAAGGAGTTGCCGTAATCGAAGAAGTAAGCGCCGCGCTTAACCAGCTCCTGGATGAGGTGGAAGTGCTTGGTCAGTGTCTCATTGACCAGCTCGATGAACTTCTCTCTGTTGTTGCCGAGCAGCTCGGTTCTCTCTTCGAAGGTGATGCCGGCCGGGCAGTAACCGCCGTCGTACGGAACGTGGCAGGAAGTCTGGTCGGAGAGAAGCTCGATCTTCTCGTTGTTATCTACAGCGTACTGAAGGAGATCAACGATGTTGCCGTGGAAAGCGATGGACATCGGCTCTTTCTTCTCCATGTACTCGTGAGCGATCTCAAATGCCTCCTTCGGAGTCTCTGCGATCTTGGAAACCCAGCCCTGTGTGTATCTGGTCTCAATACGGGAGTAGTCAACCTCGGCAACGATGCCGACGCCGCGTGCAATCTCGATTGCCTTCGGCTGTGCACCGGACATGCCGCCCAGACCGGATGTTACGAAGAGGTGGCCGGCAAGGTCGCCGTCCTCCGGAACACCGAGGTACTTACGTCCTGCGTTCAGGATGGTGTTGAAGGTACCGTGAACGATACCCTGCGGTCCGATGTACATCCAGCCGCCTGCGGTCATCTGTCCGTAGGAAGAGCAGCCCATTGCGGTGAACTTGGTCCAGTCTCTCAGGTTGTCAGCCTCACCGACGAGAAGTCCGTTGGTAATGATAACACGCGGAGCCTGTTTGTGGGAATGGAAGAGTCCCAGCGGATGACCGGACATAACAACCAGGGTCTGCTCATCGGTCAGAACTTCCAGATATTTCTTGATCAGCTGATACTGCATCCAGTTCTGGCATACAGCACCGGTCTCGCCGTAAGTTACGAGCTCGTACGGATAAAGCGCTACATCCGGATTCAGGTTGTTCTCGATCATTACCTGGAATGCTTTACCCTGAATGCAGTTGCCCTTGTACTCATCGATTGGCTTTCCGTATAACTTCTCCTTCGGCATGAAGCGGTATCCGTAGATACGGCCTCTGGTGAGAAGCTCTTCCATGAACTCCGGAGCAAGCTGCTCGTGAAGCTCTTCCGGAACATAGCGGAGTGCGTTCTTCAGAGCCAGCTTCATTTCATGGTCGGTGAGCTCCAGATCTCTCATCGGAGCACGGCGGAGAGACGGATCAAACGTCGGATACTCCGGAAGAACCGGATCCAGTTTGATCGTCATGCATTCATTGATTTCCTTGTTCGTCATCATAGCGATATACTGTCCTTTCTTTATCCTTGCGGATTCATAATGTACTCTGTGGGGTTCATTCGTCCATTAGGGTAAATGGAGAATGACGTGTTCTCTTTCGGGCGGAGAAGCTTCGCCGTCCGGGCGGTTCCCGTGATCCGGAAAGAGACAGAAAGCGTTCGGATGCAGACCGGAGATCTCTCTGCATCTCACTTTCTGAAGACAATTATAAAAAGGACTCGTCCAAAAAACGTCTATTCTGTAGCAAAACGAAAAATAAACATAAGACTATCAAATTATCAGAAAATAATAGATAAAAAACAAAAAAAGAAAACTAAAAATAAACAATTTCTAAATTGCTCTCGAATAATTTGACAGGGAGGGAACGGCAAATTATAATGGGAATTGTGCATTATACCCAAGAAAACCATAAAAACCGGCGCTTTTGAGGGCATAATACACTTGCGGTCATAGGACGGTATGGGGGTATTGGAATATGATCGCAAAATCGTCAAATAAAAAATATAGAGAATAGAAAAAACGAGCGAAACGTCAAAAACGTCGAAGACTAAAAAAGAAGGTTTCAAAAAACGTCTAAGACGCGGCTCAAATGTATATGGGATAATCCATAATCAGGAAGGAATACGGAACATTGAAGGAAATCTCTGTAAGATTATGCGGCAATCCGGAAATTGTCTGCGGCGGGAAAACGGTGACATTTCCCTATCGAAAGGCGGAAGGCTTCTTTTATTATCTCTGTGTCAGAAAATCGGTGACAAGAGAAGAGGTGATCAGTCTTCTCTGGGGGGACGAGGATGAGACCAATGGAAAAAAGAAGCTTCGCGATGCGGTCTATCAGGTAAAACGGGCGATCGATCCGGACATTCTGATTACGGCCGGCCACACCGGCATTTCACTGAATCCGGAGTTTACGATCCGTACGGATCTGGACTCGGATTCGAGGGGGAAAGGCGAAGACCTTTTTCTGAATCATTTCTTTATTAAAAACTGCTATGAGTTCGAGACCTGGGTCGACGAGATGCGGGAGACACTTTCGTCGAAGGTGTCCGACAGCGCACGGAAAGGTCTGGAGGATGCGGCAGCGGAACATGATACGGTGAAGATGCAGAAGTACAGCGACATTCTGATCAAGAATGACCCGTATGATGAGAATCTTTACTATGAACTCATGAATATCTATGCGGCCAACGGAAGCTATAACATGGCGATCCGCATTTACTATGATCTTGTCCGCATGCTGAAAAAAGAGATGGAGGTGGAACCGGCCCAGAAAACACAGGATCTGTTTCACCGCATTTTCAATATGAAAGAACACGTCGCAAGCGGAACCGGCCGGGTGACGGCGGAGTTTTTCGGAAGAGAGCGGGAGCTCTTTGAGATCAGCGGAATGATGGACTCGGAGGACGGAAGTCCGATGAATGTCGCTGTTATTGAGGGAGAGGAAGGCGTCGGAAAATCGACGTTTCTGGAATACTGCCGGAAAATGGCGGAGGGAAAGAGGATGCTGCCGCTGTCGGCGCTCTGCTACCGTCAGGGAGCGGATTTTTTCCTCAGCCCGTGGAACGACATCATGCAGGAGATCAGCCAGCAGATGGATAAGACCGACCGGGGGGACAGCGACAATTACGACATTCTCCGGGAAATGGAACTGAACGGGGAGAGCAGCGGCAAGATCCAGTATGCCGTGGCGGAAAAGAAAGTGCTGGAACTGTTCCGGAAACTTTCGGAAGAGCAGCAGATTTTCCTGACCTTTGATGAGATTCAGTGGATGGACGAGGCGAGCTACCGGCTTCTGGTCCGGCTGGTCTGCGCCATCAGTCCGGACCGTCTGAAGGTGATCTGCACCTATGACGGAAACTATGAGTCGGAGGTCATGCAGCAGCTGGAAGAACTTGTCCGGCAGGACCGCGTCCGCTTCATGACGCTGGAGCGCTTCACGGAGGCGGAGACCGAGCGGATCATCCGGAATGCGCTGCCGTCGCTGGCAAATGAGCCGGAAAAGCGTCAGGAGATCTGGAAACTGACGGAGGGAAATGCCTTTTTCCTGACGGAGATGATCGATATCATCAGCCGGAAAGGGTTTACGCTGGAAAAGACGCCGAAGATCAATGTGGTCATCAAGTCAAGACTCTCCAGCATTACGGAGGATGAGCGGGAAGTTCTGGAATGCATGTCCGTATTCCCGGAGAAGATCAAGATTGACGAACTGGAACTTCTTCTGGCCGGACGGGACAGGCTCAGCATTATCCGGATGCTGGATCATCTTCAGAGAGAACATCTGATTTCCGAGATGCTGGTGGGATGGAACGTATACTATAAATTCGTGCACCGGATCATCAAAGAATACATTTATGAACATCAGAGTGCGGGAAAGACGCAGGCATACCATAAGATCCTTGCCGGATATTATGTGAAGCAGCGCGGGGAAAGTTTTGCAATGATGCCGATCATCGCATACCACTACCGGATGTGTCACGATGAGGTGAAGGCTTACGAGTATCAGATCCGGTATCTCCAGGAATTCTATACCGTAGTCAACGAGAATTTCCCCATCGTTCAGAATGAGGCGTCGGAGATGGGCGACACCATCGGAAGCATGGCGGAAGCGGAGAAAATGCTGAAACTGGCGGAAAATGTCATCCGGCTTCCGCTGGATACGCCGGAGGTAAACCGCATCCGGATGAAGATGAATTATATTCTGGGAAGACACGATATCGCACTGGGGGAATATGATTCCGGAATCGCGAACATTGAGGCCTGCACCATGCTCGCCAACCGACTCGGAGACCGCAGCATGATTCTGGCGTGCTATAAACAGCAGATCTTCCATGGAATCCAGATCGGCGACATTGACAAGGCGGATCAGTATGTATCGAAAGGTCTGTCAATGATCGGTCAGGAGGAGACGGACGAGTACGCGACGTTTCTGAGACTTCAGGGATGGACAAGACTGATGAAGCAGGATTATTCCGTCGCATCGGAGGTGCTCACAAAGTCTCTGAACATCTTTAAGGCGCTGGAAAAACGGCAGGAGCCGAAAAAACGCGGGCGCTACAGCGCGAGCATTGCGGCCTGCTACAATTATCTCGGAGAGATCTGCCGGGAGCAGGGCACTTACTACGATGCGCTCCGCTATTATAATGAAGCGGTTCAGATGGGACAGGGACCGGTCAAGACGAACGGTATGGCACAGGTTTACTCCAGCATCGGCCAGGTGAAGTATGATCAGGGAAAGTACACGGAAGGATATATTTATCTGGACCGTGCAAGAGAAGATCTGGAGCACAACGGATACCGATGGGGACTGGAACGCACCGAAGCCTATCTGGCCATGACGTGCATTAAGCTCGGGAAGACGGATGAGGCGAGAATTCATTATGAAAAAGGACGTCAGATCGCGGCAAAGATCCGGAATCCGCTGACGGCAGAGATTCTTGCGGAAGTCGAGAGACATCTGAATGAAGCAGGATAAGGGACCGAAACGTCAGGATCTGACGGAATACCGATAGCGAAGTTTGAAAGTAAACTTTCAAACTTTGATTGACGGCTCAAACAGACAAGCAAGCTTGTCTGCTTGAGCCTGGAGGACAAAATATGAAAAACTGACCGGCGGAAGAAGATTCGCCGGAAGGATCAAAGGAGGACCGGGTGCCGGAAAAAGGCCCCGGTCCTCCTTTAAAATACGAAATATTCGTTGTTCCGTGATCCGCCAACGAAGAAATCACATTCCATTCCAATATAATATAGATAATATGTTTTGCAGATATGTTAGATTTGAGCGTTGTTTTTGTTGTTCACATTAACGTGATAACATGCTAAAATATCCATGTTCAACACTTTAGCATGACAACGTGATAATGTAGTGCGAAACTGAATTGAAAATAATTACAATATGACAAAATTTTCAGACGCAGATGTACTTCTTGGACGTTTTTTTGACGGAAATGAGGTATAATGACTACAGTTGGAATCACAAAGAAACCACAGACCGAAAGAAATTTGACTGCCGATGCAGACAAACGTCCGGAGATCATCAGCATGAGCCTGCAGGGGGGCGGCGGTCGGAAATACGGAATGGGGTTTGAAAACTTGTAAGACTTTTAAAGGAGAAAATATCATGTCTAAAGTAGTTATCACAGGTCAGGACCTGACTGTTGATCAGATCGTAGATGTTTGCCGCAATCATGCAGAGGTTGTTCTTTCCGAGGAGAGCACAAAAGCAGTTCTCGCTTCCAGAAAGATCGTGGATGATCTTGTCGATGAGAAGGCAGTTGTATACGGAATCACAACCGGTTTCGGAAAGTTTTCGGATGTCGTTATCAGCACCGATGAGTGCAAGCAGCTG
The DNA here is from genome assembly GCF_900101295.1 of [Clostridium] aminophilum. Classification (GTDB taxonomy): domain Bacteria; phylum Bacillota; class Clostridia; order Lachnospirales; family Lachnospiraceae; genus Clostridium_R; species Clostridium_R aminophilum_A. The sequence goes on along the minus strand of NZ_FOIL01000049.1, from coordinate 4,317 downwards.
CAGAAGAACCTGATCATCACTCACGCGGTTGGCGCAGGTGATCCGTTTGCAGAGGACATCGCAAGAGGAATCATGCTCCTTCGTATCAACAACCTGTCCAAGGGCTTCTCCGGAATCCGTCTGGAGACTCTGCAGACCATGATTGACATGTTGAATAAAGGCGTTACACCGTTCATCCCGGAGAAAGGTTCCCTCGGAGCTTCCGGTGACCTTGCACCGCTTTCCCATATGGTACTGGTAATGATCGGCCTCGGCAAAGCTTACTACAAGGGCGAGCTCATGGACGGCGGCGAGGCAATGAAGAAAGCCGGAATCACACCGGTTGAGCTTTCCGCGAAGGAAGGTCTTGCACTGAACAATGGTACACAGGCAATGACATCCGCCGGATCCCTTGCACTTTACGATGCAATGAAGCTCCTGAAGGTTGCTGATATCGCAGATTCCCTCTGCTTCGAGGCACAGAACGGCGTTATGGACGCTCTGGAGGACAGATGCCACGCAGTTCGCCCGCATCACGGCCAGAGAGTAACCGCAAAGAACCTCAGAAGACTTCTGGAGGGCAGCAAGAACACCACAAGACAGGGCGAGATCCGCGTACAGGATGCGTACTCTCTCCGTTGCAGCCCGCAGATCCACGGTGCTTCCAAAGATGCAATCAACTACGTAAAAGAGCACGTAGATATTGAGATCAACTCCGTAACCGATAACCCGATCATCTTCCAGGAAGACAGAGCAGGAATCTCCGGCGGTAACTTCCACGGTCAGCCGATGGCTCTTCCGTTCGATTTCCTGAAGATTGCGCAGGCGGAGCTGGCAAACGTTTCCGAGCGCCGTATCGAGCGTCTTGTAAACCCGGCATACTCCGGCCTTCCGGCATTCCTTACAAACCATGGCGGTGTATGCTCCGGTTTCATGATCGTTCAGTACTCCGCAGCAGCACTGGTATCCGAGAACAAGGTTCTTGCTCATCCGGCATCTGTTGACTCCATTCCGTCTTCCGCAGGTCAGGAGGATCACGTATCCATGGGTACCATCGCAGCAAGACAGGCCGGCGAGATCGGACGCAATGTAAGAAGAGTTCTGGCAATGGAGCTCATGGTTGCATGCCAGGGTATCGACCTCAGAGGAAACAGAGGACTTGGTAAGGGAACACAGGCGGCTTACGATCTGGTAAGAAAATGCGTTCCGACTCTGGATGAGGACAGACCGCTTTACGAGGACATCAACTACTGCGAGAAGATCATCGAGAACGGCGAACTCATCGCAGCGGTAGAGAAGGCAATCGGCGGCGAGCTGGAGCTGTAATTCCGCGAAAAGCGCAGCGGTAAAGGAAGAAACTGTTTTGCGGGTTTCCGGTGTTTCGCGTCAGCGGGCAGGACTCCTGCGAAACATGAATTTTGAAAAGTTCGTTTGCGAAAATGCGGTTTCCGCCGGAATGAACGCCGGCGGAAACTGACTGATGTACGTTGAAAAAGGGATATTTTTTACAAAGAGCTTAGTAGCAGGAAAACATCTTTTTCCTCCATGGTGGGAGAGGCGAAAGGTGCAGAAATCTCTTTCTGCTATTATGCGGACAACACCGCACAATATTATTAAAGGGGGATTTACTATGAGTTCTACTGGAAACACCGAAAAAAAAGTTCGGCAGCCTAATTTCATCGAATCGCTGATCCCGATCGTTGTCATGATGGCACTGATGATCTACGGCTTTGTAGCACAGAGCGGATATTCTGATGCACATATGCCGCTGATCGTTTCGATCTGCGTAGCCTGCATCATCGGATGCATATGCGGACACTCTTTCTCAGACATGCTTGCCGGTATGCTGGATCGTCTGAACGCTTCCATGGAAGCAATCCTGATCCTTTGTACCGTAGGTATCCTGGTAGCATCCTTCATCATGTCCGGTACCATTCCGGCCCTGATCTATTACGGACTGGATCTTCTCACACCGCAGCTGTTCCTGCCGATTGGATGCATTCTCTGCGCAATCGTAGGTCTTGCATGCGGATCTTCCTGGACATGTACCGCAACCATGGGTATCGCGTTCCTCGGAATCGGAGCAGGACTCGGAATCAACCCGGCTCTGACCGCAGGAATGATCATCTCCGGCGCATATGTCGGCGATAAGTTCTCACCGCTTTCCGATACCACAAACCTTGCTGCAGCCGTATCCGAGACAGGACTGTTCGATCACGTAACGGCAATGGTTTCCACCACACTTCCGACCTTCATCATCGCTCTGATCGCATATGCGTTCCTCGGCCTCAACATTGATGCTTCCGGATATGATCCGACCATCGCAAAGGGTCTTCAGGCGGCGATCGCTGAGTCCTTCAACATCAATCCGGCAGTTCTGATCCCGATCATCGTTATCATTGCTGCCTGCGTTCTGAAGATGCCGGGCCTTGTCGGCATTGCACTGTCTGTAGTCTGCGGCGTTATCTTCGCGGCAGTATTCCAGGGCAAGACCGGAATCGCTGATATCTTTGATGCACTTCACTATGGTGTAACATTTGAGACAGGAAACGAGCTTGCAGACAAGCTTCTCTCCAGAGGCGGTATGGACCACCAGATGTGGACCATCAACCTGGTACTTCTTGCAGTAGCTTACGGCGGCGCACTTGAGAGATGCGGATGCGTCAACACACTGTTCGGCGGTCTGAAGAACAAACTCCACAGCGTTGGTTCTGTTGTTCTTGCTACCATGGTTACTTCTCTGTTCTGCGACGCAACCATGTGCGACCAGTTCCTCGGAATCGGCGTTCCGGCTCCGCTCTATGTAGACAAGTACGATGAGCTGGGCCTTGCAAGAAACATGCTGTCCAGAACACTGGAAGACTGCGGTACTCTGTGGGCGGTAATGTTCCCGTGGACCGGCTGCGGCGCTTATCAGATGGGTGTACTCGGAATTCATCCGTTCGTATACTTCCCGTTTGCATTTGTTAACCTTCTGAACCCGATCTATGCTGCTATCACAGCTTACCTTGGCAGAAATATCTTCTGGGCAGACGGTTCTTACACCAACATTCTTGGCAAGACAACTCTGAAGACTCCGTGCGCTTGCCCGGAGGAGGCACGTCAGCTTGCCATCAAAAACCTTGAGTCTATGAGAGCAGCAGGAAAGGCTCCGGTACCGACAGGTGCAAAGCACGGAACCGCTGCATAAAACAGGGATAGTACCCGGAAAAAAATCACGACGACGTGTGATGACTGACTCTTCGGAGCTGTCGTCACGAAGCGTCGCCGGATGAGCAAAATGCTCACCCGGCTCGAGCAATTCGCTGTATAATTGATCGTGAGATATCCGGACAGCCGGACTGAAAAGCCCGGCTGTTCATATTTACGCGGGCAACGAGCCAAAGCCGATGCCGGTGTGGGCCGGATTCGGCTCGTTCGGTAATATCTCCAGATCAGTGGAAAGGAACATTATGGACGCTATGACATTACCAGGAGCAAAGAAAGAACTTCCGTGGGCGGAAACCACCGGCCCGGTATATCACGCGCAGGAGATCAAGCCGAGAAAGGAATCGACAAAAACGCTTTGTTGGCTGATGTGCGGCTTCCTCATTGTCGGTGGCCTGATGACGCCATACAAACTGATTATCCTGTTCGCCCTGCTCTATATGCTGGTTCTTCTGATGAAGAAGGATATGGTTGTGACGGAGCGCGGCGTGGAGACGTTCTACCAGATGCGGATCACGACATGGTATGAAAAACTAGAGTGGAAGGACATCGATATGGTGGTCAGGGAAGACCGCGATGATCCGAGACTGGTGGCACTGTATTTCCGGGAGAGGGGAAATGATGACCGTGTAAAGCGGCTCTTCTTTACGAGAGAGGACGCCCAGAGCATCATGCGGATGGCGAAACTTCAGCCGGACCGCATTGAGGTCTGCGAAGCGGACAAAAAGTCCGGACATAAGTCCGCATCCAAAGAGTATTACAAGACCGGTGTCCGTGCCGGAAAAAAGAATATGAAGCTGTGATCGAGGAACGGTTTGTGATCCGGCGATATGGGGCTGGCGCACTAACTCAAGTTAGTGCGTCGGCCCTTTTCCTGTAAAAAGAATTCAGCCGGGCTCCAAAGAGCCCGGCTGATGGTGTAAAATATAGTTATGCGACTAACCAACATTTTACAGGGTGATTATAGCAAAATCACTGTATATTATCAAATCAAGCTTCCGCTTGAACTAGAACACATGATACCGGCAAATGATTCGGTTCGCCTTCTGAGCGCATTCGTGGAGGGAATGGATCTTTCGGATCTATACACTACTTATGATAGAATCCGGAAAAATCAGGCGTCACCGAGAC
>NZ_FOIL01000047.1 GCF_900101295.1 [Clostridium] aminophilum | reverse complement strand
GTCCGGCAGGGCGCAAAGAGACATCCCGTCCGACAGGGCAAAAAGGAGACGTACGGTTTGGGAAAAAGAATGCTCCGGGATCGGGAACGTCGTTCGGCAGGACCGGCGAAACGCAGAGAAAGAGCAGCGCAAGACCGGATCGGAAAAACGCCGGAAAGACAGACGGAAGATTCGGCAAAAAAAGCAAGTGAACCACTAACTCGCCAAGGCCCCGCCTGCATCAGATCAGTTTTTCTTTGAGTAGTCTCTTGCGCCGAAGATTCCGGTTCCGACGCGGACCATGGTAGAACCTTCCTCTACCGCGACCACATAGTCGCCGGTCATGCCCATGGAGAGGATTTCCGGTTCAACCCCCGGGAAGGAGTCGTTTTTCAGCTGATCGAAGAGCCGCCTTAAATTGCGGAAATGAACCCGGTTGGTCTCCGCGTCTTCCGTGTACGGCGCAGAGGTCATGAGACCGCGAACCCGGACATGAGGGAGTGTGCCGATGGTTTTGGCCGCTTCCTCCGTCTCTTCCGCTGTAAAGCCCCATTTGGATTCCTCGCCGGCGATATTGACTTCCAGAAGAACGTCCATCACTTTGCCGTGTTTAGCCGCCTCTTTCTCGATCTGTTCTGCCAGCGGCAGGCTGTCGACGGAGTGGATCAGCGTTACCTTATCAATGATGTATTTGACCTTGTTGCGCTGGAGATGGCCGATCATGTGCCATTCCGCTTCATTTCCCAGAATTTCGTATTTCTGCTGGATTTCCTGGACATAGTTTTCTCCGAAGAGTTTCTGTCCTGCGGACATGGCTGCGCGGATATCTTCCACCGGCTTCAGCTTGCTGACCGCACAGATGGTGACTTCCTGGGGATCACGGCCGGTGCGTTGGCAGGCTCTTTTCACATTTTCTTCGATACAGTCCAGGTTTTCACGGATTTCCTCCGGCGTGAGTTCTACGCCTTCTGTTTTCTCTGGTGTCATGATTTCTCCTTTTTGTTATGCGATCATTTTTCCGCAGCGTTGTTCAACATACGCTCCGGACCCGGCGTTCGGCAGTTTTAAGCGTTCAGATCGGCGATCAGCTCCGGGATGACGGCCTCAAAGTCGACGCCATAGGTCTTTTCCGGATCATGTTCGATGGTTTCGCGGATGGAAGCAACCGTAAAGCGCGCCGCGATTTTGAGAGATTCTTCCAGTGTCTTTCCGCGCATGAGGCCGCCGACGGTCGCGCTGGAGAAAATGTCCCCGGTGCCGTGATAGCTTGCGGACAGCTTTTCATGGGAGAAGCCGAAGAATTCGCCGGTTTCGACCTTCAGCCCCGAAACGCCGGTCATGCCCGGATCCGCGGTGCAGCCGGTCAGAACCACTGCTTTCTTTGTGCCGAGAGCGGCGAGCTTTTGAAGAACCTCCCGAATGTAGGCTGCATCATACTCGGTCTTATATTCCATGCCGGTCATGAAGCAGGCCTCGGTCAGATTCGGAACAATGATGTCGGCTTTTCCGCACAGCTCGGCCATTGCCTTTGGAAAGTCATCCGGGAAGCCAGCGTAGAGCCTGCCGTTGTCGGCCATCGCCGGATCGACGAAGAGAAGGGTATCGTCGGAGCGGAAGTCATCAAAGAAATCAGCCACCAGACGGATCTGCTCTGCGGAGGCAAGATAGCCGGTGTAAATGGCGTCGAAGTGGAAGGCTTCTTTTTTCCAGTGAGCCGAGATCGGTTCGATCTGATCCTGAAGATCTTTTACCGTGAATCCGCTGAACTGGGTATGGGTGGACAGGACGGCGGTCGGAAGAATCGCAGTCTCCACGCCCATTGCGGAGATGACCGGCAGTGCCACTGTGAGAGAGCATTTTCCAACGCAGGAGATATCCTGAATGGTGACGATTCGTTTCATGAAAACCCTTCTTTCTGTAATATCTGTATTATGGATGTTTTTCTCTGACATGTCAAAAGGATGACACGGATCTTCTCTATCTTTGCATGAAACTGAACATATGAATAGAAACAGTTTGAGATAATTATATATAACCAGATTGAAACGGACAGGATGCTGTGGGCGGAACCGAACAAAGGATGAGTTTAGCGGCAGTCGCCAAGGCTTCGTGCAAGCACAGATTTTGGCTGGTCGGTCGCGAAAAAAAAGGAACACCCGCAAAATACGAGTGTTCCGGTGTGGTTGTTTCGGTATGGCTGATCCGTTTTGGGATCGAGGTCCGGTCTGAGATCGAGATCCGGTCGGATCGGACTCAGCCCCTCTTCCGGTCGGTGACGATGGAAATAATTACCATGGCCGCCAGAAGATACGGATAGTAGAGATACGGGAGAATGCTGATTCCCGGAATTCCCGCAAGGCCGGCTGCGATCAGAAGCTGTGCGCCGTAAGGGATGATTCCCTGCGCGACGCAGGAGCAGGTGTCGAGGAGGGATGCGGTCTTCTGCGGCTCGATATCGTATTCGGTGCTGATGCGCTTGGCGATCGGTGCCGCGATGACGATGGCTACGGTGTTATTGGCGGTTGCGATGTCCATCAGAATGGTCAGAAGACCGATGCCGAACATTCCGCCTTTCCTGGAGTCGAAATGGGTCCGGATGAATTCGAGAATGGCGTCAAAACCGCCGTCTTCCTTCATCAGCGCCGCAATGCTCGCCACAAGGATGGTGACAATCATGGTCTCAAACATGCCGGAGGTTCCGGTTCCCATCGCGGCAACTGCGGTTGAAATGGTGAGCGAGCCGCTGTACATGCCGGCAGCGAGGAACAGCAGGATACCGATGCTCAGTACGAGGAACACATTGATTCCCAGAATGGAGAGCAGCAGAACGATAAAGTACGGAAGCGCCTCCGAGGTGGAGAAGTCGTAGTGATCGATGATGCCTTCTCCGTCCTGCAGTGCCCGGATCAGAAGGAGAATCAGGGTGATCACTGCGGCCGGGAATGCGATCCGGAAATTGGTGCGGAACTTATCCTTCATGGCGACACCCTGCGTTTTGGTCGCGGCGATGGTGGTGTCGGAGATAAACGACAGATTATCGCCGAACATGGCGCCGCCGACGACGGTGGCGGTGCAGAATGCAAGGTTGTATCCGGCATTTTGCGCGACTGCCGCTGCGATGGGAACAAGAACCGTGATGGTTCCGACACTGGTTCCCATGGCCATGGAGATCAGGCAGGAGATGACAAAAAGCCCCGGAATCGCCATTTTTCCCGGCAGAATGCTGAGAAGAAGCCCAGCCGCGCTGGAGGCGCCGCCCGCTTTCTGGGCAATGCCGCTGAAAGCCCCGGCCATCAGGAAAATGAAGAGCATGATCGTGATGTTGTCATCGCCGATGCCGGTGGCACAGACGTGGATTTTTTCGTCAAAGGTCAGCTTCCGGTTCTGAAAGAAGGCGGTGAAAAGAGCGATGGAAAATGCAACTACAACGGACATGATGTAAAATCCCATGCCGCCCGGAGCCGGAGAGATGTATTCAAAATAGATTCCGTTTCCCAGATAGATGACCAGGAATACGAGAATCGGCAGCAGGGCCGCTGCATTCGGTCTGCGTTCATTCATATGGTAGATTCCTCCCGTGTGTCTGTTTTTGGACATACAAAATCATTATAAGTTTAACGCTTTCATGCGTCAAGGTAATAACAATCCGATACGAGCAGAATACGAACTCATTATGTATAATGAAAAAATGAGTTAATTTTAAGCACAATAAGTTGACAAAAGGCGGCGCCCGGAATAGACTTAGCTATAGAAAAAACGTGTCTGAAAGCGGCCGTTAAGTGACTCGGGGATAATTATAATTATGGAAAAAATTATGGACATTAAAGAGATTGCGGAAAAGCTCTACACTTTGGATTTTGAATATGAAAACGGTTTCAGCCGACTTCAGGAAGAATTCTCGGTAAAAGGAGAGGACTGTGTTCTGATGTGGCTTTATCGCATCGGGACCCCGCTGTATTCCGGAGATCTGGCTAAGAAGCTTTCGCTGACTTCCGGACGGATTGCGAACATTCTCCGTACTCTGGAGCAGAAAAAATTTGTTTCCCGGTCTACGGATGTGAATGACGGGCGCAAGGTTCTGGTGACCATCACAACGGCCGGAAAAAAACACATCGAGAAAATCAATAAGCGCAATATTGCCAAGCGTGCGGAAATTCTGGACGAACTCGGCGAGGAGGATGCAGCCGAGTATCTGAGGATTACGGAGAAGATTCTTCAGGTGCTGAATTCCTGAGAAGACCCGGGACTGTGACCGGACAAGGGGAATCACGGCCGGGTAGCTTGCAGCGCACCAAAGCGCTCCGGTTCGTGATCCGGAGAAAAAACGGGGAAAGATAATCGAAAACTGTTGGAATAGGGGACAGAACCGTGAAATGCGGTTCTGTTTTTCTATTTTTGGGGGAATTCGGTCATTTTACTGAAATTCCTGTGTCCAAAAAAGCTCCGCGAGGATGCGCGCGCCGTGGGTAGAAAGAGGGGGCACAAAGTGCCGTGTATATTTTCTTTCATGGACAGATATAATGAATTTTCATAGAAACTATTGCCAAAAGATGATGGGAGTGATACAATCCATTCAATCGTGTTACAAAATATTCAATATTAAGGTGAGGAAAATATCATGGCAGACAAGAAAAACGTACAACCGCTCTACCAGGGACCTGGCAGAAGCACCTTCTCGGGAAGACTGGGCTTTGTTCTTTCAGCCGCAGGTTCTGCGGTTGGACTGGGAAATATTTGGAGATTTCCGTATCTCGCGGCAAAATACGGCGGCGGCATTTTTCTGTTGGTCTACCTGATTCTGATGCTTACATTCGGATACACCATGATCATGGCGGAGACCGCGCTGGGACGTATGACAAAAAAGAGCCCGGTGGGCGCGTATCAGCATTTCGGCAAGACCGGTTTCCTGAAATTCGGCGGCTGGATCAATGCGATCATCCCGATTCTGATCGTTCCGTATTATTCGGTTATCGGCGGATGGGTTCTGAAGTATCTTTTTGAGTATGTGATCGGCAACACACAGGCGGTTGCGGCAGACGGATATTTCGGAGGATTCATTACGCAGGCGGCGCCGGTGGAGCTCTTCTTTGTGCTCTTCTCTCTGGCCAACATCGTTACCATCTATATGGGCGTTCAGAACGGAATCGAGCGTGTATCGAAGGCAATGATGCCGCTTCTCGTCATTCTGGCGATTTTCGTTGCGGCCTATTCCGTGACCAGACCGGGCGCGATGGAAGGCGTAAAGTACTTCCTGGTTCCGAATTTTGAGCATTTCTCCTGGATGACGGTTGTCTCCGCGATGGGACAGATGTTCTACTCCCTCTCCATTGCGATGGGAATTCTGGTAACCTTCGGTTCCTATATGAAAAATGAACTGGACGTGGAGAAATCCACCACCCAGGTTGAGATCTTCGATACCGGAATTGCGATCCTTGCAGGTCTGATGATCATTCCGGCGGTATTTGCCTTCAACGGCGGCGATCCGAACACACTGAAAGCAGGTCCGTCCCTGATGTTTATCACGCTTCCACAGGTATTTGCCAGCATGGGACTCGGAAGACTCGGCGGAATCATGTTCTTCCTGCTGGTTCTGTTTGCAGCGCTGACCAGTGCGATTGCACTCACGGAGAGTGCGGTATCCACATTCGAGGATGAGCTTGGCTGGGACCGCAAGAAAGCATCCATTATGATGGGTGTTGTCATTATCGGTCTCGGAACACTGTCCACTTTCGGATACAGCATCTGGAGTTCCTTTACCATCATCGGAATGCAGATTCTTGATTTCTTTGATTTCCTGACCAATTCCGTGATGATGCCGATCGCAGCATTCTGCAACTGCGTGCTGATTGTGAAGGTTATCACTCTGGTCAGGCTGGATGCGGAGATCGAGCAGTCCTCTGAATTTAAGAGAAAGCCGATTTTCCATATCTGCATCCGTTATGTCGCTCCGCTGTTCACGGCGATCATTCTCGCAAGTTCTGTGGCAAGCGCATTCGGACTGCTGACACTGTAAAACCTAATACAGAAGTGATGAAAGCGGCTTTGACCGCTATACTGGATAAACGCAAAAAGAAGCGGGCTGACGCATCAGCGATGGTGCGTCGGCCCGCTTTGGTATTCTCCGGTCGAAAGAACACAAAGCGTGAAGTGTCAGCCTGCAAAACCGAGCAGGAGCCCTCCTGCCGGATTTGGAAGACTACCGGAGTAGAGACAGTACCCCCTGTCCGGTTTGATTGGCCTGAGAGAGCATGGCCTGAGCCGCTTCAGAGAGAATATTGTTTTTAGTAAATGCTGCAATTTCTTTTGCCATATCGGTATCCCGGATCCGGGATTCGGAAGCAGTGATGTTTTCATTCATGATTTCATCATTGCTCCGCGAATGCTCAAGACGGTTTTGCTTTGCGCCAAGTATGGCCCGGTAACCGGATACTTTGTCGATGGCATCGGTAATATCGGATATGCTGCTCGGTGCATAGGTTTTTGTTTCAGAATACCCGGTTATGGTGAGCGGAGGACCGACATAATCTCTGGTGGTATATGAGTTCTCCCGGGGTTCTGTGATATTGATGGTTTCCCCGTTGCTGTTGGTTGTGGTTCCGACGATTACAGGGTGCGTATACTTATGAACGGTTTCCACATAATTGTTTGGGTCGTTCTGCGCCGCCACACTTTCCGGTGAATAAACGGGGGTGCTGGTGGCTTCATAGCGTGTGATGTCATAATCCTCAATCCCAAGCGCACGGAGGCCAAGATTAACCTGATCAATGGCGACGCGATCATCCTGTACGCTGCTGCATTGTATCCAGAGTTTTCCGAGATCAGACCGGTTATCCGGATACTCCTTATATTTTCCGGAGGTGGAGGTAAAGAGCTGGACGGAGGAAGGAGCCGGCGAAAGACTTGTGTTGTCTCGGTAATCATAGATTGCAAAGGCAGGCGTTTCGCCGTCCGTATTCATGTTCAGAAGCCGGTTATAGTGGTCGGTTGCCTTCACATAATCGGAAAGCTTCTCGTAGGTTTTCTCGTAAAGCCGATTGGCAATGGTCTTTGCCGCATCGGCGAGGGTTGCCGGATCCGCATTACTGCTTTTCAGGTAATCCAGGTAACCGAGTATGGTCGTGTCACTGTCATCGGACAGGGTGAGTTTACCGAGATCAATGGTATTTCCGGTAACTGAAACATTATTGCTTGCATAAAAAGTTGTGGAATACCTCATGTCATCTTTGCTGTATTCCCGTACCAGTCCGCTGTCCGGATCGACGGCACTTCCGTAAAAGGCAACGCCGTAGAAGATCGGATGCGCCACTCTTGAATCCATGCAGGTTGCGCATGCGGCGGCAATACTTGTACCAAGCAGGGAGTAGATATCCCGGTACAGATCCTGGGCGGTTGCGGTTCCGGAACCGTCGTATTTGGTGATGAGGCCGCTGAAGTCGATTACGGCGCTGAGGTTATCGTTCAGTTCCGGCGTCCACTGACCGAGATAGGTGTAGCTGCTGTCACCTGCGTATTTTTCATCCGGACCGTAATATTCATATGTTGCGGGCGTGGAGGATACCTCCCTGACAAAATACGGTGTGGAATCCTGAGTGTATCCGCCATCCGTGACATTTCCGGCTGCCATTTGAGCGGAACACTGGTCTTTCAGCCAGGAAGGCAGTTGGTGAGTGTAGGATTTTATTACGACTTCTTTGGGCTCCTCGATTTTGCTCTGAAAAACAGGGATATCATTAAACGTCGTTTCCTCGGAAATGCGCTGAATCTCCTTCTTCAGTTCATTGATCTCGAGCTGGATATCCTCGCGGGCGTCATCGTGGTAGGTTCCGTTTACGGCCTGAATCGAGAGCTTATTGATGCGCTGCAACATTTTGGTAACTTCGTCCATCGCTCCGTCTGCCGTTTCAATAAAGGAGATTCCGTCGTCAATATTGTTCAGACCCTGATCGAGACCCCGGATGCGTTCACGCATATCCTCACTGATGGCAAGGCCCGACGCATCATCGGCTGCCCTGTTGATACGAAATCCGGAGGAGAGTTTCTCAAGATTTTCGGCCATCCCTTTTCGGTTTTTGACCAGATTCCGGTAGGAATTCTTTGCCGGCAGGTTATGTTGAATCTGCATAGAGCATACTCCTTTAATTATCTTCTATTATAAATAATATTCAAAAACAATAAAAATAATTAGTTATGCCATACATATTTAATCGACTGATTTGGAAATTTTAAAAGGAAAAACACTGTGACAGAGAAAATGCCGAAGGATCTGCCGGAGGAACTGCCGAATACCTTTGAAATAGCTTGAGAAATCGTAAAAAGTTTTTCTTGCATTTTGAAATCGGGTATGCTACCATGTGGATATAACAAATTGCACACAATTAAATTTGCAACAATACAAAAAACAAAACTGCAGAGCGAGCCCTTTAACGGGCCGGAAGGAGGACAATATGGGATTTTATGATTATTCGGTAAAGAATGCACAGGGCGAGGATGTTTCCATGAAGCAGTTTGAGGGCAAGGTTGTGATCGTAGTCAATACGGCAACCGGCTGCGGCTTTACACCGCATTATGAACCGCTTGAGAAGATGTATGAGGAGTATCACGAGAAGGGACTGGAGATTCTGGACATTCCGTGCAACCAGTTCATGGGACAGACACCGGGTACCGATGAGGAGATTCACGAGTTCTGCCAGCTTCATTACAACACACAGTTCCCGCAGATGAAAAAGTCTGATGTCAACGGCGAGAATCAGCTGGAGCTCTTCAAGTTCCTGAAGGACCAGCAGGGATTCAAAGGTTTCGGAGAAGGCAAGGCAGCGGATATGATGAACGGCCTTCTGGCGAAAGTCGCACCGGGATATATGAGCAATCCGGATATCAAGTGGAATTTTACAAAGTTCATCATTGACCGTCAGGGCAATGTAGTTGCACGATTTGAGCCGACCGCAGATATGGCGGAAGTGGAAAAGTGCGCGGTATCACTTCTGTAAAAATAAAACGATTCGGGATTCTCCGGTAAAGAAGGAGACATCATTATCACAGGATAACAGAACAGCGGAGAGGGATGGTTTGCACGGACGCGAACCCTTCCTCTCCGTTTGTTTAATAGAAACTTTACTTTGATAACACGATAAAGTATAATTATTTATTATACTTTTTCATGGAGGAAGGTCCGATGGCACACAAGGAAGAATTCTGGGATATCTATGACAGCAGCAAAGAGAGAACCGGACGCAGGATGAGACGGAACGACTGGATTCTCAAAGAAGGTGAGTATCATCTGACGGTTCTCGGCGCGGTGTGCCGGCCGGACGGAAAGTACCTGATTACGAAACGAAAGATGGATAAAGCATGGGCACCGGGCTGGTGGGAGATCTCCGGCGGCGGCGTTCAGGCGGGAGAAAGCTCCGAGGATGCGGTCCGCAGAGAGGTCGAGGAAGAGACGGGACTGGATCTTTCCGGGGCGGATATCCGCTATGTCTTTACCTATAAAAGAGAGAACCCGGGTGAGGGCGACAATTACTTTTTGGATATCTACCGCATTGTGCTGGATTTCGATGAGACAGATGTGCACATTCAGGAGGCGGAGGCGGAGGACTTCCGGATCGCGTCGGCAGAAGAGATCCGCCAAATCGCGGAAGATGGCAGTTTCCTTCACTATGACAGCATTAAGCGGATTTTTGAGTGAGTTTCGTCCAGAGTTTCGCCCAGGGCACTCTTTTTACTTGACAACATTTTAGCGATGATGGATGATATTATAAGCATCTTTGTATAGAAAAGAGCAATGTTTGATCGGCATTTTTTCGACAATGCCGTCTCAGGTATTTCAGGAGGGTGAATATGATCTATTCCACAGAAGTATCCAATATGTGCCCTGTTACACAGGGAGTGCACCACGGTGCCGCTCCGATTCCGGAGGAGGCAAAGTGGGTTCAGGCGAAAGAAGTCAAGGACATTTCCGGTTATACACATGGTATCGGCTGGTGTGCTCCGCAGCAGGGCTGCTGCAAGCTTTCCCTGAACGTGAAAGATGGTGTGATTCAGGAAGCGCTGGTTGAGACCATCGGATGTTCCGGTATGACGCATTCTGCAGCGATGGCTTCGGAAATCCTTCCGGGACTCACTGTTATGGAGGCGCTGAACACCGACCTTGTCTGTGATGCCATTAACACAGCTATGAGAGAGCTGTTCCTTCAGATCGTTTACGGCCGCAGCCAGAGTGCGTTCTCCGAGGGCGGACTTCAGATCGGTGCCGGCCTGGAGGATCTTGGAAAGGGAACACGTTCCATGATCGGAACAACCTACGGAACTCTGAAGAAGGGACCGCGCTGGCTTGAACTGACGGACGGATATATCACCGACCTCGCACTCGATGAGAATGATGAGATCATCGGCTACAAGTTTGTAAACTTCGGTAAGATGATGGACTTCATCAAAGCCGGCGACGACGCGGAGACCGCACTGAAGAAGGCTTCCGGTCAGTACGGCCGTGTGGCGGATGCAGTTCGTTTCATTGACCCGCGCAAAGAGTGACAGAGGAGGACGAAGAGATGGCATTATTTGAATCATACGAGAGAAGAGAAAAGCAGATTCTCGCAAAGCTTGCTGAGTACGGTATCGGATCCATCGAAGAGTGCGCTGACATCACCAAAGCGGCAGGCCTTGACGTATACAGCATGATCGAGAACATTCAGCCGATCTGTTTTGAGAACGCAAAATGGGCATATACCGTCGGTGCGGCAATCGCAATCAAGAAGAACTGCAGACAGGCTTCCGAGGCTGCTGCGGCCATCGGTGAGGGCCTTCAGGCATTCTGTATTCCGGGTTCTGTTGCAGACCGCAGAAAAGTAGGGCTCGGACACGGAAACCTCGGAAAGATGCTTCTGGAAGAGGACACCGAGTGCTTCGCATTCCTCGCAGGCCATGAGTCTTTCGCGGCTGCAGAGGGCGCAATCGGTATCGCAGAGAAGGCAAACAAGGTTCGTAAAAAACCGCTTCGCGTTATCCTGAACGGGCTCGGTAAAGATGCGGCGCAGATCATTTCCCGTGTCAACGGATTTACCTATGTGGAGACACAGTATGATTACGCAACCGGCGAACTGAAGGAAGTGTTCCGCAAGTGCTACTCCAAGGATCCGAAGTCCCCGAGAGCACTGGTTAACTGTTACGGCGCAAATGATGTTCAGGAAGGTGTTGCGATTATGTGGCACGAGAACGTGGATATCTCCATCACCGGAAACTCCACGAACCCGACCAGATTCCAGCACCCGGTTGCAGGAACTTACAAGAAGGAGAGACTGGAAGCAGGAAAGAAGTACTTCTCCGTTGCTTCCGGCGGCGGCACAGGCCGTACCCTTCACCCGGATAACATGGCAGCAGGCCCGGCTTCCTACGGTATGACCGATACCATGGGCCGTATGCACAGCGACGCGCAGTTCGCAGGTTCTTCTTCCGTTCCGGCGCACGTTGAGATGATGGGTCTGATCGGTGCGGGCAACAACCCGATGGTTGGTATGACGGTATCCGTTGCGGTAGCGGTACAGCAGGCAGCGGACGCAGGAAAGTTCTGACGCGAACAGGACATTCCATATAGTGAAGTATAGAAATGAGGTCTCCGGCTTTTGGGTCGGGACCTCGTTTTTATTTCATAGGAAATTTCTCCGAAATTCCCTATGAAATAAAAACGCTCCGCGAGGATGCGCACGCCACTGTAAGCAAATTCACTAAGCTCGAGAAAACCTCGCTAAGTGAATTTCCATGGCACGCACTAAGCTCGAAAAGACCGGCTTCAGCACGAAAAGTACGCGGAGGCTCCCCTCAATACCTCCGGGATGGGGGAGCCGAAGTACGCTTTCAAGCTTTGATTGACGGCTCAAATAGACAAGCAAGCTTGTCTGCTTGAGCCTGGAGGACAAAATATGAATCGGACAAAAAACTTGTAATAATGCTCTTGATTTGAGTGAGTTTAATTTTTAAAATGATAATGTAGAGATAGTTTTTGGGGGATTTCAGTATGAAAAACTTTTCGTGATGATCCGTCGGGATGAGCATGGATTTGTAAAGAATAAAGCCATTTTCAGCGGTCAACATCCGTCGCGGCGGATGACAGAAAGAAATCTTTTTTCAGCTGTCAAAAAAAATCATCAATAATTTTCCCGATTGTGCCGATGATATTAGAGATGAGAGTGATTCGGGAAAAATCCGATTTGTAAACTCTTCATTAAGAACCGAATTGCATTGTTAACATACAGTTTTTCAGGAGGCATAAATGCAGAGTAAAGTTGGATACAGCGCGAATTCTGACGTGAGAGAAGCTGTCGACGAGGCTACCAGGGGAATTGTGAATCCTGCTGGTCTGATCATTATGACAGATCACGAAAGACTTCCGGAGATTGCGGCAATTCTGCAGCGCAGATATCCGGATGCACAGACGATTGGAACATCGGGAATTAACTACTTTAACAGACAGTCATCGGATCATAACCTGATCGTAACGGCGCTTCTCGACGGCGTTTCATGCTGCGCCGGATATCTCACCAGACTGTCCAGTGCTCCGCTGGGAGATCTCAGCAATCTTCAGGAGGCGATCCGCGCTGTCGGCGGTGAGAAGGACAATACCCTTGTTCTTCAGTACTGCACCAACGATGAGGAGCGTCTGACCACAACACTGAACGTTGCTCTGGACGGGACTGGTATCCACATGATCGGCGGAAGCGTCTTCGGATATCCGGAAGGCGAGGTCGGACAGGTTGCGGTGAACGGGCGGATCTACGAAGATGCCTGCGCGTTCCTGGTAATCAAGAATGAGACCGGAAAGGTTCGTGTTTACCGCGAGAACATTTACGACCGCATTCCGGACGGAAAACCGCATCTGGTTACCAAGGTTGATATGGCTACAAAGTCTCTGTTTGAGTTGGATCACTGTCCGGCTGCAGAAGTTTATTCCGAGGAACTCGGCATTCCGAAAGAGCGGATCATTGACAACGTTCTTCAGAATCCGATGGGCCGCGTGGTCGGCGACCAGATTTACATTTCTTCACAGAAGACAATGCTCAGTAACGGCGGAATGACGCTGTTCAAGATACTGAACGAAAATGATACGATCTACTTCCTGGAGCTTCAGAATTATCAGGATATCAATCGGCAGACGATCAAGCAGGTTCAGGCGGATTTCAAGAACATTTCTCTTGCAATCTCTGTCAACTGTATTTATCGCTATCTTCTGTTTACGAAGAACGGATATTACAACCGCTTCCTGGGCGATATGTCCAAGCTCGGCAATTACGTCGGAAACATTGGCGGCGGTGAGCAGATTGACAAGCAGCATGTAAATCAGACAATGGTTATGGCAGTTTTCGACTGAGAGGAGATATAGAGTTATGTTTATGCGTAAGAATAATGATAATGTTGTTACCACCGTTTCTTCCCACGCGGATTTCGAGGGGCTTAAGAGCGCAGCGCGGTATGCGATCCGCCAGAAGAACCTCCTTCAGCAGGAAGAGATGAGAACATCGGATGAGCTGAACACGATCAAGGATGCATTCCAGATTGTTCGTGAGAGATCTCAGGAGATTTCCAATTCCGTTGAAGGATTCCGCGATCAGTTCAACCGTGTGAGAACCATCACCGGCAGATTTGAGGAGATCATCGGAAAGATGAGTAATACGGTCAAGGATTCCCATGACAGCATGAATCTCGTAAGAACAAAGTCCCAGGACGTATACGAGACCATCGAATCCGTAGAAGAAGTATTCGAAGAGTTCCAGAAGAGCTTCGCGGATATTTCCAAGAAGGTTGAAGCCATCAACACCATCGCGAGCCAGACAAACCTTCTTGCCATCAACGCATCCATCGAGGCGGCAAGAGCCGGTCAGGCAGGACGCGGATTTGCGGTTGTTGCGGGCGAGGTCAACAAGCTTTCCAAGGATATCAAGGACCTGGTTGAGGCGATCAACTCCAGCATGAACGTTCTGAATGACAATAACGGAAAACTGAAGGATTCCATCGAGAATACCCGTACCGCCATCGACGGTGCGCAGCAGCAGGTCAATGAGACCGATGCGGTTGTGGATTCCATCAATGATGTTGCAACCGATATTGCTCAGGGCAACCGTGAGATGATCGAAGTATTCGACGCCTGCGACCGCGATATTGACGGCGTAGTCGGAAGCGTTGTGGATTCCGGTGTTTACTACGACCGCGTCGGCAACGACATCGACAACATGATGACCAACATTACGAAAAAGGGATATGTATTCGAGGATCTGAACAATGTAATTGAGCAGATCAGTCCGTTGGTTGACAGTCTGAAGCAGGGCTAAGAAAAGCCGGATTGCAGGTGGGGATATGGACTTAACGAATTACAGCGAAGATATCAGACATAAGTTAGCGACGTTGGAGGATTATCGGCCGGAGACATTCGAGGCGACGATCCGGATTGCCAATGAGGTTGCCATCGTAGCAAATCGCAGAGATGACCAGACGCTGCACAGTTTGTGCGATTACTATATTGCATATTATTATTTCAATCTTCGAAACTGTACAGAAGCGATTCGTTTTCTGGACCGGGCGCTGAAAGATGCGTCCGGATCGGAAGCATGGCTTGAAGTGAGCAAATACCTGAATCTGCTTGGCCATATCTTCCTCCGGCAGGGAAATCCGATGAATGCCATGCAGGCATTTGCTAAATCCATCACGATCTCGGAAAAGAATCTCGAAAAGGACGAAGAGTTTGCTCCTATCCTGATCGACAGCTATGAAGAGAATGCGATGATCTATTACGAGATCGCCAATTATCAGCAGGCGCTGAAGTATGAACTTGCCACCGATCGTATTTTTAAGATGATCGAGCAGCATGACAAGTATCTTCAGAAATTTACGAGGCATCTGTCCAATCTGGTGAAGATTTACATTATGTTCGGCGATGCGACCAATGCCGGCGATATTGTCGCAAAGATTGACTCCATCGCTTCGGATAACCATAATGTCGGTCTGGAGCCTTATATTTCCATCGCGCACATTTTATGGAATGACTTCAGTGATAATCACCGATGGGATGACGTCTATATCAACCGGCTGAATTCCTATTTCATGGGAAGAAATTTCAAGGGTAAGCATATCTGGGAATTCTTCTTTGCACTGGAGCGGATGGGCAGTGATGAGAAGTACCGCCCGTATTTCCGCAGTCTGGTCGTGAAAATGGACAGCTTTCTGGATCACACGGATCTCCACGGATATAAACTCCAGCTTTCCAATCTGAAGCTGGATTATTATGAGAGATGCGGGCTGAATGTGAAAAAGGCAGAGGAGCTGGAACGTTTTCGCGAGTACGTAAATTCCTGCCATAAGACGGCAAATGCAGCGATGAGTCTGATCCTGAGCCTGGAAGTTATGAAGGCACTGGAAAATGAAGTCATCAATGCGCTGGTTGTCCGCGAAGCGATGGACGATCTGACCGGTCTTCCGAACCGCAAAGCCTTCAATGATATGGCAGACCGTTTCTTCGAGCGCTGCACCAGAAAGAATGTGAATCTCGGACTGGCAATGATCACCATTGACAATGTCAAGAAGATCAATGATCTGTACGGATACATTATCGGTGACCGCTGTCTCGTGGAAGTGGGCAACATTCTGAAACGCTTCAACTCGAAGACGACATTTGTCGCACGATATGTCGGCGCAGAGTTTGTTGTTCTGTTCGAGGGGCTCAATGACAATGAGATCACGGATCGCCTCCGCAGTATTTCACAGGCACTGCATATGAGAACCGCGGAGCAGGAACTTCCGGAGTTTACACTGGCTTGCGGAATCTGCGCCCATGTCCCGAAGGGACTTAACAAGATCTGGGATTACACATCCTGCGCAGATCTCGCTCTCCTGAAGGCGATGCAGTACGGAACGGGACGTGGAATTCTGGTTCATCATCAGATGGAACTGGGAGGGGCTGCCCCGATCACGATTGATTCGAAGGGCCGTCTGGCGGAGCGGAAGGAAGAATAAAAGCGCGAAACGCGTTGAGATGGATCCATAGAAAAACTCTTAACATATATATCAACAAAAGGGGACTCTGGCCGAGACAGCCGGAGTCTTCTTTGTGTCATAGAAAAGTTCTTCGGATTGTCTTATGACACACAAAAAACGCTCCGTGAGAGTGGGTACTCCGCTGCAGGGCAGAATAAGCGGAACGCAGTTTTTGGGGACCGCGGATTTCTTTGATTTGAGCGGAGATTTCCTGATGGTAGAGGAGAATTCCAAAAAGACAGAAAAAATACAAAATACCACACTATATACTTGCGATTGGAATGAGGCAATCCTATAATTTAATGGAATGAAGCGTGGAAGAAGGTTGGGAGGGAACCATCAGAAGCGAGGCGGCAAACAGATTTGGGGGAATGTCATATGAAGAAGAACGGTATTACCATCGCACTGACGGCAGCTGCGGTCTCTTTGCTCGCGGTCTGCGGCAGAACGGATGCGGGAAAGAGCGGGGAGGCGTCGGCGAATGCGATGTCAGCGTCAATCACGAATCCGGATGAGGTCTATCACATTGACCTGAAGTTTTCGAATGTCTTTCAGCCGACGGAATGGAATTACAAGGCGTCCGAAAAACTGGCCAAAGAGATCACGGAGAAGACCGATGGCCATGTATCGGTGACGTATTACGGGCAGAATCAGCTGGACTGCTATGGGGATTCCGTGACACAGGCTGTCAACGGGGAGAACTGGATCGGTCTGGAGGAACCGTCTCTGTTTGCGGAGTATGTCGGTGACTGCGCGGTTCTGATTGGACCGATGCTCTATGAAAACACGGAAGAATACAATTATATTATGGATTCGGATGTGGTGAAGGAGATTCGGGAGAAGCTGGCGGGAGAAAATATCCATGTTCTGGATACACATTATTCCTTCGGCTTCCGCAATCTGATCACCAACCGGGAGATCACAAAACCGGAAGATCTGAAGGGAGTGAAGATGAGAGCGACCTCTTCTCCGCTTTTTGCAAAGACGCTGGAAGCCATGGGAGCGACGGTGAAGCCGATGTCGTTTACCGACTGTCTGGAAGCGCTTTCCTCCGGAGAAGTGGAAGGCTTTGAAGGTTCTACTTCGACGCTGGCCGGTGCGGGGGCTCCGTATGAACTGGTGAAAAACGTGGCGACTACACATCATCTGATCGCGACGAGGTGGCTGTTCATGCCGGAGGACGTCTATCAGTCCATCCCGGAAAAATACCGGAAAATTGTCGATGAGTGCGCGGCAGACTGCGGAAAATGGGAACAGACCTCGTGCGATGCTGACGAGGCGAATACGATCAATGAACTGAAAGAAAAGGGAGTTGTATGGAATGACGTCGAACATGATGCATTTGAAGCGGCCTGCGATCCGGTTTACGACTGGATCGTGGAGGTGTATCATGCAGACCCGGAGCTTCACCGGAAACTGGATGAGAAACTGGCGGCGTTCCGGCAGAGATGATATCCGGACTCGGGGTCAGGATGATGATACACATCAGGAAGGAAGAGAAATCGCTTTGTGATATGCGAAGGCAGGAGACAGAAGCCGGATGAACATGGTGGGTTTGACCGGTTTCTGTTTTTTTTCAAAATTTCGCATAAATCCGCATAATCTGCGAAATCCTCAAAAGGCCGGCAGGCGGGTGCCATGCCCGCAGGAACGGACATTTGACGGGGCAAGAACATGGAGCACGAAGGTCGGAATGTGATACATTGCCGGGGGGCAAGAACATGAAGCACGAAGGGCGGAATGTGGTATAATACCAAAGTATGCGGAGGTGTCATCATGTCAGAATTACAGACAGAAGAGAACTATGAGAAACTGAAAGAATGCGAACTGTTCATTCTGGATATGGACGGGACGCTGTATCTCGGAGATGATGTTTTTGAAGGCGCCGTGGATTTTATTCATACACTGGAGAGAACGGGGAAACAGTACATTTATCTGACCAACAATTCGTCCCGGGCGGGAGCGGATTACATCGGCCGGCTCAGACGACTTGGCTTTCCGTGTGAAAAGGAAAATGTATTCACATCCGGAATGGCGACCGGACTCTACCTTCAGCAGAACCATCCGGGAAAGAAATGCTGCGTGGTTGGAACAAAGGCGTTCCGCGGGGAACTGGAGCGGTACGGCGCGCAGATTGATGATGAAAATGCGGAAGTCGTGGTGGTCGGTTTTGATACGGAACTGGTTTACCGTGAGATAGAGCGAGCAGTTCATTTTCTTCGCAAGGGCGCGCCGTTTATCGCGGCGAATCCGGACTGGGTATGTCCGATGCCGCACGATGAGGTGCTGCCGGACTGCGGAAGTATCTGCGCACTTCTGACGGCTTCTTCCGGCGTGGAACCCTTTTATATCGGGAAACCAAACCGCAACATCGTGGATGTGATCGCGAAAGAGCGGGGAATCGACAACAGCCGGATCTGCTGCGTCGGAGACCGCCTCTACACCGACATTGCGGTCGCACAGAATGCGGAGACTGTCTCGGTTCTTGTGCTTTCCGGGGAGACCGATGAGAAGATGGTGCGGGAGACCGAGAGGAAACCATCTTACGTTCTGTCGGATGTAAGAGCAATTTCTGCAATTCTGGAAGGAAGAGATGCGTGACCGGATAAACGGCGTAAAACAGAGAGGAATCGGATTTTGAGCAATAAGATTTTGGGAAGTGATGAGAGAAACGGACTGATTGCGGTGGAGATGACACACACCAGGGAAACACTGACAGGACTTGCGCGGATGCAGTGTGACTTGTTCCGGGGGAAGGAACAGGTGCTCCGGGTGGTGATTTCGCTGGCATTGATCGGTTTCGGTACCGTGAGCATGCCGAACTGGTGGAGTTATCTCCTGATGGCGGTGGGAGGCTGCCATCTGACGGCAAAATATGTTTCGGCCAATCACTCGGCAAACAAACTGATCAGTGCGATCGAGGCGTCCGGACAGGGATATCCGTCGACGAGGCTCGAATTCTATCGCGATGGATTTGCGGTGTTCGCTCTTCCGGATCATGGGAAGGAGGCAGGACCGATTCCTTATGAAGAGATCCGGGCAGTCGGTGAAGATTCCGGCAATTACTATATCTTCCGTGATGTGCGCGGTGGATGGGTCGTGCCGAGAAGCGCGCTGGGCGACCGGGAAAAAGAGTGGCGCGAGCGGATTGAATCCGGAACCGGAAAGCGGATTCACACGCCGAAGATTCCGGGGAAAGAACTGGCGGTACGCCTTCATAACCGGAGATAAATCCATGTATCGGGAAGAGTACAAGAAACGACACGGTTTTGTTTGCATTCTATATTCCGATGTGTTATGATCCAATAAGTCTTTTCATTCTATTAAGTTAATTATAAGCTGATCAGGCGTGTTCTGATTGGCTTATTTTTTGTGGAGCACTTAGCGAGACTTTTCGCGATTAGTGTATGCCATGGAAATCCACTTTGCGACACATATTTTTTGTCCTCCAGGCTCAAGCAGACAAGCTTGATTGTCTATTTGAGCCGTCAATCAAAGTTTGAAAGTTTACTTTCAAACTTCACCTGGCGGTTATGCCGCTTAGAGAAATAGCGTGCAGAGGCTTTTATTCGAGCATAGTGGATTTGTCTTGTGTTATATGATTGTACATTTATAAGAAATCTCTTCTTTTTTCTCATATGATGCAGACCGGAAGCGGGCAAATGTAGCCAGCGGCGTTATAGAATGCGGAAACGGAAACCGGAAACGGGACGTATGAGAAAAGCAGAACAGCATGAGATAGGGCACGGCTGTGTCCGGGCACTGTGATTTTTGAGTGCTGCTTTCGCTGCGTTCCAGCAGGAAAGAGAGATAATTATAATGACATTCAATGAAATGGATCTGAAGAAAGAAATCAAAAATGCGATCGCAAAAGCCGGTTATAAGGAGCCGTCACCGATCCAGGAGAAGGCGATTCCGCTGATGCTGGAGGGACGCGACATGATCGCATGTGCGCAGACCGGTACCGGTAAGACGGCGGCATTCGCTCTTCCGATCCTTCAGAATCTTGGAAACAGGGATTCCCGGATGATTCGGGCCCTGGTACTCACCCCGACCAGAGAACTGGCAGTCCAGATTTTCGACAATTTCAAAAAGTACGGCCGATACCTGAAGCTCCGCACCGCGGTGGTGTACGGCGGCGCAAAACAGGGGCCGCAGATCGCGGCGATCGGCAGAGGATGCGATATCCTGGTGGCGACGCCGGGAAGACTGATGGATTACATGGAACGCGGCATCGTTTCCCTTGCAGACATTCAAATGTTTGTTTTGGATGAGGCGGACCGGATGCTGGATATGGGGTTCATCGGTGATATCCGTAAGATCGCGAAGGCGATTCCGGCAGAGCGGCAGACAGCACTGTTTTCCGCAACCATGCCGAAGGAGATCCGTAAACTTGCGGAAGAACTTCTGCAGGATCCGGATGAGATCGAGGTTGCTCCGGAATCCACGCCGGCGGAGACGGTGGATCAGAAGATCTGCTTCACGGAGAGGGACAACAAGAAGCTGATCCTGAAAGAGTTCCTCGACCGGAGCGACGTAACCCGATCGATTGTATTTACCAGAACCAAGCGGGGCGCGGACCGGCTTGTCCGCGAGCTGAAAAAGCTGGGCATCAATTCCACGTCGATTCACGGCGACAAGACGCAGGGACAGAGACAGAGTGCGCTGGAACATTTCCGTTCCGGTAAGGTCAATGTTCTTGTTGCAACGGATGTTGCGGCCCGGGGACTGGATATTCCGAAGATCAGCCATGTGTTCAACTATG
>NZ_FOIL01000035.1 GCF_900101295.1 [Clostridium] aminophilum | reverse complement strand
GCGTGAGGAGGATCTAGAGCGGATCACCTCGGAATACGGCACTCAGCTCCGAATGAATCGTAGCATTCAGGCGGAGGGAAGCTTCGCAGTAACAAAGGAAGATTTAGGCTTCCGGCAGTATTTATATCGCGGAAAGAAAAATGTTCTTGCGCAAAGTATTCTGGTTGCGTTGGCATACAATATCAATAAGCTCCATTTTAAGATTCAAGGCAATCGGACCGGAACCTTTCTGACAGAGATGTCGAGAATTGCATAATTTTTAGTAGTTCAAAACAGAATCCAGAAAATGGAATCAGCCACATCAGTGGCTTTGTTAAAGTGCGTTTTCGAATCGTCTTTGCTTCACATAAACTTAAAATCAGCGGCGAAAGCCGCTGATTTTGCATACGAAAAGGTGCTGCACACTAGTTGAAAAATCAACTAATGCGACAGCACCTTGATTAACACACAACAAGCCCTTCCGGGTCTGTCAAAAGCAGAAGAAACATTCTGTACTTTGACAGGATTGGGAGGGCTTGTTACTTAATTAGTCATATGCCAGATGGTATTATTCGGCTGATAGTAGAGCCGGATCAATTTCTTCGCACCGAAAACTAGTATCTTGCATTAAAAGGCAAAAGTGTCATTGGTTATGTAAACTCCATCCGGCATGGTTCTGGTTCCACGATGGGAGACATCTCTATATTCTTTTATGGTATAAGTCTGGTATTTGCCTTCTTCATCCTTAACACGGATTCGCATAGGGATCAGGTTTCCATCCTTCGTGTGTTGGCAGATGATGTCAACCGCAATTCTTTTTTTTCTATGACAATCACCTTTGATATTGGTAGAAATATTACGGAACGAATGTTCGGTTTGATTAAATGAAAAAACTAAACGCAAGGTAAGGGATGCTTGATTTAAAAAAGTTCTTAAATAAGGCACTTAAGAGCCATAAAAAGGAGTATAATTACACAAAAACTGTTGGATATACTCTATTTTTGAGTATGGCAAACAGGCAGCGGTTGTTTTATTTGAAAAATTTATTGCAACCTCTACCTTGAAGGGATTATGGATAGCTGCCTGACCTAAAGACTGTTGTTATTTACGCTTCAGTAGTGCCAGCTTCAAACAGACTTCGTCGAGTGGAATTGGTTGAAGTCCGAGAGTATCCAGCAGTTTTTTGTATTCATCCTTTTGCGACATAAGATCAAAAGGCGTATGATTTTCAAATAATTCGCGCGTCACACTATTGATGTGTTCTGTGATTAAATGTACAGACTCATCACTGAGTATTCATAATCAGAATACTACAGATAATCTTAACTATATTGCTTATACAAGGGCCAGGTATCGGTTTCGTAGGTAGGTTTTCACTGCTAATATAATTGAAAAAAAGAAGTAATAATGCCATAATGGTTTCAAAAACAAACTGATATATATTGCTGAATGAGTAGAAGGTGTAGACAATGAATGAAGTTTTAAATTTTGTGAATGAAAAAACAAAAGTATTATTAATAGTCAGGGAAAATCAATTAGAAATTGAAGGTAAAAATATATGTCCACTTAATCAGCAAGAAATAGCCAGTCTAGTGCCCTGTGGTAAATTGAAAGTGAATCAAATTATTAGGGAATTGGTAGAAGAAGGGTATGTTGAGATGGTACACGCAAAAGGGCGTTATTTTATTACAAACAAAGGGTATGAACTACTTGAAAAAATGTCTCTAGATGAAAAGTGAAAAAGAGAAGATAAAATGAATGCCGTAATAAATAAACTGGATACAAAGAGGAAAGTTATGAACAAGAAGTGCCAGGTATTTACGCCTGAAAATTACGTAAGAGAATTACTTGACAGTGTTGGGTATACAGAACATTTGTATGGAAGTAAAATATTAGAAAATTCATGTGGTGATGGAAATATTTTGGTTGCAGTTGTTCAAAGGTATATAGATGATTGTGTAGCAAATGGGTTGTCAAGAACGCGAATCAAGAATGGGTTAGCAAGAGATATTTATGGTGTTGAAATTGATCCGGAACAGTTTCAAAAGTGTATAGAGAATTTAAACAAAGTATTAGAAAAGAATAATATTAATAAGGTAGAATGGAAGATCTTTAATGATGATTATTTGCGGTGGAATGATGTATTACAGTTTCAATTTATCGTAGGTAATCCGCCGTACATAACTTATAGTGAGTTGGCAAAAGATGAGCAAAAATATGTTAAGAAGAACTTTAATACTTGTGTAAAAGGAAAATTTGACTATTGCTATGCTTTTATTGAGAAAAGCATTAAGTCATTAGCACAAGATGGGAAAATGGCTTACTTGATACCTAGTAGTATATTTAAAACTGTATTTGGATTGAACTTAAGAAATTTTATGAAACCATACATAACGGTTATCAAGGACTATACACAGGAAAAAGTATTTGATAATGCATTGGTCAAGTCCTCAATTATGGTATTGGATAAGCAAAGACAACAAGGTGTATTACACTATAGGGATATGACATTAGAAAAAGAAATAAATATTCCGGTAAATCAATTGACAGATAAATGGTTTTTTACAGAGAATTTAGCAAATGGAATGCATCGATTTGGAGATTATTTCAAGGTGTCTCATGTGGTGGCAACATTGTTGAACGAAGCATATGTAATCAAAGAAGAAGATTATCAAGAAACAGAGCAAGGTTTTCTCTGTAAGGGACATAATATAGAAAGGGATATGGTGAGAGATACAGCAACTCCTAGATCCTTACGGTATCAGAAGAATGAAAAAATCATATTTCCGTATATGTACGATGATGGACATTTAGTAAGATTTGAAGAAGGCGAATTCGAAACAAATTATCCAGAAGCAGCGGCGTATTTGAATGATTTTCGAGATGATTTGGACGGGCGTCAAAGTGATTCTAGTGCAAAATGGTATGAATATGGGAGGTCACAGGCACTTGTTGGATTAGACAGTGATAAATTACTTATCTCAACAGTTATTACTGAGGATGTAGCGGTGTATAGACTTACCAGAGAGTGTATTCCGTATGCAGGAATGTATATTGTTAGGTGTGAGGGCAATAATGAATATACATTGGAGGATGCAATGCGTATTTTAGAAAGTAGAGATTTTAGGCAGTATGTGTTGGATGTAGGAATACACATTAGTGGAAGTTCTTTAAGAATAACATCAAAGGATGTTGAAGAGTATAAGTTTTAGGAGGTTGCTCAATGGAAAAATTGAAATATATTGTAGAAGACAGTATACTGGCAGAACTGCTGGGAGTTCAAAACTTTTCCAATAAAGAATCTGCGATTTTGGAATTAGTAAAGAATGCTTTTGATGCAAATGCACTAACATTAAAAATCGTAATTAAAAAAGACAGTATTGAAATTGTAGATGATGGATGTGGGATGAATCGGGATGATTTGGCTCAAAATTGGATGCATATTGGCAAAAGTAGCAAAGGTTATGAAATTAATGGGGCTAATGGGAAAAAGAGAGTTCAAGCAGGGTCTAAAGGTGTTGGTAGATTTGCTCTAGCAAGATTAGGTGCAAATGTAGAAGTCTTTTCACATAAAAATGCTTGTAAATCAATAGCTTGGATAACAGATTGGAATTATAGTACTCTGGAAGAGGTTGAAGATTATTCACTTATTGGAACAAAAATGTTAATTACAAAATTAAGGGATAAGTGGACTGAAAAGACTGCAAATAATTTAGCTGAATACTTAGGGAGAACTTATTGCGATGATGCAATGAAAATAGAATTGTTTTTTGGAGATAAGGAAATTCCAATAAATCGTGTGTTTGAAAAACCAGAAAAAGGTGTAAACTTTTCTTCTAAAATAACCTTGACTTATTGTGCAGAAAAAAAGAACTTGCACTGTTGTGTTGAGTCCGATGAGTTTTCAGAGGAGGCTCAGAAGTACTGTAAAAACAACATTTACAGTTATTCAAATGATATTGATTTAAAAAAGGAATATTCTGATACGAGCTTTGATGAAGAAGTTACGAACCTTGATAATTTGCTTATGGAATTGGGTGATTTTACTGCGGAATTATATTTTGGAATAGATAGAGTACTGACAGGAGATGATGAACGTTTCTTATATAAAAGAAAAGTGCTATCCAATAGATATAATTACGGTATTATTTTATACAGAAATTCTTTTAGTATTTCGTCCTATGAGGGGAAAAAAGATTGGTTGGGGTTAGGAAAGCGTTCTAGAAAATCACCAGCAGCCGCAACACATCCTACAGGTTCATGGCGAGTAAGAGAAAATCAAATCTCAGGAGTTGTGAACATAGATAAAAAAAGAAATTTTTATCTTCAGGATTTAGCAAATCGACAAGGGTTGGATGAAAATAATCATTATAAGTTGTTTGTAGAAATCATTCATACGGGTTTGGCTGAATTTGAACGTTATAGACAGTCGCTAATTAGGGATATTAATAAAAAGAATAAGCCGGAACCAAAAGCTGAAGACTCTATAATTGCAAAAGTTGTAAAAAATCCAGAAACGATGAAGATTTTGACTAAGGATGAGGAAGCAAGATTTGTAGATGAACTAGAAGGATTGCAAAAAGAACAAAGAGAATATAAAAAGAATATTGAGGATACAGAAAAAAGATATAAATATGATGTACGTATTTTAAATGTTCTTGCTACCTCTGGGCTAAAAGCAACATCAATAGCACATGAAATGAAAAATGACAGAAACAAAATAGATGGAAATTATGAATTTATCGTGAAAGCTCTTAAAACATATGATATGTGGGAAGAATTATGTGAACCGGATAATACTAAGGTTGCACATTTGAATGTTCCTGAATTGTTAAAAAAGAATAGGGATACTGGTGTGAAACTATTACAGTTTATGGATGTAATGCTTGAAGAAGTGGAGAAGGGTCAGTTTATTCCAGAAGAGTATAGTATAAAAGAACTATTAGATAAAGTTAAGGTTAATTGGGAGAGTGACTATGCATGGATAAATATTAATGTAGAAGTGAATAATCAAGTAAGGTTTACTATTCCAGAAGATGTAATAACTGTCATTTTTGACAATCTGATTTTAAATAGTATTCAGCAGAACGAAAAACGAAATAGATTAGAAATAGAAATTGAGGTTACTGCATCAGCTGATATGTTATTTGTTTGCTATAGAGATAATGGAGTTGGACTACCAGACAAATACAAGAAGAATCCGATGAAAATTTTGGAACCACATGAAACTTCGCGGAAGAAAGGACATGGATTAGGAATGTGGATTGTTAATAATACTTTGAATATGTCTGGCGGAGAGGTACTTGATATAATAAGTAATATCGGATTTGAAATTGATTTTACAATTGGAGGAAATTTATAAATGGAAACTATAAAATTTTTGTATGTTGATGATAATACGGATCCATACATCAGCCAATATTTGTATGAAGAGTATGGGTATGAGGGTGTTAGTATTGAGTATCTGCAACGTCCATTTGAGCCAGAAGATACTTATGAAAGTTTATTAAGTGACAGGGATGTTCATTTTGCTGACATCATAATTATTGATTCAATGTTATTTGAAAATGCTAATTTATCAAATCAGAAACTGGCAGGTGAAGAATTTGAAATAATATTGAGAAAAGTATTTCCTTTTAAGGAAGTTATAGTGGTTACACAAAATGATGTTGACGAAGAGTGTAGAGTTATAAAGAAATTTGACACATCCTCTGGTAATTCTAGTAAAGATTTCTTTGAAAAAGAATGGAAACCTGTATTAGATAAGGCAGTTGAAAGGGTTAAATTATGTAGAAAGTTATTGAAACGTATAGAAGAAAAGAATTATGTTGAAAAGTATTTCTTTGAAGAGATTCAGCAGTCTTTACAGGGAGAGAGCGGGTACGATAAATTAACAGTGGCAGATGTCGATAGACTTATTGCTGCATTTGAGGAGATAAAAAGAGAATATGATAACAAATGATTATAGAAATACAGAATATTGTCCTATGTTGGAAAATGTAGGTGATAAGAAAAAAGCACTTGAAGAAAAGATAAGATCAGCTCATCCAAGGCAAAAAATAATGTACAATAAAGTGCACAATAGGAATACGATTTTTAATAAGGAATTTTGTAGTATATATAATTGCAAGTGTGCTTACTGTGGGGTTTCAATGGATATTCTTCCGGCTTCTCTTTTTGAGGTCGATCATTTCGTTGCAGAATCACTGTTTGATGATAAAGAGGAGGCTGGAAAAGTAGAAAATCTTGTGCTTTCATGTTATCAATGTAATCGAAATAAAAAGGAGTTTGAGATTACGGGAGAGTATATTGAAAAACTGAATACGGATGATGGAAAGATTGCAAATATTTTCTTTAGGGATGAAAAGTATTATATCAGAATTAAAGAAGATTATATTGAAGATGAAACTATAAATGGTTTCTACAATCAATTACAATTGGTTCATCAAACAAGAAGGTTAGATTACCTATTGATTAATATGCAAGGGTTACATAAAAAGTTAGAAGGCACAGTTCAGGGGGGGAGATTGGCAGAGGCAATATTAACAATGCAAAGAAAACGTAATAAATTTGTAGAAAACGAATGTGTTATGTGATACGAATTTGATATACGTTTTCTATATAGAATAACACAAAGGGATTCAGGTCGAGATGGTTGTATGTGCTAATTTAAATTTAGACCACTAAATTTAAATTAGCACATACATATGTACCTTTATGCGTATCCTGTTACTTACTTTTTAAGTGAAGTAACGGAGTATCCGCACATTGTTGGCAATTCGCAGATCTTTGACAGAATGCTGTATTTATGGGGCTTCGGAGTTACGAAGCTTCGTTTCGGAATATCCGTGAATGGGCTTTTTCGGATGATTATGAAATAAAGTGGTCAAATGAGTGGTCGCTAAGTGTTGGACAAGGTTGTTGAATTGCTGCGGAATGTTGATTATATAGGGGATTTAGGCTTTGCGAAGCGTCGTAATAAACCAAGATAGCCAGAAAATCATATTAACATCAGGAGCGTCTCTTTGGAGGTGCTTTTATTATGCCCATCGGGAGGTGATTGCATGGTCACATTAAAGGGAAAGAAAGTAAGCGTCAAATAGGCTCTTTCCAATATTAGTTGGCATTAACGTATAACAGTTCGTGCAATAGTACTTTTGATTTCAGTAGATGGAAGCTGTTCCTTCCGTACATGATGCGTTTGATTAGTTTGATTTTAGTTACGCTTCCTTCGAGAGTGTGAAATTTTTTATGTAAATAGCCTTCTATGATGTTAAAAGTTGAGCCGGTGAGCACGTATGATGCTGACCGGCTCTTGACTTACTATTACCAAACAGCAGAGCGCATGTCAATAAGGCTGGCCGTTTTGACCATCCCATTTATTTGCGTCTGAAGTTTCTATAGCCTTATTCAGGCATCCTGCCCTCGTACATGATGGCCATTTCTCCGTAGACCTGGCCCCAGTTCCGGATCGGCATAGACCACTTCTTTGTTGCTTCGAAAGTGGACAGATACAGAGCTTTCAGAAGTGCCTGATCACTCGGAAATACGCTTCTCTGGCGGTTCAGCTTACGGTATGTAGAATTTAGGCTTTCAATGGCATTGGTGGTATAGATGACCGTTCTAACGTCTGCTGAAAACTTAAAAATCGGTGTGATAGCATCCCAGTTCGTTCGCCAGGATCTCATAGCAGTTGGATACTTCTCGCGCCATTTTTCATCGACTTCATCCCGGATCTCAGCTGCTTTGGTCTCATCCGGAGCATGATATATTTTTTTGAGATCAGCAGCAAACGGTTTACGATCCTTGTCTGCAACAAATTTCAAGGTGTTACGTACCTGATGTACGATGCAACGCTGGTATTCTGTCTGAGGGAAAGCGGTTGAAATGGCATCTTTGATGCCTGTCAGGCCATCTGCACATATGATCATGATATCGTGAACACCGCGATTTTTAAGGGTATTCAGGACAGATAACCAGTATTTGGCGCTTTCTGTCTGACCAACTTCGATGGTCAAGACTTCCTTACGGCCTTCAAGGTTGATGCCCAGAATAACGTATGCTGCAAGCTTTCGGATGACGTTATTGTCCCTGACAGAATAGTGGATTGCATCGATGTAAACCACCGGATAGATCTCATCTAACGGTCTGTTCTGCCATTCTTCAATCTGCGGCAAGAGTTTATCGGTTACGTCTGAAATGAAGCTTTCAGAGGCCTCAAATCCATATATATCCATAAGAGTATCGGAGATCTGACGAGTTGTCATACCCTTGGCATACATGGAGATGATCTTCTGATCGATACTGGAGATATCCTTCTGGCGTTTCTTTACAATCTGCGGCTCGTAAGTTGAATCTCGATCCTGCGGAACATCAATGGTCATAGAACCGTAGCTGGTGTTAACCTGCTTCTGCTTTGTTCCATTGCGATAATCCGTATGCTCTGAGCGATCAACACGCTGAGATTTTCCGTAGCCAAGGTGTTCATCCATTTCGGCTTCCATCATTTCTTTGATGGTTCCGCCAAGCAGATCCTTTAGCGCATCCTGAATGTCCTCCGCTGTTTCGATATCGTATTCTTGGAGAAGCTGTGAGATGATGGCACGTTTACCATCTGTCATCTGAACATGATGTACCGGCTGTTTCTCTTTTCTTGCCATAATTTTAGGCCTCCTATGATTTAGTGTATCATAGAAGGCCATGGTCAATTCATTTTTACAGACTTTTTCTCACACTCTCCTTCCTTCTGCAAGACCATTATTATAATCATACTTGATAGCATTCCTTACAGCCGCACAATCCTGATTGAGCCCTCCTAGAAACGTTTGTAGTTCGGGTATAGCAAATAATGAAGCTTTTTTGACCCACCCGTTCAGGTTGGCAGCTTTTTTCGAAAACAGAATCTCATGAAATTCTTTTATTAAAGAGTAAAGACCGGCTAGTTCCGGATATTGTCTGAGTAAGGCTTCATACTGCCCCTTTGTTATGAGTTTTACTTCCTCCAGCTTATGATAAACAAGTTGGGTTAATGTTATCCTGTGGACGATGTCTTTCCCTTCCGCGCGTTTGACACTTTTTGCGTGGACCCGTTCCTTTTGCATATACATCCTGATAGCAGCCACCGTACCACTATACCCCTTAAGCTTTATTGTGTCATAGATTTCAGTGTATGTTCTGCCCGCAGCGCGCATTTCTATGACTTCTTTTTCATATGCAGCCATTTTCCCGTAGCGTTTCCGGTCGTAATGTCCGCTGACCACAGAATAGTTCGGATCCAAATAGGCCTCTACTGTTTTGGGCGTATGATGTGTAGCCTTGGCTATTTCTGCAATGCACATTCCTTCCTTATACATTTGCTTGATATCGCTGATTTCTTCTTCCTTATGTTTTACAGCTTCCTGGTGCTGTCTTTCTCGCTGAATGTGTCTGTCTTCAGGTATTTCATTTTCGGGAATCGCAAGATATTTTTCGATAGTCTTGCAACCTGAATGAAGCAGATATGCTATTTCCTGAATTGTCAGTCCTTCTGCGCGTTTGGCATGCGCATATCGGATTCTTTGAGCCCGGTTTGCAGTATCATACAAACATTTCATCTCTTCAGAAACATCAGTAGAAGCCGCTATTTCGACACGAGACGGGAATGTATTTTTGATATACCTGTCAACGACCTCGGAAAGGTTCTTCAGAAGGTGAAAACGGTCCGTGACCTGGATGGCATTCGGGTGGGCTTTGGTAGATGCTGATGCGTAACCAGAAGCTCCGTCTCTGGATATCATTTCTATATTCGGATATGTGCTGAGCCACTGACTCACCGTATTCGTATCTCTGGATGGGATCATATCTATGATCCTGTGGGTGTCCCAGTCGATCATTACTGTTCCATATGTTTGCCTACGCCTTAAGGCGAAATCATCAACACAAATCCTAAAAACCTGAGACTTATCCACAATTACAGGCATTTTTTTTAAGCATGCTGCAGATTGTGCTCTTCCCTACACTTATGTTTTCCCCTTTCAGGAGTTTACTGGAACATACGGAACTAACTTCTGATGACATCTTCAGAATCCTGTCGACCAAACGATTCGTTTTTCTTGCGTTGCTCGTTGCAAATGGGTGTTGTTCCGAGAAATATTTGTGGCTGCATTCTTGATTCAGACATTGCATCTTTCTAGTTGCCACGATCAGGATCGTTTTCTGGTTGGAAACAGGCAGATCCTGTATTTCTCTTGAGTGATATGAATGCACCTTGCCTGTTTTTCTTCCGCAGTAGGGGCACTCCAATTCATCCAATTCTGATCCAATATGGTATACAATCATTCCTTCTTTGTTTTGAATTCGGCTTATTGTATAGTTTCCTCCCAATGAGCTGATAACTGAGTCCATTGCACCACCTCCCGTTATTGATTATGATGATACAAATATACCGCTTTAATACTTTAATATCAACTATATATGGAAAGAGCCTATTTGACGCTTACGAACCGTCCGTTCTTTTGTTCGAGAGTGTGAGTTTTTTCGTAAATAGCCCTATAATGCTTGATTCTTATGCGAGCTTCCCCATTGCAAGTTTCGCAGCATAATCAATGGCATTCACGAGGCTTAATTCATTGCTTTTTCCGGTTCCGGCAAGAGCCCAGCCGGTTCCGTGATCGACGCTGACGCGGATGATCGGAAGACCGAGGGTAATGTTCACGCCTTCCACCGCTTTCCAATCCTGTTTCTCCCGGTCATAGACGAATCCAACGGTTTTCATCGGAATGTGTCCCTGATCATGATACATAACGACCACGATGTCGTACCATCCTCCGATCGCCTGGGAGAAAATGCTGTCCGGCGGGAGAGGTCCAAGGACCTCAATTCCCTGCTCTTTTGCCGCCTCAATTGCCGGCTGGATCTCATCGATTTCTTCCGTGCCGAACAATCCGTTTTCTCCGCAATGCGGGTTTAATCCGGCAACGGCAACCTTTGGATTTGCGATTCCCATGTCTTTGCATGCCTCCGCCGCCAGCTGGATGCATTCGAGCACGCGGTCCTTCTTTACGCGGTCACACGCTTCCCGAAGAGATACATGAGTGGATACGTGAACAACCCGGAAGTCGTGATGCGCAAGCATCATCGCGTAGCGTTTGGTTCCCGTATAATCCGCATAGATTTCCGTATGTCCGGAATAGTGGTGTCCCGCCATATTGATGGATTCTTTGCTGATCGCATTGGTTACCGTACCATCTACGAGGCCTTTCATCGCCAAATCGATTACGGTTGTGACGTAGGAAAATGCCGCCTCTCCGCCGAGCGCACAGGCTCCAACGCCGAAAGCGGCGGGAGAGTCTTCCGCAGAGTGATCCGGAATGGAGGAAGACGGGACTTTATTCATGTCGACGAGATCAATGGTTCCGTATGTAAAGCGTGCTTCGTTTACTTCCGAAATCACATGGATTCGAAGATCAATTCCCGAGACCTTTCGGGCAATGCGGCATGCATATTCCATGCAGGACGCATCACCCACGACAACCGGTCGGCATGTCTCATAAAGATGTTCGTCAGAAAGCGCTTTGACCGTTATTTCCGGCCCGTTTCCAAAGGGATCTCCCATGGAAATCGCTATGATCGGTTTCTTGTTCATTGTAATAACTCCTTTAAATCCGAAATCAGTGTGGGCACGCCAAAGCCGCCGGATTTCGATATAATATTATACGTTTTTCCATGGATAGAAACCATGGATAAAACGGTACCGGCTACAAGCTCCCTGCATGGCTGCATTAGCCGGATGTTTTCCGCCTTCATAAAGCCCATTAAGGTGTCGCCTCCCGTGATCAGCATGGTTGCGTCCACGCCAAGGTCGATCAAATCCTTTACCAGCTGTCCCATCGAGCGTGAGATGAGAACCGGAACATCTTCCCGGCGAATTCCGTCTTGATCGGCAAAATCATAAGCAGTTTCACATCCTGGAAGCGTGTTTGTGTCCAGAATCAGGTCGTTTCCCTTATTTAGCCAGTCTGCCCAATCCTTAACGTTCGTTTTCCCTTCCTCGGAGGTAAAATGCTCCTTTCGCAACAGTGTTTCCGGGGAAATCCGATCTCTTCGAAATCCCTTGTTTTCGGCATCATCCAACTGGGTGACGGTGATCGGATTGACGCTTCCGCACACGACAAGCATCGGTTTATGCTCAATGTGGTTTTTCGCATTTCCACGATGGAGATCCAGAAGTTCCGGTAATACTGCCGCGAAGCCAGCGCAGCCTGCCATTACGTGAAGCCTGTCTTTTTTCTTCAGTTCTCCGGCTCTTTTTTGAATATCTTCATCATTTTCCGCGTCATAGATGAGAATCCCTTCTGCTTCCGAGCTGTCTTCTTCACACGAAATGGAATGAGTTCGGAGATTGGTTTCTTCCGCAAGGACATCCATGACGGAAGAGTGCCGAACCGGATTAAAGGGGTCCGATCCAAAGACACTATCCGCTACCGGAATCCCGTCAATGTATTGAATTCCATGAACGGTTACACGTTTTGTCCTGGGAAACGCCGGAATAAAGTGAAGCTGTTTTTCACCGGTCGCATCCAACACGGCCGCAAGTTCACTTCCGACATGCCCGCGAAGCGCAGAGTCGGTTTTTTTGTAGATAAACGGAATTCCGGCATTTTTTGCTTTTTCGCTAAGATGTTTCACCCTCTGATAAGCTTCCTGCGGGGCAATATGTCTGGACTCCGTATCAATCACCAGGACTTCTTTTTCCGCACTCACGTCATCCCAGCAAACATCACAATCCAATGCGACCAGCGTGCCGTCGGAGCTCTTGGCAAACTGGATTCCGGTATCCAGCGCGCCGGTCAGATCATCTGCAAGTACAATCAGTTTCAGCATCTTGTTGTTCCTTTCCATCGTTGTCTTTGTAACACGTATCGGTAAGGCAGGATGTTCCGCTCCCGCCTTACCGAAAAAAGTATGATCCTTATGCTGTTACGGATGGATTGGCTTTTCCCTTGGATTCTGCTTTATGAAGCGCGGTAACCAGGATCGGGCAAAGAATCGCCGTTACAATGATCGCTGCTGAAACCTGAACGGTTGCAACATCACCGACTGCTGTTGAGATAACCCCCGCCGCAGCAACCGCCGCCGGCGTGCTCGCTGCATTTCCGGCTGTGGTTCCGATGGCTGCACCGACTTCCGGATGCTTAAAACGAAGCGCTTTGTAGATGAGATATCCTGCAAGTCCCGTAAGAAGCGTCGAAGCGATACCAAGTACGATTCCGGCAGGACCGGCCTTTACGATCGATGTTAACGTAAGACCTGCTCCAAGCGGAAAGGCAAAGAATGGAATCAGGAGAGAGGCTCCCGGTGCACAGAATTTTCGGATATCCGGATCGAGATTTCCGAGAACGCAGCCGATAATGATCGGGATGACACAGCCGATCAGAGTGTTGATCGGAACCGCATATCCGGCAGCTCCCAGTGCAAGTAAGGTAAAGAACGGTCCATCATTGATGGAAAGAATGGATACCGCACCAACATCGGTTGCATCGCCATATTCTCCGGCTAATGCCGCATAGAGACCGCCGTTGGAGTTAGCGATTGCCGCGATGATCGCGATCGGAGCAAGTCCAAAGATTCCTGCCTCGCCAAAGACCCTGCTGACAAGAATCCCGATCAGCATTCCAACGGTGACCTTAATTGCGGTCAGAAGGCAGCCTTTTTCCACGGTAACACCAGCCTGTTTTACATCAATCGTTGTTCCGTTACAGAACAGGAACGCGGCAAGAATCGGCATCGCACCGGATTTCCAGAGATGTACGGTAAATGTTCCGTTATACATTTCCCAGAGCTGTGGAAAACAGGTGTTTACAATTGCACCAAGAAGAAGCGGAACGATCATCAGACCGCCCGGAACCTTCTGAACCGTTTTCATTATCTTCATGATAAACCTCCGAATGGTTTTTCTATCGAAATCAGAATGTACCTGCAGTTTTGTAGATTCCAAACTCGCGGTGACCAAGTGCTTCCGCCTTGGTCATTTTTCCGTTACATGCCTCCACGATCATCTGGAACGCTTCTTCTCCGATTTCTGCAATGCCCGCACCGTCAACAATGATTCTGCCGGCATTGATATCAATGTTATCCGGCATATTGTTGTATGTATCATTATTTCCGGTAATCTTCACTACCGGAGCGATCGGGCTTCCGGTCGGAGTACCCCGTCCGGTTGAGAAGATGATGACGGTTGCTCCGCCAGCGACCATTCCGGTGATCGAATCGATGTCCTGTCCCGGAGTATCCATGAAATAGAGACCGTGCGCTTTATCTAACGGAAGGATTTCAGAGTATTCCAGAGCGCCCTGGAAGAGAGCGGAAGTGCCGGCCTTATACATACAGCCAAGAGATTTCTCTTCAATCGTGGTAAGACCGCCCGCTTTATTTCCCGGCGTCGGCTGTCCGGTCCGGAGGTCTTCTCCGAGATCAAGAGCTCTTTGCTCTGTACGGTGAACCATATGAAGGAATTTTTCTTTTTCTTCTTCGTTCACAAAACGTTCTGCCAGAATGTGCTCTGCGCCGATGACTTCTGTGGTCTCACTCAGAATGCTGGAACCGCCAAGGCTGCAAAGCTTATCGGATACATATCCAATGGACGGATTGGATGCAAGACCGCTGGTCGGGTCCGATCCGCCGCATTCCATTCCCAGAATGATTTCGGAAAGATCACCTTCCACCCGAACCATCTCAGAGAGCGTTCTCTGCATACGGGAAGCAATTTCTGCGCCTTTGGCAATTGCCTTTAACGTTCCGCCACAACCCTGAATAGTGATCCATTCCACCGGCTTTTTCGATACAGCGATGCGGCTCGCAAGTTTTTCTGCCTGAATTCCGTCACAGCCCAGTCCCACTACAAGAACTGCACCGACATTCGCATTCACGCCAAAACCAACCAGAGTGCGTTCCACCTGCTCTGAATCAGATCCAATCTGGCAGCAGCCGTGCTGATTCGGAACGGAAACCGCTCCCGGAATCTGCGCAGCGATTTTTTCTGCAGTATCGGTTGCACAGACCGAGGTCGGAAGAATCAGAAGGTGATTGCGTACTCCAAATGTACCATTTTCACGTCGATATCCTGTAATTTTCATAGCTTTACCAATCCTTTCTCTCTGCCGTCAGGTCATCGCCGCGACCTCTGGTACTCGAAATATTATGGACATGTACATGGTCCCCCGGATGAATGTCTTCAAGTGCAAGACCGATGATCTGCCCATATTTATACGCATATTCGCCTTTTTTGATTTCTGCGGTCGACATCTTATGATACTTTGGAATATCGCTGGTTACGGTGTATTTTACCCCCTCAAATTCGAGCGTTTCCCCTTTGGCGATCGGTCTAAGACAAGTTACCAGATTGTCCTTAGGGTTAATATGGATTACATCATTCATAAGTCTTCCTTTTCCTCCAAATACTCTGTTGACAATTTCATACGTATTCCATTGCGCCTGTCAGTTCTGCCCTTATAGTAGAAGAGAAGATCCGATCCAACAACGAGGTGAGTTTATTCTAACTGTTTTATATAGGAACAATTTTTTGAAATAGTGAAATAATACTTGATACGTGATTCATTTTGACACATACTTAATCTATCTGTTCAACCAATTCTTGTGTCAGCGTGAAAGGAGAACCATGCTGCAGAAAGTACGAGTACTTGGAATTGCACCATATGATTCCATGAAAACAACGATGATCCGGATCGCCAAACAGTTTTCCCGGATTGAATTGGTGGATGCACTGGTCGGGGATCTCGAAGACGGTGCAGACATCGTAAAACACTATGATGAAAGCAAATATGACGTCATTTTATCGCGCGGGGGCACCAAATTATATATCGATGAAGTTGCAAAAAAACCTGTTTTTGAGATTCCTCTTACGTATCCGGATCTGATGGGAATCCTGAAACTGGTGGAAGGGTTTTCTGGGAAAATAGTTATTCTTTGTTACCCGAACATTTCATCGGATGTCAAAATGGTTTGCGAATTATTAGAGCGTTCCTACGATATCTTTACAGTTCATTCCTGGAATGACGCAAGGGAGAAGGTCAAAAGCGCAAGGGATCAGGGGTATCAGTTAATTATCGGCGATGCGGTTTCTACATCGTATGCCGCAGAATTCGGCCTTCAATCCATGCTTCTGGTATCCGGTCCCGAAAGCATTAAAACCGCCTTTAATGACATTCTGCGCGTTTATAAGTATTTTGATTCCATCAATACCGAGTATCAGAATATGAAGTCGTTTCTCTTATCCGCCCCATCCTACGACTTCAGTATGAATGCCGGGGGTGAGATCATTTACTCCGCAAAACGGATACCGGATCGGATTACAAATGCCTGCAGAGAGTTACTTCCGATGCTTTCCGACCGTAAAGCTCTGGAGAAAAGCATGTCACAGAAAAAGGTCGGAAAAGAAATGTTCTTTATCCGCTCCGTTCGTGCCAAAATGCCTTCTCCTGTCTGGTATTTTTCGGTGAATGTCTCCATTTCCGAAACGGGACGACATACCCGTTTTCATGGGATGGATGTCTTTTCCCAGGAAGATCTGACCATCTATGCCAAACAGAAAGAAGCGGTTCATAGCGGAGGTTTTCTGGGAAATGTCGCAGCAGCCACGCTTTCGAAGCATTCCGATATCGTTCATTCATCCATGCCGATTCTGGTGACGGGAGAGAAGGGGACTGAAAAAACAATCATTGCACATCAGATCTTTCTCACAACATCCGGCAAGAGAGATCTTCTGTATCAAATCAGCGGAAGCGATCTCTCTGCAAAACTCATGGATTACTTATTTTACAGCGTTCATTCGCCGCTCTTTTCGCTGAACACCTGTGTTCTGTTCAAGGAAATGCAGTATTTATCGGATAACGTGTTTGGGGATTTTTTGGAGCAGCTTGCGCAGATTCTTCCCAATGTCACTTGCCGCGTGTTGCTGACCTATGAGTACAATCATTTTGAACACACGCACAATGTTGACGAGATGCGGATCAACCGCATCAAAAACCGTTTGAAGTGTAAAGAGATCCGGATTTCTCCGCTTCGAAATAACATCACGAATATCGCCAATTACGCGCTTCTGTATATTCATGAGCAAAACCAGCTGAATGGAACCAATATCATTGGCCTGGAACCGGAAGCAATGGAACTTCTCGAATCATATTCGTGGCCGAACAACACCAATGAGTTGGAGAGGATCCTAAATGAGGCTATAAAAACGGCCCGGTCGCCCTGGCTGACCGGGAGAAGGATCCGGGAAATATTGCGGGAAGAGGGAACCCGGCGGGAAAGTACCGGCGGGTTGGCCGGCGGTGACATTGATTTGTCCCAGACACTCGAAAAAATCGAGTATGATATTATCCGGAAAGTTCTGGAAGAGGAAAACATGAATCAGGCGCGCACTGCAAAACGACTCGGGATCGGAAGATCAACCCTTTGGAGGATCCTGAAAAAGGATTTTTAGAGACAACGCTTCAGATCCCAGGAAAAGGATGTTCGGAGTACTTGACAGGCAGAACCGATCATAGTAAAGCTGTATTGGTATCAGATACAAGTACAGATAAGGAGATTAGAAATATGACTTTTTCAGCAAAAGAAGTGATAAAACGAAGAAGGAGTGTCCGGACATTTGATGGCAGGCAGCTCTCCGCAGAAGATAGAAATAATCTGGAAAAATACATTTCCTCACTGAACAACCCGTTTGGCGTGCCGGTGGAGTTTCAGCTTCTTGAGGCAGAAGAGCATCAGCTTACAAGTCCGGTTATTCTTGGAGAGCATACGTATCTTGCGGCCAAGGTGCGGAAAGAGGAGCATTTTGAGATCGCATTCGGATACAGCTTTGAAGAGGCGTGTCTGTATGCGGAGTCTTTGGGAATAGGGACTGTCATGCTGGCGGGGTCTTTGAGCCGGGGTACCTTCGAGAAAGCAATGAACGTTGAGAGTGGAGAGGTCCTCCCGGCAGCAAGCCCGGT
Source organism: [Clostridium] aminophilum (assembly GCF_900101295.1). Classification (GTDB taxonomy): domain Bacteria; phylum Bacillota; class Clostridia; order Lachnospirales; family Lachnospiraceae; genus Clostridium_R; species Clostridium_R aminophilum_A. The sequence goes on along the minus strand of NZ_FOIL01000035.1, from coordinate 13,877 downwards.
GGGATACCCTGCCGATAAAATGTCCATTCGTGAGAAACTGATGCGAAAGGGGCTCAAAGCGGATGGCAGGATGGCATTTGGAGAGCTCTTCTTCGATGGCGCATTTGGAAAAGATCTTTCGAAAGAGAGCGCGGGAGAATTTGCGGAAGGCCTGGAAATGGTAAGGCTTGCACCTTCGGCCGTAAATAAGCAGCCATGGCGTGTGATTGTTCAGGGGAATAAGGTTCATTTCTATGAGCAGAAGTCCATCAATGACAGTGATCTGGGAGATATTCAAAAAGTGGATGTAGGGATTGCTCTGTGTCATTTTAATCTGACCATGCAGGAAAATGGTGTATCGGGTACCTTTGTATTTCAGGATCCGCAGATAAACGTGCCGGAAAATGTCCTTTATATTGCAACATATGAGAGGACCGAATAATGGATACGAAGTTTTCATCCGCAATACATGTGCTGATTCTGATATCTGAGGCGGAGTATCCGATGACATCAGAGATGATTGCAGCAAGCGTGGGCACCAATGCCAGCTACATCCGAAAGGTTACCGGTCTTTTGAAGAAAAAGGGGATCATAGAGAGCAGGAAAGGAGTCGGCGGTTTTCAGTTGACAGTAAGCCCGGAGAAACTTTCTTTATATAAAATATATCAGGCAGTTTCGGAGACCGATGAAGTCCATGTATTTGATCTGCATCAGAATCCCAATGACCGTTGTGTCGTAGGGAGACATATAAAGCCGGTACTTACGGATGTATTTCGTGACATTGAAGAAAAAGCCGAAAAAGAACTGCGAGATACAACCCTTGCGGATTGTGTGGACAGGATGAGAGAACAGATTGAGAGCGATCATTTGTGAGAGTCCGCATTCTTTTGGGCAGCCGTGTATTTTATGAAAATTAGGAGGATGTTTTGATGAGCAGAGTAAATTTTGGAGTAAAACCGTTGATGTATCCGCAGCCGGTACTGATTATCGGAACCTATGATGAGAACGGAGTTCCGAATGCGATGAATGCGGCCTGGGGCATTACTACGGATTTCGGGGAAATTACGATCAGTCTTTCCGATCACAAGACGACAGACAACCTCAAGGTAAAGGGAGCTTTTACCGTAAGTATGGCAACGGAAGACCAGGTGGTTCCCTGTGATTATGTAGGTGTAGAATCCGGAAGAAAGGTTCCTGACAAATTTGCCAAAGCCGGTTTTCACGCTACTAAGAGCGAGTTCGTAGACGCACCTTTAATTGACGAACTTCCTCTTGCTCTGGAATGCAAGGTGAAAAGCTTTGAAAACGGAATCCTTATTGGCGAAATTATCAATGTTTCTGCGGATGACCGTGTAATTACTGACGGTGCTGTAGATATTACAAAAGTTAAGCCAATCAGCTTTGATCCTTTTGGAAATGCATATTATGGCGTTGGAGCGAAAGTAGGCAATGCTTTTAAAGATGGAATGACATTAAAATAAGGTTTTGAACGACATAGTCGCGTTATGACTCATTATGACTCGTTCTGCCTGACATTATGATTGGTTCTGTCAGTCATTAGCATTTTTACGTATTAGACGGTCACGTGTTCTGAACGATGTTGAACAAAAAAGGAAAATTGCGTATAATAGTTCACGTATCATAAACTGCCGCCGGGTAGCAAAATGTCACGTCAGATTTCATGTCATTAGGCCGTAGAAGACATGAAAGGCTGGCGCTTTTTCAATTCTAATTTCTTTAATCAGCAAGGGGATAGAATAGAGAGGTGTATCATGTTCAGAAAAATGAGACGATTCAAACAGCAGGTGTCCGATGACGAATGTAAGAGAGTTCTGAATGAACAGAAGAGAGGCGTTTTGTCTCTGATCGGCGAAAACGGGTATCCTTATGGTATTCCGATCGATCATTGGTATTGCGAAGAGGACGGCTGTCTTTATTTTCATGGTGCACAAGAGGGGCACAAAATCGACGCGATCAATAACTGTAACAAGGCTTGTTACACGGTATATGATGAGGGATTTCGAAAGCCGGGAGAGTGGCCTCTGAATATAACAAGTGTCATTATATTTGGGCATATCGAATTGGTAACCGATGAGGAAAAGGCAAGAGAGATATGCACTCGACTTGTGGAAAAATTTACCGATGACAAAGAATATCTTGAGAGGGAATTGAAAAATGCACTTCCGCGGGTTCAGTGTCTGAAACTGATACCGGATCATATGACGGGGAAACTGGTAAATGAGTCATAATACATTTGAAACATAACAGAATTTCGAAAGGGATCGGGAGACCGGTCTTTTTCTTTTGACCAAATTCAGGTTGAATCGTATGGCGGGCAGATCCGGGGAGATTACGGTTGAGATCGGCGGGGGATGACGTACAATAAGTTTCGCAAATTCAATTTCATAATAAAATAGACATAGTCTATTGCCGTCGGTAAAAAAGTGCATCCTGAGCATCACGTAATTCACGTTTAAGACGAGCAATTTCCTTGACTTCGTCAGAAGAGTAGTTACCTGATCCTCTGGCGGGAATATCACCATCATTATCTTTGAACTGGGCTTCCCACCTTGCTAAGGTGCTGGTGCCTATTCCGAGATTTTTGGCACATTCAACCTGTGTGAGATCAGGATGTTCCTTGCGATAGTTGACAGCATCCAACTTGAACTGTTTTGAGTGTTGTTTGTTTTTTTGGGGCATAATGAGTTCCTTCTCTTGTATTATATGCTATCTAAGGGATTAACTCATTTTAAAATGTACTAATTAGTGTATGCTCAGCAACCGCCTAATTTTTCAGACGGCTGCCTCATATAAACAATTGTACCTTGAAAATATCAAAATCAATTTTTGGAACAAAGAAAGCCTGAGGAGGCAATCTAAGTTCATGGATATGATCGATAGTGCTATAGAGCTTCGACTTGTTTCTTCAAGTTTTGTCATGATTAATCCAAGACCGTGACTATGTTTTGATAATGCAAATTTTCGCTCTACTTCAATTCTGTCAACGCTATCCACGTACTCCATGTGCTTATCAATTGAAACATTCTTTCCGGGCCTTCCTAAAGCTGGTCCCGCAAGTCTTATCCCGCGTGCTTTACAGTATGCAAGATTTTCTCTGTTTCGGTAAATCTTATCTGCAAGTGCTCGTTTAGGATAATGACCATTACGCTTAAAGAAATTCTCAATAGCAGATATCAATACTTCGCTTTCATTGTATGCGTCGAATGATATTTTTTCCAATCTGCCGAGTCCATTTTCAATACTAAGATCGATCTTGGCACCGAATTCTACAGGCGATTTGCTCTTACCTCTGACTATCGGTCTCACAAAAGGTTGGGATATGCTTACAATCCTATCAGGAACAGTGTGAACATTGTTTTTATACATGTATTCCTGCTGTTCATATACTTTATCAATGACAGCTATTCTTTCCATCTGGTGCTTATCAGGATAATATCCATAACTCATGAACCACTCAATGTAATTCCTGTCACGCTTGATGTATTGAAGTTGTTTCTTGATTGCCTTACGTATTTTCTTGGAAGATCGTTTCTTGCATTTAGCCAGGGCAAGGTAATCTTTTCTCGCATTATTTTTGTACATGCGAGGTTTTAAAAGGTTATGCTCGTAACAGACAGATGAAATAATTGCTTCAAGGTTTTCTCTTGCTTCATTTAACAAGTTTATGTCCTGTGGAAATGCAATGTTCTGCGGAGCACACGTTGCATCAATTATCATTGTACCTTTGTTTTCAGAATTACCATCTGATGGATGATCATTTTTGTCGTCATCATTTTTGTTGTAATCAATGATTAATTCATTAATCTCTGCGAGCTTTTCGTCGGTAATTCTTTTACGAAATTCAACCATCAAAGAAGGTGCAAATGGTTTTTCTAATTGGAATCCAGGCAATCCAATAAAATACTGATAATATGGATTCTCCTGGATTTGTTCAACGAGTTCCCTGTCAGAAAATCCAAACTTTTTTTGAATCAGGAGTGCACCAAGTGCCATACGTAATGGCTTTGCCGGCATTCCGCAATCGGATGGAAATAAATCTGCATACACAGCTTCTATTTCATCCCAGGGAATCATAGCAGCTTTTTTAATCCATTTATTCTCTGGATCAAGTTTTAGACCCATGGGCTGATTGAAATCCTGGAGACTAAACTGATGATTTTGATTTTTCTTATACATGGGATTCTCCGTGAAAGTGCAAGGTTTTTGAGACAATTTAATGTAATTCCTTGCATTAATTATCTCATGTACAGGCAAAAAAGTCAGTAAAATCAAGGCTTTTTGATTGTTGAGCACACACTAATTAGATGCTAACACTAGTATGGTTTTTTCTTGTTATTGAATTAAATTCTATTATAATAATTTGTGGAGCCTGTGGAGATAATCCATGATTCCTATATTTATAGAGATAATGTAATTAACAATCACTTTGTGATTTAATCGACTTTCAAAAGATGAAGGTGCTATTCGTATTTATTGGGGCCCCTTTTAAGGAGGTAATATGGACGAAGAAAGACAAAAATTAGAAGATACTTTGTTACCTGGGAAGAATGAGGTATAAAAAAGATATAATTAACACAAGGATTAAGGAGTAGGAGATAGTAAAGAATATGAAAATAGAGGGCGAATGGCATAATAAAAAACAGTTATTTGAACGAGTAAAAACTTCTTTGAAAAAAATATTAATAAAAATTGAGCGAACAGATTTCGCGGAAGTTTTTGTTATGCTGATTATTTTTTTGCTGGTTGTGATTGTTGCTCATTTCTTTATTCATCGCACATTCGAAGAAATGGTTAACAGTCTTGTGGATTGGACAATGTTTTCATCGGCATTGATAGCTTCCATTATTACCGTTTTTGCACGAGCAATCAAAGATTGGTTTTATAATCGGATAGAAGATGATGTCAAACTTGAATTGAACGTGAGCGAGTTGCAAAGAATATATAAAGACGAAGCGTTTGAGGATGCAACAGCGCTTAATAATGAACACATAAAAAATGGAATGATAGAGGGAGAGGGAAACGCAGTTATTCCTATTGTTTGTTGCGCAAAATTCGATTCTAAGACAATAATTCAGATTCAGGATAACGAAAATTCATATTATGAGTTGCCATCGTTTGTTGAACAAAACTTTTCGACACTAATTTCTGCGCATCAGTCATCGAATATTTATAATAACTTAAATGTTAGAGTAAAGGATTGGCGTTTTGAGGATAACCAATTCTTGATGGAGACGGAACGTACTTTTTATTTGAATTCGATGGCTACAAATCGAGCAATGGATTATGAGTTAGATGGAGGACTCACTGTTCGACGTGTTTTAGGTCAAGGATCGAAGCTTGTACCATTAGGAAATTCCCGATTATCAAACCATCTTGGTTTTAATGGAATGGTAGAATCAAAAGATGGAATGTGCCCGTTGGTTTTTAGAAAAAAGAATGTCTCCATTGGAAAAAGAACATATGGCAATAGTATAGGTGCAAGTTTGAAGACGAAGTATGCCTTAACAGACGGAGTCTTTTCTTTTTTCGGTTTAATCAATGCTGTTAAAAATGAGATAGTGGACGAATTGGGAATTCAGAAAGATTTAATTGGGGAGATTCATTTCCTGAATGCTTATCGAGAAGTAATAGAGGGAGGAAAACCTCAGTTATTCTTTGTTACGGGAATTGAAAAAACGGCGCTCGAAATAGAGCAGGATTTCATGAAGTATCAGATGAAAAAGAACGGTAATGATGAGGAAAAAATGGAGCGTGATGGTGACACGCTGGTATGGATAAAAACAGAGGATATTAGAAATAGAATGTTATTTTTTGCCGATCATGTCACATCGAATGTATCTGTGTTTGATGGGAAAAAGTTCAATGAAGCACGCCATGACCTGCAAATGCTCCCGTCAGCTTCCGGATGTATGCTGTTTTTCCAAAGATACTTAGCAAGAAAAAACGATTAAGAACGAACATGAAAACAATAGAATCATTGATACAAGGAAAAAAGGACGACTGCTCTTTGTGTGAGGATGGTCTTTATATTGGAAAAAATGTAGTAGTTGTAATTGATGGTGCAACAGCTCAGTCGAATAAGATGTTTTTTGGAAAAAGTAGCGGTCGGTTTGCGAGGGATATTTTGCTTGAGGTGGCAGAGCAACAAGAAGATTTGCTCTGTAGAATGTCTGCGACAGAGGCGCTTGCGTTCTTAAACGACAAACTGGGAAAATCGCTTCGGGAATCTCTATCGATTGAGGAATATCCCAGAGCGAGTGTTATGATTTACAACGACAGAAAACACGAGATATGGGGATATGGAGATTGCCAATGCATGATTAATGGTGAGTTGTATAACTTTGAAAAGGAAATAGACCGTATCAACTCGGAGAAACGTGCACAGACAATTGAAGGGGCTTTGGGAAATAAAATATCGGTAGAGAAATTGCTCTTTCACGATGTTGGCAGAGACGCTATTGAGGAAGGTCTTAAAGGCCGCTTTACGTATGAAAATCAACCGGGGCCATTGGGATATCCAACACTAAATGGCTATAGTTTCTATGAACCCTTTGTGTTTGTAAAGCACGTGGAAGGAAATTCGGATATTATTTTAGCTACGGATGGCTATCCGGTGTTGAAGAATTCCTTGCAAGAAAGCGAAAAAGAACTTGCCAGAATTTTAGTGTCGGATCCATTGTGCTTTCGTGAGTTTAAATCGACCAAAGGATTAACTCAGGGCTCGTTGAGCTTTGACGATCGAACATATTGGAGGGGTCTTGTTTAATCCACACCAACTAGTATTTAATATTATAAAGAATGTTTCGAAATCCAATCCTGTAATCGCTGGGATTAGACGTTTTTTGTAATGTAGTCAGTTTTTGATTTCCACATTACAATCGGAATCACCCGTTGCTACGTAGAAAAAGACTTTTGAACTCTATCCCAATGTGAAATTAGTTGTTCTGGCGCACCTTTATGGTACTCCGGGAAAGATGGAGGATAATAACTTCATTTCCGGAACGTCCTGCTGTAATGCAGGAGGACTTGCACATTGACAATTCACATACGATTGAAATCCAGTTAAAGGATCTTCGGATTCGGATCAGCAATCAGGCAGATCCGGCCGTACTAGCCAAAACACCGCGATTGCTGAAGGAGCTCACATGCTAGGTGATATCTCTAACGCGGACAAGATTTATATCGGAACTGGATACACCGATATGCGAAAATCCATCGACGGCTTATGCGCGGTGGTTGAACAGGAACTGAGGATGAATCCCAGTGAGAATTCCCTTTTTCTTTTCTGCGGAAGACGCAGAGACCGGATCAAAGCGCTGTATCATGAGCCGGACGTTTTTTTTGATTTATAAACGTCTCTCCGTAAAAGGTGGCTATCAATGGCCGGGAAGAAATCTGAGGTCAGAAATTTGACCTGTAGAGAGTTCGACTGGCTCATGTCAGGCATCGATCTGGACCAGCCAAAAGCCCTTAAAATGGAGTAAACACTCTAATAAAATGGCTTGACAAGATGTACGAAAAAGTCGCTACATACCGCATAAAAACAGCGTTTTTTAGTTCTTCTCTCCCTTTAGAAAATGCCACATTTTTGGTATAATAAAGGCATTAATCGGAAGGGAGAAATGAGATGGCAACCAATGCAAAAGACATCCAGCTGCGGGAACTGAAAGATACCATCGTTCAGTTGAATGAAACGGTTCGCGGCCAGAATGATCTCATAAAATCTCTTCAGAAAACGATTGAACGAAACGCAGAAGCGAATTCAAACCTTCAGGAAAAGCTCAAGGTTCTTCAGGAGCAAAATGATTATCTGACGAAAAAACTTTTTCGGTAAAAGCAGCGAAAAGCGGACGTTTGATATTCCGGGGCAGCTCAGTCTCTTTAACGAGGCGGAAGTAGAAAACGAGAATACTCCGGATGACGAATTCGCCGAGCGTGTTGTGAAAACCCGCAAGAAGAAACCGAGTCTGGAAGACCAGTTCAAGGGCATTCCGGTTCGGAAAGTGGTGTTTGATGGGATAAGTGGTGGACAATGCTGTATTTTACCGATTTCAAAAGAGCAAACCCAAAATGAGGTATATAAAGGCCAAGAATATTTAGGTGTATATCCCTACCTCGTATGCGTATCCTGTTACTTACTTTTTAAGTGAAGTAACGGATTATCCGCACATTGTTGGCAATTCGCAGATTTTTGACAGAATGCTGTATTTATGGGGCTTCAGAGTTACGAAGCTTCGTTTCGGAATATCCGTGAAGGGGTGTTTTGTGAACATTATGAAATGAAGTGGTCCAACGAGTGGTCGCCAAGTGGTGGTCAAGGTCGTTGAATTGTTGCGGAATGCTGATTTTACAAGGGATTCATGTTCTACGAAGCCTCGTAATGAACCAAGATTTGGACAGGGTTATTTTCTGGTTTGCCAGAATAAAAACTTGCAAATAGTGACATATGGAAGTACCATAAAGTTGAAATGAACGGTTTCGATTTTGTGAGGTGAGCCGGATGGTATATGATTATATAATTGAAAATTACAAAAATGGTGAGCCGATATTTTTGACTGAGTTGCCGGGCGATTCAAAAGACTATCTTCGCCAGGAAATGAAGAAACTTGTGGATGAGGGCAAGTTAGAACGCTTATATAATGGCGTATATTTTATTTCCTATGTTACAATCCTTGGAACAAAAGGAAAGGTTTCAGTGGATAAATATATCGAGAAGAAGTATCTTGGGTCAGAAGAAAAGGTGGAGGGCTATATAACGGGATTACAGCTTGCGAACAAATATGGATTTACAACGCAGAATCCTTCTTGTTATGAAGTTTGTAGTAATGAAGCATCGACTAAACAGCGTAAGCAGGAGATAGATGGAAATACCATTGTTGTATATAAACCGGTCGCAGAGGTGACGTCTAAAAATAAATCAGCATTACAGTTTTTGGATTTGATGTCTGTGATTGACAAGTATAGCGAGATTTCCGGACAAGAATTTACTTCAAAGCTAAAAGATTTTGTCAGCTCAGTAGGTGTGGATTTTTCGGTTGTAAAACAGTACTTGCCATTATATCCGGATAAAGTTTATAGAAATATCTATGAAGGAGGTTTGATGGGTGAGCTGGTATAGAAGAGGATTTAGAAATGGAAAGAGCTAGATTAGCAGAACTTGGTTTTGAAAATCGAGATGAAGCTGTTGGCTTCTTAAAGAAATTGTGGAATGGCGAAGAAACTGTATGTCCTATATGCGGGACAGTTTTGATTTCACTTCATAAAAAGGCCAAGAAGGATAGTAGTGATTGGCAATGTAAGAATTGTGATAAGTCGTATAGGGCGATGTATCTTCTTGATGAGATTAATGAGCAGATGAAATAGATGATAGAGTAACTTTTGGTCCATTGGACCAGAAGTGATGTAAGACAGGAGAAATCCTGTCTTATTTTTTTGCGCAAAATTTCTGCAGATTCAGATCATATGTGTCCCATATGTATTTTGAACGGGTGGAAATAAGATTTTTTTGTAATCGGTTCTGACTCGTTCCAAATAGTAGATGAAGGGATGAAGAAAAAATCTTCTTGGTTTAGTAATGGGCGATTTTTCAACCCAAATGTATGTTGAGAGAAAAAATTCAGAAATCTTGTCCTCGATTTAGTAATGGGCGGAAAACCACCCCAAATGTAATGTGAAGGATTTAAGAAAAGCATTGAAAAGAATTCTTCATTTTTCTAGTAATGAGTCACTTACTGAACCAAATGAATTATGAGCGGAAAGAACAGGAGGTTTAATTAATGAATATTGCAGAAACATTAAAGCATCTTGGAAATCATTGGGAATTATATTGCTTAGCAGGAGACGGAGAGTACAGCTTAGATAAAGCAAAGAAATATTTAATGGATAAGTGCGGAAAACCGGAGTCAACTGCTAGAGCTAAGATGAGTGCTTTTCGATATGCCAGAGACAGCTTGATAAAGATAAGCAACGATGGAAAACGATACTTCATGGATCTGGAAAAACTGAATCTTTTAGAGATTTGAAAACGATGATGGGATGGTGCCTCAGATGGCTATGGCGAAGCGTTATGTAGAGAATTGGGAGAAGGTTAGGCAGGAACATATTGGACTGCTTCTGTGGGGCAATTTGGGTTCGGGAAAGACCTATATGGCGGCGGCCATAGCCAATGCTTTATTAGAGCAGGAGAAGAAAGTTTTGATGACCGATTTTGCCAGAATCTCCAATATCTCAAAATTCGATGCAGAGGAATATGTGAAGTCGTTGGATTCATATGTACTTCTAATCATCGATGATTTAGGAGCGAAGCAGGATTCCGAGTTCGCTTTGCAGAATATTGGCAACGTGATTAACCGGAGATGGACTTCGGGAAAGCCTCTGATTGTTACGACCAATTTAGATTTGGCAAACATAAAGAATGTAAAAGAGCAGGAGCTTATGTTTGCTCGAGTTTTAGACAGGATTCTGGATATGTGTCGTCTGATTCACATGGAGACTGCAGAGAGTAAGCGTGTGGCATCCGGTAAACATAAGCACGAGATTTTAAAAGAAATATTTGGAAAGGAGGAGCCTTCGAATGGAAATGGTTAATATTGAGGACTATAAGGATTCAACATTGGCGAAGATGTCGGAGCAGAAGAAGCAGACGGTGCCGATTGAAGCAAAAGTGGCACTCACTGTGAGGGAGGCTGCCGAGTATTCCAATATTGGGATTAATAAGATAGAGAGTTTGCTTCGTACACCGAGATGCCCGTTTGTTCTATATGTAGGGAAGAAGAAATTAGTAAAACGGAAGGAATTTGAAAAGTTTATCGCAGATAATATTGAAATATAGCAACACCTTGTTTTTAGCGGTTTTTGCGCACTTGAAAAATGAAACTACATTGTAAAGAGCACTTGATTAGTGTATAATATACAAGCTGATTTGGGGCTTCTTTAGTAGAAGAAAGGAGTCGCAAATGGGAAAAGACCTTAGAGGTAAGGAACTTGGCGTGGGAATCGTCCAGCAGACGGATGGGCTTTATGTGGCGAGATATACGGATAAACACGGAAAACGCCAGGTGAAACGTTTTAAGACGTTGCAGGAATGCAGACAGTGGATTGCGGATGCGACATATATTGATGAACACACGGACATTGAGAATGCCACTGATATGATTGTGGAGGCCTGGTATGAATACTGGATCAGTATCAAGCAGAAAACCGTGAGGCCAAATACTGTGAGAAACTATACAGAAAGGTACGAGAGAAATATACGCAATGTGATTGGAAAGAAGTTGCTTACGGAAGTAAAACCGATCCATTGTCAGCGTATCTTTTTAGATATGGCAGATGCAGGATACAAGACGTCTACAATCTATCAGACCAGAATTACTCTTTATAATATTCCAATATTGGGATTACGATGAACCTGTATGTTCACATTACCGAAGAGGAGAAAACGAAAGAAATTAATCTTGTGGCGAAGACGCTTAATGTTGGGGGATTTTTTGCCATCCCATGTGTTTTGATGGTACAGTAAATCAATTGGTACAGTAATTGGTACACCTGCTAAGGAACAAGCGTTGAAAACCGCGTAAAATAAGGATTTTTAAAGGAGATATATAGCATTATGAAGTTAGGCATTGTCGGTCTTCCGAACGTCGGAAAAAGCACACTTTTTAACTCCCTGACCAAAGCAGGCGCAGAGGCGGCAAATTACCCGTTCTGCACCATTGACCCGAATGTCGGCGTTGTTGCTGTACCGGATCCGCGTCTGGACCAGCTTGCAGCGTTGTTCAATTCCCAGAAGGTGACACCGGCGGTGATTCAGTTCGTTGATATCGCGGGACTTGTAAAGGGAGCTTCTAAGGGCGAAGGTCTCGGAAACCAGTTCCTTGCAAATATCCGCGAGTGCGATGCGATCGTTCATGTGGTTCGCTGCTTTGATAATGGAAACGTTGTGCACGTTGACGGAAGCGTAGATCCGCGCCGTGACATCGAGACTATCAATCTGGAGCTGATCTTTGCGGATATGGATGTTTTGGAACGCCGTATCTCCAAGACAAAGAAGTCCGCTTTTAACAATAAGGAGGCGGCAGCTGAGGTTGCGGTTCTTCAGAAACTGTATGATTTCCTGGAGAACGGAAAGATGGCTCGCGGTTATGAGCCGGCAGACGATGACGAGCGCGCATTTATCGACACGCTGGATCTTCTCACCTGGAAGCCGGTGATCTTTGCGGCAAATGTGGCAGAAGAGGATCTTGCCGATGACGGTGCTTCCTGCAAATATGTGGAGGCGGTTCGCGAATATGCGAAGGAGTCCGGCAGTGAGGTATTTGTTATTAGCGCCGAGATTGAGGCGGAGATCTCTCAGCTGGATGATGAGGAGAAGAAGGAGTTTCTTGCGGATCTCGGTCTTTCCGAGTCCGGCCTGGATAAGCTTATCCGTGCTTCTTATTCTCTGCTTGGACTGATTTCTTATCTGACCGCCGGCGAGAAGGAAACCCGTGCGTGGACGATTACGAAGGGCCTCAAGGCTCCGCAGGCAGCAGGAAAGATCCACTCGGATTTCGAGAGAGGTTTCATCAAGGCTGAGGTTATCAATTATCAGGATCTTCTGGATTGTCAGGGATACACCGGAGCCCGTGAGAAGGGACTTGTCCGCATGGAGGGCAAGGAATACGTGGTTCAGGACGGCGATGTCGTTGTATTCCGTTTCAACGTGTAAACTCAAAAAACAACATTATCTTTCAGTGAATGTTTGACAGGAAACTAAAGGTGCGATAGAATTGTTCCGTTCTTTGAAAAAATATAAAAAAACAGGAAAATAGCGCACTTTGGGGGGAAATGATGACAAACTACGATAAGTTAATGGAACAGATGACAATCCGTAAACTTGCAGAGCTTCTGGTTACACCGGTGCAGTACGAAAAGGATGAGCCGGCGGCTGAGAAGAACGGCTCTTACAGAGAAAATGTCCAGCATACATTCAAGAGTATTCTCGGAAACACCTATGATACATGTGCACAGGCTGTTATTGAGAATGTTGCATATCTCAAGATGGACGGATCAAACATGTATGATGCGCTGGTAAAGGAAGTCTGAACGGAAGAATGTTCTGCGCAGCAGAACGGGATTCGGATCTCCGGTCGGCACCGGAAAAAGTGAATTTGAATCGTCTCAAATATCGCAATGAGGAAAAGACCTTTCGGTTCTTCGGAACCGAAGGGTCTTTTTGCATGGTGCGCCCGGCGGCGCACGTTTCTAACGGGTGAAAGTCCCGAATCCGCCCGGTAGTGGGAAGGATACAGCCGAAGGCGAGGGTGTCCGCCGCGAGGCGGGATCTGAAGGAAGCCGGATGTGGGAACAGACTAACCACGGGCAAACCTCTGGCCTGACGAACAGAAACCACATATGAGGTCACGCATGAGGGTAAGACTGCCGTACAAGCCAAAGCCCAATAACTACACGGAATCATGCGGGATAGATGAGGCAGGTAGATGGAGGGAAAGAAACGTGTCGGTACCCGGGGAGATCTGCATGGAACGCTCCGAAAGGAGTAAACGCCGCACAAGGATACGAGGCGACGCTGAGCATGCAGAAGTCAGCAGAGGTCATAGTAGCCGAGAGGCGAAGGGCCGAATCAGTAGGAGTCCTTAATACGACCGAGAAAGGAGGAATGCGCACATGGATGCAGAAAACATCAGCAATGATGGCTGCTCACAAAGAGATAGTGCGGAACACAAAGGGTATGTGAGAGCGCATCGCTCATTCAACCGGATATGGAAGGAAAGGGACAGTGCACAGCCGGATCTTTTGGAGAAGATACTGGAAGAGGGCAACCTTAACAGAGCTTTTAAGAGAGTGAAGGCAAACAAGGGAGCGCCGGGAGTCGACGG
>NZ_FOIL01000070.1 GCF_900101295.1 [Clostridium] aminophilum | reverse complement strand
TCGCTAAGTGAATTTCCATGGCACGCACTAAGCTCGAAAAGACCAGCCGCAGCACGCTATTTCACTAAGCGGCAAAGCCGCTAAGTGAAATATGTGTCGCTAAGAGCTTCGCCAAGGAAGCTGTCACCTTACGGTGACCAGCGGCGGCGCACAAAGTCCGCGGGGTTCCCCTCAGGAATGAGGGGATGCGGAAGCCGAAGTCCGCTTGCGGACCTTGTTCTTTCATGGCTTGGAAGTATAAGCCTCGGCAGCCTTTCCCGCTGCAGCAATACGACTTTACAATAATTAGTTATTGACAACTAACCTCTGTACGTGTAAACTACTGTTAGTTTAGAATAACCACAGTAAGCAACTCATAACACATGCGCGTTTTGCGCATCATTTTTTAAAACCATTGGTTAGTTAAAACTAAGAAAACGATCAAATCATCGCACAGAAAGATCGGATGGGGGAGAGCATGGACAGTATTTTTGAAAAACTTCTGGTGGAGCATTGCGCGCCCGCACTCTGCGGACTGAAAGCTGCCAATCTGTTCCGGGTGAACGGAATGGATGGTTTGACGGTGTGCAGAATCATCGAGTGCTGGAACAGAAAACTGAATCCCTGCGGTATTTCCATGCAGATTGTGAAACAATGCGGAACGGATTCGTTTCTGGTTTATGTGTGGCGCAGAAAATGGCTTTCTCATCTGCTGAGCGGAGCAAAGACAAGGGAATTTCTTCAGACACAGGGGTATCGTGTCGACTGCGATGTGAATGAGATGATAAGACAACTGACCATCCGGCTGGTAAGATCCGAAAACTTTCCTCATGAGATTGGCGTTTTCCTTGGTTATCCCCTGACCGATGTGCTCGGGTTTATCCGCAACAGAGGAAAGAACTACACCTGTGCCGGTTACTGGAAATCGTACTCCGGCAATGCAGAGCGAGCAAAAAAAGGATTTGAAGCCTATATGAACTGCTTCCGAACCTGCATGGATGCATACAAACACGGTGTTGGCGTGATGCAGATGGTGTCGGCCGCATAAACGGAGACGTGTCGGAAGATCCGACGTCGCAGAAAAAGTAATCTGAAAGGATTGTCCGATACCGTACCAAATGTGACGGTATTTCAGACATATAAGAAGTAACGTAAAGGCAACAGGAGGTAGACAAAAATGAGTAAAGTTGCGGTAGTGTACTGGAGTGGAACAGGTAATACAGAGGCTATGGCTGCGTATGTAGCGCAGGGCGCGAAGAATGCCGGCGCTTCCGTATCACAGTTTACAGCAGGTGAGTTTTCGGCAAGCAAGCTCGGTGAATTCGACGGTATTGCTTTCGGATGCCCGTCCATGGGGGATGAGGTTCTGGAAGAGACCGAGTTCCAGCCGATGTGGGATGAAGTAAAAGGAAGACTTGCCGGCAAGAAGGTCGGACTCTTCGGCTCCTGGGGCTGGGGCGGAGGAATTTGGATGGATAACTGGAAGGCGGAGTGCGACAGCCTTGGCATTGCTCTTTCCGCTGCACCGGTGATCTGCAATGCGGCTCCGGATGCGGAAGCCGGCGCAGAGTGCGAGGCCCTTGGTCAGGCGGTTGCGTAACATCCGGTTCAGGAGAAACGATCTGTCGTAGAAAATCCTATCCTTGATTTAGACATCCGGCGTCGTCAGATGCCGGATGTTTTGTGTAAATTACGGAGATTATTCTTCTAAAAAAAGTGCAAATTATGGAAAATGGGTCTGCGAAAGGAAAATCATATTGACAAAATGGCGCTTTTCTTTTAACGTGTACATGTGCAACGACGATATATGTCCGGTAATTTGGGTCCGGACGTCTCTACCATGGCACCGTAAGGCCATGACTATCGGTCGTCAGAAATAAGCACCGGTGGTTTGGACCGTCGTGCTTTTTGTTTGTCGGCTGACACTCATCGGAGTGTACAGTCGATTTTTTTGTTTGCCGTATTTTTCTAAAAATTTGTCAGACATACACTCCGGTTGATTCCGAAATGGATGGAGAGGAAAACAAAGCGAGGCCGAGATCGGGTTGCACAGAAAAAACATTCTATCTTCAAAAAGGGAGGACATCATGAAGAAGAAAGTTGCAGCTTTACTGGCAATGGCAATGATCACAGCAGCACTCGGAGCATGCGGAGGCAGCTCTGCACAGACAACAACCGCAGCGGCATCCGCAGCAGCCGGTTCTACCGCAGCAGCGGCAGAGTCCAATGCAGAGACAAAGGCTGAGGCGAAGAGCGACGTTAAGGTAGGTTTCATCTGCCTTCACGACGAGAACTCCACCTATGACCTCAACTTCATCAATGCAGCAAAAGCAGCATGTGAGAAGCTTGGCGTAGCGTATGAGATCAAGACAAACATTCCGGAAGGCCAGGAGTGCTATAACGCAGCGGCAGAGCTTGCAGACAGCGGCTGCAGCATCGTCTTTGCAGATTCCTTCGGACATGAGGATTATATGATCGAGGCGGCAAAGGAATTCCCGGAGGTTCAGTTCTGCCACGCAACCGGAACAAAGGCTCACACCGAAAATCTGGACAACTATCACAATGCATTCGCTTCCATTTACGAGGGTCGTTATCTTGCCGGCGTTGCTGCAGGCAAGAAGCTTGAGCAGATGATCGCGGACGGAAAGATCACGGAGGATCAGGCAAAGATCGGTTACGTCGGCGCATTCACCTACGCTGAGGTTATCTCCGGCTACACATCCTTCTTCCTCGGCGCGCGTTCCGTTGTTCCGAGCGCAACCATGGATGTCACCTTTACCGGTTCCTGGTATGATGAGACGGCAGAGAAAGAGGGCGCAACCAAGCTGATCAATGACGGCTGCGTTCTGATCTCCCAGCACGCGGATTCCATGGGTGCTCCGACAGCCTGCGAGAACGCCGGTGTTCCGGATGTCTCCTACAACGGAAGCACAGAGGAAGCATGCCCGAACACATACATCGTATCTTCCAGAATCAACTGGACTCCGTACTACGAGCACGCGATCAAGGCAGTTATGGAGGGTTCCAAGATTGAGGCAGACTGGACCGGAACTCTGAAGACCGACTCGGTTGTTCTCACCGATCTGAACAAGAACGTCGCTGCAGACGGAACACAGGAGGCGCTTGACGAGGCAGCCAAGAAGCTGGAGTCCGGCGAAATTCACGTATTTGACACCAGCAAGTTCACCGTTGACGGCAAGCAGCTTGACAGTTATATGGCCGATGTAGATACCGATCCGGAGTTCAAGGGTGACACAGAAGTTATTGCCGACGGTTACTTCCACGAGTCCGAGTACCGCAGTGCTCCGTATTTTGATCTGAAGATCGACGGAATCAAGCTTCTTGATACAGCACAGTAATTGCGGCATCAAAACCTGAGAGTTTTCGGAAGGGGCTGTTTTCAGCCCCTTCCTTCTCTTGTTTCCGGATATAAGGTTCCGGGTGACCGGCGTGTTTGGTTGCTTTTGTGATCCCGGGAATAAAAACTGAGATGAGGGATGATGGGAGAGGAAGCGGACTTGTCCGCTTTGTTCCGTTTTATATCGGGGTTCTATGCGGAATATCATCTGCAGTTTTGGACAATGTGCCCGATGGGAAGAGCCACGGAGGCATTGTCCAGACCTGCAGGAACAGAAAATACAGCAGGCATGAAATAGGAGGAAAACAGACGTGGAGAACAGAAAACCATCTGTTTCGATGAGGGGCATTTCCAAGACATTCGGTACGATCCATGCGAATACCAATGTTGATCTGGACATCTATCCGGGCGAGATTCTCGCACTGCTCGGTGAGAACGGAAGCGGAAAGACAACACTGATGAATATGCTGTCCGGTATTTATTATCCGGATGAAGGTCAGATTTTTATTAACGGAAAAGAGGTGGCGATCGGATCGCCGAAGGACGCGTTTTCCTACGGAATCGGAATGATTCACCAGCATTTTAAACTGGTGGATGTACTGACGGCGGCGGAAAACATTGTGCTCGGATTAAATGAGCCGGGACGTCTCGATCTTGAGGCGGCATCCAAAAAGATCAAGGCGATCTGCGATGCGTACGGTTTCGATGTGGATCCGAAGCAGAAGATTTACAATATGTCCGTTTCCCAGAAACAGACGGTTGAGATCGTAAAAGTGCTTTACCGCGGGGCCAACATCCTGATTCTCGATGAGCCGACGGCGGTACTGACTCCACAGGAGACGGATAAGCTCTTCTCGGTTCTCCGGAACATGAGAGCGGACGGAAAGACCATCGTCATCATCACCCATAAGATGCATGAGGTGGAAGCCCTGAGCGATCGCGTGGCGGTTCTCCGGCACGGCGAATACATTGGCGATATGCCGACCAAAGACACCAATGCGCAGGAAATGACAAATATGATGGTTGGTCATACCGTTGCGCTGAACATTGAGCGCCCGGAACCGGTCAATCCGGAAAACCGGATTCTGATCCAGAATCTCACGGTAAAATCCTCAGACGGCGTCACCAAAGTGGACAATGTCTCCTTTGAGATCCGCTCCGGCGAGATCCTCGGCATTGCGGGAATTTCGGGCAGCGGCCAGAAGGAACTTTTGGAGTCCATCGCCGGACTGCAGAAAGTGGAGAAAGGCCACATTACCTATATTAATGAAGACGGGGAGAGAGCCGAGCTGATCGGCAAGGATCCGCTGGACATCGCATCCATGGGTATTGCTCTTTCCTTCGTTCCGGAGGACCGTCTCGGCATGGGACTGGTCGGCAATATGGATTTGCCCGACAACATGATGCTCCGGTCCTACCGAAATGGCCGCGGCTTCTTTACAGACCGCAAGACTCCGAGAAAACTGGCCCAGAGAGTTGTGGAAAAACTGGAAGTCAAGGCCCCGGGCCTTTCGGTTCCGGTACGCCGTCTGTCCGGCGGAAACGTACAGAAGATTCTGGTCGGCCGTGAGATCGCTTCGGCGCCGAAGGTTCTTCTGACGGCATATGCGGTCCGCGGACTGGATATCAATTCTTCCCATATGATTTACGGCCTGCTCAATGAGCAGAAGCAGAAAGGTGTGGCGGTGGTTTACGTCGGCGAAGATCTGGACGTGCTTCTGGAGCTCTGCGATCGGATTGTCGTTCTCTGCGACGGAAAACTCAGCGGAATCGTTGACGGAAGAAAGACCGACAAACATGAGGTCGGCATGATGATGACGAAACTCGGAGGAGAGAAACAGAATGGATAACAGGAAAAAAAGCCCCCTGATCTATATCACAAAAAAAGGATTGCTTCCCAAGCGGGTGGAGTGGGGAATCCGCATCGTTGCCATTATCGCGGCAATGCTGGTGAGTGCGCTGGTGACCACTCTTCTGACCGGTGACAATCCGGTATCGGTATACGCAACCATGATCAAAGGTGCTTTCGGCTCAAACCGAAAGGTGTGGATTCTACTTCAGGAGACCGCCATGCTTCTCTGCGTCGCTCTGGCGCTCACACCGGCGTTCCGCATGAAATTCTGGAACCTCGGCGGCGAGGGACAGGTTCTGATGGGCGGACTTGCGGCGGCAAGCTGCATGATTCTGTTCGGAGAGCGCGTTCCGAATTCGGTTCTCATTCTTCTCATGATCGTGACCAGTATTGCGGCAGGCGCAATCTGGGCTGCCATTCCGGCTTTTTGCAAGGCGAAATGGGGCACCAATGAGACGCTGTTCACGCTGATGATGAACTACGTTGCCACACAGATCGTTGCGTTCTACGTCATTATCTGGGAAGTGCCGAAAGGTTCCGGAAAAATCGGTATCATCAATCAGAACAGCATGGCCGGATGGTTTCCGCAGATCGGCGACGCCAAATATCTGCTGAACATTATTCTGGTGGCGATTCTGACGGTGATCATGCAGATCTACATGAAATACTCCAAGCACGGTTATGAGATTTCGGTCGTCGGAGGAAGTGAGGCGACGGCGCGCTACATCGGAATCAATGTCGGAAGAACCATCATCCGCACCCTGCTTTTGTCCGGCGCGATCTGCGGTTTCTGCGGACTTCTGCTGGTCGGATCCACAAACCACACGATTACGACAACCATTGCCGGCGGAAGAGGATTCACCGCGGTTCTGGTGGCATGGCTTGCGAAATTCAGCCCGGCGGGAATGGTGCTCAGCTCCCTTCTTTTGGTGTTCATGTCCAGAGGCGCGGCGGAAATCGCTACCGTTTTCGGCCTGAATCAGTCATTCGGTGATATTCTGACCGGAATCATCCTGTTCTTTATCATCGGAAGCGAATTCTTTATCAATTACCGGATTCATTTCCGCAAATCAGAGAAGTCGGCAGACGCCGGTAAGGAGGCATAAGGAAAATGTTCGATTTGGTAAGCTTTATCCCGCGTGCGGTTGCGCAGAGCATTCCGCTTCTGTACGGAAGTACCGGGGAGACCATCACGGAGAAATCCGGAAATCTGAACCTCGGAATTCCGGGTGTCATGTATGTCGGCGGCATCTGCGGCGTGATCGGCGCATTCCTGTATGAGCAGTCCTGTGCAGGAGCTCCGCTCAATTCGGCTCTCGCAATCCTGATCCCGATGGCCTCCTGCCTGATGGGTTCATTTCTTATGGGCCTTCTCTACTGCTTTCTGACGGTAACGCTCCGGGCGAATCAGAATGTAACCGGTCTTGCCATGACCACGTTTGGCGTCGGCTTCGGAAACTTTTTCGGCGGATCTCTGATCAAACTGACCGGATCCGAGGTTCCGTCGATCGCTCTGTCGGATACCTCTGCGGTGTTCGCAAGACACCTTCCGGCTGCGGATACCACCGGCTGGTTCGGACAGGTATTTCTTTCCTATGGTTTTCTGGCGTATCTCGCCATCGTGATCGCCCTGACTGCGTCCGCAATCATTGAACACACCCGTGTGGGTCTGTATCTCCGCGCGGTCGGTGAGAATCCGGCGACGGCGGATGCAGCAGGCATCAGCATCACAAAGTACAAGTATTTTGCCACCTGCATCGGCTGCATGATTGCAGGTCTCGGCGGACTGTACTACGTTATGGATTATGCGAGCGGCGTGTGGTCCAATGATGCCTTCGGCGACCGCGGATGGCTGGCGATCGCGCTGGTTATCTTCACCATCTGGCGTCCGAATGTCGGCGTGCTGGCATCCATTCTGTTCGGTGGACTGTACATCCTGTATCTGTTCATTCCGACCGGAACAAATCTTGCATACAAGGAGCTTTATAAAATGCTCCCGTACGTCGTTACGATTGTCGTTCTCGTCATTACCTCCATGCGGAATAAGCGTGAGAATCAGCCGCCGGAGAGCCTCGGTCTTCCGTATTTCCGAGAGGATCGATAACCTTTTCCGAAAACGAAAAGCGAAAAATAAAAAAGCAGCTTTGCTGAGCCTGAATGCACATTGCCAGGTGCCGGGCCAGCTCCGCGAGCCTGCAGTGTGATAAAAACCGGACCGGAACCTGACAAACCTGTCAGTGTTCCGTGTCCGGTTTTTGTGTCACATTTACATATTTCTTACTCTTTAAGGGAAATGGTAATGATTTTGAAAGTGGACAGTAAAGACTTGCATCCCTAACGTGTGTTATTCTTTCGATGCATGCGGAACTTGTCATTAAAAGACAAATGACGCCGCTTCATACGGAAATATATAAAATCAACATGAAAAGGAAACGGCAGAAGCCGATCGGATCGATAAACCGGCGGACCGAAGCCGATAACGGTTTTATAAAAACAGGAAGGAGGAAAAATGCGGGAAAAGGGAAAAATCACGCGGGTCGATGTCCTGCTGTCCAGTGCGCTGGCGGCGGTGATCGTTCTGACGGCGGCTCTCCCATACCGGATGAATATTCCGGCTCTATCTCCCGGAAGCTGGAAGCTCAGTACGCTTTCCGTCATCCTTTCGTTCTTTCTGTTGGCGAATGTCTGCAGAATTTTTTTCATCCGCCGGAGAGCGGGGGCGTTTCTCCGGATTTTTCTGATCCTTCTGGGACTGCTGGCATTTCTCCGGATGTTTCAGGTGACCGCTTCGGTGCAGGCGAAAACCGTGACGAAACCGGTGACCGCATATGACTCCCGATCTCTGCCGATGGCGGCGGAAGGAAGCGAGCGGGACGAGAACACCCGAACCGGCTCCGAGGGAACCAAAGAAACACAGGCTGCGCACGGACCGTATTCTGTGACGTCACATACACAGGGGAAATAATTGTGATATCCCGTTCTGTCTGATACAATGTGCATGGAAATCGCATTTTGAGCAGACAGGACGGGATATTATTATATGAACGAACAAAATCAGAATCCGGCAGCGGAACCGGAACTCTCCGCACAGGCCAAAGAGGCAAAGGAGGAAATCCGCAGATCCATGGCGGAACACGGCGGGGTGCTCCGCGCATCCGCGGCGGACCTCATTTTCCGAAGAAAGATCCTTACCATTCCGAATCTGATCCGGATTCTTCTGGATATTTATCAGGAGACCGGCAGACTTCCGTTTAATGCGGAAGAGACGGAGGACTGGAAAGAAAAGATGATGGGTATGGTCCGCAAAGAGGCCGGAAACGATCCGCGGATTGCTCAGGTCATCGAGACAGCGGCAGCAATGACGGCGGTGGATCCGCTGACACTTCCGGATGATGCGGAAGTGATGAGCGCGGAAGAATGGGATCAGGCGATGAGAGAATCCCATCTCCGGCGGATGGTCACCTTTCTTCTCCTGTTCCGGGAGAGGGGGCTTGGAGCGGCGACGCTGCTCTCCACCGGGCTTTCTGCGATGAACCGCTGGATGGACGCCTTTTCCATGATGGATGACGACGATGTGCCGCCGATGGAGGTCGTTCTCATGCAGGAACTGATCGACGCCTGGGTTTCGGACAGTATGAAGAAAATTCATGTGGACTGATGCGCGTTGGGGAATCTGCGCGGGTACCCTGCCGGATGGCGTTTCATCCGAAAATGTATTGTCCTGCTGAAACTCGGCCCGGAATCCGGGGAATGAGCAGGCAGCGCCGGAAAATGTCACATATTATGTATGGAAGAGAGGTCGGACATGGGAAATCACAGTCACATGGAGATAGAACGGAAATGGATGGTCAGCGGTTGGCCGGAGCAGGATTTTCCGCTGATCAAGGAAGAAGAACAAAATCAGGGATATGTCACCACCGAACCGACGGTGCGGATCCGGGAGGAAAATGTTACCGTCAGCAATTCTCCGGAGATACCGGTGAGGGATGCCTTTATTCTCTGCTTTAAGTCCTCCGGCCGGTTGGCACGGAAAGAGATCGAGTTTGAGATCGAAAGGGAACATTTCGACAGAATCCGGGATCTGATCGGTCTTCCGCTGATTGCGAAGATCCGCAGGACATATCTTCTCCCGGACGGCCATCGTCTGGAAGTCAATCTTGTCGATCCGGGCATGAAGACCGAATTCATGTATGCCGAGGTAGAGTTTGAGAGCGTGGAAGAGGCGGAAAACTGGGAGCCGGAGTCGGTCGGCCTGGGGACATATCTGAGCGATGACGTCACGAAGAAACCGGGACAGTCCATGGGGGAGTACTGGGTTCAGACGAGACAGAACGGAAAATAACTGAAATGACACAGGAAAAGGTTCGGAAACCGGCGAAATTTAGGCATTTTAGCGAGAAGCTTTTTTGTTGACGAACCTATGTGTCTGTGCTATAGTTAGAAAGCTATGGAAGAACCAAAGTTTTTTTTTTGTGCGAAAAATCGGACAAACCGCGGCTCTGCCGCTCGATGCCCGTGATCCTGTAGCCGTTTTCTCCAACCCTTGGACGGCTGTCAATGAGGATCTTCTTCCCATCATAGTTTCGCAGTGACGACTGCTCCCACGATTGAGGAGAAGACCATAACGCCAAAAAAAAGAACGAGCTGAAAACACAAAATGGAGGTGGAAGTCGTGCGCACAAAGATTACTCTGGCATGCACCGAATGCAAGCAGCGCAACTACAATCTGACCAAGGATAAGAAGACTCATCCGGACAGAATGGAAACAAAGAAGTACTGCAAATTCTGCAAGAAGCACACAAATCACAAAGAGACGAGATAATCGGAACTTCGAAACAGAAGGACGATTGTTCGAACACTTTGGAGGTCGATGATGGGTGACACAGGAAATACCAGCAAACCAAAAAAGAAGAGTTACTGGGATGGCCTGAAAGCTGAGTTCAATAAGATCATCTGGCCGGACAGAGATACTGTGGTATCGGAGACAAGCTCCGTTGTTGCAGCATCAATCGCACTGGGACTTATCATCGCAGGACTCGATACGCTGATCGTATGGGCACTGCATTTTGCGATCTGAAAGGTAGAAGAATATGGCAGATGAAAATATGACTCCGGAAGGAAAATGGTACGTTGTACATACCTATTCCGGATATGAGAACAAGGTTAAGGCCGATATCGAGAAGACGAGAGTGAACCGTCATCTTGAGGATCAGATCCTTGATGTCTGGGAGCCAACCCAGTCCGTTATCGGGGATAAGGTTGACAAGAACGGAAAGCAGAAAGAGCTGTCCCGCAAGATTCTCCCAGGTTATGTACTCATTAAGATGGTAAGAGATGACAAATGGAATGACGTCTGGTATGTAGTACGTAACACCCGTGGAGTCACCGGTTTCGTAGGACCGGACAGCAAGCCGGTTGCACTGACCGAGGCGGAAGTTGCCAATATGATGAGAATGGAGAAACAGACTGAGTATGAATCTTCATTCCATAAGGGCGATGAAGTTGCGATCATCAACGGTTCCTGGAAAAATCAGGGAACAGGTATTGTTGAATCCGTCGACTCGGAAAAGAAGACTCTGACCATCAACGTTGAGCTCTTCAACCGTTCTACGCTGGTTGAGGTTGGTTTTGACGATGTGGAATTGAAGACAGACTAATTAGAGGAGGTCTCTAAAAATGGCAAAGAAAGTTACCGGATATATCAAATTACAGATCCCGGCTGGAAAGGCAACCCCGGCTCCGCCGGTTGGTCCGGCTCTCGGACAGCACGGTGTAAACATCGTACAGTTCACAAAGGAATTCAACGCAAAGACAGCTGATAAGGGCGACCTGATCATCCCGGTTGTTATCACTGTTTATGCAGACAGAAGCTTCAGCTTTATCACAAAGACTCCGCCGGCTGCTGTTCTGATCAAGAAGGCATGCAAGATCCAGAAGGCTTCCGGTGAGCCGAACAAGACAAAGGTTGCTGAGCTCTCTAAGGAAGATCTGAGAAAGATCGCAGAGACAAAGATGCCGGATCTGAACGCTGCTTCTATCGAGGCTGCTATGTCCATGATCGCTGGTACAGCAAGAAGCATGGGAGTTACTGTTGCCGAGTAATTACTGAATCTGAAATATTGGCATGCAGAGATGTCGCTAAGACAGGGCATTTCGAAGCGTTTCATATGAGTGGGAGGGCATTCCCGACATAACCACAGGAGGTTATTCAATAATGAAGACAGGAAAAAGATATAACGAGGCTGCTAAATTAGTAGACCGCTCTATCCAGTACGACCTTAACGATGCAATCGATATCGTCAAGAAGGCAGCTTCTGCAAAGTTTGACGAGACCGTAGAGCTTCACATCAGAACCGGCTGTGATTCCCGTCATGCGGATCAGCAGGTTCGTGGTGCGGTAGTTCTTCCGCACGGAACAGGTAAGAAGGTTCGTATCCTTGTATTTGCAAAGGGACCGCAGGCAGATGCAGCTCAGGCAGCCGGCGCAGATTACGTTGGCGCTGAGGAGCTCGTACCGAAGATCCAGAACGAGGGATGGCTTGATTTCGATGTAGTTGTAGCTACACCGAACATGATGGGCGTTGTAGGACGTCTTGGTAAGGTTCTCGGACCGAAGGGCCTTATGCCGTCTCCGAAGGCTGGCACCGTTACCATGGATGTAGAGAAGGCTGTAGCTGACATCAAAGCTGGTAAGGTTGAGTACAAGCTTGACAAGAGCAACATCTTCCACGTAACCGTAGGTAAGGCTTCCTTCACACAGGAGCAGCTCGCAGACAACTTCCAGGCACTGATCAATGCACTGCTGAGAGCTAAGCCGGCTACACTTAAGGGCGCTTACTTCAAGAGCATCACCCTGGCCTCTACCATGGGCCCGGGCGTTAAGCTCAACGTCAATAAGGTTGTAGGCTAATCGCTTAACGATCGAACAATGCTGCCGACGGGCAGCGTACATTGATAGCAAAGGCATATCCTTTCGGGGGTATGCCTTTTTTTCATAGAAAATTTCTCCGAAATTTCCTATGAAAAAAACGCTCCGCGAGGATGCGCACGCCGCTGTAAGGAAGCTGTCACCTAACGGTGACCAGCGGCGGCGCGCAAAGTCCGCTTGCGGACTTTGTTCCG
>NZ_FOIL01000019.1 GCF_900101295.1 [Clostridium] aminophilum | reverse complement strand
AATATTTCTTTGAGACGGATTGAGATTTTGTCATCTATCACCTTGTTGCGGTACTTTACGCACATGATAAGGTGATAATGCAGCATGAACACTGAATGATTATTATTATCTAATTTCACAATATTTACGTCCTTTATTATATATACGACTGATTTATAATTAGATTATAATATCATCAGATACAAAAGTCAAGAAACGCCGTATTTATCGCAAGAAATCCCGCCACCTATAGAGGTGGGGGATTTCTTGCTCACGGCGTGTTAAATCTGAAAGTATTTCCTCTGCAAATTCTCCCTTCGATTCTAGCCGTGCCGGACGTATTACCAACTCAGTTTCTTTGTATCCCATTTTCTTTATCGATTCAATTGTCTTTACATAAATTATCGTCCAAAAACGTAAAAAAAGACATTTGGAAAACGCATAGTAAGCGTATGGCTGTCCAGCTCCAGCGTATCTTTTTCTTTTACGGCAGTCACCCTCTGCGCAAGATCCGAAGCCGTCGGAAGGTCAGGCGGCTCATCCATTCCTCCGTAACGGCGGCATCCACGGAATCCACCACAGCGGCTTTTCGTCGAGAATCAGATAGGAGTTATAGGCCATACCGTTTTCCAGATGATCTTGGTGGTATGACATGCGGGATCAAAGAATTACGGATGAATACCTTAATTTTCCACGCCTTTCGTCCAACGTACATTTTTTCGTCCAAATCATTCGGGTTTTGGACGAAAACCCTTATGTCATCTACACGGGCTTTTGCGTAACAACTTGCAAAAAGCGTAAAACCATTCTAAAATAGTAATAAAAAGTAAAAAAATATCAGTTTGCGTAAAAATAAGTGTTGTTACATAAAATATTCCTTCAAAAAGTAAAATCATGCACACATACGTAAACAGTACAGGGGTTACAACCCAAATCGCATCTCGTCGCCCAAAACGAAGCTGCAGAAAGGAGACCTGCCTAAAGGCAGTACGGATTTCTCATCGGTCATCTTCTTTGTGATGACATCCGTAAATCTAAAATATGAGTATTAGAATAGACCCTTTCACAAGAACACCGGGATTAGCCGGCAAAGCATACATCGATACCGGCATTGCAGATACCATTATCGCAAACTTCAAGAGCAACGACTCCGGTAAACATGTGTACAAGATCACCGGTCTTCGCGGATCCGGAAAGTCCGTGGAATACGGCAAAGTTATGCAGAGCCTAAAAGAAGAAAAAGATTGGCTTGTTTATAACCTATCCGCGGCAGGAAACACAGTGTCCACTTTCCTTTCTCTTCTCAGCGGAGAAGACTTCCTGAGAGCACACGAAAGGACCATCGAAAAGAGCTTCCGCGCCTCCATCGGAGGCAGTATGATTGGCGCATCCGGAGAAGGAAGCATAAAAATAACCAATACGCAAGATGACAACACTTTTCCCAAAACAGATGAAGCCCTGATTATCCGGTTGATAGAAAAGGCCAACAAACAAAACTATAAGATTCTCGTAGGAATTGATGATATTTCAAAAACCGCTGACACGGTGAAACTTCTTTCCATAATCGGATCCATGATCGTTGTCGGAGCCGAACTCTATCTTATAGTAACCGGACTCTCCGAAAATATCGAAGAGTTTTCATCTGAAAAAAACCTTACTTTCTTCAAAAGAGCGGATTCAATAGAAGCTTCCGTGTTAAACAAATACGATATCGTGGCCAGATACCAGACGCTTCTTGGTATTGACGCAGCGGAGGCAAGAAAAATCGAGAAAGCAACCAATGACTATGCTTACGCCTATCAGGTTTTGGGTTCTCTATACTTTGACAAAAAAGGAAACCAAACGTTAGAGGATCTAATTCCGACATTTGAGAACATCATGTTCAAAGATTCTTACGACATGATATGGAAAACCCTGACAGAAGGCGAAAAAGAGATGGTTCGATGCATTTGCCGATCAAAAAACGGTCAGATCGATGACATCAAGGCTCAGATGAAAAATCCTTCATCCTACAATGTTTTCAGAAACAAACTCATCAACAAGCATCTCGTAAATGGAAGCAAACGCGGATATTTGCAAATCGATCTCCCGAGATTTCAAAATTTTGTCGAACTTTGGGGCGACGACTAACTGCTCGAATATCAGACACACGCAAGAACCTGCGGCCGGTCATATCAACGTTTACCGGAACGATCATCGAGCCGAAGCGTATTGCAACTGTATTTAGTTGCACTTTATTCTTTTCTATGGTATATTCCATTATAGAGAGGAGGGCCTGCTTTGAATAATATCATGCAGTACAAAGGATATATTGGCAGCGTAGAGTTTTCAGAAAAAAATAAAGTGCTCTTCGGCAAAGTGCAAGGCATTCGTTCCTTGATTTCCTATGAGGGAACCACTGTTCAGGAACTTCTGGATGACTTTCACGGAGCGGTTGACGATTATCTAGCTCTCTGTGAAGCAGAAGGCACCGAACCGGAAGTTGCCTATAAAGGGAGCTTGAACGTTCGTTTCAAAAGTCCGGACACTCACCGACGCGCTGCCATCTACGCTATGACCCACGACCAGACAATTAACGGTTTTATAGATGAATGTGTCGTTGAACGCCTTGACGCGCTACAGGCATGAACATGCACACTTTTCTTTTCTGCCATTCCTGTCTTGCAAACGGAATGGCAGAACTCATTTTAAGAGTTATCACAACACCACAAAAGCCCGTACTCATGCTAAGAAAATTGCATAAGTACGGGCTTTTCACTGAAAACTTCTGTTGTTTGAATTTATTTTTCGCCAGAAGCTAACATTAAGAAACCTTTTTCATTGTAAAAAATCTATGATAATCGCCATCACTACCAACACCTGTCTCTACTATTATCACATCATCCGATATCACATACACACCATGTATAGTACCATCATCACAACCATCTCCATCTAAATCTGTAGCGACATAGTAACCATCATTTCTGTCAAGCAAAGTTCCCTTATACCAGTACCTCCCATAATCATCATAGTCAATCATAAATTGCAGACTTTCTCCGTCATCCGTAACTTTAAAATTATGATCAAAGTAATCTGTATCAATATGGTTTGGTCCGATACTATCTACATATGTTACATTACGTATACTTTTATAGATCCCCGGCTCTATAGTCAGTGGCGAATCCTCGGGGATAAAAACCTTAACCATATAACTGCTATCGTATTTATTTGCATAGAAGCCTCTATCTTCTCTAAGTTCATCATCCGAAATTTCTCTGTAAACCCATTGTCCATCTGCGTTCACTGCATATCCATCTGGGGTAGTGGTGTTGGTGAGAAGGTATCCATCTTGATTAAAGTAATAACACTCTGCCACATGGTCATTATTTACATCTATCCACTGCCATGTTGAAACAGGATATGTCCCGTCACCATTATCCCACCACCAGCCTTTTGCATCCTGTTTCCACTGTCCTGCAAAGGCCGTAAAAGATGAAAACGCTGTAAATAAAACTGAAGTCATTATTAAAATGCGTTTTTTCATGATACTCTGTTCTCCTTAGATTTCATGCTAATATCATAACTTACAGCAGGAACACCCATAAGATATAAGTGCGGAGGCTTACGTCTCCGCAGCACGGCACGTGCAATACTCAGATCTCTACTAACTCCTCCTCGACATCGGTTCCGATCTTCTTTCCTTTTTTCTTCCCAAAGCCTTCTTCCCGCCCAAAAACAGGACGTATGCCAGTCCCGACGCTGCAAGTATAAGCAGCGACAGCACAAAAGTCAACGGTATTTCCTTTACCGTAGTTTTAAACATGAACAGCATCATGACGAGCGCTACCGTCTCGAGAGCCAACATGAGGGCAAACAGCCGCTTCGCCAGTTTCTGTCCAAGAGATGCCTCGATCTCTATGATGACAGCCAAATACCCGATCATCCTCCACACAAAGTGGTAATCACCATGGAACACGAACACAAACAGTACAACGTGGACTGCAAGAAGGACCCTTCTCACCGTCTTTTCGGACAGAAACATATCGCTCGTCTTCTCCGGCAGCCTCTCGGAGGAAACAGCAAGACCTGACGCGCAGTACATAAGGCCAACCGGATACTGAAGCACATATGCCAGTGTCATAATGTACCCGCCAAAAAGGATCTCGTAGGATTTGTTTGTCGAATAGTAAATGAACATGAAAATGCCGAACACAGATATCAGTTTCTGGAGATCCAGAACAATGGCGTTCCGTCGGCGCGCAAACTTCCTGCCGGATAAAACTGCCACTTCCAGGCATATGAGCACGAGCAGCAGAAGGACTATTCCGCCGGCATAGCTTCCTGACCAATACGGAAAAGTAAATCCATGCTTGATGCATTCAAAACCACTATAATAAGAATCACTCCCACAGGACACAAGATTCATCGGCAGCATAATCACCGCAAGCAGAGAGACAACGCGTGAGGCGATGGACAACTTGCTGCGGCGCGATTTTGCCTCCGAACCATCCATTTTGTCAGCTGCGTGGTTGAGCAGCACCGCAATCCAATCTGTGGGCTGCGCGCCGACTACTCTCTTAGCGCTCTGATCTGAAACCCTGATGAGTTTTGTCTGCACATCACCAAACGCCTGTTTTATATTAATGGCAACATTCGCCGGCCCATCTTCAGACGCAACTTTACAGTTCTTAAAGTATGCAAATGCTACAATGTATACGCAAATCAGAAGCTCTGCAATCTTATTTCTAAAGATTATGTACACAACAACTATCACGACTGCTTCAACTGGAGGAAGCATAGTCAATTTCGCCCAAGGAGGAAGCATAGTCAATTCCGCCCAAATAGAACATACGGCTGACACTGCGGCTACCATGCTGAAGATTATTGTCTTTTGAATTTTCCATCTATGTGTTATAAACAGTGTTCCTATCAGAAGAGCCCCCCATACAATGGCAGACGCAAGAAACACAAAACAATAATTGAAAGGATTAAAAGGATGATAATCTATCTCCTTTACAAAATCCAAGAAAAACCAAAGGTCAACCACCGCACTGACGCACAGCCCATAGAGCAGGATATTATTCTTTTGCCTGATTATCGCGATAGCATCTAGTACCACGCACGCGCATAGCAGTAACAAGGATTTGCTGAAATCGGAACTATAATATACAAATGCACTAAAAGCAGCATTGAGGATCAGCAGAACCCCCAAGACGAAACCGAGAACGCTCAGCACCTTCTCGGATTTCTCCGACCGCACTCTCTGTTCCTCTTTTTCCCGTCTCTTCCGTTCGGCCAGTTCATGTTTCTTGCAGAGTTCCTCGATATGTGCGGCGTCATACATGGCCTGCTTGAAGTCACGCCCGCAGTTTGCGCACTTTCCGTCACCTGTGATCAGTCCGCCACAGATACACCTGCTAATCCCCTCTGCGACATTCTCCGGCTGTACCCGCAGGTCCTTCAAAGTAGCGATAACACGATGATACTCGGCCGGAACAGCCGTCTCCAGCGGTTTTGCCTCCGGGATGTTAAAAAAGCCATCCTGGTCAAAGCGCTCACTCGTTCCATCTGCATACGCCACCCTTACTTCCCGGATGAGGCACTTCCTTGCAACGCTTGAGACCTGACTCAGAACTTTATCGCCGAAGCAACCATCCTTTTTACAGTTGACATCTAAATATGCCGCGTCTATGGTCTCCCCTGCGCGTTCTCCGGTATCGTCAATGCAGTCCAGCTTCAGATAGACCGACTTGATCTCCCTCTCGCCGGCATTTGACAGCTTAAGCTGCAGAAACCTCTTTCCTGTAACACTGTCCAGCAGAATCGCACCACGCTGAAGCATGACAGGACACTGTGCGCCCGCCTGCAGTGCGTAGAGGTCCGTTTCTTTCCGAAATCGCATACTCTTAGGCCTTTTCACGGCCGAAATGTTAAGCATTTCTGTATTATCTTTTTTCAAGATCATTCCCCCATATTTCTCACAACTCTGGGATATCGGAATCGTCTATGTCAGCCGTGAATACCTTCTTGGCCTGATTTTCATTCAGGTCCATGACATTCCCGGCGGTTACCGCATTCACCGCATTGCCCTGAATCAGCGCATTAAGGATATTCTGCAGTAATTCATTCGTTTTTTTCTGCTCCTCGAGTCTTGCGTTGATCTTCCAATACCAACACCAAAATGCTCTTAAAATCAGGAATACTGCTATCCATACCAGTATTATGATCAGCAACACGGGTATAAGATTATCCATAAGACTATCCATATTCTTTTTGCGGAGCATATAGCGCCGGATTTATCCGGCAACCGGACACCGCCCTGCCTAAGCAGGCCTCCTTTCTGAAACCTGATAATATTGTTTTTGATTTCACTTAATCTCTGATGGGTTAATTTCGCACAGCCTCTCTCAATCCCTGACATCATCTTTCGAAGTGATGATATTTATCGCAGGAACCCCGTCTGTTTTTTTCGCCTCGCGCTTTCCTGCAATGGCAATAATCATGATGCAGAGCCAGATGACCGCCGGCAAAAACGGGTTGAAGCAAACCGTCGCGATAACAAGTACGTTGAGCGCACAAACCAAAACACGAAGTCTGATCTGCCTAAACGACGCAATAATCGTCGGTATAAAAAACAGAAACCCCATGACAAGAATGAGCACAATAGCCATAAGGCCCATTGTTTTTAGCATCTCAGTAACAGCGTCTGCAAGGCTCTGTCCTGAAGACATGAAATCAATCAGATTTTCCAGCATTTTTCTTCCTCCTCGAGATCGGTTCCGATCTTCTCTCTTTTTTCTCTCTGCAAGCATATTACCATCGGAGAGCAAACGCATTTTCAGCCAATGTTTACGTTACGCCCAACAGCATTCCGTTCATGCATCCAGTTTTTTTTGCAATCAAGTTCAGCTTTTATCGTCTGTCGAACCTAAGCTCGTGCAAGCACATGCTTAGGTTCGACAAGTCCGAAAGGCCAAGCTTTATTGCATTATGACCAACTACGACTAACGACACCAGAAGTAGCCGTTTTGCTTTCAAGCACATCAACATATACCCCATCGCGATTCCGGCCAGTACTATCAATTTTTAAATCGGAAACTGACGGATACAACTGTCTTACTCTAGCTTCCGCAACCTTGCAGCAGTCCAACCAAGTCACTCCGGTATGCTTCATAGAGTCCTCGGCCCCACCAACAAATGGAAAACTATACCGCCTAACTGTATACTCATATTCCGTTTCTCCACCAAAAATACCCGATTCAGAATCAGTAAAACTCTCCGTTGATTCTTTCATATTTTGGTCATAGCCATATTCCTGAATTTTGGCATTCCAGTAGGCATTGTCTTCTTCGCTGTTAAGAATCGGTCCATTATTTTCATGGTCTAAACAGAAGTTACCATCCTGACCTACGTGGCCGGTATCGGTTGTGAAATTCTCAACACGTCCGCCATACTCATCAAAAAATGACAGATAAGTAAAAAAATCCTGGTAAAGATACGATTTCCATCCCGTACAAGGGTGTCCCGTTTTACCATTCTTATAATCTAAAAAATAAGATTTCCCGTCAATCTCTATATAATTATAAGCCTTTTCACCCCAGTTCAACATAAAATACCGATCAGTGGGATAGGGGCCATCTTGAACCCATTCCCCATTGCTTTCTTTACCCCAATACAAGATACGAAATTCTAATTCATCTTTTTTTTCGAAAAACTTACCATCAAAGTATGGAAACAACTGCTCAACTCTCCAATCCGCAACCTCTTTGCAATCAGCGACGGTCTTTCCGGTCATCTTCTTCCCGAAATCCCCGGCGTTGTCAATGTACGGGAAATGCAACACAGCATATTTATATCCGTCGTCCCCCCGAACAACTTCCGATACCTCAATCTTATCATAGCCATATTCCTGAACCTTAGCATTCCAATATTCCTTATCTTCTTTGCTACTAAAATCATGGTCTGTCCGGAATCCCTTCGGCGTCATGTGACCGGTATCGGTGGTGAGATTCTCGATCCATACGCCGGAATCATCCAAATAAAACCACTCCCAGGAAGAGCCATTTTCGTTCTTTACCTCATACCGAAACCAGCCCCCCACATCAAGATATCCATTATAATCAAAGTGATACCATTTTCCGTCGATCTGCTTCCAGTCACTTATGGTCCGACTTCCGTCATCTTCTTTATACCATTTTTGCCAATATTCCGGACCGTCGAAGACCCATTCTCCCGCATACGCCGAAAGAGCGGCTGCCATAGACAGCACTGCAGCCATCAGCACCGTAAAAATCCCTTTCTTCATCAACTGTCCTCCCATAAATCTGTTCCGATTTAAGCCCGTGTTCTCGCAACTACTGCGAAAACACGGGCCTTTCGAAACCTCTGATGATCTGATTATGATCTCATTGCCACTGACCGGATCAGGTCAAGCGATTCTCAACGATCCGAAGCCGAGATGCTTCTGATAGTAGTAATTTCAGCGCATATACTCGTATACAATTTCATTATCTGTTAAATACCAGTAGCAAGACTGCGAAAACTCCGGATACACCTGTCCGACTCTTGCTTTTGCAACCGCTAAGCAGTCTACAAGAGTCTTTCCGGTAAGATTAGAACCATCCTTAGCGTTATCTACATACGGGAAGTGAAGCACTTCATATGTATATCCGTCTTCTTTCGTAATGGTCTCCGATGGCATAATATTGGCATAACCATATTCCTGAATCTTGGCAGCCCAATATACATTATCTTCATCGTCATTGTTAGCCACTCCGACATTGCAATGATCTTCCTGGAATCCCTCCGGCGTCATGTGACCGGTATCGGTGGTGAGATTCTCGATCCATACGCCGGAATCATCCAAATAAAACCACTCCACCCAAGAGCCATATTCATTCTTTGCCTCATAATAATGCCAGCCCACATCAAGGTATCCATTGTCATCAAAGTGATACCATTTTCCGTCAATCTGCTTCCAGTCATTTTTAGTCCAGCTTCCGTCATCTTCCCTATACCATTTCTTCCAGGATTCCGGACCGTCGAATTTCCATTCTCCTGCATACGCCGGAAGAGCAGCTGCCATAGACAGCGCTGCACCCATCAGTACCGCCAAAACTCTTGTTTTCTTCATTTTTCCTCCTCGAGATCCGTTCCGATCTCCATCTTGTTTTTTTGTCTCTGCAAGCATATTACCATCGGAGACCTGACGCATTTTCAGCTAATGTTTACACTACTCCCTCCTGCCCGATTCGTCAAGATTCTCCTTTTTTTATCATTTTTATCCCGTGATTCAGTTTCTTTTGATTCTTCTGTTCTCGCACTGCCAGGATCGCCGTGGCGATCAGGGATCTGATGCCAGATCTGCTTATCCTTCCGTTGCCTTCATTAAACGGGTGAATAAATTCCTGTCTACCTTTGCACTCGTGAATCTTCGCAGCAAGGTTGAATATCTGTATCCCAGGCCTTTTCATATAGCCTGCTGTAATTAAGCTCCCACATTAAATCTTCTTTTGTCCAGTTCATCCTCTTTTCGTCCAATTTGCCTGATTCTGGATGAGAATCCATCTGTTGGACGTAAATGCCCCCGACCGATCCGCTTTTGCGGTCCGGTCGGGGGCATCTAGCACGCATTAATCAGGAATTACTTCTTGATCGGAGCGTCCTTCTCTACGATGAATGTGTGAAGAGTATCGTTAGCCTTCAGCCATGCAAGATAGTTCTTTGCATCTTCCTCATCACGGAAGGTAGCCTTCAGGAACTTTGTCGGCTCAGCAAGAAGGCCGCACTTGTAACCTGTATCATTGGTCTGATAAAGTTTAAACTTGAAATCTGCCATTGTTGTTCACAACCTGCCTTTCTTACTTTCTGAGCTCAAGAACGTCTGCAAATGCCTGCAGAGATGTCTTAGCCTGACCGAAGTCGCGCATCTGCATAGCAACACCGAGTTTTACGTGCGGGATGTTTGCATCGTTGAGAGCCTTCTTCAGGTACGGATACTCCATCTCCTCCGGATCACAGAACTGAGTCATGAATACAACTACACCCTGTGCGCCGTTATCCTGTGCAAGACGTGCAACGTGCTCGCCGCGGCGGTTCTCGTTGGACTTCTCGTCGAAGAGGATGGTATCGTAGTCCTGACGGCTAAACTGTACAGCCAGATCTCTCATCGGATCGTTGGTCTCCGGTGCGTCGGTTCTGAAGGAACGTGTCCACTGAGCAACATCATCTGCAGCGATGGCAATGTTGTACTCATCAAACAGCTTCAGAAGCTCCGGGTTGTCGCAGATGATACCGGAAAGAACAACCTTTGTGCCCTTCCAGTCACATGCCGGAAGCTTAACCAGCTCTGCGTTGAGCTCGTTCAGCTTTGCGGTGTACTCATCTTTCAGCATGAAGTTTGCAGCCTTGAGAACTGCGCTTCTCATACATGCATTGACAACGTCGCAGTGATCATTTGCCAGAGTGGAGAAGAGGCGGCGTGCCTTGCGGCTCTGGTTGTAGACCTTGATTGCCTTCTTCAGAGCATCCATATCGGTTGCCTTGCCGGCGATCTTCTCAAGGTGCTCTCTTACGTTATTGTACTGATCCAGTGTGAACTGAATACCGAACTCCGGAACTCTGTTCTGCGGATGAGACAGGAAGATCGGCTCCGGCTTGCCGTACTTCTCAAATGCTGCCTTGAAGTTCTGGGATGCCGGACGAAGGGTATCACACGGAGTCGGGGTGATGATACCGGACAGGCCATCAAATGTGCCGTCCATGTACATCTCGAAGGAAGTCTGTACAAGGTCACAGTAGAATGTAAGGAAATACTCTTTTGCCTTGGAAACAGTCTTTGTGTTGGAACCCCAGATTCCGAACGGAACCATATCAAGGGCATAAACCAGCTCCTCCGGTGCATAGTACGGAAGGATACCGATTACCTTCTTGCCCTGGTCCATGTATGCTTTCATCTGCTTGCCCGGATTGGAAGCAATCTCGTTAAACTCGTTTAATAATTCTTCAACTCTGCTCATGATTACGCCTCCTGTCCTTTCGCAGCCATTCTCTTCTGTCTGTTCTCTTCCATCGCCTCTACCAGACCCTGAACACGTGTCATGTACTGAGCCTCGTTGAAGTTACGCGGATCTGCCTGGTCACCGTCGAAGGATACGCACGGTACACCCATATCGTCTGTGAATCTTCTCATCATCTCAGACATGTAACCGGACCACGGCTTGCAGGAACGGTTGTTGTGGATGAGAGCGCCGTCAACGTGGTTCGCCTTCATGAGGCCTTCACGCCATGCAACACCCTGCTCCATGGATACGGAGTTTGGAGCCTTGTAGTATG
Source organism: [Clostridium] aminophilum (assembly GCF_900101295.1). GTDB lineage: Bacteria > Bacillota > Clostridia > Lachnospirales > Lachnospiraceae > Clostridium_R > Clostridium_R aminophilum_A. The sequence goes on along the minus strand of NZ_FOIL01000019.1, from coordinate 43,565 downwards.
CTCTGCAGAGTCCGTCCAGGTTGTCCAGAGAATCGGAATCGTATACGAAACCGAATGCCGGAGCATAAACAACGGCGGTAACGTTGACACCATTCTCCTTCAGCGGCTTGAACAGAGTCTTCAGCTCCGGCCAGCACGGGATTCCCTCGAAGAGAACTCTGTACTTCTCAGCGAACGGTGCTCTTGTCTCGCCCTTAGCCACTACTTCTGCAAGGTTCTGATCGAGAAGCTCGAATGCCTCAGCGGCAGCAACCTTACCACGAGCGGTAACGACATCAGCCATGTGGTTGAACAGATCGAAACCGGACATCGGAGCCGGATCGTACTGAAGGTAATCACAGACTTTTAACCATGCCTTAGCGGTACGGTTTGCGTTATGACATGCCTCTTTGAACTTCTTCTCGGAGAACTTGGTTCCTGCGATCTTCTCAAGCTTCTTGATGGCATCGAGGAACTGGCCCTTGATGTAAGCAACCTGGGAGTCATCAACTTCCATGTTGTTGTTGTACGGTACATCGATCATGATCAGCGGGATGTTATGCATTCTTGCGATGTTCTCATACCACTTTGTCATGTCGTTACAGATATTGTTACAGCAGAGCACGAAATCCGGCATCGGGACACGGCGTGTCTCGTTTGTGGTCTCATAACCGGCAGCGTAAGCAAGGGAGATACGTGTGTATCCGCAGATATCCGGATCGTATCCCATATCCTCTGCATACTCGCACATACGCTGACCATCGTGACGTGCGCCGATTCCGGCTGCCTGGTTCTCCGGATATACAACCGCGAGGTCAAGAGCCTCACAGATCTCGCACGGGAACTTGGAAGAAGACCAACCTACCGGTCTGCCTGCCTTCTTAGCATCCCAAGCTGCCTGGTAAACATCATTTACAACCTTGCGGAGTGCAAGTACGCCCGGAAGTTCCGGCTTCTTCACTTTTTTCGCCGGTGCCGGAGCTGCTGCAGCATTTACATTTTCTGCCATAATATAATTCTCCTTTCAAAAACATCCGCTTTCACCATGAAAACCGATGATTTTTAACGTGTTGCCTTCTGATAAGCGAACAGAGCTGCGCCCAGTGCGCCTACATACTGTGTCATCGGGTCTGTGTGAATCACATGGCCCAGTTCTTCCTCAAGAGCATTCACTACTCCGGAGTTCTGCGCTACGCCGCCGGTCATCATGACATCGTCACGAACACCGACACGATGTGCCAGTCCGACAACTCTTGCCGCTACGGAATGATGAACACCATTGATGATATCGCACTTGTGCGTGCCAAGTGCAAGCTGGCTGATAACCTCGCTCTCTGCAAATACGGTACAGGTGGAGCTGATATCAACTCTCTGTGTCGACTGCGCGCCCAGATCACCGAGTTCGCTGGTCTTAACCTCCAGAACGCCTGCCATTACATCCAGGAATCGTCCGGTTCCGGCTGCACATTTATCATTCATCTGGAAATTGACCATTGCGCCATTTTCAATCTGAATTACCTTAACGTCCTGACCGCCGATATCGATTACTGTCTTAACCGACGGGAGAAGGAAATACGCTCCCTTGGCGTGACAGCTCAGCTCGGACATGTTGTGATCGACAATCTTCAGAGAGTTACGTCCATATCCGGTACCCATAATGTATGCCATATCCTCTTTGGTCATACCGGCATCCTCAAATACCGCCTGAATCGCTCTCTCCGGACCGGATGTACCGGTTCCAACGTCGATCAGAGATTTACCGACGATCTCTGCACCGTTCTTCAGCACGATTGCCTTGGAAGCGGTAGAGCCAACGTCGATTCCCATCGTGTAAATATCACCCATGATGCAACCTCCGTCTCTAAGTGATGTTTTATCGCCTGACTTTTTCCATTATATCATGTTCGCAACGTAAAACAGCCAAAAACAACAATATTATTGTGCATGTTCACCGATGAAATTATGGAATCGTTTTTCATTCCTTCAGTGTATTGCATAGGATATGCCATTTTTTTCGTTTTCGTTCCGACATTTATTTCGTCACTTTTGGATAAAATATCAGTGCGCAAAAAGGAACGGACCGCATTTGCCGCATAGCCGGCAATATGCGGTCCGCATTGCTCTCGTCGTTATCTCCGGAACCAGCCCCACCAACCTGCCTTAATTGCCGGTGTCTCGGAGCGGAACGAAAAACTTATCCTGTTGTGTCCGACGAACGGACTTATGTTTCAATTGAGACGAAACACACTTCGCGGCTATCGCTCATTGCTTTCGCAAATTACTTCTCGTAGTTAGCCTCAAAATCGCGCTGTGCTCTCGGAGTGATCATCTGATGCATCGGGCAGATGGACTGCGGGTTCTGGTAAGCAGCCTCTGTGAATGCCTGCATGTACGGACGGATCTCTGTCATGTCAACGATCTCGTCTACCATACCCATCTTAGCTGTGTAAGCCGGAGCGGACTTTGTCTCGTAATCCTCGATCAGGTTGTTCATCTTATCGATAACCGGCTGAAGGTCGTTGCCTGCCTTCTGCTCCTTCACAAGTCTTCTGGAGTACAGAGCGTTTGCTGCGGTTACACCCGGCATTACATAGTACTTGGAAACTGCAGTACCGATGGAGAATGCGTTGTTGTCATTACCCTGCGGACCGCCAAGTACATAGTGAGCTGCTGCGGAAGCAACACGGAGTGTTACCTCGAGAGACGGCATACCGGAGTTCTGGATGGAGTAGATCAGGGACTGACCAAGACCAAGAAGCTCAGCCTTCTCTGCATCGTCACCTACATCGATACCGGTTGTATCCTGCAGCCAGATCAGCGGAATGCGGTCACGTGCGCACAGAGTTACGAACTCGTTCATCTTGATGAGACCTTCACGGTAAAGCTTACCACCTACGGATACGTGGCCCTGGCCGCCGTTCTCATAGTACTTCGGATAGTTCATCAGGATACCCTGAACGTTTGCGATGATACCAACAAGGAGACCATTTACCTTTGCAAGACCCGTGGTCATCTCCGGTCCATATGTCTTCTTGTACTCGAGGTACTGGGAATCATCGACAAGACGAGCGATAACCTCACGAACATCGTACGGCTTCTTGCTGTTTGCCGGGATGAGGCTGTAAAGATCCTCTGCCGGGAACTTCGGAGCCTTCGGGCTGTCAACGCGGAAGAACTCAAGGTTGTATGCCGGCAGATAGCTTACATACTTCTTGATGCCCTCGATTACGCCGTAATCGTCCTGATATACCTCACGGAAGAATCCGGTCTGGTCATAGTGAACCGGAACGGAACCCGGAGCCGGAACCTTGTTGTTCTTGTTTGCCTCAAGGTTATCGATGATACCCTGAGCAACTTCCATATCAACTCTGCCCTTCGGGTTCATACCGGAAAGGATACCAGCGCCGCCGACTGCCATGTTCGCATCTTTGTGAGCGATCAGGATGGTCGGGGAGATGGAGTGATAGCCGCCGCCTGCCGGGTTAGTTCCGTAGATACCTACGATTACCGGAAGACCGAGCTGGTTGAGTTCTGCATTGCGGAAGAACGGTGTACCGCCGCCGCGTCTGTTCGGATATACCAGATCCTGTACCGGGAAATCAACGCCGGAGCAGTTCAGAAGGTATACAACCGGAACATGAAGAATCTTAGCAGCATCGGAAGCACGAAGAAGGTTCTCAGCCTGTCCCGGAACCCATGCGCCGGCGATCTTCTTGTTATCGGAAGCGATAACCATAACCCACTTGCCGCCAACACGTGCAAGACCCTTTGTGATGGATGTATCACCAAACTTGTTGTCGCTCGGGTTGAACAGAGAGTTCAGAGAGCAGAATGTGCCCGGATCTACGAGAGCGTTGATTCTCTGCATAGCGGTGAGCTGGCCCTTCGCGTTCAGCTTCTCCTCGGTTGTGATACCAGCAGCGCGGGTTGCCTCAACCTTGTCCTGAATCTGCTTCTCAACAGTCTTGATCTCCTGCTCGTTCTCAGCGTTTGCTGCCGGAATAGCCTTTCCGAGTGTCGGCATATTCTGGAAGTAATTCGGCATAGAATAGAAATCCATTTTAATCTCCTTATTTATACGGACGCCGGGGCGCTTCCGGTGAAATGTCTCCGAAAGCGCTCTGGCGCAATGTTTCGGCTGTGAAACATTGTTCTCTGTATTTTATATCTGGTCTTCGATATCTGGTCTTACTTTGCTTCCGGTACCGGAACCTTGATGAATACCTGATCCGGGTCGATCTCTTCACGGATCATCTTGATAACCTCCGGATCCGGTGCATCGAGCTTAACTGCTCTGGATACATCGATATCAAATCCGGTGTTCTCGATAACCTCTTCCGGAGAAGAAGACTCATAGTAACCTGCAAGGTACATTCTCTTTGTCTTCTCGTCAAACTTCATAACACCGAGGTCAGTAACAACTGCCTGCGGTCCGCGGTTTGCCGGAAGTCCGAGTTTTGCACGGCCGTCCGGTCCGTCGATCCAACCCGGAGAAGTTACGTAATCGATCTTCTGCATGAATCTTCTCTTCTCATGCTGGATCATGATTACGGTGTTGGTGAAGGTAGCGATTGCGTTTGCGCCGCCGGAACCGGTAAATCTTGTCTTCGGATGGTTGTACTCACCGATGCAGGTGGAGTTAACGTTTCCGTACGGGTCGATCTGCGCGCCGCCGATGAAGCCGATCATTCTGTCGGAATCGTGGAGCCACTCGTTTGTCTCGAATCCGATGAAACGGATATTCGGCCACTGAACACCGCAGTGTGCCATGAAACGAAGGTCACCTACAGAACGCGGTACCTCGATCGGGGAGCAGTCCATAAGACCGGACTCTACGACAAGGTTGCAGTTCGGAGCATATACTCTCTTAGCTACGGAAGCGCCGATCAGCGGAAGACCGGTACCTACGATTGCGATCTGGCCATCATGGAGCATCTTTGCAAGGGTGATAGCCTGCATTTCCTTATTGGTGTAATTTGTATAATCTGCCATGATTAGTCCTCCTTAGCTACATCTGTATGATAACCATAGCCCTCTGTTACTTTCAGGTTGAGAAGGCGCTTAACACCCAGCTTCTCCAGGTACTCATCCTGGTCCTTAACGTCGTAGATCCACTCATTCAGGAATGTGTGGAAGTCTTCCTCTGTCTTGGAAGCTGCGCCATAAGCCTTAAGGAATGCGTTATCATAATCATAGTAATCGTAGCACTGTGTCGGATGAGCACCGTACGGAACTACGCAGACAGCGTCTACAGTGAAGCACGGAAGCTTTGTCTTGGTCGGATCACGACGGATCTCCTCGTTGCTTACGAGCTCTTCGCAAGTAACGATGGTCTTCTTTGCTGCAACAGCAATATCAACATCGTGGAACTCATCGCCGAGAAGTACACAGGTACCGTCCGGGGATGCCTTCTGAACGTGGATGATTGCGGTATCAAGCTGCGGAACCGGAAGAGCAACAACCTTCTCGCCCTTCTTGAACGGGTTCTCTACATATACGAACTTATCCTCGGTAAGGCCCGGGATGGTCTTGCGTACTTCCTTGGAGATTCCCCACTCGTCAACAAGACCGGAACCGATCATGAAGCGAACCGGAAGGAACGGAAGTCCGAGAGATGCAGCGTGGAGCATGTACATGATAGCATCCTGAGAATAGTCCTCATAGATGAGCTCTCCAGACTCGATCTTCTTTCTGAAACGGCGGGAAACGTTGGTTACACCGGAATCTGCGGTATAGCAGTTGATGTAAGCTTTTACGCGGTTCTCACCGATCATCATATCCCAGTCAGATCCTGCCGGACCTGCCCATACGATGAAATCTTTCTGTCCCTGACGAAGGATCTCACGAACAGCAGCCATCGGCTTCTTGTTTGTTGTGAATCCACCGAAGGAGATCTGGTCGCCAGACTGTACGTACTTGGCAACTGCATCATGTAAAGACATTACTTTATTACTCACAATAAAGCCTCCTTTTGTAAAACTTTTAAAGCATCTTATTTATACAAACTGCGGGGCGTCTCCGCGCCCGGGCTGGCACACACCCCAGCCGGGCGCGCTTTACGCGCGTCTTCCTGTCTGCCTGTGAAGCAGCATATGAAGCGGTGGGAGTCATCAGCCTACGGCCGGTGACTACCCCGCAGTGCATAACAATTTAATATGGATTTGTGGCTCGCGCTTTGAATACGTTGGAATGGTATCCTTATGTACATCAGCCCTTGAAAAGAACCATGAAGAAACCGGCTGCAACCGCAGAACCGATAACTCCGGCAACGTTCGGGCCCATAGCATTCATCAGAAGGAAGTTAGCCGGATCAGCCTCGGATCCAACCTTCTGGGCGATACGAGCAGCCATCGGAACGGCAGATACACCTGCGGAACCGATCAGCGGATTGATCTTCTTTCCTGTGCAGATGTACATGACCTTGCCAAGGATAAGACCGCCGGCAGTAGCGAAACCGAATGCAAGAAGACCGAGAGCAATGATAGCCAGGGTCTGCGGTCTCAGGAATACCGGACCGGTTGCAGTGGAACCTACGCCCACGCCAAGGAAGATGGTAACAATGTTGCACAGCTGGTTTGTTGCAGTATCAACAAGACGATCTACAACTCCGGACTCCTTGAACAGGTTTCCGAGCATCAGCATACCAAGAAGCGGTGCTACGGACGGAAGGAGAAGGGATGTGAAGAGTGCTACGAATACCGGGAATACGATCTTCTCTGCCTTTGTTACGGCACGAAGCTGCGGCATTCTTGTCTTTCTCTCTTCGAGTGTGGTCATTGCCTTCATGATCGGCGGCTGGATCATCGGGATCAGCGCCATGTAGGAATATGCAGCAACGGCGATCGGGGACATCAGCTCCGGTGCCAGGTTGTTTGCAAGATAAATCGCGGTCGGGCCGTCAGCACCACCGATGATACCGATGGAAGCTGCCTGCTGCGGTGTGAACATACCTGTGATGATTGCAAGGCAGAACGCAACGTAGATACCGAACTGTGCTGCCGCACCGAGGATCAGAGCGATCGGGTTCGCAATCAGCGGTCCGAAGTCTGTCATCGCACCGATGCAGAGGAACATCAGACACGGGAACAGGTTACATTTCTCACCCATGAACAGGATGTGAAGAAGTCCGGAATCATACCAGGCACCGCCGTTTGCTGTTGCATCGTATGCAAGGTTTGCAGCCGGAAGGTTTGTCAGGAGCATACCGAACGCGATCGGCAGAAGCAGAAGCGGTTCGAACTCCTTTACAATTGCCAGGTAGATCAGGATGAAAGAAACAGCGATCATGACGCACTGCTCCCACTGCAGAGACGCGAAACCGGACTCAGCAGCAAGACTCGTCAGAATTCCAATAAAATCCATTACTTGCCTCCTGTCAATTAGTTAAGGGTCATCAGAACTGCGCCGGTATCTACAGAGTCGCCGGCCTTTACGTTAACGGAAGCAACGGTTCCGTCCTGCGGAGCTACGATCTCGTTCTCCATCTTCATAGCTTCCATGACAATTACGCACTCACCGTACTTAACTGCCTGTCCAACATTTGCGTTAACCTTCAGGATCTTGCCCGGCATCGGGGCTTCAACGGAAGCTGCGCCTGCTGCTGCCGGAGCTGCCGCCGGAGCCGGTGCTGCCGCCGGAGCCGGTGCCGGTGCCGGTGCCGGAGCTGCTGCCGGAGCCGGTGCTGCCGCAACCGGTGCGGACTGCGGAAGTGCTACTGCCTGCGGAGCTGCAACGCCGTTGCGGTCCAGAGACTTGTAGCCGTTCACCTGCTGTACTTCTACTTCATATTTTTTTCCATTGATGGTAGCAATGTACTTCATATCGTTTTTATCCTTTCCCTTGATTTGCTGCGGATCAATTCAGAGTTGCAAGGACAGCGCCGGTATCAACCATATCGCCAGCCTTTACATTAACAGAAGCAACCGTGCCGTCCTGCGGAGCTACGATCTCATTTTCCATCTTCATCGCTTCCATAACAATGACACACTCACCATACTTAACTGCCTGTCCGGATGTAACATTAACCTTAAGGATCTTACCCGGCATCGGAGCTTCAACATTAACGGAACCTGCGCCTGCCGGTGCTGCTGCCGGAGCCGGAGCTGCTGCCGGAGCCGGTGCTGCTGCCTGAACCGGAGCGGTAGCCGGAGCTACGGCCGGTGCCGGTGCTGCGATCGGTGCTGTCGGAGCTGCCTGTGCCTCACCGAATCTCGGGATCGGTGCATAAGCGTCAACTCTCTCTAATTCTACTTCGTAATTCTTACCGTTCAGAGTAGCTGTGTACTTCATAACTGCGGTAACCTTCCTTTCAAAAATCCTTCATTCCCAGAAATAAATTATCTGATCTCCGTAACTTTTGTGATCTGGAACTCATCCGGCTGACTGCCGAGATCCTCTGCAATGGTAGCTGCGAGAACTGCAAGAAGTTCCTTGTCTGCCTCGTCGTTCACTACCGGAGCGGCTGCTGCTGCCTTAACCGGCTGCTGTTTCTTTGTTCCCGCAATGCTTCCGACTATGGAAGAAATGATTGCGATGGCGAACATCAGAATGAGCAGCATGATGAAAACGACAGCCAATCCGCTGACAGAGACAACCAGAGCGGTAGGAATGTTCATTGTGGTTGCTGTATACATCTGGACTACACCTCCTTTGAAATATGACCCGCGGCTGGAAAAGGCCGCAATGCAAAGTTAAGATTCCGCATTATGGAACGTATTCCATTTTCAAAAGGGCAAAATATAAAAAGGGAAGATTGCCCTTTTGCTAGATTTGTCCACATTCACAGAATCTGCCCTTTTTCCTTTTGGAATTATAGCGTATGTGCTATGGAAAGTCAACGAACTTCCTTACGAAATCATAATCTTTCATTAATCTACGTTAAAATTCAAACCGGCTTTCCAACTATACGCAATATCGTCCATAAATGAGCAAAAAACACCGCAACGGCGATAATCTGCAATAGATATATCGACGGTGCGGTGATGAATTATTACTATATTATAGTGGTTATCGGTTCCGGTTATATTTCTCTGTGTCCCTGCCGTTTTATCATAGAGAAATCTCTATATAATTTCGGTCTCAGGCAGATCCAAAAAACCGTTTTTCTTACTTCTGAACTTTGAACGAGCTCTTCAGCGGAACAATACGGTTGAATACCGGCTGGCCCTCTTTGCTGTCCTTGCAGTCAACACAGTAGAAACCGTCACGGACAAACTGGAAGCGGTCGAATTCCTTCGCGCTCTTGAGGCTCGGTTCCAGATAAGCATCCTCGATCACGGTCAGGCTGTGCGGATTCAGGTTCAGCGTGCCGTCGGCATTGAGTTTGCCCTTCTCCTCGTCAACCAGGTTCTCATACAGACGAACGGTTGCCTTGAATGCGGTCTTTGCCGCAACCCAATGGATGGTTCCCTTAACCTTTCTGGTAGCGCAGTCGCCTCCGCGGGTTTCCGGATCGTAGGTAGCGTGAACGGCGGTGATGTTGCCGTCCGCATCTTTATCTACGCCGGTGCAGGTTACGAAGTATGCATTCATCAGGCGGACCTCATTGCCCGGATACAGTCTTCTGTACTTCTTCTCCGGAACCTCCATGAAGTCATCCTGCTCGATCCAGAGTTCTCTGCCGAAAGGCACCTTTCTGCTTCCCAGCGCCTCATTCTCGGTGTTGTTGGAAACATCCAGTTCCTCGATCTGATCTTCCGGATAATTGTCGATGATCAGCTTCAGCGGATGGAGAACCGCCATGACACGCTTCGCCTTCAGTTTCAGATCGTCGCGGATGCAGCTCTCCAGGGACGCGCTGTCGATGGAGTTGTCTGCCTTGGATACGCCGGCAAGTTCTACAAACTTCTGGATGGACTCCGGTGTGTATCCTCTTCTTCTCAGAGCAGCGATGGTAACCAGTCTCGGATCATCCCATCCGTCAACCACCTTGTCCTCTACCAGCTTTTTGATGTAACGCTTTCCCGTTACCACGTTGGTCAGGTACATTTTGGCAAACTCGATCTGTCTCGGCGGCATCTCGAATCCGCACTCACGGACAACCCAGTCATACAACGGTCTGTGATCCTCGAATTCCAGTGTGCAGATGGAGTGAGTGATTCCCTCTACCGCATCCTCGATCGGATGCGCGAAATCGTACATCGGGTAAATGCACCATTTGTCGCCGGTATTGTGGTGATGCTGACGCGCCACGCGGTAGATGACCGGATCTCTCATATTAATATTCGGAGACGCCATGTCGATCTTTGCGCGGAGAACCTTCTCGCCGTCCTTGTACACGCCGTTCTTCATGTTTTCAAAGAGTTCCAGGTTCTCTTCCACAGAACGGTTCCGGTACGGGCTCTCCTTGCCCGGATGTGTGAAATCGCCGCGGTATTCACGGATTTCATCCGCTGTCAGATCACAGACAAAGGCTTTTCCTTTTTTGATCAGTTCCACCGCGCACTCATACATCTTATCAAAGTAGTTGGATGCGTAGAAGACTTCATCGCCGAAATCCGCTCCGAGCCACTTTACATCCGCAATGATGGACTGAACGAATTCGGTCTTTTCCTTGGTCGGATTGGTATCATCAAAGCGGAAATTGAACTTGCCGCCGTACTCTTTCGCAAGGCCGTAATTCAAAAGAATCGACTTTGCATGTCCGATGTGAAGATATCCGTTCGGCTCCGGCGGAAAACGGGTCTGAACATGGTCGTAAACTCCCTCCGCAAGGTCTTTATCAATCTCGCGCTCGATAAAGTTTTTGCTTACCGGCTCTTTGGACTCCTCTTCTGTTTTTTTCGTAATGTCCTCCATACTCTTCCTCCCGTATTATCCGCACAGAAAGCGGTAAATTGTATAAATATATCGAATAAATGATATCATATTTTGCCCATAGGCTCAAGCAGACAAGTTAGTTTGTCTATTTGAGCCGCACCAACTTTTTAGGCGCGCGCATCCTCCCGAATCGTTTTGTGTCACAGGATCATTCGGCGAACTTTTCTATGACGGAACAAAGTCCGCGGAGCGTTTTTTTCATAGGGAATTTCGGAGAAATTTCCTATGAAAAAAGGGAGCACCTTCGTGCTCCCTTCATCGTTTCATGAGGCATCGGGGACTCGAACCCCGGACAACTTGATTAAAAGTCAAGTGCTCTACCACCTGAGCTAATACCCCGAATCATAAACCAGACTGGGCCAGTTGGATTCGGACCAACGCTGCAGGAGTCAAAGTCCTGTGCCTTAACCGCTTGGCTATGGCCCAAAATATTCTCCTTGTCCAGTAAGGAAAGGGTGGATAGTGGGACTCGAACCCACGATCTCCAGATCCACAATCTGGCGCGTTAACCGACTACGCCATACCCACCATATTTGATTGTCTTGCAATCAATGACCCAGCGGGGATTCGAACCCCGGACACACGGCTTAGAAGGCCGTTGCTCTATCCAGCTGAGCTACTGAGTCATTCGCTGTCGATCGCTCAACAGCAAAGGTAGTATACTAAACATCCGAGTCAATGTCAAGCATGTTTTTTATATTTTTTTAATTGGTTTGACATCTCCGACATTTTATAGGTAGTAATGCCCGATTTCCAGTTCTCCGTTTTCGTCGATCTCCAGAATCGCAAACGTGGGTCTTCGCCCCTCCTGCCGCGGATAAGAGATGCTGCCCGGGTTCAGCACGGTCAGCCCGTCTTCCCTGCCCAGATACGGCTTGTGCGTATGGCCGAACATGGCAATTTTTGCGCCCCTCGCCTCCGCTTCGTCCGCCAGACGCTCCGGTCCCATGGAAACCCCGTACCGGTGTCCGTGTGTGATAAACGTGCGGTACGGGCCGATCATAAACTCTTCCTCACTCGGCAGTCCCGAAAAGAAATCATTGTTGCCCTGAACCATATGGATCTCACAGCCCGGGCTTGCCTCCTCGCACCATCCGCGAATCATTTCATCGCTTCCTTCCCCGTCCCCGAGATGAATCATCATATCGAACGGGGCGGTTCCCTGTATCACTTCCAGCAGATTCCCGTCTTTGCGATGGGAGTCACTCACAATCAGAACTTTCATCCTTTTTCCTTTATTTCGCCAGCTTTTTCACGAGAATCTCCCGCATCGCACGGAGTGCCTTCCCCCGATGACTGATGGTATTCTTCTCCTCTTCCGTGATCTCGGCACTTGTCTTTCCATATTCCGGAAGATACAGAATCGGATCGTAGCCGAAGCCGCCGTCTCCCGCCGGTTTTTCCGCGATCTCTCCCTCCATCGTCTTCTGAGTGTGCTCTACCGATCCGTCCGGAAGAACGGCGCAGATATCCGCGACAAAGCGGGCTGTTCTTGCGCCGCCGGCCTGGTTGACCCGTTCGATCAGATTCGCGTTCTTTTCCTCATAGGAATGGCCTTCCATATAACGGGCCGAGAGGACGCCCGGCTCTCCGCCGAGGCAGTCGATCACAAGACCGGAATCGTCCGCCAGGACTACGCCTCCGGTCTTCGCCCATACCGCCTTCGCCTTAATCTCGCTGTTTGCGGCAAAGGAATCTGCGCCCTCTTCGATGTCGCCGTCAAAGCCGGCTTCTTTCATCGTCACGATCTCAAAACCGAGACCGTCCATGATCTCGCGGATCTCACGGATCTTTCCCTTGTTTCCGGTGGCAAATACAATTCGGTTCATGTCTTTCATCCTTCCGTCTTCGGAGTCTCAATTCTGCGCTTCGGCGGCTTCTTTCCCATAAAGGAATAGAAATACGTTTTCAGCATTCCGTTATAAATCTTTCGGTTCTTGTCCGCCTTCCGCCCGATGTCCTTCTCCGCCTTCTCGTAGGAAGTAATCATAAACATCGACCAGTCGTCGAGATTCCGAAACCGCTCGCCGAGTGCCCGATAGATAGCCGGAAGTGCTTTTTTCTCTTCCAGTCGCTCGCCGTAGGGCGGGTTGGTGATGATAAATCCGTATTTTTTCGGATGGCTGAGCTGATCGACCGGTCTCTGCTGAAAATGAATCAGGTGGTCTACGCCGGCGCGTTCCGCGTTCTCTCTGGCCACTTTGATGATATCCGGGTCAATGTCATATCCCTGAATATCGCAGACCGCATCCTCTTTCACCATATCCTGTGCCTCATCAATGGCGTCGTACCAGCATTTTTTCGGAATCAGATGATTCCAGGATTCCGCCACAAAAGAGCGGTTCATGCCCGGGGCGATTCCCGCCGCGATCATGGCCGCCTCGATGGGAAAGGTTCCGGATCCGCAGAACGGATCCACCAGAATGCGGTCCGGATGCCACGGCGTCAGCAGTATCAGCGCCGCTGCCAGCGTCTCGGTGATCGGCGCCGCGCCCTGCATCAGGCGGTAGCCCCGCTTGTGAAGAGAGTCTCCGCTGGTATCGATTCCGACGACGCACCTGTCTTTCAGGAAGAAGACACGCAGCGGAAATTCCTCTCCGGTCTCCGGCATGCGGTCCATATGGTACGCATCCTGCATACGGTTTGCCAGCGCCCTCTTCATAATGCGCTGGATATCCGATGTCGAGAAAAGTTTACTATTAATAGAAGAAGCCTTTTTTACCCAGCATTTTCCGTCCTTCGGGAGATATTCCTCCCACGGAATTGCCTTTGTCTCCTCAAACAGCTCGTCGAAGCTTTTCGCCTCGAAATCGCCCACCTTCAGAAGCACGCGTTCTGCAGTGCGGAGGAAAATGTTGGCGCGGGCCACCGCGGAAGCGTCGCCGCGGAAGGTTACTCTTCCGTTTTCCACCTCCGTGATCTCATATCCGAGATCGGTGATCTCGCGTTTTAATACGGACTCCAGTCCGAAATGGCAGGGTGCCAGCAATTCAAATTTTGTCACATTGTTCTCCTGTATCAAAAACGGTTTTGTCATGACTTCTGATTCGTCACGAACTATACTCTAAAAATATTATATTATCGTTTTCCCATATTTCTGTCAACGAACCTCCGAACCGCCGGAAGGTTTTCGGCATCCCCTTCCATAAAGCGTTCCGGCCCGATCCGCCCGTCTTTCCGCACAATCACAAAACTCCGGCAGCGTTTGCCGGAGTTTATCATGATTCATGGTCTCGGAGCCCCGGTGGCTGATCTCACTCCGCCCCCGGTGTTTCCTGCTCCGCAAGCTTCAGTTCGAACCAGAACTCGACGCCGCCGGAGACATTGGTCACGCCGTATGCCTGATGATGGCCGTCCATAATGGCTTTCACGATTGAGAGACCGATACCGCTTCCGCCGTATGCCCGGGTTCTCGCCTTGTCCACCTTATAGAACTTCTGCCAGAGTTTTCCGAGTTCCTCCTGCGGAATGTTTTTTCCGCTGTTGAAGACGGTGGTTCGCACAACGCCGCGCATCTCATCTCTCTCCATCCGGATCGAGATTCTCTTTTCGCCTTCTGCGTGGTTTACCGCATTGTTCAGATAATTGGTGATGACCTGCTCTATCTGGAATTCGTCGGCCAGAACCATCTGCGGAACCGCCCCGTCAAATTCCGCCGACAGTCCTTTTTCTTTCAGGCGGATCTGGTTCGCCGTAATCACGCCGCGCACAACCTCGGTCAGATTGATCTCCCGGAAATCCGTCCTCTCGCGGCCGAACTCGAGAGCGGTCAGCGTCAGCAGCTGACGCACCATCTTGTTCATCTTGTTGGCCTCATCCATAATGACGCCGCAGTAATAGTCCCGGTTCTCCGGGTCTTCCGCCATGCCCTCGACGAGTCCCTCCGCATATCCCTGAATCAGTGCAATCGGCGTCTTCAGCTCATGAGAAACATTGGCGATAAACTCTTTTCGGAGTTCATCGATCTTCACCTTCTCATCGATGTCCTTCTGGAGCTGTTCGTTGGCCGTCTTCAGTTCCTCAATCGTGCTGCTCAGACGGTCCGACAGAACATTCATGCTCTTTCCGAGGGTTGTCACCTCCGCAGCCGCATTTTTCCGGTCACTGTATTTCGCCGTAAAATCAAGCTGCGACATGCGCTCGGACAATTTTGACAAATCTGCCAGCGGTTCGGTGATCCGCTTCGTGATCAGATAGATCAGGATACTTCCCACCACGATCACAATCAGACCGACCCGCATCAGAAAGCTGTTGGAGATACCGGACGCCTCACGGATCGAATCCAGAGGGATCGCCATGATGAAGACGGTTCCGTTGTCCGTAAAATATCCCCAGCTCTCCAGCGATTTTGTGTTGGAAAACGCGTCGAAGGCGGTCTGAATCTTGTAGTTTTCATCCTCATAGAGGACGTCCAGATCTTTCGGATACTGGCCAATGATGTAGCGCTGCACACGGTCGCGGAGTTTCCGCGCATCCGCCGTGGAGGTCAGAAGCGTCTCGTTCCGCAGACTGTCATAAATGACAATGGAGATGCCGGAGGTATCCCGGAGTCTGCGCACGGTTTCCGCCACCGTCGGATCCGTGGCGATGCTGAAATCATCTTCGTCATCGTCGGAACCGGCGTCCGCAGCACTGCTCTGTGTCTTCTCTGCGCTGTCCGTTCCGGCTTCGCTCTGCGTCTTCTCTGCGCTGTCTGATCCGTTTTCACTCTGCGTCTTCTCTGCGCCGTCCCCGGAACCGGCCTGTTTTTTCTCCTCATAGCCGTCCCGGTCCCCACGGTCCTCCGGCTGTAGAACCGGGCCGGCCATCGGCGGCTTCATGTTAAAGCGCTTCGAATTTCCATCGTCTCCGGTGATGACGGTCACACCGTCTTTGGGATCATTGATCACCTCCGTCCCGCCGGAATCCTCTTCTTCCCCGGTGATCATTTCCTTCTGGTCCCGCTCCGCCGCTTCCTGGACAACCGCATTGATCTCCTCATAGGCATCTTTCAAAACCTGAACTTTATAATTCCGGTAATAACCTTCAAGGAACCAGGTGTTCACCGCCAGAACCGATGCAAACAGCACCGCCGTGACGGCCACAAAAGTCAGCGTGACGCGGAACCGGAGGGATTTCGGATTGATTCTGCATTTCATGAGCAACCCTCTCCTATCGTATTTCTGCTTCTTTTCTTCCCTGAGACACTCTTTTCATTCAAGAAATATTTTTTCATCCGCATGACCGTCGTCGCCGGATGCTTTGTACCGGCATAAGTATCCGCCGGTCACTTCGCGTCATGTTCCGGCAGGAACTTGTATCCCATGCCCCAAACCGTCTTTATGTAATCGCCATCCGGTCCGAGCTTGCTGCGTAGCTTCTTCACATGAGTGTCGATGGTGCGGGCGTCGCCGTAGTAGTCGTAGTTCCACACGTTGTTCAGAATCTTTTCTCTGGACAGCGCCTGCCCCTGATTCTCGACAAAATAGGTCAGGAGTTCAAACTCCTTGAAGCTGAGATCCACCGTCTCCCCTTCCACACTGACCTGATGCGCTGACTTGTCGATCTTGATTCCGCCGACATCGATCACATCCGAAGACGCAGTTCCGCTTCTGCGAAGAATCGCCTCGACACGGGCAACCAGGATTTTCGGGCTGAAGGGCTTGGCAATGTACTCGTCCGCGCCGAGCCCGAACCCGTTCAGCTCATCATTTTCCTCCGTCCGGGCTGTCAGCATGATAACCGGCACCTCGGAATACTTCCGGATGGTGCGAAGGACATCCCATCCGTCCATCTTCGGCATCATGACATCCAGAATGATCAGCTGGATGTCTTTCTGGTCGAAAAAGATCTCCACCGCCTGCTCACCGTCTTCCGCCTCCACAACCTGAAAATCCTTCAGCATCAGGAAATCACGGACCAGTTTCCGCATACGCGCTTCATCATCCACAATAAGAATTTTCGCCTTATCCATATCTGTCACCTCAATCTTTTCCCATCGTTATCCTTGTAAGCCACAGGTTTTCCGTTTTAGGAAAATCACCTTCAAAAACGATTCTTCTTTCTTGTTGGCTACATTCTAACAGAGGTCGTCCGCAAGCGCCATACACTTCACAGAAACTACATATGTGAATTGTCAATGTGCAAGTTCTACCTGATCGGAATCCTTTGCTTTTGTTATTGCCTGAAGTCCCCTCTGTTTACGCTCCGTTTCCGTCTATCCCTATCAGTGCCACGACCTGTTCCATGTTATTGCGAACTGTATAGAAACTGCTCATACCATTCTTGCTGTATCTATAATGCGTACCCTGTGTATTATGCACCAGATAATCCGTAAAAAACTGTTCCCAACTAAAGTGTTTAGATGACTCAATGTAATCGGAAGGGTTGTCAAGTATCTCCTTTAAATCGCTGGTCTGAACAAGTCCGGATTTCAGGATCAGCCATTCAAAGGATTCCGGCAGGCAGATCGTCATATCCGGATAATGTTCCTGCAGTGCCATAATACGGTTCATTTCGGCGCCGAATGCTGCGCCATCTGCAATGACAAATATTTTTTTATCCTTATTGGCCGTCAACCAAGAATAAATGGACGAATTTGATTTTGCGGAAACGCACCTGACGGAACTGCCGTCAAAATAGTGCTCATAAAACTCAAAGCCACTTTTGGAATCCTCTGTGATGAAATGGGAGAATTCGGTCTTCTTTCTTCGTCCGGCCTTCCGTGAATATCTGAAATTGGGCTGCTGCTTATACAACTTGCGGAAGGTATGGAGCTTGCCGGATGTATGGATCTCGTAGATCTCCTCCACGCTGTAGGGCAGATTATGCAGGTTTTCACGTGTGAAAATAACATAGTAATTATCGGTTTGCTTGATTGCATAGGCAAACTCCTGTTTTCCGACATAATCGGACTCCTCATCAATGAAAACGATACTGTCCCTTGTGTTTTCCAGCATATGCTGCCAGTCAGAATCCGGCCGGAGAGCAACACAGGGCTTGTCGCAGATAATCTGCACACTACTCTTGTCCTTAAGCCGTGCATACGCGGCAACCATATCGTAGAGAGTCGTTTTTCCGGTACCGCTGTTGCCCTGCACTATGGTAATGTTCCGAACCAGTTCAAAGCTGTACTTAACCCGGTTATCCGAGATTTTAACTATATGTTTTCCCTTCATACCGACCTCACACATACTCACCGGCAAGAAGGACCAATTCCTTCATGTTGGTGGCAATCTTTCCGTTATTTACAACTTTGACCTTAAATTTTCCGTTTCCAAAATCCATGATGTGACGCAGGTTAATGACTTTTTTCTTCTTTTCCGACATCTTCAGCAGCCATTTTGCGCAGTTATCCCCGCATTTGGAAGCATTGAAGATTTTATCGGAATCCTTATAAATCAGAATAAGCGTTTTCGCACCGCCGGATAATTGTGATGGAGAGATCGGCCCTAAGACCGGACTCTGAATCAGATTATCGTCAATCACCTCAGATTTATCTACGTCCCTGATCATTTCAACCGTCATAGGATCGGTGATCCACTTGTTCTTATAAGCATGCCGAAAATAGGTCGATGTGTCATAGATGGCCTCCGGCATCTCACCAAAATATATGTTTAACATTTTCGTCCCCCCACATGAAATATGCCTGCCGCCTGCTTCTTTCAATGCAAACGGCAGGCATAAATTAAAAGTTCAATCATTTTTTTCGATCTGCATATTGTCCAGTGCAAACTCTATGCTGAGCAGTAATATTTCATTTCGGGTCTTACCCGTTTCAGCCGCAACCGCATCGACAGCCGTCAGCATATCCTTAGGCAGTCTCATCGACGTAACAGATGTCGCGCCATTGTACTTATTCGGCCGAATCACAAGCCTTTTTTCAGTCAATGCTGTACCTCCTGTTCAAAACACAAAAGCATCTGTACTGTAGTCAATCGTAATACGTTTGTATTTTTTTATCAAGATTCATTCCTCAATGTCGTGAAATCGTTTTACGCCATCTTTCCACGATATTACTTTGAGACCTCTTCCATAGCCGAGCGCGCAAAGTCCGCAAGCGGACTTCGGCTTCCCCATACCCTCAGTCCTGAGGGAAGCCCCGCGGACTTTGCGCGCCGCCGCTGGGCACCGTAAGGTGACAGTTTCTTTACAGCGGCGTGCACATCCTCGAGGAGCATTTTATGTCATGAGAAATTTCGGAGACATTTCCTATGAAATAAGAAAAGAAGCCATCCGCAGACAGCTTCTTTCCAAAACTTATCCCTCGCTTGCCGGACGCATCTTCGGGATCTCCGATGTGCAGTGCGGACATCTGATTGCCTCCAAAGCGATCTCTGATTTGCAGAACGGGCAGATCTTCGTCGTCGGAGCGGCCGGCGCTTCCGGCTTTTTCGGCGTCGCCTTATCCACGATGCGGTTGACGGTCTTCACCAGCCAGAACACCACAAACGCCATGATCAGGAAATTGATCACTGCCGTGATGAATTTACCGTAACTGATGACTGCGTCTCCGGACAGCGGAAGAACGTACTGGTCAAAATTCGCTCCGCCGAAAAGTCCGAGGATCGGGGAAATAATGTCATCTGTCAGCGATTTGGTGATGTTGGAAAACGCACCGCCGATGATAACGCCGACTGCCATGTTCATGACATTTCCACGAGCCACAAATTCACCGAATTCCTTGATAAATCCCTTCTTTTCCTCAGCCATTACCTATCCTCCCTACTGTAAATATTGTTCATACAATTATTATATACCAAAAACCGTAGTCCGCAAGCAGACTTCGGTTTTCCCGTTTCTCAGAAATGAAGAGAAACCGCAGCAGACTTTCCCATAACAAAGTCAAAGAAAAACCAGAGAGACATTTTTTCAAAAATGCACTCTCCGGCTTGCTTTATCTATTGTTTATTCGTTCGGCCGATCGGACACGATCGCAGTCAATGAAACGCGACCGTATTCCGTCCAGCCAGGCGTGGATCTGCGTTCGGACGTTCCGCAGTTTCAGGGTATCCCGTACCGGGCTTACTCCGCGTCCTTCTCTGCCGTCTCTTCCTGCGGCTTAACGGCAATGCCAAGCTCATCGAGCTGCTTCACGTCAACCTCGGACGGAGCTTCCATCATCAAGCAGGAAGCATCCTTAACCTTCGGGAATGCGATGACATCGCGGATGGAATCCGCCTCTACCATCAGCATCACCAGACGGTCCAGACCGTAGGCAAGACCGGCGTGCGGCGGTACTCCGTACTTGAACGCATCGAGCAGGAAGCCGAACTGCTCCTGTGCCTTCTCCTTGGTGAATCCAAGAACTTCCAGCATCTTCTCCTGGATGTGTCCCTGATGGATACGGACAGAACCTCCGCCGATCTCATTTCCGTTCAGGGTGATATCATACGCCTTCGCACGGACTGCACCCGGATCGGTATCGATCTTGTCCAGGTCTTCCTCCAT
This sequence comes from [Clostridium] aminophilum, assembly GCF_900101295.1. GTDB lineage: Bacteria > Bacillota > Clostridia > Lachnospirales > Lachnospiraceae > Clostridium_R > Clostridium_R aminophilum_A. Next base: position 23,339 of record NZ_FOIL01000019.1, on the reverse strand, counting down.
CGGCATGGTAAACGGATGATGCATCGCGACAAAGCGCTCTTCCTCGTCGGACCACTCCAGCAGCGGGAACTCGGTTACCCAAAGGAAACGATAGTCGTCTTTTCTGGTCAGTTCGAGCTGACGCGCCATCTCCAGACGGAGTGCGCCGAGCACCTGGAATACGATCTTGTTGCGGTCAGCCGCAAACAGAAGAAGGTCTCCGGCTTTCGCGCCCATGGCCTCGATCAGGGCCTTCTCGATCTCCGGTGTCAGGAACTTCGCAAAAGAAGACTTGGTTGTGCCGTCTTCCTTCAGTGCCAGCCATGCAAGACCCTTCGCGCCGTTGCCCTTTGCGAACTCTACGAGAGCGTCGATCTTCTTTCTCGGCATCTCGCCCTGACCCTCGACATTGATACCGCGAACACTGCCGCCGGCCTCCAGCGCGCTCTTAAACACCACAAATTCGGAGTCTTTTACAACATCGGAAACGTTCTTCAGTTCCATGCCGAAACGGATATCCGGTTTATCGGAGCCGAAACGCTCCATACACTCCTTCCAGGTCATTCTCTGGATCGGAGTCGGAATATCAATTCCCTTAACTTCCTTGAAGAGCTTCTTCAGGAATCTCTCGTTGACATCAATGACATCCTCTACATCCACAAAGGACAGCTCCATATCGACCTGTGTGAACTCCGGCTGACGGTCCGCGCGGAGATCCTCGTCACGGTAGCAGCGTGCGATCTGGAAGTAACGGTCATAGCCCGCTACCATCAGGAGCTGCTTTAAAAGCTGCGGAGACTGCGGAAGAGCATAGAAATTGCCCGGGTGCATACGGCTCGGAACCAGATAGTCTCTCGCGCCTTCCGGTGTGGACTTGATCAGCGTCGGGGTCTCCACCTCGAGGAAACCTTCCTCAGCGAAGAAGTTTCTCGCCACGTTCGCGATCTTGGAGCGGGTCATCAGATTTCTCTGGATATCCGGTCTTCTGAGGTCCAGATACCGGTATTTGAAGCGAAGATCCTCTCTTGTCTTGGAGTTCTCCTCGATCGGGAATGGCGGGGTCTCTGCCTCTGCAAGGATGCGAAGGGTCTTCGCCACGATCTCAATGTGTCCGGTCGGGATCTTGTCGTTCACTGCGGAACGTGCTCTTACCTCACCCTCAACGGCGATGACGTATTCCGCATGAAGTTTCCCCGCCTTCTCATAATACTCATTTCCGCAGTTTTCTTCCTCGAAAACGATCTGAAGAATACCGGAGCGGTCTCTGAGATCCGTGAAAATGATGCTTCCTTTATTTCTGCTTCTCTGAACCCAGCCCATAACGGTGACGTTTTCGCCGATATTTGCCTCACTCAGCTCGGTGCACCGATGTGTGCGATGCAGTCCGGCCATCGATTCTGCCATGATATGTTCCTCCTAAATCTTTATATACAATCGCGCGGATGACTCCGGCGCGATGCGCAAGCGAACACTCCGCATTCCGCGCTCCATGTTCTTATGTCCGGAAAACGTCTGCCCGCCAAAAACGCAGAGCCCTTTCCCGGGTCTTTCCATCCGAAAGCCGGGGCTGCCGCGATACCGTCGTCGCAAGTCCGTTTTCTGCCTTTTTCTTTACAGATCCTTCTTATAGAACTCGACAAACTCCCCAAATCCGTTCTCCACGAACTGATCCTTCTGGAATTTCTTGTTCTTTGCCATCATCGCAAGCGCTACCTTATGGCCCTTGCTGCGCTCTTCCTCAGCTGCCGCGATAACTTTGCGGAACTGAGCGGCGTCCAGTCCCTTCTCATACAGGAAGGCCTTGCTGACATTCTTCGCCGGAACCTTGAAGCCCTGATCCATCAGAATGGTGATGATGCGCTCGAATCCGATGGAAATGCCACATGCCGGGGTATCCTGACCGGTAAACTTTCCAACCAGCTGGTCGTAACGGCCGCCGCCGGATACGGATCCGCCGAAGCCCTCCATGGAAACCTCAAAAATAGTTCCGGTGTAATAACCCATACCGCGGACAAGTGTCGGATCGAACTCCAGATTGAAGTCCAGCGTGGTTACTGCCCTGGCAGTCTCCATGATCTCCGCCAGATTCTCCGCCTTTGCCGGATCCATGACAGAGGCAATCTGCTGTCCCAGTTCGCGGACACCGTCCGGTGTGTTTTTGATCGCGCCGAGAAGGCCGACATATTTGTCGACAGACTCCTGCGCGTAACCATTGTCCAGAAGTTCCTGCTTTACGCCGTCCAGACCGATCTTGTCCATCTTATCCAGTGTGATGAACACATCCATGGTCTTGTCTTCCGGGAAACCGCAGTAATCCGCCATTCCCTTGAGGATAGCACGGTCATTGACGCGAACCGTGAGCTTGTTGTCCGGGAGGATTCTCTTGAGCGTCTTTGTGATCGCGAGAATGGACTCGATCTCAACCTGATTGGATGCATCGCCTAAAACATCGATATCGCACTGTACGAACTGACGGAAACGTCCCTTCTGCGGACGGTCCGCACGCCATACACTTCCGACCTGCAGTGCCTTGAACGGCTGGGGAAGGGATGCGGCATTGTTGGAATAATATCTGCACAGCGGAAGGGTCAGGTCATAGCGAAGACCGGAATCCGCGATCTCGTCCCATTTGCTCTCATCCAGAGCACTCTGAAGCTTGTCGCCTCTCTTCATGATCTTGAAGATCAGCTTCTCGTTGTCTCCGCCCTGCTTACTGGTAAGGTTCTCAATATGTTCAACGCACGGCGTCTCGATGGTCGAGTAACCGTACTCGCGGTATGTATCTTTGATAATGCCCAGAACGTAGTCTCTGATCTCCATCTCTGCCGGCAGAATATCTTTCATGCCGGTCACCGGTTTCTTCTTTAAAGCCATGGTATCCTCCTTCGATTGCTCTCGGCGAAAAATTTCACAAATTTAAGTATAGCGGAATTGGCGCCATTTTCAAGTAAATGTTTCCCTTCGGGTTCGCTCTCCTGCGTCAGAATCCGATGGTTCTCCGTCCTTCGTTTCCTGCCGCAGGCTCTCCGCCCCTGCGGATTTTGCTCCTGTGTTTCCGGTTCAGTCACCGAGCATCCCGAAGAGCTGCTCTTTGCGCCCGATCATCTCATCCACGCGGTCGATATACTGCTGAACGTCCTTGCAGTTTTCCGCTCTCTCATGGCGGTTTTCGGCCGGAATCAGGAACTTGGTGGTCGTCCCCGCGCCGCAGGCCATGATCGTCTGCTTTTCTTCCATGATCAGAATATTGTAAAGGCACTCTTTTCCCGGCACCGCATACCCGACGTTCTCAAAATTCCCGGCCATGTTCTTCTGGCGATAGAGATAATACGGAACAAGTCCCATCTCTTTCGCCGTCTTCCGGGTCTCATCGATCATCTCGCCGGTGTTCGTAATCTTGTAATCCTTATACTGTTCCTTCATGGTATTGAGCCGGGCCGCCCTTTTGATCGCCAGCGAATGTACCGTGAGGCTGTCCGGCGCCAGTTCCCGGATTTTGGAGAGTGTCGTCTGCACCTGCTCCATATCCTCCCCCGGAAGACCGACGATGATATCCATGTTGATGTTGTCCATGCCGAGTTCCCGCGCGATGCGGAATTTCTCAATCACCTCGTCCACCGTGTGGTGGCGGCCGATGAGCTTCAGCGTCTCCTGATTCATGGTCTGCGGGTTGATGGAAATGCGGGTGATCCCGTGTTTTTTCAGCACGCGGAGTTTCTCTGCCGTGATGGAATCCGGCCGTCCCGCTTCCACCGTGAACTCCTGCACCCGGTCCATGGGAAATGTATTCTTCACTTCCGTGATCAGCCGGTCCAGATGCTCCGCATCCAGCGAGGTCGGCGTACCGCCGCCGAAATAAACGGTTTCCAGCGGTCTCCCCTTCATCTTTTCCGCCACATAGTGAAGTTCTTTGAACAGCGCCTCAAAATAGCTGTCCAGCTTCTTCTGCCAGACGCCGATGGGGAAGGACGTAAAGGAACAATAAAGGCAGGTGGTAGGACAGAAGGGGATGCCCACGTAGAGGCTGTATCCGTTCTCATAATCCAGCGTGGAGAGAAGTTTCTTCTCCCTCGCCGCCACGTCGATGGCAAGTTCCGTCTTCTCCTCCCCGGTGAAATACACCGTGTGCATGTATTCCCGGATCTCATCCTCCGTCTTTCCCTCTTCCAGCATGGTCAGGGCAATCTTGGTCGGACGGATTCCGGTGAGGGTTCCCCATGGAAGTTCCGTTCCGGTAATTGCCCGAAGAATCCGGTAGAGCCGGCGCTTGATCTCATTTTTCGCCAGTTTCCGCACGGAACGGTCCACCGCAAATTCTGCATTCTCCGTCCGCACCGCTTCTCCCGCGGCCCGTTCGGTCACTTCCAGAAGAAAGGTTCCGTCTTCTTTCTGCGTTCCCCGGGCTGTAATACGGGATACCGCTGCATCCTTCTCCTTATGGGAGAAATCTTCTCCCGGAAAAAATGCCATCAGAAGCTCGCGGATGTCCTGTTCAAAGGAATTGTCATTTAAAAGGATGGTGATCATATATCTGTCTCCCAGCTCGCGTATTTCGCGAGCACATTGTAAATCTTTTCATATCCGATCTGTGTCTCATTCATGTGACCCGGATACGCAGTCACATCATCCGGAAGCCGGAAAAGGATCTGGCATACGGAATGCGCAATCTGCTGCATGCTTCCGGTGGGCATGTCCGTGCGTCCGCAGGAACGGTAAAAGAGGGTGTCTCCGCAGAAGAGAACCTTTTCCGCCTCTTCATAATAACAGCAGCTTCCCTCCGTGTGTCCCGGCGTGTGAAGGACCTTCAGCCTGAGGCCCGCCAGTTCCAGCACATCGCCGTCTTTTACCCACACATCGGCGGAAAAACTCGTTCCGTGACCCGGTCCGAAGACATAGAGATCGCCGGAAAGATTTTTCGCCGGATCCGCCAGAACCTCTCTCTCTCTGTCGCAGGCATAGACCTTTGCATTCAGCGCTTTCCGGACTTCCTCCAGCGCGCCGGTGTGGTCGTAATGGCCGTGAGTCAGAAGAATCGCCTCGATCTTCAGGTTTTTCTTAGCAACCTCGCGAAGAATCCGTTCCGCTTCCGCGCCCGGATCGATCAGAATGCCCGGAATCTGCCCGTTTCCCGGCTTGAAGCCGGACACCAGATAGCAGTTCGTTTCAATGTTGCCGACACAGATGGTCTGAATATACATATTTTGTCCTCCAGGCTCAGGCAGACAAGCTTGCTTGTCTATTTGAGCCGTCAATCAAAGTTTGAAAGCTTACTTTCAAACTTTTGTCCTCCAGGCTCAGGCACGGACCAGATGATTCTGAATCCGTATCCGAGCCGCCCGTCGAAGTTTAAAAGCTTTCCTGCAAACCTCTGCCTTTTGTCGTGACACAGGAATGCCCGGCCCGGATGCCCACGGAAGACAGCCGGAACCGGGCCAAAATCATATCATGTTTCGTCTCGTTCATCAGCCGGCGCTCCGGACAATGTCGAGAACGCCTTCGATCTGGCGGAGCTTTTCCGCGATCGATGCCAGTTCTTCTTTGCTGTGGATGTCGAAGGAGCAGATGATCGTCGCCTTTCCCTGCTTGTTTACCTTGACATTCATGCTCTGGATGTCGATATTGCGCTCGCTGAATACCTTGGAGATATCGACGAACATACCGACTCGGTTGTTGGCGTAGATGCGGATCTCGGTGGTGTATTTCTCGGTGCCGTTCGTGTCCTCCGGTGCCTGCCACTCAGCATCCGTCATTCGCTCCCGCTCATCTTCCGGAAGACTCAGGATGTTGATGCAGTCACTCCGGTGAATCGTGATTCCGCGGCCTCTGGTGACAAATCCCTTGATCTCGTCCCCCGGAACCGGATTACAGCATTTTGCGAAACGCACGGACAGATCGCCGAGACCTTTGACGATGATTCCGGTCTTCGCCTTGCTTCTTCTGACCGGCGTGATCGGAATCTTGTTGCCGTCCGCCTGGATCGTATCCAGAATCGTCTCGTCGGTGATATTCTTGCGCTCGATGGCCTTCTTGGCCTCGACCATCTTGTTGATGACCTGACCTTCCTTGATTCCTCCGTGGCCGACGGAAGCCAGAACCGATTCCCAGTCGCGGTAGGAATAGCGCTGGAGCACTTTTTCCTGATATTCCGGCTTGTTGATCGAACCGATCTCGATTCCCTTGGATTTACAGTAATGATCCAGAAGTTCGCGTCCCCGCTGGATATTGTCCTCACGAAGTTCAGACTTGAACCACTGGTTGATCTTGTTTCTCGCCTGCGTGCTCCGCACGAAGTTCATCCAGTCGCGGCTCGGTCCCTTCGAATTCTGTGACGTGACAACTTCGATGCGGTCGCCGTTCTGAATCACATAGTTGATCGGAACCTGCTGCCCGTTGACGCGGGCGCCCACCATCTTATTGCCGACCGCACTGTGGATCGAATACGCGAAATCGATGGGGGTCGACCCCTTCGGGAGATTCTTGACATCTCCGGTGGGAGTGAAACAATATACGCTGTCCTGGAACAGGTCAAGATCGCTCTTGAGCATGTTCATGAACTCGTGGTTGTCGGACATATCCTGCTGCCACTCCAGAATCTGGCGCAGCCAGGACAGTTTTGCCTCCGTGTTGTCGATGTTGTTCTTCTCGAGGCTTCCGCCGCTCTCCTTGTATTTCCAGTGCGCCGCGATACCGTATTCGGCGGTGCGGTGCATCTCATACGTGCGGATCTGGATCTCGAAGGGCTGGCCCGTCCGGCTGATCAGCGTCGTATGAAGCGACTGGTACATATTCGGTTTCGGCATTGCGATATAATCTTTGAAACGGCCCGGGATCGGCTTGTACATCTCATGGATGACGCCCAGTGCCGCATAACAGTCTTTCACATTGTCCACCAGAATGCGGATCGCGAACAGATCGTAGATCTGGTCCAGCGTCTTGTTCTGGTTGACCATCTTTTTGTAAATGCTGAAGAAATGCTTTACGCGGCCGGTAACCTTGCAGCTGATCTCCTGCTTTTTCATCTCCTCGGAGACTTCGTGCATGATCGCATTGATGAAACTCTCTCTGCTTCCCTTGCGGCTTGCAACCTTCTCTTCCAGCTCTTTGTATTTTTCCGGTTCCAGATATCGGAGCGAGAGATCGTCGAGTTCTGTCTTGATCCGGCTGATACCGAGACGGTCGGCGATGGGCGCATAGATGTCCATGGTTTCTCTGGCCTTCTCCTGCTGCTTCGCCGGCGTCATGTACTGGAGCGTTCTCATGTTGTGGAGACGGTCGGCCAGCTTGATCAGAATGACGCGGATATCCTTCGCCATCGCGAGGAACATTTTCCTCAGGTTCTCCGCCTGAATATCGAGTTTATCCTTGTGCCAGGAGATCTGGGTCAGCTTGGTGACGCCGTCCACCAGTTCCGCAACCTCCACGCCGAACTCTTCCTTCACCTGATCGTAGGTCATGGACGTATCTTCCACAACATCATGCAGAATGCCGGCGGTCAGCGTCTCCTTATCAAGCTCGAGATCCGCCAGAATGATCGCCACACAGAGCGGATGAATAATGTAGGGTTCTCCGGATTTTCGTTTCTGATCCTTATGATTCTCAAAGGCGATGCGATACGCCTTCTCGATCATGCTGAGATCGTCCGACGGATGATATCTCCGGATCGCAGCGATCAGCTGTCTGTAAAGAATCTCCGGACTTGTGAAATCGGAAGGATGCTCGATCTTCTGTTCCGCCTTTGCAGGCGTCATTTCCACTTTCGTGGTCTGTTCGGTATTCTCCATGCAAAGCACCTCCTGTCCTCAAGTCCTGTGTCGTCCGGTAACGGTTCGTTTCCTGCAGATTTCGCCCGTGATCTCGTCAGCCGCCGACTCATTCTGACATCATCATCATCGGCAGACTGACCGCAAAAGTTTAAAGCATTGTAATGTTACTATTATAAATAATACCAGCCAAAAATGCAATATGCCGGGGAACTGCTCCCCGGCATACCGAACGGTTTTCTGCGTTATTTACCCGGATAGGTAATGAGCGCATCCACCTCTGTATCTTCGTTTTTCTTTCTTCCCTCAAGGCCGGCCAGTTCCATGACAAAGCACATCTTCACTACCTCGCCGCCCATTTTTCTCACCAGCTTTTTGATCGCTTCCACGGTTCCGCCCGTCGCCAGCAGATCATCCACGATGACAACCTTCTGTCCCGGCATAATGGCGTCCGCATGCATCTCCTGCTCCGCGCTTCCGTACTCCAGATCATAGGTGACTGACACGGTCTTCCACGGAAGTTTACCCTTCTTTCTCACCGGAACGAAACCCTTGTGCATCTTATATGCGACCGGAACGCCGAAGATAAATCCTCTCGACTCCGGGCCCACCACGATATCAAAATCAACATCCTTCAGCATGTCGCAGAGTCCGTCCACCGACATCTGCAGTCCGTCCGGATCTTTGATAAGCGTCGTGATATCACGGAAAATGATGCCCGGTTCCGGAAAATCCGGAATATTTCTGACGTACTCTTCAAGCTTCTTCATCAATATGTTCTCCTTTTAACTCTAACTCCTCAGAGTGATGATATTCCGCTGGTATCTGCGCGGCTCTCCTGTCTCTCCTTCGACCGAAAACAGCCAGCAGTATCATCAGCAGCACCGCCGCGCCGCTGATTGCCGCCCCCGGGATCAGTCCCTGCGGCATATACCGGAGTTCAATCCTATGTGTGCCCGGATCAAGCTTCACTTTACTTAACGACCCAAAAGCCTCATCTATTATACTCTTTTTTCCGTCAACAGTCACGCTCCAACCTTTATCATACGGAATGGAGAGAAAAAGATCTCCTCCCTTCGCCGTCGTGACGGTTCCCGAGAGAAAACTGTCCTTCCACTCCGAAACGTTCAGCTGTTCTTTTCCCAGCACTGATGTGACCTGCTTCAGCGCGTCAAAATCATACCGGTAGACTGTTCCGCGCGGTTCCTCATTGACCGGGGAGGTGGATTCCAGCGAGACATACTGTCCCGCATTCACATATCCTACCGGAATCAGGTAGTCCCGCTGCAGGTCCTCATAGGTCTGGGTCCGTCCGTTCACAGTCAGCTTCGCTTTTTTGACGGAGCGGTTGCTCAGACGGATATAATACACCCCGGACTCATCCGCCGTAAAGGACAACATTCCGGATTTTTCCTGCGAGATCACGCTGTTCATCAGATCGTCAAATCCAAGGAGCTCCGCCAGATGGTTCTGCACCTCCGGGGCAATGGAGCCGCTCAGCTTCCAATCTTTCTCAAGGCCTTCCGGAAGCATAAACCCGACAGAGAGAACATCCGGATTTTCGTACAGGTACATCCCGGCGGATTCCTGAATAAAATGAAGATTCGGGTCATTCTGTTCTCTATTATATAAGGTATACCGGATCGAAAACAGACTGTTCACCAGCGGAGTCACACCCTGTGTGCTGTAAGCATTGACCGATCCTTCACAGCCGAGTTTGGAGAACAGCGAGGTCATATTGGCATCCGTCATGGATGAAAACAGCGACGGGGACGGAAAATTCATCCATGCGCCGTCATTTTTCGTGCGGTAATCCCTCTTGTCAATGCGGTAGAAACCGACATCGGTCGGCCGTTCCCCGGTCAGCATCCGGATTCCTGCATTGTCCGCCGTGTAGGATGCCCGGCTTGTGGTCGGCACGCTGGTGATCATCGTGTTCGCCAGATTCTCTCCGAACGCTGCCAGGATGAGAAGCACTGCCATGGTCTCCGCCGAAAATCTTCTTTTTCTGTACAGAAACATGAGCAGCGCGTACAGGCCGAGAAGTCCTATGGCAGCATAGAACACTGGAAATTTAAACGCGTCATCCGTCACCGTCTTCTCCGCCAGCAGTACAAACCCGATTGCGCCGGCAAGAAACATGCCGATCCGCCGTTCGCTCAGCTCATCCAGATTCTGGTAGACACGGCAGCACATCGTCAGAAGAAGCGCAATATAGATAAAGGACTGGCGGCACGGAAGACTGTTCGGATAATGCAGTCCGTGCCAGATAAAGTTCAGTATATTGATGGAGAAGCTGGCATAAAAGAAGATCAGAAGTGCTCCATTGACCAGTTTCTGCTTCCGATCGATCCGACGGCTCACAAAATACATCGGCACCATCAGGAACACGGCGGTACCGCAGAAAACATTCGGCCAGTGATCCAGTCCCGTCTCCACCGTGACGCCGCACATATGGCGGGCGATCATATCAAATATCGGGAAATACGTCTCCCAGGTTTTCGGGAAATCCATATCTGCCGACGCCGTGCGCCGGAGCGCCGCGATCTCCGGAAGAAGCATCACCGCCGCCAGTGCACCGGCCAGAAGAGAATAGAAGGCAAACCGGCCTACCGATGCCCAGAATTTCTTCCACGGGCAGGCTCCCCGAAGAATCAGAAGACAGCCAAAGTACACGATCATAAACAGGCAGATCATGATGGAAATATAGTAATTCGAAAGGATCGAGAATCCCAGCGCTATGCCATAAAAAAGCCCCTTTCCCTCAAACACAAGGCGCTCCAGTCCGAGAAGAATCAGCGGAAACATCAGAATGCAGTCGAGCCACATGATATTCCAGCTGTATGCCGCCTGATATCCCGACAGGGCGTAGAACACGCCGAAGATTCCGGCGCCGAACATCGGCGCCCCCAGATGATGGTTCAGATAATAGGTGAAGGTCACGCCGGAAAGGGCAATCTTCAGCACGATCAGGGCCGTGATAAACTCGATCAGATGTGCCTTTGGAATCAGCGCGACGATCCAGTTGACCGGGCTCGCGAGATAATACGCGTAGAGGGCGCTGAAATTGACGCCCATGCCGATGTCCCAGCTGTAGAGAAGACTTCCTCCGTGCTGGAGCTTATACTGCAGTTCGGAAAAGAACGGCGCATACTGATGATACAGATCCGTGCGCAGAAACTGATTGTCGCCGAAGGGCCAGATTCTGCGGTTCACGAAGGTGACCAGCATCACCAGCACCGGCAGAAAGAAAGCGACGAAATATCCTTCCTCCGCTTCCATTCCCGGGATGATGAAGATCTCTCTCAGCCAGCGGCCAATTCCGACGCGCCGCTGGATCTGTTTCCGGCTTTTCGTGTCCCCGTACCGATTCTCCGTCATAGCTTCCTCCCTGCTGTTTTCGATACCATTGATCGTTTTATCGTTCCAAATGCTGTTCTTCCGCTCATTTGGACAAATGCTTTGTTATTATATCACAAAAAGGAGAGGTATCATACCTCTCCCCTTTGCGGCGTCAGCGTTCCACTACCGCCATATTACATATTTGCATTGGCGATCGCCGATTTTATGAACTCGATATTCTGATCCCGGACTGCCGACTGCGGGTATGTCTCAACCTGTGACAATGCCTTCTTCAGGACGGCTTTTGTCAGCGCCACATCGTATGTGACCAGCGGGACCGTTGCAGCGTTCGGGAAGATCATCTCATTCTCCGTGATCTGTTTTTCCCTCGCGATGATCTGGTTGCAGTTTGCGCTCTCCAGTTTTGAGAGCGGAGACGGATTCAGGCGCTCATAATCTGCCGGCGAGTATTTTGTATCGATCTGCAGATACCAGCTCTTCGAGAGGAACCACTGATTCAGCAGGATATCCTTAAACATGCGGCCATGGCGGGCAAAGATCTCATTTCGCGCGATCCGGAGCTCCGCCAGGCTGAGACCGTTCAGGTCCGCTGCCGTGATCGCTCTGCTGCTGGAGTCCGGAATGATCTGGTCCTTATCGATGCCAAAGTTCCTGTCGATCGCGGTCTGTGTCACCGGAGCATACTCTCTTGTCACGGTTCCGATATATCCCGAATCATCTTTTGCCGTAAGGGAGATCTTTCGCACGGCTGCGGTATCGGATTCATCCGGTGCCTGATAGGTAAAGACATAATCGTTCTGCTGTTCCGTGTAGATACGGTCGTAAATATTTCGAAGTTCCGTCTCGAGGTCGCGATCCGAGGCGGAATAATACTCTCCCGAACACCGATGTGCGAGATCCGCGAGGGCGCCGCCGTCAATGCTGTCTCCGATGCCGATCAGATATACCGGGATACCGGTGCTCTGCGACAGACTGATCACATCATTCACCGTGTAATTGCTGGCATTCTCCATCCCGTCCGTAAACCCGATCACGCACTTTGCGCCGTCCCCGGCATAATAGGTGTCAAAAATGCCGGCGTACAAGGCATCCATAAGGGCTGTGGTTCCCCTTGTCGTGATAGCACTGATCGCCGCCCGTCCGCCTTCCAGGTCGGTCGAATACGGATAATTCTGATACACATTATCGTCGAAGGAAATGATCTCGACGGAATTTCCCTGACGGATATTGTTCAGGAACGTGGAAGCCGCAGCCTTCGCCTGCTCCATTCTTCCACCGTCCATGCTGGAGCTGCGGTCAAGCACAAGATCGATGTAAGCCTTATCCGAATTCAGCACCTGATAGACCTCCTGCAAGTCGACCGGCTTGGACGTCCCGTCTGCCTGGATTTCCTCGACGCGGAATTGTTCCGCGCTCAGCTCCCGGACCGTTTCTCCGCTGCTGTCTGTGATATTGGCATAGAATTTTACAATAGGAAATGCTGAGTTCTCGATCTGCCGAATCTGAATGCTCAACTGCTGCGGTTCCCCGACAGGAGCTTTCGTTTCGGCGATACTCCCGGTTTCCGTTTCACTCTCCGCAGAGGCCGTTTCCGACCTGTTCTCCTCTTCCACCGTCGGCTCTTGCTCCGAAGGTCTGCCAACAATGTGGAAATATGCCATAACTCCAACGATTCCCGCAACCACCAGAGCGATCAGGATCCCCAGAATAATTGGAAGGATCCTTCTTTTTCGGAGAGTTTCCGATTCAATGAATTCTCCGGTCCCCGATTCGTTTTCCGGTGCATCGCCCGGAAACTCCGACATATCATCCGGATCCTCCCGCGCGCCGTCCGGCTTCACCCGCATGCCGTCCGGATCCTTCAACGTGTCTTCCGGTCTCTCCGGACGTTCGCCGGGATCCCCCTCCGAAACCGGATCCATTTCCACAGGCGCTTCACTTTCCGTCACCGGAGAACCACACTCTGTGCAGAATCTTGCCCCCTTCGGAAGCGGGTGCCCACAATTCGTACAAAACATTACGATCGTCTCTCCATTTCAATCAGCGATACCATACTGCAGAAACATCATCATCAATCTTTTCGAGCTTTTTGCCGTCAAAAATTCCGAGGGAGCCATACCAATGTTTGGTATTGTAGTCATACAGAACCGCGATCTTTTTGCCGTCCAGCGCGACTTCATCTCCCACATCGTCCGCGACCTTCACGCCCTTTTTCCCATCCAGCCAGTATAGCGTGTAAAGTCCTGTGCTGGAGCTGCGGTCTCCACGGAAGAATACTTCCGAGTTCTTCGTGTTGCCCTGAGCGCAAATCAGTCCGTCACAATCCGACTGAATGAAAGTTCCGTCGCGATACAGATCTCCCATTCCCTGATTGTTGGCGTCCTTCAGATAGAATACGGATCCCTCACAGGCCGTCACATTCCAGACATCCTGGTCGAGCTTTGCAAGTCCGCCCTTATCAAGGTTCAGAGAGAAAAGATCATTCTGGTTTTCATCTGAATTATATGCGGACAGATATGCGGTTCCGGACTTGCGATCCCAGTAAACAGAAGCGCCGTCCGCCGAATATGCGCCCGAGCCTTCCGAAGACAGGTCGACAACGGACTTCTTGTTCTTATAGATCATATTCAGTTTTGACTGATTGTAGATCTTCGCACGCAGATCGTCCAGATTTCCGGATCGCGTGCTGGAATCCTTCGACCAGACATCCGACAGCGCTGTCTTTGTCACGCCGTCCTGCTCCAGCATGGTAAACATGATCAGACTGTTTTCTTCCCCGCTGTCACTGTTCAGAAGCGCTCTGAAATATCCCTGGGCCAGTTCCTGATTCGTGCCATCCGAAGCATAGGCAATCAGTTTCACATCGTTAAAGCCCGGCTTGTCTTTCTTCAGCTGCTCACGGAAATCATCCCGGTCGATCTTTTTCTGGTATTCCTCATACTTTGTACGGTACTCCGGCGAAACATCCGTCGTCGTATGCGTTCCCCACCAGTCCGTGACCGTCTTCGTGATCTCGTAATCCACCCGTCTCGGCTCTTTCATGTCCGCATCGCCCGGATAGTCATCATCGACAAAATCCCACAGGGAAATGTCGCCGCCGTTGTCTTTCTCCGCGATGGCCCACAGTTTCCCGTCAGCAGTATAGGTCGTCGGCACATCCAAAAGATCTGATGCCAGTTTTTCCTTATCGCTCAGATTCCGGTTCACATATAACGCGTACGTTGTTCTTCCGGATTCCAGTGTGCCATTCTCTTTCGTATACATGATCGTTTTCAGATCATCGGTGGATCCGCAGATCGCTGCCACATCCGAATCCAGTTTCTCCTTCTTCGGCTCCTTGTATAAGGACGTCACGCTATAGAGCATTCCATCCTGATTTTGGACAAGAACGCTCTCCTTGTCCCTTGAGATCTTGAAAACGCGGTCCACATCCGACATGATCTTGTTCTTGTTTCCCTTTACATCATTGATGTAGAGGGCATGATCCCTGACGTAGAGCACGGAATTGCCGTTCATGGCATAAAATGTGGTCACGTCCGAATCGATTTTTTCACTGTCTCCGCCGTTTTTCGGCATATAGCGCAGCTGATAGGAACCGTTGCTGATCCTCTCCGGGAAAAACACATATTTCCCGTCTCCACTGGTCTCCGGTTCGGTAACGGCATTCCCCATTCCGTCCGCATCCGCTTTATCTTCAAAATATTTGGAGGTAAGAGACAGCGGCTTTTTCTGCTGACGGAAAAGTTCATTATCCTTTAAATAGTAGACCTGTTTCTCTTCTCTGCTGCCATCAAGGAATGTCCGGATCCCGAAAAATGCGCCGCCGGCGACCACTGCCGCGGCTACGGTTGCGGCAACCGGAATAAGCGGAAATTTCTTCTTTTTTCGATCCGGAGAAACGGGGCCTGTTCCGGCCGAAGCCGCGCTGTCTGCCGGAGCCGCGCTGTCCGCCGGAGCCACGTTGTCTGCCGGAACCGCGCTGTCCGCCGGAGCCACCGTGTTTTCATTCCCTTTTTCTTCAAGCGCTTCCGCTGCATCGTCCTCCAGCCGTTCACCGCAATACGGGCAGGCCGTCACGCCATCCGGAACCTTTTCACCACAATTTGAACAAAACATTTTTCCCTCGCCTTACATCAGTCAACTATGTTTACAGTTTAGATCTGTCTCCGCGCCAGACGGATCGGATCACTCTCAGTCTTCCCACTGGCTGTTCCAGGTATCCAACATTTCCTCGTAATAGCTCTGATCCGGAACATAAGTCCAATTATATGAATCGAACACTTCCTGAATAAAGTCATTGATCTCCGCTGTCGACACATCCATCTGCGTTAACTTTCTGCGTGCTTCATCCTCAAACTGTCTGCGGGTAAGCCGACCGCTGTTCAGATCGTCCTCCAATTTGTATTTCACCTCATCAACCTGATCTTCGTTGGAAGCCACGGTCATCCATTTTTTGTAATCCTTATTGTAAACAGATGTGACTCCGTTCGAATCAAAGGAGAAATACACTCCGTTGATCTTCATTTTTTTGTCCTTGATGATCTGACCGCCATCCAGTGTTCTGTAATGAAGTCCGTTCACCTCAATCACGCCGGTCTGCATTTTTCCCTCATCATTGAAGTAATAGGTGTAGTTGCCCACGTCCTGAAAACCGGTCGTCATCTCTCCGGAATACTCATTTAAATAATAATATACATTTCCGTCCTGATACCATCCCGTCCGCATCGCTCCGGTCTCATCGAACGAATATGTATGCCCCTTAAAGTTCTGCCATCCCGTCAGCATATATCCGGATGCGTCAAACAGATACTTTTTCCCATCGATCTCACAGATCTCATCCGCCGGGTAAGAGCCGTTATCTTTCAGATACCAGTATCTTCCGTCTACTTCCTGCTGCCAGCTTGCCGCCATCGCAGGGACCCCTGCTGCGCAGCTCAAAACCAGTGAAGTCAACACCATCAACGCTGTTTTTCTTTTCATTTCATTTTCCTCCCGCATATTATTCACATATTAAGTTGCCTGATCATTAAATGGATTTAACTCTTGAACAAAGTCCGCAAGCGGACTTCGGCTCCCCCATCTCCTCACTCCTGATGGGACCTTGACGGACATTGCGTGCCGCCGCTGGTCACCGTAAGGTGACATTTTTCCTTGCAGCGGCGTGCGCATCCTCGCGGAGCGTTTTTGTGTTATAGGAATTTCGGAGAAATTTCCTATAACACAGAGCTCAGCCGCCCATCAGTTTTGCAAATGCATCATCCGAAACCGCCGCCTCAGCGCCGCCTTTGTTTTGCTGTTTTGCGGTTTGTTGCTGCGCCGCCTGTTGCTGTGCTGCCTGTTGCTGCGCTGCTTTCTGCTGCGCTGCCTGTTGTTGCGCTGCTTTCTGCTGCGCCGCCTGTTGCTGCGCTGCCTGCTGCTGCGCTGCTTTCTGTTGCGCCGCCTGTTGCTGCGCCGCCTGCTGCTGCGCTGCTTTCTGTTGCGCCGCCTGTTGCTGCGCCGCCTGCTGCTGCGCTGCCTGCTGCTGCGCCGCCTGACTCTGCGCCGCCTGGCGCTGCTCCGTTGCCGCAACATTGGCAAGAGTGCCGCCGCTGACCGTAAGATGAACTACGGATCCCTTTTCAAGCTCGGTGTCAGCAACCGGATCCTGCACCATAACAAGTCCCTTTGCCACCGATTCGCTGGAGATCTCTGTGATCTCAACCGTAAGTCCTGCGTCTTCCAGAAGCTGTCTTGCCGCGCTCTGCTCTGTCAGTTCAACTGACGGAACTTTCGTTCTCTCCCGTCCGTCACTGACAACGAGTCTTACCACGTCATAATAATCGATCGTCGCATTGGCCGCCGGCTCCTGCCGAATGACCGCGCCTCTCGGAACGGTATCACTGTATTCCAGTCCGCTTCGCTCGATATAATAGTGATCCTGCTGAGCCTGCTGACCGGCTTCATCAAGAAAACGTCCGGTGAAATCCCCGACCGTTCCCTGGCCTTTCAGGCTGACATCCTGATATCCTCCGGACAGGGTCACCGAAATCTCCGAGCCGGTGTCGACCATGGATCCGGCTTCCAGACTCTGTCCCATCACGATGCCCGGTTTGAAATAAGAGTATTCTTCGCTGAAGCTGGCGATCAGATCGGCAGCTCCGAGGGCCGAAAGCGCGTCATCTTTCGGAATACCCGTCACATCCGGCACGTTTGTCGGCTGGATACCGGCGGAAACGACCACGTCCACCGTTCCTTCCGCCGGAACTTCCTCTCCGCTGCCGACGTTCTGTTCAATAATGCGATTTCTCAGGATCTCATTGGAGTATTTCTTTGACACTACATTGATTCGGATGCCGGTGTCCTTCGCCATCGCTTCCGCCGCGGAAAGGTCGATATTGACAAAATTCGGAACGCGGACGGCAGACGACGCCGGGTTACTGAATCGGGCAATATCCCTGATCCCCGCTCCGCTTGCGACATAGGCAGCGCCTCCCAGCGCGATCGCAATGGCTCCCGCAACGGCGCATTTTTGCCACAACGGCATTTTTCCGATGTCTTCCTTTTTCTTCTCTTCTGCCCGGCGCTTTACCTCCTCCGCGCAGATCTCATTGCGGAACATTTCTGCCGTCGGAGTCCGGTTCTCCGGAAAGACGTTCAGCGCATTCATTACGGCATTGCTCAGGCTCTCCCTGACCCCGACCGCTTTTTTGGACAGCGGAACCAGCGTATCAGCGGTCATTCGCTCCATCGAATCCGGCGGGATCTCTCCGGTAACCATGTGGTAGAATACGGCAGCAGCCGCATAGACATCCGTCCATGTCCCCTGATTGCCGTGGCTCTGATACTGTTCCACCGGTGTATATCCGCTCTTGACCTGAACGGTCAGACTTCGGCTTTTCTGCGTCACCGCATATCTGGACGCGCCGAAATCAAAAAGCTTTACCTCACCGGATGACAGCAAAAAGATATTATCCGGCGCGATGTCACGGTGCAGCAGTCCCTGGGCATGGACCTTTTCCAATCCGTTCAGCACCGGGATCAGGATCTGAATGGCTTCCTGAACCGGGATCCGGTGAACCCGGTTCATTCTCTCCCGGAGCGTCTCGCCGATCAGAAGTTCCATGACAATGTACGCTGTGTTGTTTTCCTCAAAATAATCGAAAATATGCACAACTTCCTGTTCTGAACGAAGGTTTGCCAGTTTTTCCGATTCTTCGATGAATTTTTCTCTGCCGGCCCGGAACTGTTCTCCCGCCTCACCGTCATAGATGATAACTTCTTTTGTTCCAGGCACTCTGGTAGCCGTTTCTCCCTGGAGATATTCCTTGATGGCCACCTTCTGCTGAAGCTTCTCATCGATAACGGAATAGGTGATCCCAAAGCCGCCCATTCCAAGAACTTCCTCGATCCGATAGCGATCGTGAAGGATCGTCCCTCTCACCAGATGATAGTTTTCTGTCTCATTCATAATACTTATCCGTTCTCTTCACTGCCTTTGTTCTGTTCTTCCGGAGCGCCCTCTGTCTGTGCCTGCTGAGTTTCCGGAGCGTCGCCTTCTGTCTCTGCCTGCTGCGCTTCCGGGGCGCTCTCCTCTGCCTGCTGAGCCTCCGGGGCATCGCCTTCTGTCTCTGCCTGCTGTTCTTCCGGAGTGTTCGCCGTCCCCGCCAGATACGTCAGGTCATCTTCTTTCTTCAGTTCTGCAAAGATCGCTTCTTTTCGAGCCTCCAGCGATGTCGGATCCACCACTTCCGCAGAATCGATCCCGTCGGAGATCGCCCTGATCTCCGCATTGACCCTGAAATAGTTCTCCAGCGATGTTTTGTTCAGCGGCATGGAACTGCGATTCTCGATAAACATCACATCCTGCGCCGCGCTTCCGAGAAGGTAATATACCACTCGCACGCCCGCATCCCGTTTCTCTTTGGATGAACTTCCATTTACACTGAGAAAATGGTCAAATACTACCGCCTGATGGTCCGGCGGATTGACGGTGTATGCTCCCGGCATCACATTCTGTATTTCCGAATACTCCCCAATATCGCCGATCGCAAATGCCGACTTTTTCTCGCAGAAATCTTCCACTGAGTTACGGTAAGGAGATGTATCTCCTTCGCGGATCATCAATGGATTCGCATACACCGCCAATTCACGGAATCCAATGGGAAGCTGGCGATGATCGGAATACATTTTTTCGTATTCGTCAAAGAACCGGTAGCTCGCGTGGTCCAGAAGGCTGAGGGCAGGACTGAGATCTTCAAATCCGGCCGTCTGCTGCGCCGGGATGCCGTCGCTGATAAAAACATCCGGCGCATCTTCCGCATCCAGACTGTGAAGCACCTTCGTTTCATATTCTTCTTCCGGAATGCAGGTGATCTCAATATCGACATGGGAATAATCCGTCCGGAACTGCCCCAAAGCATTCTCCCACGTCCGTCTTGTCATTTCTTCGTCTGTCCCCGCCGGTTCCGGGACCCAAAGATTTACCTTAACGTCGCCCAGTTCCACCGACTTCCGCTGCGAACTGTAATAGTACCATGCGCCGGATCCGATCAGCGCGGCAGCCGCAAAGCCGGCTGCCAGGATCGCTGCGCGCTTTTTCTTTCTCTTTTTGATCTCTTTTTCTAATGCAAGAACCTTTTCCTGATTGTTCAGCGCCTTTCGGAATTCCGTCATGGAGCGGAATCTCAGATCTTCCCGTAGCGCCATTCCTTTCAGAATGACCCTGTTCAGGTAATCCGGGATATCCGGATCGATATCCACCGGCGTGACGAGATCATCTTTTTTCAGTCGATCGGTTGATTCTACGGGTTCCACGCCGGTCACGACCCAGTACAGAGACGCGCACAGCGCATAGACATCGGTCCACGGTCCCTGATGTCCTTTCTTATGGTACTGCTCCGGCGGAGCAAGACCGATCTTCACGACCACGGTCTTATCCGATTCGTCAATATTGCTCGAGAATCGGGCCGCGCCCAGATCCATCAGCCGAATGCTGCCGTCATTACAGAGATAGATATTGTCCGGACTGAGATCCCGATGGATCATGTTTTTCTGATGCATCGCATCGACCGCGTCGGAAATGAAACTGAAGATCCTCACGGCTTCCTGATACGGGATCTTCCCTCCCCTGGTCTTGACATACTCTTCCAGCGTTGTTCCCTGCAAAAGTTCCATCGTCATGTAGGCTGTATCATTTTCCTCAAAGTAATCATACACATGAACGATATTCGGGTGATGATTGAACTTTGCGGTATTCAGAGCCTCTTCCCGGAATCGCTCCATTCCCTTTTCAAAGTTCATTTTTCCTTTTCCGGAATATCGGATCACATTCTTGGTTCCCGGGATCCGGTTTGCGGATCCGGACGGGAAATATTCCTTAATGGCGATCGCTGTTTTCAGTTCCGTGTCCCACGCCTTATAGGAAATGCCGAAACCGCCAAAACCCAGAACCGTTCCAACAATGTAGCGGTTGCTGAGGACATGGCCCGGCGCCAGATGAAATGCAACTCTCGGCGGAGTATTTCTGCGGAATCCACAATCCGGACAACACTTCATGTCATCTTCCATTGTGTTCTTCATGCAGTTCAGGCATAACTTCGGAGCATGTATTCTGACAAAATCCTGCTCGTTCTGTGACAGACTGACCTGGATATTAAAGTCTCCTTTTTTCTTCGCCGTCTGCGCGCCATCCGTCTTTTCCCCGTCACCGAGGAACACCGTCTTATGGCTGCGGCCATCCGGAGCAACTTCATCTCCGAGGAATACCGTCTTGTGGCTGCGACCCTCTACTGCCTTCGGGGCTTCCTCCTCCCCGAGAAACACCGTCTTGTGGCTGCGGCCCTCTGCTTCCTTCGGGGCTTCCTCCTCCCCGAGGAACACCGTCTTGTGGCTGCGGCTTTCTGCTGCCTCCGGGGCTTCCTCCTCTCCGAGAAATACCGTCTTGTGGCTGCGGCTCTCTGCTGCCTTCGGGGCTTCCTCCTCCCCGAGGAATACCGTCTTGTGGCTGCGGCTCTCTGCTGCCTTCGGGGCTTCCTCCTCCCCGAGGAATACCGTCTTGTGGCTGCGGCTCTCTGCTGCCTTCGGGGCTTCCTCCTCCCCGAGGAATACCGTCTTCCGTGCGTCGTCAGATCGTCCCGCTGCGCTCACACTGTTTTCACCGGCTCTGCAATATGGGCAAAAGGCATATCGATCCCCATCATAAATGTGATTTTGATCACATTTCACCATCTTCATAGTTCTGCAAATCCCCCTAAAACCTTAAAAAAGAAACGATTTCTTCTTTTTTCCTATCCACGCGGCAGCCGCGGTATAATTGTCCATTCCTTCGCTGCCGTTCCTACGGATGATCTCGCGCATCAGGGCAAGCCACTGTTCCGGAGAATCCGCTTTTTTCAGACACGAGGACATTTCTTTCTCATCGATCAGTTCCCACCAGCCATCACTGCACAGGAGAACGGCATAAAACGCTCCGTCTGTCTGTCTGGTTTCCACATCACAGTACCGGGTCCCTTCCTTCCACGGACTGCCCACCACTCGGAGCACGCGATTGCGGTCTTCATGATGGCGGATCTCCGATTCCCGGATCATCCCTGCATTGACCAGAGATTGGGGAACACTGTGGTCAAGGGTTCTCGATTCATAACGGCAGTTCCGAAAAATATATGCCCGTGAATCCCCGATATGTCCTCTCACGATCTCTCCATCCCGGATCAACGCGCAGGTCAGGGTGGTTTTCATTTGAGATTCCGCATTCTGAGCCTTCTGTTCCTGCAGAACCTTCTCCTGAGATCGCTCAAACCATGTTCGAATATCACTGTCCGGATCTTTTTTCCAGCATTCTTTCACTGTTTCAACGGCAAGAGCCGAGGCAACCTCTCCCTTCCCGTGCCCCCCCAGTCCATCTGCCAGGACCAGCAGCGCCGAGTGATCGTCCTGAAGAGCGTCCGCGCAGTCTTCATTGTGATCCCGGCCTCCGACATCCGTCAGGACAGCGCATCTGATCTCATTTTTCATAATATTCTCCCGATCTTGATCATTCATCGTTCTCCGGTTCGAGCGTCACGGTCGTTCTGCGTTCCATGCCGCATTTCTGCAACAGAATGCCGGTCAGATTATCGTCTGCTTCCTTACTCTTGATATCATCCTTAACCGCTGTCATCTTCTGTTGCGCGGATCCTTCGCCGGCCAGGGTCTGAAAATCCCGCGCCGTCATAAACTCATAAAAGCCGTCGGAGCATAATAAAAACCGGTCCGAAGCGGCCGCCATGCCGCGATAAGTATCGATCTGCATCTTTCCGATGCCCAACGCATTGACCAGCGTATGCCGAAGCGATTCGTCCGCTTCGTTCTCCGGCGTGAGCGTTCCTTCCATCCGTTTCTTCTCATAAAGGGTATGGTCCCGGGTGATCTGTTCCCATCCATCCGGCGTCACGCGATAGATCCTGGAATCCCCAATATGCTTGCACAGATACGAATCCCGAAAGAAAAACATCGCGCTGAGCGTTGTGCCGCCCCGTTCACCGATCTGCTCAAAAAAAGCATGCAGTGTTGAATCGGTCTCCCGAATGGCCTCGTCAAGAGACTGCTCCAGCTGTTCCATATCAAAAGCGTTCTGCTTCCATGCTTCTGCCACTTTTGTCTTCCACCATGTTTCAAGCACTGCCACGCAGGTACAGCTGGCCTCCTCACCGTGAGACATGCCACCCATGCCATCCGCCACGGCCAGAAAACAAAATTCTTCGTCTCCGGCCGCTCCTGTCCGGATCAGGTGGCTGTCCTGGTTATCCGCCCGAACATTTCCGCAGTCGGTTATGCCAAAAATGTCATACGTTTTCTTCATTCTCCAAATTACCCGATCCGAAATACAAAGTTCAGTTTTCCAAGCGTGATGACATCGCCGTCCACGATCTTTTTCATTTCCTCCGGTTCCAGACGGATCCCGTTGACCATCGTATGATTGGTTGAATTCAGATCCTTGACATAAAACGATGCATCCATATATTCGATCTTTGCATGCTCATAGGAAATGTAATCCACCGGAACCAGCAGATCTCCGGATTCTCTTCCGATCACAAACGGATTCGAGTCGATCGAATAGGGAACATTTTTCAAAACCAGAGAAGCCGGCGGCATCTTTTCTTCTCCATCCACCGAAACGATCTGGGGAGCCTTCTCTTCGCCGAGATCTACCTGAACCGCGGTTTTCCGGCGTTCCTCTTCTTTCCGGCGCGCAAGCTCCTCCGCCTCCGCTTTCCGGCG
>NZ_FOIL01000094.1 GCF_900101295.1 [Clostridium] aminophilum | reverse complement strand
GCCTGATGGAGGAACTGGACGAGTGGCTTCGCCACAGAATCCGGGCAGTGTATTGGAAACAATGGAAAAAGGTGCGAACGAGGTACAAGATGCTGAGGGCGCTACACTTGCCAGAATGGAAGGTACATGAACTGGCTAACTGTAGAAAAGGCACATGGAGAGCGGCGATGATGCTAAACACAGCGCTTACCAAAACGATAATAGTGGTCAGACTCGGATATCCATCCTTATCAGCCCACTATCTAAAAGTTCGTGTAAACTATTGAACCGCCGTATACCGAACGGTACGTACGGTGGTGTGGAAGGGGAGTGTCAAATCTCCCCTATCCGATCGCCAACAACGGGCCAAAGCCTGTGTTTGCACGAGGCCTTGGCGACTGCGGCGAAACGCTCGTAACTCGCGAAGCGTGCTGCATCTCGTCGGATAACCCGGATTGTGGTACCGATTCAGCACATCACGGCATCCTCGGCGGTATAACCTTCGAGGGATCCTGCTTTGACCTGAATACATGCGTAACTCAGTTCGGAATCTGATGCCGCGGAGAACTGTCTCTTGCCTTCCGGAGAGATACGAACGACGTCTCCTGCCTGAAGAAGGATCTCGTCACCATCGACAACAGCCTTGCCCTTTCCGGATAAGACAATGTAGATCTCTTCGTTCTTCTTATGAGCGTGCACGAACGGAACGCCGGTTCCTGCGGGAAGATGGTTCATGCTCACCTCTGCACCGGTAAGTCCGAGTACGTCGTGAAGCTCTGTTCTGGTATCGTTTGCTGTGCTTACTTTGCGGTAGTTTGTCATGTTTGTTTTCCTCCATGTGATTGCTATTTGTATTTGACTGCGATATCATCATTATAGAATCTGGAGTCAAAAATAAAAGTACGCACATTTGTACTACATAGTCACATTTTTGAGACTATTGTGGAGAATACAGGAGAAAATCATATGAAGAGCATCTATGGACAGTGTCCGTTTGCAACGACACAGCGGGTATTGCAGGGCAAATGGGCCATCGTTATTATGTTTCAGTTAAGCACCGGAACACAGCGATTCAACGAACTGCAGAGAAATATCCCGGGGATTACCAGAACTATGCTGACAAGGCAGCTTCGGCAATTAGAAGAAGACCGCCTGATAACCCGGACGGTGTATGCGGAAGTACCGCCTCGCGTGGAATACAATCTGAGTGAAATGGGAGAGAAGTTCCGAAAAGTATTGGATCAGATTGAGTCGTTTGGTTTTGAGTACATCGCGGAACTCAAGAAGACAAATGCCCCGCTAAAGTAGTAAAATGGAAGCAGAAAAGGCTTCCGCACCTGCGGGACCGGCATGCGGTATCGGTCAAAAACGTCAGTGACATTACGATTAAAAAAAGGATTTCAAAAAACAGGTATTTCTCATAACGGCAGACGTATGAGGAATACCTGTTTCAGTTCATTTATGTTTTTTGTTGTCGGGGTGTTCGTTCCGGAGTTCATCGGCCACGAGTTCGATCATTTCTTTTTTCAGATAGACATCGAACGCCAGCTCGCTTAGGAAGGCAAAGAGCTGAAGGCGCTCACGGTCTTCGGCCTCCGCTTCGGGGAAGGTCTCTTTCGCGCGGTCGAACTTCTCCCGGATATCCTGTTTCAGCCGTTCCCGCTGGTCCGTTTCGAGAGAAAAGACTTCACGGTAGATGGACGGCAGATCCGGCTCCGCATTCGGGCCGGTGTACCGGTCGCCGAGCGGTGTCAGGATCTCTTCGATGTCCGACAGAGAGACGACATTTTTGTAATAGAGGATCAGAATCAGCATCAGAATGTGGTCTCTGGAATACTTTTTCTTGACCGGCGCCGGGAAGAGATGGTTCTTCGCGTAATTGTTGATCATCGTCTTGGTGATGACCGGACCTTCCGTCTTGTGCTGGGTGCCGGAGAGCCGCTCATTCATAAACGTGAGAACCTGATCCATATATAAGTTGATTCCCGGAATCTCCCCCGGATCAATGTGGTCCAGGCGGTCGATGTATTCCAGAATTGATTTGAATTTTTCGTCATTCGATCGCATAATCTGTTCCCTCTGGTGCATGGTTCCATGAATTTACCGGTCCAAAAGAAAGCCCCGGCACACATAATGTACGGAAAACACAATATTTGCCTGTGTTTTGAATCATATGTGGAATCAAATAACATTATATAGTAATGAAAACGATGTTTCAAGAGATTCCCACCCTCGCTTTTTTTCCTCGGATGTATTATACTTAACATTCAGCAAAGCAGAACAACTGTGCGATTTGGAGGATCTATGATCGATTTGAATACATTAAATCCGATGCAGCGCGAGGCAGTGGCGTCGACGGAAGGACCGCTGCTGATCCTTGCCGGCGCGGGTTCGGGAAAGACGAGAGTGCTGGTGCACCGCATTGCCTACCTCATCGGGGAAATGAATGTGGCGCCGTGGAATATTCTCGCGATCACATTTACCAATAAAGCAGCCGCCGAGATGCGGGAGCGTGTCGACCGGATTGTCGGACAGGGGGCGGAGAGCGTCTGGGTTTCGACCTTCCATTCCATGTGTGTCCGGATCCTTCGCCGTTACATCGATAACCTTGGATACGGGAACAGTTTTTCCATCTACGATACCGATGATCAGAAGGCGCTGATGCGGCAGATTCTGAAACGGCTGAACATCGATCCGAAGAAATTCCGGGAAAAGTCCGTGCTCAGCGAGATTTCTGCCGCCAAGAATGCGATGATCGACGAAGAGCAGTATATGGACGACAACGGAGGTTCCTTCCCGGGGAAAATCTTTGCAAACTGCTACATGGAGTATCAGAAGGAACTCAAAAAGAACAATGCTCTCGACTTTGACGATCTTCTCGTGAAGACGGTTCAGCTTTTTGAGAAATATCCGCAGGTGCTGGAATACTATCAGGACCGGTTCCGTTACATCATGGTGGATGAGTATCAGGATACCAACACGGTTCAGTTCCGTCTCATTGATCTTCTGGCAAAACGCCACCGCAATCTCTGTGTGGTGGGCGATGATGACCAGTCGATCTACGGCTTCCGCGGCGCGGACATCCGGAATATTCTGAGTTTCGAGAAGGCATTTGACGGCGCAAAAGTCATCAAACTCGAGCAGAACTACCGATCGACGAAGAGCATTCTGGATGCGGCCAATGAAGTCATCGCAAACAACCGGGGCCGGAAGGACAAGAAGCTCTGGACGGACAACGACCAGGGCGACAAGGTCACCTTTGAACTTTACAGCAATGCCTACGAGGAGGCCGAGGGAATCGCGAAAGATGTCATTTCCCGCAAGGCGGCGTGTCAGGCGGACTATTCCGATTTTGCCGTGCTGTACCGGACAAACGCCCAGTCCCGAATCGTTGAGGAAAAATTTCTTCAGTATAACATCCCGTACCGTCTGGTGGGAGGTGTGAATTTCTATCAGCGCAAGGAGATCAAAGACG
Source organism: [Clostridium] aminophilum (assembly GCF_900101295.1). Lineage (GTDB taxonomy): Bacteria > Bacillota > Clostridia > Lachnospirales > Lachnospiraceae > Clostridium_R > Clostridium_R aminophilum_A. Next base: position 2,112 of record NZ_FOIL01000094.1, on the reverse strand, counting down.
TTCTCGCGTACCTGAAGACGATTGCGAACGGTCTCGATGACATTGCGGTACAGCGCATCATCAATGTTCCGAAGCGAGGAATCGGCGCGGCATCCGTCGGAAAGATCATCGAGTTTTCCGCGGCGAACGGCATGAGCTTTTATCGCGGACTGCAGTCTGCGCAGAACATCATGAGCGCGGGAAAAGCGCTGAACGGAATGAAGAAATTCGTGGAGCAGATTGAAGATTTCCGGATTCGCGCAAACGAGATCAGCATCCGGGATCTGATCGAGGCGGTTCTCGACGAGACCGGACTCCGCGATGAGATCCGCGCGGAGGGGGAAGTGGAGGCCGAGGCCCGTCTGGAAAATATTGACGAGCTGGAAAACAAGGCTGTCAGTTATGCGAACGGAACAGATCATCCGACACTGGACGGATTTCTGGAAGAAGTAGCGCTTGTGGCGGACATCGACAGCATGGACGATTCCGAGAACCGGGCGGTGCTGATGACACTCCACTCCGCAAAGGGGCTGGAGTTTCCGTATGTCTATATGAGCGGCATGGAGGACGGCCTCTTCCCGAGCGGCATGGCGATCTCTGACGGGGATCCGTCCGCCATCGAAGAAGAGCGAAGACTCTGCTATGTCGGCATTACCCGGGCGGAGAAAAAGCTCACTCTCACCGCGGCGACGCAGCGAATGATCCATGGACAGACGATGGGCGAGACGGTCAGCCGCTTTGTCGAGGAGATCCCGGAGAATATGATCGAGGTTAAGGATCTGTCCGGCGGTATGAGTTACGGATCCCGGTTCGGCGGCGGTTACGGCTCGGAGCGCCGAAGATATGACTGGGAGGATTCCGACGGGCTTCCGTGGGAGACTCCGTCGGCGAGAGGGCGGTCTACCGGAAGCGGTAACGGCTTTGGCAGCAGGTCCGGCTTCGGTGGCGGGTTCGGCTTTGGCGGCGGAACCGGCTTCGGCGGCGCAGGTTCCGGCAGCAGTTCCGGTTTCGGCAGCAGCTATCGAGGCACGGCCGGTCTAAAGAGTGTGTCCGCGGCAGGTGCCGCGAAAAAAGGGCCGGGCGGAATCCAGAAAGGTTCTGCGATGACCAAGCCGGATCATCTGGACTATGAGGCCGGCGACCGGGTAACCCACATTAAATTCGGCGCCGGAACCGTAACGGCGATCAAAGACGAGGGCCGTGATTACGAGGTTACCGTCGAGTTTGACCGCGTTGGACAGAAAAAGATGCTTGCCGGATTTGCAAAACTCAAAAGGACGGAACAATAATTTCGTAGAATAACGTTCGCAGCCCAAACGTTATCGCGCAGGCTTTCAAATCAACACAAGTGTTTACTTGACATGTGCTTTCGTGCTATAATATTTTCAGAAAATAACTCACGGCAGAGCCGTAGAATGAGAGGGAGCGTGGTCGTATGAACAGATTTGATAACGTGAGAAGTGACGCACTTGCAAAGGTTGAGGAGATCATGAACGCGACAAAATTGTCCGAATTCCTCCACAAACAGGAAGAAGAGGAGAAGCAGAAGAGATGGATCATCTGGGTTCTCTCGATTGTCGGCGCAGTTGCTGTGATTGCCGTGATCGCTTATGCGGTATACCGCTTCTTCACACCGGATTACCTCGATGACTATGAGGACGATTTCGACGATGATTACGAGGATGAGTTCGATTACGAGGATGACGAGCCGGTAAAGAAGTGTGAGAAATGCGAAAAGACCGAGGAGTCCAAGGCGGACGAGGAGTAATTTCGCAGATTCTTCAATGGTAGACGGATTTATGAATGGGAGGGCGCACGCGAAAGCGCAATGTCATTAAGTTAACATTGGCTATTGGACGTCTCTAAAGAAAAACTAGCAGGAAAGTGAATGACTTTCCTGCTTTTTCTTGATTTATGACACACAAATAAGACAGATTCATATCTGCCTAAAATAAATATTCATTTTATCTGTTTTATGCTACTCTGTAGAGGAAACCATGAAATATTTTTACTGCTAGCTTTCGTTCCCGGTGCCTGTCGGGTCTAATCGGTATAATATTTCTTGCAATAATGGTTTCTAAATTAGGTGATGTTGTTTTTCCTTGATAGAAAAGTCTACACATGTGAGCGGCT
>NZ_FOIL01000021.1 GCF_900101295.1 [Clostridium] aminophilum | reverse complement strand
CGACACACCGAGAATCGAGCTTCCGCCCAGTTCATCCCGGATCCGGCGAACGGTCTCCAGTGTGGTGATCGCGCTCCGGGGATCACTTGAGATGGTCATACAGAGTCCGTCGATGATGACATCTTCTTTCGGAATGCCGTAGGATGCTGCCGTCTCATAGATCTTTTTTGCAATCCGGATGCGGCCGTCGGCATTGTCCGGGATGCCGTCTTCATCGAGCGCCAGGCCGACGATGACACCGCCGTATTTTTTGACCAGCGGAAATACCGCCTGCATAACCTCCTGCTTTCCGTTTACGGAATTGATCAGTGCCTTGCCGTTGTAATGCCGCAGTGCCCTCTCCATGGCTGCAGGATTTGCCGTATCAATCTGGAGCGGAAGTGCCAGCACACTCTGGAGACGGATGATAACCTCGTCCAGAAGCTCTGTCTCGTCAATCTCCGGGGAGCCGACATTGACATCCAGAACGAGAGCGCCGGCATCCTCCTGCTGAAGACCCTGCTCCACGATATAGTCAATGTCATGCTCGATCAGTGCCTGCTTGAAGCGTTTTTTGCCCGTCGGATTGATACGCTCGCCGATGATGACCGGTTTTGCGCCGCCGCCGATTTCTACGGTCTGTGAGAAGGAGGAGATGACGGTGTGTTTTTCCGGTGTCGGTATACGGAACGGAAGCGCTGTGACTGCAGCGATCTCTTTTCGGATATGTTCCGGCGTTGTTCCGCAGCAGCCGCCGAGCCCGGATGCGCCGAGTCCGGCGATGGTTTTCATGTAACCGGCAAAGGCATCCGGATCCACATCGTAGACGGTCTTTCCGTCAACGGATTTCGGAAGCCCCGCATTCGGGTTGACGATGACCGGAACGTGGGCAGCTTTCACCAGACGCTCCACGATGGGGATCATCTGCCGTGGTCCGAGGGAACAGTTGGTACCCAATGCGTCGACGCCGAGACCCTCCAGCATCGCGGTCACCGATTCCGGCGTTCCGCCGGTCAGCATTTTTCCGGATCCGTCGAAGACACAGGTGATGAAGACCGGAAGATCGCAGTTTTCCTTTGCGGCGAGAACGGCTGCCTTCGCCTCATAGGAATCGTTCATGGTCTCGATGAGGACGAGATCCGCGCCTTCTCTCGCTCCGATGCGCACGACTTCGGCAAAGATCTCAACCGCGTCGTCGAAAGAAAGATCGCCCATGGGCGCAAGGAGTTTTCCGGTCGGTCCGAGATCCAGGGCAATATAGGCGTCGTTCTCGCGGCCGGCACGGGTTCGGGCTTCTTTCGCGAGACGTACGGCGGATGTGACGATCTCGTCCAGATTCTCCGGGAATTTCAGACGGTTGGCGCCGAAGGTGTTCGTGTTGAAGATATGAGAACCGGCATTCAGATAACCGAGATGCAGGTCAATGATGTCGTCCGGATGGGTGAGATTCCATGTTTCCGGGAGTTCGCCCGGCTGAAGACCTTTTTCCTGAAGAATCGATCCGGTACCGCCGTCAAAAAATATCCATTCTTTTCCGATCCGGTCTAATATGTTTTTGCGCATCGCAGTTTCTCTCTTTCTTTCTGAACTATCTTTCATGAAATCATTCTGTCCGAACACCCGCGGAATGCGGGAATCGGACGATACATATGCCGCGGGGAATGTGCGGGGCTGAATTACGGTTTGACGTTCAAGGAGTGTTTGCGCCCGGCTGTTTCCGGTAGAGGCAGTCCGGAGCGTGGCTGCAGGTCAGACACGAGTCCGATTCCGAAGGAATGCCTGTCATGTCGGAGGTCTGTTCCGGCTGTTCCGCATCCCTGTCGGGGGAACGGAAAGACTGGTGGGAGTCAGGCTCCGGTTTTTTACATGAGGTTTCCAGTTCCAGCGGATTGACAATATCGGCGAGATATTCGGAATCATCCGGATTGGAGCCGGTTCCGGAGACAACGGTTTCATAGACCGCGGTTCCGGAGACGATTCCTCCGGAGACACCGGTTTCTCTGTTGATCCGGTCGGAATTCTTCACGCATCCGATGAAGGCGGTGATGGATTTGCTGGGGACCATGAGGAGCGTATCGGTCAGAGTGATGCCGCACCATTTTTCCATATCCAGAAGACGCGAAAAGTCCCTCTGAAGAGACAGAGGGAGATCTCCGTAACCCGGGGAATACCGGGGACGGAATGTGTAACCTGTTTTTTGGGCTTCATCGGCGAGGTCCCGGACTTCGGCGTCTGCATAAGCTTCGATCATCGCCGCGCCCGCCGCCTGATAGATCGCGGCGTCCAGAATGCTTGTGACCTCGCTCCGGCGGATGAGCCGGTCGATGCCGACCCCGACGGTTGCGGCAAAGAGGATTACTTCATCGCAGCCCTTCAGGTTTTTATACAGGTTTTTGGACCGGATCGTCAGATCCGCGATGAAAACAAGATCCGGAGATTTGGTCCGGACCGGAAATCTCCGGTGGATGCTTCGCGGAGCAGCTGACTGCTGCATTTTTCCAATGCAGCGGCGGATCCGTTCATCGAGTTCGTCTCCGGGGCGGATGGTCCGATCCCCGAGAAAACGGTATACCTCATGCAAATTGATGTCAATCATGATTTCTTTCCGCGGACAATCGCATCAGACCTTCAGGATTTCGGAGAGATTCTTCTGAATGGCTTCTGCGATATCCGGCTTGTTCATGGAGTAAACGTGGATGTGGCGAACGTCGTTCGCGATGAGGTCCACGATCTGTTCGGTTGCGTAAATGATGCCGGCCTGCTTCATCGCTGCCGGGTGGTCTCCGAACTTGTCCACGATCTCACGGAAGCGGGTCGGGACACTGGTTCCGGACAGGGCAACGGAGCGGCTGAGCTGCACGGCGTTTGTGATCGGCATGATACCGGCAAGCACCGGAACGCGGATGTCGTTTTCGCGGAGGCGATAGAGAAAGTTGAAAAACTCCGCGTTGTCAAAAAACATCTGCGTGGTGAGGAAATCCACACCGGCGTCGACTTTGCGTTTCAGGTTTTTGATGTCTTCATTTTTGTGAGAACACTCGACATGACCTTCCGGATAGCAGGCTGCGCCGATGCAGAAATCACCGTGAGCGCGGATATCCTCAATCAGCTCGGAAGCATAGTGGTAGTCGTCGTGCGGGGCACCGTCCTTCGGGATATCGCCGCGGAGTGCCATGATATTGTCAAAACCATTGGCCTGTATCTTCCGGAGCATCTGATGGACATCCTCTTTGGTGGAGGAAACGCAGGTGAGGTGCGGAAGCACCTCCACACCGTATTTGTCGCGGATATTTTTGGCAATGTTGAGCGTGAACTCGGAGGTTCCTCCGCCCGCGCCGTATGTCACGGACATGAAACTCGGTTTTAATGCGGCAACTTCCTCGGTGACCTGCTGAACGGAATCAAAGTTCTCGATCTTTTTCGGCGGGAATACTTCAAAGGACAGCGTTGTTTTCTTCTTGTTCAGTATATCAATAATTTTCATGATGGTTCCTCACTTTTAGTATATTTTTTTCGCAGTAACTGTCCGCAGTAAAATGTAGTCCGCCGGACGCCTTTGCTTATATGACCTGCCGGATTTTTCCGCAAACGTCCGGAACTTGCCGGAGCGTGATTTGCCTTGGTTTCTTTAAAACATAGGAGTTTAATTGGTTATTGCCATTAAAGCATGTTTTTTGCGGAAAATACAATATTTTATAAAAGGGGATAGCCATAGATTTTTGCTATGACAAATGGGATGAAATGATGAATGATCTATGCTCTGTGCCTGGCAATTCTTCACGGCCGGATAAACCTGCGAAGGAACAGAGTGTAATCTTTCCGGCGCGTTCATTGAGCCTCTGCCGGATTGACCGGGAAAACCGGCGAAAGATCAGATCGCAATGACGGTATATTATCGAGTCTTTTTTTATAGTATAATTAGCAAAGAATTCGAAAGCAGGGCAAGTGTTATGGAAAAAACAGAGCTTGGAGCGGAAAAGGGGCAAAACCACAAAAGCTGATTGGCTGCGGGTTTTGCTGGAAAATGACGGGGAGAAGAGAGCATGAAGCAAATCGGAATTAATGACATTAAAGGTTTTCGGATCGGACAGGCAGAAAATGCGGAAGCAGCCACCGGCTGTACGGTGATTCTTGCCGAAGGAGAGATGGCAGCGGGTGTGGATGTGAGAGGCGGCGGCCCGGCTTCACGGGAATGTGAGTTACTTAGACCGTTTTCCACAACGCCGACAATTCACGCGCTGGTTCTCGGCGGCGGAAGCACCTTTGGTCTGGGGGCGACGGACGGCGTGCTGCAGTACCTCGAAGAGCGGGGAATCGGATATGATATGGGAGTCACGCATATTCCACTGATCTGTCAGTCGGACATCTTTGATCTGACGGTCGGCGATCCGATGGTGCGTCCGGACAGGGCGATGGGATATCAGGCCTGTGTCAATGCGGAAAAACGGAACTACCGGGATGGCAATTACGGCGCCGGCTGTGGGGCGACCGTCGGAAAATATCTCGGCATGGATTACTCCATGAAGAGCGGAATCGGAAGCGCCGCCGTGCAGATCGGCGATGTTCAGCTCGGTGCGATCGTTGCGGTCAATGCCATCGGCGATATCTATGATCCGGAAACGGGAAAGATGATTGCAGGTCTCCTCACGGAGGATAAAAAGTCTTTCCGCAGCACCGAACAGGTGATGTATGAGATGGCGGAAAACAAAAATAAAGGCTTTGTCGCCAATACGACCATCGGAGCGATCCTGACCAATGCGGTGTTTGACAAGGCCCGGCTCTCTAAGATCGCATCCATGACACACAACGGATATGCCCGCTGTATCCGCCCGGTGCACACATCGCTGGATGGTGATACCATCTATGCTCTCTCTAACGGAACGGTTCAGGCGGATATGGATATGGTCGGAACACTGGCTGCACAGGTGATGTCTATGGCGATCGTAACCGCGGTCAAGAGTGCGGTGGGAGCATACGGTTTTCCGGCATATGGGGATATCAACCTGTAACCGCTGAAGAAAAGGACCGCAAACAAAGGAAAACAGGGAACGAGTCAAAGAAAGAGGAATAATTTGGAGCATCCCTGTCCGTAGTTTTTTGGAACGACAGGAAAAGCCACAGAGCGTCAGACGCAGCAAAAGACTGCGGAAGGATGTCCTGTGGCTTTTTTTGAACGAAAAGTGCCAACTCGCCGAACGAAAATGCGCCAACTCGCTGAATAAAAACGCGCCAACTCGCCGAATGAAAACGTGCCAACTCGCCGAATGAAAACGCGCCAACTCGCCGAACAAAAAGTTGCCAATTCGCCGAAAAAGTATTATTCTTTGAGGTAAGAGGTGAATCTATGAAAGAATACAAACCACGTATTGTAGATGATATATTAAAGGACAAACTGGAAGCGAAGGGAGCAGTCGTTATCGAAGGACCTAAATGGTGCGGAAAGACAACCACCGCCATGCAGGTTGCGAACAGCGTACTTCGAATGGATGAACCGTCCAGGCGGGATGCCAATATTCAGCTGTCGGAGATTGCGCCGGAACGACTTCTTCAGGGAGAGGTTCCGCGACTGATCGATGAATGGCAGATCGCGCCCAAACTTTGGGATGCGGCAAGATATGAGGTGGATACCAGAGGTGAGGAAGGCCAGTTCATTTTGACCGGATCGGCTGTGCCGGTGGAGTCAAGAGAGATCACGCATTCGGGAACCGGTCGGTTTACATGGCTTACGATGCGCCCGATGTCCCTCTATGAATCCGGTGAATCCTCCGGCGAAGTCAGTCTGGAAGAATTATTCAAAACGCCGGAACAGATTGTGGGAACCAATTCGCTGGATATCGGTAAGCTTGCATTTCAGATCTGCCGGGGCGGCTGGCCGCATGCCATCGGCATGAGGGAAAAGATCGCTCTTACACAGGCAGTAGACTACTATGACGCTGTGGTGAAATCGGACATCAACCGGGCGGACGGCGTGACGAAAGATCCGGAGCGAGTGAAGCGCCTGATGAGATCCTTTGCACGCAATCAGGGCGGACAGGTTGCGAATACCGTCCTCCGGGATGACATTCAGGCAAATGACACGGAGTCACTGAGTGAGGATACGATTGCATCCTATATCAACGCGTTAAAGAAGATATTTGTTGTGGAGGATATGCCGGCGTGGAATCCGAATCTGCGCTCGAAGACATCGATCCGGACAACCGACACGAGATACTATGTCGATCCGTCGATTGCGACGGCAGCTCTTGGAGTAGGCCCAAACGATTTAATTAACGATCTGAATACCCTGGGTCTGCTGTTTGAGACGCTGTGTGTCAGAGATCTCCGTGTTTATGCGGAATACCTTGGCGGTGATGTCCTGCATTACCGGGATAAAACCGGTTTGGAATGTGATACGGTGATTCATCTGCGGAATGGGAAATACGGACTGGCAGAGATCAAGCTCGGCGGACAGCGGTTGATCGAGGAAGGTGCCGCGAATCTTAAGACACTTGCAGCAAAGATCGACACAACGAAAATGCCCGCACCATCCTTTATGATGATCGTGGTTGGCACCGGAGAGTACGCATATCGAAGAGAAGATGGAGTTTATATTGTCCCGATCGGGTGCTTGAAACCGTAATGATAAAAAAGACGGTATAGAATATTACAGATAGTAAAGGAGCTTAAGCTATGAATAAGCAGCAGCTTGCAACAAAGATTTGGGAGTCCGCAAATCAGATGCGGTCAAAGATTGAAGCGAATGAATATAAGGATTATATTCTTGGATTTATATTTTATAAATACCTTTCTGACAAGGAAGAACAGTGGCTTGTTTCCAGAGGATTTGATCACGAATCGATAAAGTCATATGTCAATGAAGAAGCTGATGATCGGTATTCGAGCAAATCAAGCGCGCAGCAGAATCTGGGATATTTCATCGCATATAAGGATTTGTTCTCAACATGGATTCATATGGGATCCGATTTTACCGTTGATAATGTTAGAACAGGATTATCGTCCTTTAATCGTTTGATTTCGTCGTCTCATAAAAAAGTATTCGAAGGAATCTTTAATACGCTGGAAACCGGTCTGTCCAAGCTGGGGGAGAATACCAAATCTCAGACGAAAGCAGTCAGTGACCTGATTCATCTGATTGATGAAATTCCGATGAATGGAAAGCAGGATTACGATGTCCTGGGATTTATCTATGAATACCTTATCTCAAACTTTGCAGCAAATGCAGGGAAAAAAGCCGGAGAATTCTATACGCCGCACGAAGTATCGCTTTTGATGTCCGAAATCATCGCAGATCATCTGAAAGGACGTAATGAAATCAAAATCTATGATCCGACGTCCGGTTCAGGTAGCCTTTTGATTAACATCGGTAAGACAACTGCAAAATATATGCAGGATGCAAACCGCATTCGGTATTATGCGCAGGAATTGAAGGTGAATACGTATAATCTGACTCGTATGAATCTCGTGATGCGCGGTATCCTGCCGGATAACATAGTGACAAGAAACGGCGATACTTTGGAAGAAGACTGGCCGTATTTTGATGAGAATGATCCGCAGGGAACGTATGATCCGTTATACGTCGATGCGGTTGTGTCTAATCCGCCGTACTCACAGAGATGGGATCCGGCAGGAAAGGAAAATGATGCAAGATATTCCAGATACGGGGTGGCGCCTAAATCCAAGGCGGATTATGCATTTCTTTTACATGATCTCTATCATCTTCAGCCGGATGGAATTATGACGATTGTTCTGCCACATGGTGTTTTGTTCCGCGGCGGAGAAGAAGGACAAATTCGGAAGAATCTGATCGAGCAGAATAATATTGATGCGATAATAGGTCTTCCGGCGAATATCTTCTTCGGTACTGGGATTCCGACCATTATTATGGTTCTTCGACAGAAGAGAGAAAACAGTGATGTACTGATCATTGATGCGTCGAAAGGATTTGCTAAAGTTGGAAAGAATAATGCTCTTCGCGCCTCTGACATTCGAAAGATTGTTGATACAGTCCGGGAACGTAAGAATGTTGAGAAATACTCACGCGTTGTCAGTCTCGAGGAGATAAGAGCAAATGATTACAACCTGAATATTCCACGTTATGTTGATTCGTCGGAAGAGACGGAAGGCTATGATATTTACGCATCGATGTTTGGAGGTGTTCCGGAGAACGAATTAAAACAGTTTGATAAGTTTTGGAAGGTTTTTCCAGCTTTGAAAAACGAACTGTTTGATGGAAATGGATCATATAGTCAGCTGAGAACGAAGGATGTTGTTAAGACAATTCAGAACAACAAAGATGTGAATTCGTTCCGAAAAGCGTTTGAAGGTGTGTTCGCGGATTTTGAAGAATACATGGATCATACTCTGATTGACAGCGCGGAGACACTGGCGATACCAAAGACAGAGGAAGCGATTGCGGCGAATATTTTTGAACGCTTTTCAAGTATTTCCTTATTGGATCCATATGAGGCATATGAAATTTTTGCGACCCAGTTTTCCGACATTGCCGGAGATCTGGAGGTGATTCAGACAGAAGGCATGAAAGCGGTAAAACAGGTTGATCCGAACATGATCGTCAAAAAGAAAAATGGCGTAAATACGGAAGTGCAGGACGGATGGAAGGGACATGTTCTTCCGTTTGATTTGGTTCAAAGAACATACATGGCAGATCAACTGAATTCGATGAAGAAAAAGCAAGAACAGTTAGATGCAATTCCGTCATCGTATGAAGAGCTTCTTGAAGCGCTGAGCGAAGAGGATAAGGAAAATATCTCTGACGCGCTGAATGATACGAATGATGCTTTTGTGTTTAAGAATATCAAAGCGGTGGTTAAGGTGCTGAAGGACGATGCCATATCAAATCGCAATTTGATTGAGTCTTTGCAAAAGGCAGAGCGATTAAATACAGAAGAAAAGCGTCTTAAAACAGAGGTAAAACAGGATGAAGACAGGTTGCATCTTGAAACGAAGGAACTGATGGAAAAACTCAGTGACGATCAGGTTCGTTACCTTCTTCATGAAAAATGGGTTAAGACGATAAAAGATGGAATCCTGAGCCTTGACAGCGAAATGCTGACCCAGTTTTCAAAGGCGATTGAAATACTCGGATCAAAATATGCAATTACAATGAATGATCTTGAGAAGGAGATCGCAGAAACAGAGAAGTCTCTTGCTGAAATGTTGGGGGATCTTACTGGATCGGAAACAGATATGGAAGGTATCCGGGAATTACAGCTTCTTTTGGGAGGTGCGTAAAATGGAAAATAAACGTGCACCAAGAGTGCGATTTAAAGGGTTTACGGAGGATTGGGAACAGCGTAAGTTCTCTTCGGTCTTTGAGGGATTGCAGAATAATACCCTGTCGAGAGCGGAATTGAACTACGAAAGCGGTACAGTAAAGAATGTGCATTATGGCGATGTGCTGATAAAGTTTGGAGACTATATTGATGCCTCCGAAGCAGAATTGCCGTACATATCCGACGATGCTAAAGCCGATAAGTTTAAGAACTCTTTTTTGCAAGATGGGGACATTATAATTGCAGATACAGCAGAGGATGATACTGTTGGTAAATGTACAGAAATACAGGGTTCCAAAGGTTTGAAGCTACTGTCAGGACTTCATACGATAGCTTGTCGTCCAAAGGAAAAATATGGTCCGATGTTCCTGGGGTATTATATCAATTCTCCTGCATATCACAACCAGTTAAAACCGTTAATGCAGGGAATAAAGGTTACTTCAATTTCAAAGTCAGCCCTCCAAGATACGGATATGATTATGCCGAAATCTATAGATGAGCAGATTAAAATCGGAGAGTATTTTTCATACCTCGACAACCTTATCACCCTTCATCAGAGAAAGCTGGTAAAACTGAATTCTGTGAAAAAATCAATGATGGGAAAAATGTTTCCGAAAAATGGAAAACGAGTTCCAGAAATTCGATTTGCAGGATTTACTGATGATTGGGAACAGCGTAAGTGCGGTGATGTACTCTCTGAAAGTCGAGAACAAGGACATTCTGGTGATAAGGCGAAGAAGCTCACTGTAAAATTATGGGGCAAGGGAGTTGTTGCCAAAGATGATAAAGGTAGTGCGGCGACACAATATTTTATACGACATGCAGGACAGTTTATTTATAGCAAATTGGACTTTTTAAATTCAGCATTTGGAGTAGTGCCAGAAGAGCTTGAAGGCTATGAAACCACTGCAGATTTGCCTGCTTTTGATTGTCATGGAATAAATCCATATTTTATGTTTTATAGAGCAGTACAACAAGACTTTTATCTCAAAAATGGAATCATAGCAGACGGAAGTAGAAAAGCAAAAAGAATACATGCTGATACTTTCCTTGAAATGCCATTACTGCTTCCACATATAGGAGAACAGAACAAAATTGTATCTTATATACAACAACTCGACAACCTTATCACCCTTCATCAGAGTAAGTTGACGAAACTGATGAAAATAAAACAATCAATGCTGGAATCAATGTTTGTATGAGACAAGTTTGTTGATGGATCGAGGTTAAAGGAATATCTGAACGAAAATACTATTTTTAAAACTGAGCGAAAGTCCCTGCGAAAGGGACTTTCAGAGATTATGAGAAAAATGATGAATATAGGATGATTTATTTTTGGGAACAGCGTAAGTTGGGAGAAATGTCTACATCATTTGAGTACGGACTCAATGCTGCAGCCAAAGATTATGATGGTACAAATAAGTATATTCGTATCACAGATATCGATGATTACAGCAGAAAGTTTTCTCAAGAGGATGTAACATCTCCTGATGCAGACTTATCGAAATCAGAAGCCTATAAATTATCTGAAGGAGATATTTTATTTGCCAGAACAGGGGCAAGTGTTGGAAAAAGCTATATTTACAGGGCTTCGGATGGATTGGTATATTATGCAGGATTCTTAATTCGAGCAAAAATTAAACCTGAATATAACCCTGAATTTGTATTTCAGAATACTCTTACATCAGATTATGAGAAGTTTATCAAGGTAACTTCCATGCGTTCTGGACAGCCTGGAGTTAACGCTCAGGAGTATTCGCAATTCGAAATTCGTGTACCTAGCAAAGCTGAACAAGATAAAATTGCCACCTATTTAAGAAGCCTCGATAACCTTATCACCCTTCATCAGTATGTGTCTTTTTTTTCTAACACAAAGGTTTGCTCATTTTTGGGAACAGCGTAAGTTAGGACATCTATATATTGAAAGAAACGAAAGAGGAAATGATAATCTTCAAATACTATCTGTTTCGATTCATACAGGAGTATCCGACGGAGCGTTGGATGAAGACGCACTTGGTAAATTTGTCAAACGAAGTGAGAATAAATCCACATATAAACATGTATATTCAGGTGACCTCATTTTTAACATGATGCGTGCTTGGCAAGGTGCAATTGGAGTAGCTAAAAATGAGGGAATGATAAGCCCTGCATACATTTCAGCTATTCCAAATGATGAGGTCTATCCTTTGTTTATGGATTACGCACTACGACGAGATTCGACAATTTCAGAGATAAATAATCTTTCCTATGGAGTGACGGATTTCCGTAAAAGATTATATTGGGATTCATTTATTAAAGTAAAATGTGCGGTGCCTTCGATTGAAGAGCAAAAGAAAATATATTGTGTTTTAAAGCGTCTCGATACCCTTATCACCCTTCATCAACGAGAGATAGAATACATACAAAAATGATAAAAACAGGAGCATGATTATGGATCATTACGAGAAAGAAGCTGATTTTGAAAAAGCGCTTATCGCTGCACTCCAGAGTTATGGATGGGAGAAAAAAGTAATCTACAATCCGACGGAGAAGGATCTGATTCAGAACTGGGCAGATATTCTCTTTGAAAATAACAGAGAGATTGATCGTTTGAACGGCTGTCCATTGATCCCCGAGGAAATGGATGAACTTCTTGAACAGATTCAGGAGAAGCGCACTCCACTTGCGTTAAATGGTTTTATCAATGGAAAAACGGTGGCAATTACCAGAAAAAATCCGGATGATAAGCTTCACTACGGTAAAGAGGTCAGTCTTAAAATTTATGATCGCATGGAGATTGCAGCGGGGCAGAGCCGTTATCAGATTGTGGAGCAGCCGCTTTTCTCCAGACATGAGCAGGTGCTTCAAGATCGACGTGGAGATCTGATGCTTTTGATTAACGGAATGCCGGTATTTCATATCGAACTTAAACGTTCCGGCGTGCCGGTACAGGAAGCTGTAAACCAGATTGAGAAGTATGCGCATGAGAATATCTTTACTGGTTTGTTTTCATTGGTACAGGTGTTTGTGGCGATGAATCCGGAAGAAACCCTGTATTTTTCTAATCCGGGGCCGGAAGGAAAATTCAATCCGGATTTTTATTTTCATTGGGCAGATCTGAACAATGATCCGATCAATAACTGGAAGCAAGTTGTGGAGCGCCTGTTATCGATTCCTATGGCACATCAGCTGATTGGGTTTTATACAGTGGCGGATGATGCGGACGGGATCCTTAAAGTAATGCGAAGCTATCAGTATTATGCGGCAAATAAGATTTCGGATCGTGTCGCGAAAAATGACTGGGATGCAGGAAGCCAATTGGGAGGATATGTCTGGCATACAACCGGATCCGGAAAAACGATGACATCGTTCAAATCTGCACAGTTGATTGCGAATTCGAAAGATGCAGATAAAGTCGTTTTCTTGATGGATCGTATCGAACTTGGAACACAGTCTTTGAAGGAATACCGTGCGTTTGCGGATAATGCGGATGACGTTCAGGAAACGGAAGATACGGTGACATTGATTTCCAAATTGAAGAGTACAGATCCCAAAAACACATTGATTGTTTCGTCCATTCAGAAGATGAGCAACATCAAGGAAGATGCAGAAGGAAAGATGCGGGCACGGGATCTGGAGATGATGAAAGAAAAACGCCTTGTGTTCATCATCGACGAATGTCATCGATCAACTTTTGGCGAGATGCTGTCGACAATCAAGGAAACATTTCCCAATGCGCTGTTTTTCGGATTTACCGGTACACCGGTCTTTTCAGAAAATGAACAGGCGATGAGCACAACGGCGGATATCTTTGGAGATGAATTACACCGATACAGTATTGCCGACGGAATCAGAGATAAAAACGTATTGGGCTTTGATCCGACCATGGTGTGTGTTTATCCGGATAAGAGTCTGCGCAAACAGGTGGCTCTTCAAAAGTCGGGTGCAGCTTCGGAAGAGGAGGCGATTGCAGATCCGGCGATGAGTAAAGAATACTACCATTATATGTCTTCTGTAGAAGTGCCAATGGCAGGAAAACTTCTTGAGGATGGAAAGTATCTGAAAGGAATTGAAGACTATATTGGCAAAGAAGCGTGGATGACCGATAAGTTCCAGGAAGCCGTGGTTGATGATATTTTGGACAACTGGGTTATGCTGAGCAGAAATAGCAAGTTTCATGCGGTCTTTGCAACATCAAGTATTCCGGAAGCAATCCGGTATTATCGAAAATTCCGCGAGAAAAATCCAAAGCTGAAAGTGACCGGATTATTTGATCCGACAATTGATAATCAGGGGGGAAAGCGGTCTCTTGATAAGGAAGACGGGCTGAAAGAGATGCTGAACGATTATAATCAGATGTTCGGACAGAATTTCGACATTGGTGGATATGCCGGCTTCAAGACCGATGTTTCTTTTCGACTGGCACACAAGAAAATGTATTCCCGCGTAAAACCGGAGCAACAGCTGGATCTGCTGATCGTTGTAAACCAGATGCTGACCGGATTTGATTCAAAGTGGGTCAACACACTGTACCTGGATAAAATTCTGGTGTACCAGAATCTGATTCAGGCATTTTCCAGAACCAACCGGTTGTTCAATATCAATGAGAAGCCGTTTGGCTCTATTCGGTATTATCGTATGCCTCACTCGATGAAGCGGAACATTGAGGATGCGGTTAAATTGTATTCCGGTGACCGTCCGCAGGGACTTTTTGCGGATCATCTTCCGACAAATGTGGAACATATGAATGTAACATTTAAAGATATGGAGGAGCTCTTTAAAAATGCGGGAATCTCGGATATGGATAGGCTTCCGACTGATGTTCCGTCGAAAGCAAAATTTGCAAAACTGTTTCGCGAGTTTTCAACATATCTTCAGGCAGCGAGAATTCAGGGATTTAGTTGGAAACAGACTGAGTATGAGCTAAGGGTTGATGCAGAAGATGAGAGAGAGGATGTGATCAAGTTGATCCCTCAGGAGGAGCAATATGAGATTCTTCTGCAGCGATACAAGGAACTTCGTACAGGTGGAACCGATGGCGGCAATGGTGATGATGAAATCACGTTTCCGATCGATCCTTATCTGACGGAACAGAACACCGGCGTCATTGACAATGATTACATGAATTCCCGGTTTGAAAAGTGGAAAAAGCAACTCAACGATCCAAATGTTGATCCGAAAGAGGTGGAAAATACACTGGAGGAACTTCATAAATCGTTTGCTTTTTTATCACAGAAAGAGCAGAAATATGCGAATCTGTTCCTTCACGATATTCAGTCCGGAGATGTGAAGTTTGTTACGGGAATGGTTTTCCGGGATTATATCGTGATGTATGAGAAAAATGAGAAAACGATGCAGATTAATCGCTTGATTCATTATCTCGGATTATCTGAAAAGCAGCTTCGGGATATCATGGATGCGCATGTATCAAAAGATAATTTGAATGAGTATGGAAGATTTAATGCGCTGACTGCAACGGTAGTACGCGAACAGGCACGGGATTATTTTACCAAAGTGGACGGTGAACCGATTCCGCCATTTCTTGTCTGCAATCGGGTAGATGATCTTCTGACAAAGTTCATTCTGGAAGGGGGATTTGATATTCCTGATCCGGATAACTGGAATTCTGCGGAATAAACAAAAGGAGTTCGGTCCTTCATCGGCGTAGGAAGGAGAGACTTATGCCTGTTGAATTTCAAACGACCGATCAACTGAAGGATTACTATCGAAATTGGATTTCTGTGTACAAAGAAGGTGCAATACGGGATGTTACATTGGCCAAGTATTGGATGAGCCTTTCGTGGATTGAAAAATTAGCGCCTGATCTGGAACTGTGCGATGTGACTCGTGTGGTATACCAGCAGATCATCAATGAATACGCCAAAGAGCACGAACGTCAGACGACGATGGATTTTCATCATCAGCTAAAAGGAGCAATTCTGGATGCGGTGGATGAAGGGCTTATTCCGGTGGATCCCACTCGGAAAGTGATTATTAAAGGGAAAGCGCCATCTGGAAAGAAGACGAAGTATTTGAACCAGTTTGAATTGCATACGCTGTTAAAGAACCTGAAGCTGGGAGAAAAAGTGAACTGGGATTGGTTTATACTTCTGGTTGCAAAGACCGGTATGCGTTTTTCGGAGGCTTTGGCCATCACTCCGGGTGATTTTGATTTTGCGCATCAGACTTTGTCGGTCAGTAAAACCTGGAATTATAAGGATGGAGGCGGTTTTGCTCCAACGAAGAATAAGTCGTCAGTCCGGAAGATTCAAATCGATTGGCAGCTGGTGATGCAGTTTGCAATGCTTGTGAAGGATTATCCCGTGGATACACCAATCTTTGTAACAAAGGAGAGAGTCTACAATTCTACAGTAAACGACATATTAGAACGTTATTGTCAAAAACTGGAGATTCCTGTGATTTCTGTCCATGGGCTTCGGCACACTCATGCGTCAATTCTTTTGTATGCAGGAGTGTCGATCGCGAGTGTAGCAAGACGGCTTGGACATGCAAGTATGACGACAACTCAGAAGACATATCTTCACGTAATTCAGGAGTTGGAAAATCAGGATGTGGATCTTGTCATGAGATCTCTGGCGAACTTAACATAATTACAAATTGAGTTATTGCGCCGATGAAGGATTCGGAGATAATTCATTTTAATTTCGATTGGAATGAATCATGATAGAGTCGATGATTGTTGAAGAGCAGGGGAAGTTACGATTATGTACGGGAAAACGATTGAACTATTTCTTGTAAACGGGACGGCAGACAGTCTTATTACAGCAGAGTTATCAAACTGGAATGGAAAGGCCATTAAGATTCCTCGTACAGAAGTGCAGGACTGCGAAAGAGATGATATACGGGGAGCCGGTGTTTATTTTCTATTCTGTAAAAAAGAAGATGGGGATGACGCCGTATACATTGGAGAAGCCGAGAGTGTTTTGGATCGATTGAAACAGCATCTCAGAGATTATCAGACCGACAAGGAAGAGTACTATTGGAATACGGCAGTTGTTTTTGTCGGGAGAGACTTAAACAAAGCACTGATACGTTATCTGGAAGACCGTCTGGTAAAGATGGCTTGTGAATGTGATCGTTATAAAGTTCTTACAAAAAATACGTATAGTAAAACGGTTATGAAAGAATCACAGATTGCCACAATGGAAGAATTTATCGAGAATATCCGGATTCTGATTGCGACACTTGGATATAATGTTCTTACAGCGATGCCAAAGGCAGTGGATGATACAAAGTATCTGTATTGCAAAGGATCCGGTGCACACGCAACGGGATTCATCAGTGTGAATGGGATTACAGTGCTGAAAGGTTCTCTCGTTTCGGAAAGTACAACCCCGTCGTTTGAAACCAGGGGAAAATCCTACTTTAAGCTAAGGAAAAAACTGGAGATGGATGGAACGATCCAGAACAGAGTATTTCAGAAGGATTATGAATTCAATGCTCCTTCTGCGGCGTCTGCAGTCGTAATGGGACGTACGTCCAATGGGAATCTTGATTGGAAAGATGAGAATGGGGTTCGATTAAAAGAACTGTAACAGGTCTTTTGACGAAGATGAGGCAGAAGTGTGCCGTATACCCCTCGCTATTTGAATCTGAGATAACGCTTATCTGTATTACACATTACCGCATTTTTCTGGTTCATGATAAGATTTTTCGTGCAAAGTGCATATCATTTTATCAAGATGAATGGGGGATTAGTGTGTATGATTATGCAAATTCTTGATGCTGTGGATAGTTTTCTGTACTATCCCGTACTGGTGATCGTGATGGCTGCGGCAGGTCTGTATTTCAGTATCCGCATGGGATTCGTACAGATCCGGATGCTCGGAGAAGGAATTCACATTCTGAAGACAACGCCGGCAGATGAAAATGGTGCTTCACCGTTTCAGGCACTGATGATCTCGACGGCTTCCTGTGTCGGAACCGGAAACATCATCGGCGTTTCCACCGCGATCTGTCTCGGCGGTCCGGGCGCGGCGTTCTGGATGACGGTGCTCGCGCTGCTTGGCTGTGCATCATCGTTCACCGAGTGTACACTGGCTCAGGTGTATAAGCGCAGAAAACCGGACGGATCCTTTTACGGCGGTCCGGCCTACTATATCGAGGGCGCGCTTCACAACAAAGGTCTGGCGATGACATTTGCCGTGTTCCTTCTGCTGACGTATTCGTTTGGATTCAATCTTCTGTGCTCCTATAATGTGCAGTCGACATTTTCCACATACAGCTTCTATCAGGAAGGCGTTACGCCGGCAATTATCGGTGTGATCATGGCGGCATTGGTTGCTGTCTGCATCATGGGCGGCGGAAAGCGGATCGAGAAGACCGCCGGCATTCTGGTTCCGGTGATGGGCGTTGCATACGTTGTAGTTGCGCTGATTGTTCTTCTGATGAATGTCACCGAGCTTCCGCACGTTTTTGGTGTGATCTTTGAGGATGCATTCAATTTCAGGGCAATCTTCAGCGGATTTGCCGGTTCCTGCCTGATGTACGGCGTGAAGAGAGGCCTCTACTCCAATGAGGCCGGCGTCGGCGCAGCCCCGAACGCGGCTGCGGCTGCAACGGTATCGCACCCGGCAAAGCAGGGTCTGGTACAGATGCTGTCCATCTATATTGATACCATTATTCTCTGCAATGCGACGGTTCTGATGTGCCTCGCTTCCGGCGTGGCTCCGACTCCGGAGCTGGCAGGCGCTGAATGGGTTCAGGCTTCCATCGCGTCCGCGCTCGGTGCGTTTGGTCCGATTTTCATCACCGTAGCGATGATTCTGTTCTCGTTTACCACGCTGATCGGAAATATCTATTACTGTGAGAATGGTCTTGCTTATCTGAACAACAAGAAGCTTCCGTCAAAGACATTTATGAATCTTTTCCGCGCGTTTGCGGTTCTCGTAATCTTTGTGGGCGCGATCATCCCGATGGCAGCAGCGTGGGATGTCGCAGATATCACCATGGGCGGTATGTGCCTGATCAACCTTGTGGCCTGCACGATGCTGAGCAATGTTGCGGTAAAAACCTATCGCGATTATGTCCGTCAGAAGAAGGCGGGACTGGATCCGCAGTTTGTCGCAACAGAAGTCGGACTTCGGGACGACGAGGTGGAATGCTGGAAGTGAACCATGCCGAAACGAAACATAGGATTTGAGAATTGAAAAACCAATAATTTTGACCGGCAGATGGAGACATCTGTCGGTCATTCGTTTTTGTTTCATAGGGGATTTCTCCGAAATTCCCTATGAAACAAAAACGCCCCGCGAGGATGCGCACGCCGCTGTAAGGAAGCTGTCACCTAACGGTGACCAGCGGCGGCGCGCAAAGTCCGCAAGCGGACTTTGTTCTTTTTCGGGTTTGCCATAAGTAAATGTTCATCCGACATCAGGGATGAGAAAAAACGGATCAGAAAAGATTTTTCTATGCGGTCAGCGCATCATTCTTCCGCACGCGGATGGTTACGCGGTGCTTTGGAATAATCCACCGCAGTCGGCAGGATCCGGCAATAGCTTTCGTAGAATTCCGCCGGTCGCACACGGCGGAACCAATCCTCATTTGGATAGAGGTATTGAGCATCGGCGATGGCACCGGAATGGCATTCGGATGTTCCTTCGATGCAGGAGATCAGATCCCCGTTTGAGACAAAGAAATTGCAGAAAGACGGGGAGAGGAGACGGAACAGGATGGTTCGGGCGGTCTCTTCATCAATGCTGTTCCGCACTGCGGCAAAAGACGGGAGGACAATGCATCCGTCGGACAGAGGATAGGCAAACTCATGGATCATATCGGCGCGGAGTGCGTAGATGGATGGAACGAGGGACGCTTCTGCGGAACCGGTTTTCACCGCATGCATTCCCTGAATCGGCATGTCATAGAGATCGCACCGCTCCAGAAAATCGGATGCTGTTTTCTTTCCGAACTGCGCCCACAGATATTTGAAAATGCATTTTGCCGCAGAGTTGTTGATGCCGCCGAAGGCAATTCGGGAGTTTACAAGATCTGCCAGAGAGGTATCATGCCAGGAAGAATCCCTGGAGTAGAGCATCATCGGGATGGCGATAAAGGGAAGAAGGTGCGGATCTCCGTAGAGAGAGCGGTAGTTCTCCTTCTTTTTTTTCGGAAACCATGTCCCGATCTCATAGAGATCCCGGGAATAGGATTCATAGAGCTCCCTGTTTTCAAAGACCTCCAGATCGGTGGAAATGATGATGTCCGGAAGAGGCTTTGCCGGGTCCAGCATGGCCTCACTCATACGCGTCGGATAACCGAGACCGAAGTATTCGGTCTGAAGATCGATCCCAAGAGACAGAAGTTCCTGACGGATGGTTTCGATGTGATCCCGCTCAAATTTGTGAAGGACGCAGATATTGCTCCAGTACATGACGACTTTCTTCATAACAGTGATCTCCCTTCCCGCATGGCATTCTGCAGTTTTCTTCTTTTCTGATAAGATTTTTCCAGTTCGTGATAAAGAGCCTCTTCATCCGGCGTTCGGATGGCAATCGCCTTAACTCCGCCATTTTCCATAATGATTCGTTTCTGCGACATCAGTGCGGTGTGAAGATCATGGGTGACGATAAGGACAAGTTTTTGACGGTTCAGTAAAAGCTGCAGTGCTTTTGTCTTATCGATTCCGGCGTTTTCGATCTCATCGATGAGGACGACCGGGCTGTCGCAGATACAGGAGATATCTGCGATCATCAGCGCCCGGCTCTGACCGCCGCTGAGCGTGTTCAGATTCATGGTTCGGGTGACCGGTTCCGGTGTGATCCCGTTGGCAACCTCGAGGATGCCGTCGATGTCCGGATTCGGGATATCCCGGCACTCGGCGTGCAGTTTCAGGAATTCCTCCACTGTTTTGTCGAGAACAAACCGCATGTTCTGACCGAGATGGGCGATGAGATTCCGGCTGATGGTCAGCCTCTCTTCCGGAGACGGAAGCCGGCCGTCCAGAAGAATCGTCCGCTGCGAAACGGAGTCCTGTTGGACAAACTGTTCCAGATCCTTGATCAATCGGCTTTTTCCGGAACCGGTATTGCCGACAATAGTGTAAAGCTCGCCTGATTTCAGATCGATTTCGGAATAGTTTTCCGGTTTTCCGTTTTTGTCTGCGCCCGGAAGTATACGAATCTGATGAATCATGATGACACCCCGCTTTCAAAATGTATCTTTCCGACCACGCCCTGCTGAAATGCGCTTCCGACCCGTTTTTCGCCGATGCAGTAGGAGCAGACACCGCTGGGCATGGTGTGGCGGAGCATGTCGCCGTCATAGACGTCCACCGGCGGCGCGGAAAGAATTGCGTGTCCCAGCGATTCCACTCCGTAGCCGACGAGACCGTCGACGGGGAAGATTTTTGCGCCCTGATTGAGCTGAGAAAGGGAATGGATGAGAATCTCCCGTTCCGCCTGTGAGACCATATCGATTTTGGTGAGGACAATGAAGTCGGACAGTGTGACCATCGGACCGAGTTTTTTTGCGGAATGGGTGCTGGCGGTCGCATCCAGAACGCAGACACTCAGAGTGTGCTCGGTTGCGGGACAACACCGGCTGCAGAGTCCGGCTGTTTCGATGATCAGGCTGTCACATTGCTGTTTCTCTTTCCAGTCCCATAATTCGCAGAGATTGGAGACCAGAAAATGATCCGGGCAGATATCGCCGCTCAGTCCTACCACATAGGGGACATTCAGATTCCGATACGTTTCGGAGTCGTTGGTGTACAGACAGTCGATCTTGCAAAGACATGGTTTGATCCGGTTTTCTTTCAGATATGGGACCAGCCACCGGATCACGGAGGTCTTTCCCACCGAAGCTGCGCCTAAAATCATGATCATTCGGTTCATTTAGCCTATCCTTCTTTCTGCAAATGATATGAGGTATTCATTAAAACGTTGAGCACCGTTCGCTCTTCGTTCGGCCTGTGAGTGAAAGAGCCAGTGAGCGAAAGCCGGTGCGGTTTGGCTGTTTTTTAGGGGAGAACGGAACCAGTTATAATACGGATTAGCTGAATAAAACTGTCCAACATGAGACATTCTGCAAAAAAAGATAAGACTAACTAAATAATATCGGGCTAAAGATCAAGGTTTTTCAATAAATATCGGGAAGAGAGAATGAAACAAGAGGATAGAAGTTAGTCATATATTTCTGAAATTAGATAAAACTATCATTAGCGCGGGAATGTGTGGTAAACTAAAACAAACATTGATTAGATTAAAATAACTGTCTTTTTGAGAGGAGTTGTTTTGAGCGTTTGCCATGACGAAAACTGAAATAAAAAAACAAATGGCCGCAGTGCCGTTGTTCCGCGGCATTTCGATCGAAGACCTGCACTTCGTTTACCGCCGGATCCGAAAAAACTCGATCGCGAATGAGGTGGATTCAGGGAGGGAGCATGTCGGCATTATTTTATCCGGATCAATGGACGTGTACTCGGTTCTTCCGGATGACACGGAGGTGCGGCTGTCAAAGCTGCAGGCCGGCGATCTGTTCGGAATCTGCAATCTGTTCTCCTCCTATGACCGGGAAACGATACTGAAATGCCGGAGCGACTGTGATGTGGTGTTTGTGCCGAAGGAAGAGTTCCGGCACCTTCTGATGAGTAACGGGGAGCTGATGACCCGGTATCTGCGTCTGTGCAACGATAAGATTGCATTTCTCCTACAGAGGACGGAAAATCTGGCAATGCAGTCCTGCCGGGGGAAGGTGATCCGGTATCTTCTGCTCAACGCGACCGGCAGCAGCGGTGAGACGGTTGTGCTGAAGGACTCGAAGGAAATCTGGGCCAAGAGTCTCGGCATCAGCCGGGCGGCGCTGTACCGGGAACTGGCGGAACTGAGGGAGAAGGGGATAATCCGGATCAAAGGGCGGCAGATTACGTTGCTGAAACGGGAGATACTGGAGAACACCGTTTGCGGAACAAACACCGGATGTGATCTTGACAAATTATCAGGGTGAAGTGTATCGGAATAAAAGGTATATAATGGTCTCGAAAAAAGAATGTTGAAATTCGAAAATTGGGAGACACATGATGAGAGAATCCATTCATAAATACTTTAAAGTCGGAACACTCCTCTGGATGAGCTATCCGAGAACCGATTTTGTGACCGGAGCGATGAAGATCGCCAAAGACGACTATTTTGACGCGATTGAAGTGACACAGTGCCCGGACGAGGCGGAGCGGGCAAAGCTTCAGAAGATTCTGGAGGCTTCCCATCTTTCGGTGGGCTACGGTGCGATGCCGAACCTGCTCGGGCCGAAGCTCAATCCGAACGATACCGATGAGGGGGAACGAAAAAAGGCGGAAGAGGCGCTTTTTCGCGCCATCGACGAGGCGGAGTATCTCGGATCGAAGGGAATTGCGTTCCTATCCGGAAAGTGGAAGGAAGAGACCAAAGAGACCGCCTATCAGCAGCTTTTAAAGACGACAGGCAATGTATGCGATTATGCGGCGAAAAAAGGTATGTTCGTGGAACTGGAAGTGTTTGACTATGATGTCGATAAGGGATCCCTGATCGGTCCGTCCGCGCTGGCGGCGCGGTTTGCGGCGGATGTCCGGATCAAGCATGCGAATTTCGGGCTTCTGGTGGACCTTTCCCATATTCCGCTCTGTCATGAGGTGTCCGCGGATGTGATCCGCGTCTGCCGTCCGTATATCACGCATTTCCACATCGGAAATGCTGTCGTTGATCCGGACGCTGAGGATTATGGCGATCATCATCCTCGTTTCGGATATCCCCACAGCGCCAACGATGTCGAGGAACTCTATGATTACCTGAAGGTTCTCAAGGAGGAGGGATTCTTCCGGAAGGAACAGCCAATGTTTCTCTCCATGGAGGTTGCGCCGAAGGCCGATGAGGATGAGGATATCGTACTGGCAAACACAAAGCGGTGCCTGAACCGCGCATGGGCGATGCTGGAAGACTGAGCGGAGAATAAGGTTTGTGTCAGTTTCTGTTTTGAAATCAGGGTATTTTAAAATGTATGCGGAGACAGCTTCCATGGGCTGCCTCCGCATTTTTATCTTTGTATTGGACAAGGCGATGATTTCGTGATAGTATCAACGGTTAGATGAGACTAACATAAAAGCCGGAACACTTAATTGGACGGAAACGTCCACTTTGAAATCTGATACATCAGATAGGATAAGGAGGCTGCGATGGAACTTACTTTCGGAGATGTCGAAGAAACCGCGCTGATCCCGCTGGCAATCAAGGCAAGTGAAACGAAAAGACCGAATCCGCGTATTATTGACCGGAAGGCCAAGGAGATCATCGATACGCTGGGGGTGGATGTGAGTAAATATGATCCGTTTTTGTCTCACGAAGGGGTCGTGGCAAGAACGATCCTTTTTCGGAATGAATTAAAAAGGCTGATCGCAGAATATCCGGATGCGCTATGCATTAATCTGGGCTGCGGATTTGACGATAAGTTTTCGCAGGTGGACAACGGGAAAATTCTCTGGTTTGACGTGGATCTTCCGGATCAGATCAAAAAGCGAAGAAAAGTATACCAGGACCGGGAGCGCTGCCGTATGCTGGAGGGAAGCGCGCTGGAAGCGGAATGGACCAAAAATCTTCCAAAGCGGATGATGAATATCATTGTCATGGAGGGCGTGCTGGAGTATTTTCGAAAGGATCAGGTGAATACCTGCCTTCATATGCTCTGCGATTCCTTTGAACATGGCTATCTTCTCGCGGAACTCCACTCAAAGTTTCTGGAAAAGCACGGGAAAAACCATGACGCGGTGCGGCACACTAACGCGACCTTTGGCTGGGGAACCGATTCGGGGGCGGAATATCTGGAACTGGAGCCGAGAATGCAGCTGATCTCCGAGACAAGTTATAATGATGAGATGAAGAAGTATTCGATCCGCGCGAAGATCTTTGCCATCATTGGGAAAAACATCAATAACCGTCTTGCGGTGTTTCAGTGGTAAATGCGGTCAGAGAAAAAGGGACCGCGTTGGAATGTCAGGGGCGGGGAGGATCAGCGGTCGGACAGCTTGTTATGAGAGATGAAATAAGGAGATGTCCGGCTGCGAACGATCGTCTTTACTGCTTGAAAGAGAACTGTGAATGAACTCAATGGTTGATTCACAGTTCTTTTTTTCTTTTCGTATCCGATGATACCGATTTTTTCTTCACAGATCCATAAAATAGGGGCAAACAGTATCGGCGGGGCAGATACGAGCCGGGATGAATCCGGCTCGTGGCTGAGCACCGGAGGAGGAAATCATGATTCGAAAGATTATTCATATTGATGAGGAAAAATGCAATGGCTGCGGCATTTGCGCAACCGCGTGCCATGAGGGCGCAATCGATATCGTAAACGGAAAGGCAAGGCTTGTCCGGGAAAATTTCTGCGACGGCTTTGGCGACTGTCTGCCGGGATGTCCGACGGGAGCGATTACCTTCGAGGAGAGAGAGGCACCGGAGTATGACGAGGCAGCAGTCAAGAGATCGCAGGAGGAAAAGAACAAGAACGAGAGGAAGACGGACGAGAGGAAGGCCGATGAGACGAAGATGAATGGGATGGAGATGACCGGGATGAAAATAAACGAGATGAAGACGGACAATGTGATGACGGAAAAGATGAACGAGATGAAAAAACACGGAATGAGTCTGGACGGAATGCATATGGAACACCTGCACGGCGGCTGCCCGGGATCCCGCGTGATGGAATTCCACCGCGGGGAGGGGCCGGCATCGGAAGCGGTTCCAACCGGTGTGTGCAGACCGGCGTCCCGGCTGAATCAGTGGCCGTGTCAGATCAAGCTTCTCCCGACAAAAGCCGGATTTTTTGAGGGCGCGAAGCTCCTGATCGCGGCAGACTGCACGGCCTACGCCTACGCCAATATGCACGAGGACTTTATGAAGGGAAAGATCACTGTCATCGGATGTCCGAAGCTGGATGCGGTGGATTATTCGGAGAAGCTGACGGAGATCATCCGGAACAACGACATCCGGAGCGTGACCATCGTCCGCATGGAGGTACCGTGCTGCGGAGGCCTTCAGAGAGCGGCGGAAACTGCTCTTCAGAACAGCGGAAAGTTCATTCCGTGGCAGGTCGTAACCATTTCCACAGACGGACAGATTCTGGATTGAGCCGAAAAGACCAAACGCAGCTTCGGACCGGAGGCTGCCGGACTCCGCAAGTGGAAGCGCAGTCTCAGAACCGGGAAAAGAAATAGGTAGAGGAAGAGGTGGAGATAGAGGTGGAGATAGAGGTGGAGGAAGAAAGACAGGAAAGAATAATCAAAAAAACGGAGAAAAACAGAATAAAATGATATTTTCCCGCATGCCTCGTGGAGGAGGCCTTTTTCCTTATAATCAAATCTGACAAGCCGATAACTTGCATATAAAACAGAAAAAATCGAACCGAAGTGTCGGCGCGAAGTGGGAATGACCGTGTTCAAACTTCGTTGGCGGATCAGATCGAGCGATGAAAAATCGGATTCGCATCTGATTCCGTAAGTGAAATATATGATCGAGGGACCGGTATCTACCGCTCGCAGGAGCAGAGGCCAGGGAAGGCAGGATATCGGAAGAACAGAGGGAACATAACGAAGGAGCGTTTTGACCGTACTGCCATACCCGTGATCAGGAAAGGCAGGTAGTTGTTATGCGGATTAATAGTGTCAGTCAGAGCAATGCCATTCAGCTTTCAAAATCGAATGTTTCCGGCGGTTCGAACCGGGAATCTGTTATTCAGCGGAAGATTCAGGCCCTGCAGAAGCAGCTGAGCACACTGGAGAGTAAGAGCGAGGAAGAGTTATCGGAGTCTGAAATCGCCAAAAAGCAGGATATCCGGCAGCAGATTGTTCAGCTTCAGCAGGAACTCCAGAGTATCCGGGCGGAAGAAACGGAACAGGAAGAAGCAAGTATGGTAAGTCAAAAGGAAGTAGATGGCCAGATGAGGACGCAGGTAAAAGAAGACGGATTAGGCGATTATATCGATGAATACGCATAAACGAAACAGGCGAAAGAGAAACGGAATGTTGCTCTTTCGCCTGTTTTGTTGCGTCATAGGATCGTTCTCCGATTTTTTCATGGCATCAAAACGCTCCGAAAGGTTTTCACGGCGGATCCTTCCAATCCGTTTTACGGAGTTTGCAGATGGGTCTTTCTCCACTCGGACGGCGTTGTCCGGTAACGGGTCCGGAAGGCCCTCGTAAAATAGCTCATGTCGGCGAAACCGACTGCCCTTGCGATATCGGCGATATTTTCGGAGGTGTGTTCCGGAGATGCCAGCATTTCGGCCGACTTTTCCAGACGATACTGCTTCAGATACTGGATCGGTGTGGTGTGAAGGACACTCCGGAAACAACGGAGGCACTCGCTGACGCTGATTCCGGCGCAGACTGCCAGCTCGCCGATGGAGAGATCTTCGATGAAATTTTCTTCCAGATAAGCGAGGATCCGTTTCGTGCGGTCCTCCTGACGGCGGTATTTCTCCGCCGCTTCGCCGGAAACTGCGGGACGGTGCAGGATTTCGGAAAGAATGCGTGAGATGCAGTCCCGAACGGTCAGTTCATAGTCCGGTGCGTTGGCGTTGCCGCTGTTCCAGGCCTGTTCGATCCGATTCAGAAGGAGGTTATCTTCCGGCTCGGATTTGCGGAGCACCACCCCCGGTACCGCATCTTTTCGGGAGAACGGAAGAACATATTTCCGGAAGAAAATGTCGCAGGAACCGCTTTCCGGATCCATCCTGCCGATGAGATCGGACGAGAAGAGAATGGTGCGCTGCCGGCAGATATCTCCGGAGGAGGCACAATGGCTGAGAAATCCGCTGTTGACAAAATAACCGTCGCCGGTACGGAGATCGTATTCTTCCCCTCCGAGGGAAAGCTTCATCGTGCCCTGCGTGAGAATTGACAAGGTGAATTCCGGTTTCCAATGCCATCCCTCTGACGCAGCGGACAGGCCGGTGTCGGAAAAGAGAGCGGGAAAAGCCGGCGCGGTATTGGCCATACAAACCGTGGGCTTTCCTGAAATAACAGTTTTTGGTGATAAAGCCATATAAATTTATGCGTGCCTTCGTAAATCCGGGACAGACCGAAGGCACTCTCCTTTCTGTAAATAAAAGATGTTTTTCTGCGCAGCCTCCTTCGGGAGACGCGTTGTGAAGAAAATAAAAAATGACAGGAGAAAACATCTTTGGCGATTATGTCATAGTATATACAAAAGAATATAACAAGCTTCATGGGATGTAAATAGTCGAAAAACAATGATTTCGGAGGATTTCCGAATGTATCGTGATATACTGCAAATATAATGCTGAAAGATGAAAATTTTTGGACAACATGACGGAGCGGCAGTGTGAAAGACCAAAAGCGTGACAGCGAAACAGCGCGACAGAATGAAGGGAGCGGTTTATGAAAACGGACAGCACAGAAGACATTATTCTGAAGTATTCCGCCAGAGGAATGCCGGTCCTCCGGCAGTATCTGGCAGAGCACTATTGCCGGCAGGCGGCGGAAGAGATTCTGACATGGCCAAAGGGATGCGTTGTTCTCACAACGGGATTTTATGTCAACGGCGCCGCGGAGACGGACGGCCCCTCCGGAACGGCGGTGGTCGCAAAAGCCCTTCAGGGGTTGGGATATCGCCCGGTGATTGTGACGGATGAGAACTGCAAGGGATATTTCGAGCCGGAGAGAATCGAGACCGTCTATCTTTCCATGCAGGCAGACGATGATTCCTGCAGGACACTTCTCCGGAATCTGAATCCGGTCGGCATGATTTCGATCGAACGCTGCGGAAAGAATGTGAAGGAAGATTATGCCAATATGCGTGGAATCAGCATCCGGGAGCACACCGCGCCCTGTGACCGGCTGTTTGAGCTGTGCGAGGTGCCCACCATCGGTGTCGGTGACGGCGGCAACGAGATCGGCATGGGGAATCTGAAGGATGTGATACAGGAAAAGCTGGAACTGACTCCGTGCCGTATCCGGACGGACCGCCTTGTGATCGCGACGGTTTCCAACTGGGGAGCCTACGGGATCGCCTCCGAACTTGAGGCACTGACAGGGAAAACAGTGTTCAGCCGGATCGACGGATCGCATGTCACACAGTTTGTGGAGGATTTTCTCCAGAGGACGGTGGATCTCGGAAGCGTGGATGGTCTTTCCGGAGAACGTATTGTCAAGGTGGACGGATTTGAGCGTTCCGTTGAGCTGGAGATTCTTAGTCTGCTTGTTTCGAAGCTGAAGAGAATTTCGCATTCCGAACAGAATGTCCGGCTGTAAAAGCTGCACTCAAAGATCTGTCAGGAGGTGGCATACGCCGCGGCGGCACAGAACAGGGCGATTGCGGCAGCAATCCAGAGAATGTGCCGGTCAAAGAACAGGCGGAGATCGCGGAGTCTGTTTTCAAAGCCGACGCTTCGCTCGGTAAATCGAAGCAGAACCTGATCGGCGGCATCTTCCTCGGAAGCTCTGTCCGGAACGATCACGGACAGAAGAGAGACGATGCGGGAACATTCTTCCCGCGAAAGATCCGGAAGCCGGGACACATGGACAGCCATGATGTCTGCGGCTTCTTTTTTGGTGAGACCGACTTCTGCCATGAGAAAGACCGCTTCTTTTTCCGGGACTGGTTTTTCCAGAAAATCCCAGAGCCCGTCGCTGATCGGAAAGGTTACGCCGGCGGTGATCTCATCCCGGCTCCTGCGCCGGCGGAGACTCCGCAAAAAGAAATCATTCAGAACGGAGTGCGCATTCTGCCAGACGGACCGGTCGCCGCGGTCCGGATCGACGCTGTACAGAAGGGCCTGAAAGGTAATGTCTTTTGCGGAAATATCGTGACAACTTTCGATGAAAGCGTATTTGTACAGTTTTGCGTAATTCTCACGGACGATGTTCTCATAGTTGTGTACAATTTTCATTGTATTCCCTCGATTTATGATGATTATGTTATTTTTTGCATAAAAAAGTTGCTATTGAATGGATTGATATGTTAAAATGAATAAAAATAAATGGTAAATACCACATGAATAGTGCAATGTGACATTTACCAGATTTTAACATTTGAGGCAGTATTCAACAAGCGGACTTTTTCACGCAATCATTGCAATAGCTCCAAATGAATCAATGGTTACGATATCCGGTTTGCTTTCCTGATATCGTAATTTTTTTTGTGCAGGCAGCGGGCCGGTGCCGCGGAAGCCGCACTGGCAGGCGATGATGGAGCAGACGAAGCGATGAAGCCGCTAAGCGTGTTTCGGCCGTTGTGCGGCCGAACATTCTGGGTATGAATACAGCCCCGGAGGAAAGGGAAGGAGAATCTATGAAGAAAAGAGGATTATCTTTGGCACTTGCGATGGTGACCGCACTGTCACTGGCAGCCTGCGGCGGATCGGGGGGATCCGCACCGGCCGGCGGCAGCACGGCAGCGAATGCGTCGGAAGCTTCGGGAGCTTCAGAAGCTGCGGGCGCAGAGAGCCAGACCACGGCAGCATCCGAGGATCAGGCTGCCCTTGCAAGACAGCTGAATGTGAATCCGAACGCCGGAAAGGGAATTTATCCGGGAACATCCAAGAAGAATTCCATTACGGCAGAAGTGACCACCATGTCCGTTATGAACCCGTTGCTGATGACATACAACAACGAGTTTTCCGTTGCCCGTCACTGTTGGGACGGACTGGTAAAAATGGATGCGAACAACAATGTGGTTCCGGCAGCAGCGGAATCCTGGGAGTCTTCTGAGGACGGCATGAAGTGGACTTTCCATCTTCGCAAGGATGCGAAGTGGGTGGATTCCACCGGTAAGGAAGTGGCACCGGTTACCGCGAAGGACTTTGTATTCGGCTTCTCCGAGCTGATGAATCCGGACAATGCCGCAGAGTATGCTTCGTTCGCCACCATTTTCAAGAATGCACAGAAGTATTACGACTTTAAGTCCGGCGCCAGCACGGAGGAGGTTACCCTCGATCAGGTCGGCATTCGCGCGAAAGACGATTACACTCTGGAGCTGGAACTGGAGAACTACATCCCGTACTTCCTTCAGTATGTAAAGTTTGAGGTTATGGTTCCGATCTATCAGCCGTTCTATGAGAAACTCGGAAAAGGAGAGTACGGTACAAGCCCGGACAAGCTCCTCTATAACGGACCGTTCTACATGAGCGAGTGGGTGACCGAGAACCGCGTAACCGTCAAGAAAAACGAACTCTGGAGAGATGCGGCGAATGTTGAGACAGAGGAGATTAACTTTGTAAAGTATTCCGATACCAATACAAAGTATAACGCATTCCTCGGCGGCGAGCTGGATATCATGGATATCACCGGTGAGCAGCGCGAAGCATTCAAGAATGAAGATTTTACCGTCAGCAGCTACATCGGCGGATACAGCTACTTTATGTGGACCAACACCCGTGAGAACTCCGATATGCGCTCTCTGAACCTGCGCAAGGCGATCTCCGCGGCACTGGATCGTCAGCAGCTGATTGACACCGTATTCAAGAATGACAATGAGGTTCCGAAGACGATGACCCTCGGCGTTTCCGGTGTCAATACCAATACATTTTCCGAGGCGGTTGTCGCAGAAAACGGCGGAAAGGGCCTTTACAGCGAGACAGCAGATCCGGCAAAGGCAAAAGAGTATCTTGCGAAAGCAGTTGAGGAACTGGGATACAAAGACGCTTCCGAGATCAAGCTGAAGATCATGACTTCCGAGGGAACCCAGAACGAGCTTCTGTCCCAGGTAATTCAGGAGCAGCTTCGTCAGAATCTTGGCATCGAGATCGGAATTGAAGTTCTGACCATCACCGAGTGGAGAGCACGCCGCAATGCGGTCAACTTTGACTTCTGCATGGGCGGATGGGGACCGGACTACAACGATCCGCTGACGGACCTGGAACTTCTTGAGTCCGGCAACAGCAACAACCACACCGGATACAGCAATGCAGACTATGACAAGATGATCGCGGATTCCAAGGACGAGAAAGATCCGGCTGCACGCGAGAAGATTTTTGTCGAGTGTGAGAAGAAGATTGCGGAAGACCTGCCGGTTATCCCGGTTTACTGGAGACATGAGGATTATGTTGCCAGTGAGAAGCTTCAGTGCGGTTACTATCGTAAGCCGTTCCAGGCATACTATTTCACCTATACAAAATTCGCAGACTGATCGCGGACACAGCATCAGCCTGTAAGGAAATCGTTCGATGCCGGGGCTGGCACATTTTCCGATGTGGCAGCCCCGCTGTTCGTTTCAGGGGGAAAAGAAATGACAAGATACATCCTGAAGCGCGTGGGATATGCCGTCCTGACGCTCTTTGTGCTGATTACACTGACTTTTTTTATGATGAGAATGCTTCCGGGAGATCCGTTTCTGGGAGATAAGGCGGTCACGGGGACTGTTCTTGAGAATATGAAAGCAAAATACGGGCTGGATCAGCCGGTATTTATCCAATATTTTATGTACATCGGAAATGTTGTACGTGGGGATCTCGGAACTTCCATTACGTACAATAAGCCGGTGAAAGATCTGATTACGGAGGCATTTGCCGTTTCAGCGGATCTGGGAACCAGAGCGCTGCTGTTCGCGCTTATCGCCGGTGTTCTCCTGGGTATGGTTGCTGCGGTCAAGCGCGGATCCGCCTGGGATTCCTTCTCGATGTTTATCGCCATGATCGGCGTATCGGTTCCGAGTTTTATCATGGGTGCCCTTCTTCAGTATTTTCTCGCACTCCAGTTCCGCAAGGTCTTCGGAGTCACTCTCTTTCCGGTTCAGGGATGGGGATCCTTTGCGAAAACGGTTCTTCCGTCGTTCGCCCTCGGACTGGGCTCTCTTGCCACAGTGTCAAGACTTATGCGAACCAGCATGCTGGACGTTCTGAGTCAGGACTATATCAAGACCGCAAAGGCAAAAGGTCTTTCCCAGCGGCAGATTCTGTTCCGCCATACCGTCCGCAACGCGATCATGCCGGTTCTCACGATCATGGGACCGACGGTGGCATCGGTTCTGACCGGTACTTTCGTCATCGAGAGTATTTTCAATATTCCCGGACTTGGCAAATATTTTGTCATGAGCATTAAGGATCTGGATTACATGATGATCTCCGGAACGACCATTTTCTACGGAGGACTGCTGGTTCTCTGTACTCTGATCGTCGATCTTCTGTACGGTTTCATCGATCCGAGAGTCAAGTTGGAGGGATAAGAGATGGAAATGGAAAAAAACATCAATCAGTCAGCGGAACAAGAGTTTTCCCATATCGATGCTTCGGAGTTTGAGCACATCGGCGCATCGGCCAGCGAGGGAGAAGAAACCAACAGACCGAGTCTCACCTCCTTTCAGGATGCCATCCGGAGACTGAAGAAAAACCGGATTGCGATGGCCTGTCTGGTGGTTCTTCTCATCATGGTGCTGATGTCGGTCCTTGCACCGATGATCTCGCCCTTTGATTTCCGCGAGCAGCACTATACCCATACCAATGCGCCGATGTTTTCGGTCTGCAATGAAGCCGGTGCCAGCGGCTGCGGTCACATTCATCTGTTCGGGACGGATACCCTCGGGCGTGATATCTTTACGAGAGCCTGGATGGGCGGACGCGTCTCTCTGACCATCGCGGTGGTCAGCGCGATCGTGGATCTGGTACTCGGCGCGGTCTACGGCGGTATCTCCGGATACTTCGGCGGAACGGCGGATATCATCATGATGAGAATTCTTGAGATCATCAACGGTATCCCGTATCTGATCATTGTCATCCTTCTCATGATGATCCTGAAACCGGGCATGATCACCATCATCGTGGCATACTCGCTGGTGGGATGGATTCCGATGGCAAGGCTTGTCCGAGGTCAGGTGGTGGCTCTGAAAGAACAGGAATTCATCACGGCGGCAAAGGCATTGGGTGCAAGCCCCAGCCGCATTATTGCAAAGCATCTGATCCCGAATACTCTTTCGGTCATGATCGTCCGCGTCACTCTGGCGATCCCGGCAGCGATCTTCTCCGAGGCATATCTGAGCTACGTCGGTCTCGGCGTGCAGCTTCCGATGTGTTCCTGGGGTTCGCTTGCCCAGCTCGGTATCGAGAACTTCCGCGTCTATCCGTACCAGCTGATGATTCCGGCGATCTGTATCTCTCTGACCATGCTCGCCTTCAACCTGTTTGGAGACGGCCTGAGAGACGCATTTGATCCGAAGTTAAGGAGATAAGTTCATGGGAAAAAGATTATTGGATGTAAAGAATTTAAAGGTGTCATTCGACACCTATGCCGGAGAGGTTCAGGCGGTCCGCGGCGTCAGCTTCCATGTGGATGAGGGAGAGGTCGTTGCCATCGTCGGAGAGTCCGGATCCGGAAAATCGGTTACCGCGCAGACCATTATGAAGCTGAATCCGATGCCGCCGGCGAGAATCAAAGAGGGATCGATTCTTCTGGATGGAAAAGACATCGTCGCGGCGACGGAGGCAGAGATGCAGAAGATTCGAGGACGAGAGGTCGCCATGATCTTCCAGGATCCGATGACCTGCATGAATCCGACCATGCAGGTGGGAAAGCAGGTTGTGGAGACGGAAAATCTTCACAAGAAGATGTCAAAGGACAACATGTTTCAGCGTGCGGTCGAGTGCCTGAAGCAGGTCAACATTCCGAATCCGGAAGACCGCGCAAAGCAGTATCCCCATGAGTTCTCGGGCGGTATGCGGCAGAGGGCCATGATTGCGATGGCATTGTCCTGCAATCCGAAGCTTCTGATCGCGGATGAACCGACCACCGCGCTGGATGTGACGATTCAGGCACAGATTATGGAGCTCCTGAATGAACTGAGAGAGAAGATCAATACAGCGATCATCCTGATCACCCATGATCTGGGTGTCGTTGCCGGATCCGCCGACCGTGTTGTGGTCATGTATGCCGGAATGATCATGGAGACCGGCGATACAAAGCAGATCTTCTATAACCCGCAGCACCCGTATACCAAGGCGCTCATAAAGAGCCTTCCGTCCCCGGATACCACGAAGGACGAGGTTCTGGTCTCCATTCCGGGAACGCCTCCCTACCTTCTGGTTCCGCCGAAGGGATGCGGTTTTGCGGCAAGATGCAGCAGCTGCATGAAAATCTGTAAGGAAAAACAGCCGCCGGAATTCGTCATCGAAGAAGGACACAAGGCGTCCTGCTGGCTGCTGCACCCGGATTGCCCGAAGGAAGGAGCGGATAAGGCATGAGTCAGGAATTGATGAGAGCAGAGCATATCTGCAAATATTTCCGCGTGAGCGGAGGAAGACTCCTTCATGCGGTGGAAGATGTCAATCTCACAATCTATAAGGGAGAGACCCTGGGGCTTGTCGGAGAATCCGGCTGCGGAAAATCCACGCTGGGAAGAACGCTGATGGGAATCTACAATGCGACAAAGGGCGATCTGTTTTACGACGGAAAACCGTTGGTGCTGCATACGGCGGAAGAGCGGTTTGAATTTACCAAAAAGGCCCAGATTATTTTCCAGGATCCCTACGCGTCGCTGGACACCCGCATGACGGTTGGACAGATCATCGCCGAGGGAATGGAGATTCACAATATGTACGACGTCCAGAAACGTCGGGAACGTGTTGCCCAGCTTCTTGACACAGTCGGACTGAACCGGGAGCATGCGAACCGCTTCCCCCACGAGTTCTCGGGAGGACAGAGACAGCGTATCGGCATCGCCCGGGCGCTGGCGATCGAGCCGGAGTTCATCGTCTGTGACGAGCCGATCTCCGCGCTGGATGTGTCGATTCAGGCGCAGGTTATCAATCTTCTCCGGAAGATGCAGAAGGAAATGGGGCTGACGTATCTCTTCATCGCCCATGATCTGAATATTGTCAAATACATTTCGGACCGCATCGCGGTCATGTATCTCGGATCCATCGTGGAGCTGGCGTCCAGTGATGAGCTCTACCGGGAGACCCTCCATCCGTATTCCCAGGGACTTCTGGCTTCCGTGCCGATTCCGAATCCGGATCAGGAAAAGAGAAAGGAGCGAACCATCATCACGGGAGATATCCCGAGCCCCATCAATAAACCTAAGGGGTGTCCGTTCCACACTAGATGCCCGAAGTGCTGTGATATCTGCAGGGAGAAAGTTCCGGAGCTGCGCGAGCTCAGACCGGATCATTTCGTGGCCTGCCATCTGGCGGAGTAATCACAGGCAAAAGGAAAATTCCGGATAATACGGGACATTCCGATAACGAAACGGGCCGAAACACGCTTCGCGGTTCTGGTCCGTTCCTGCGGCGGCAGCCAAGGTCATATGCAAGCCCGGACTTTGGCGGGGAGCCGCGTAAACAAGAAAATCCATACAAGGAGGATCTTCATAATGGAAGTCAGAGAAGGTTATCGTCTGGAACACGATTCCATCGGTGAAAAGGAAGTTCCGGAAGAAGCCTATTACGGGGTGCAGACGCTCCGCGCGTATGAGAATTTCCACATTACAGGGCTGAAAATTCATTCCCAGCTCATCGTGAGTGTGGCGCAGATTAAAAAAGCCGCCGCCATCACAAACTGCGAGGTCGGCGTTCTGAGCCGAGACAAGGCGGACGCCATCGTCCGCGCCTGCGATGAGATCATCAAAGGCAGGCTTCACGATCAGTTTATCGTCGATCCGATTCAGGGCGGCGCCGGGACGTCGCTGAATATGAACGCTAACGAGGTCATCGCCAACCGCGCGATTGAACTCATGGGCGGGAAAAAAGGCGACTATTCGGTCATCAATCCGAACGACGATGTCAACTGCGGTCAGTCGACGAATGATGTCTTTCCGTCCTGTGGAAAAATGACGACGCTGACACTGCTGGAAAATGCGCAGGAACAGCTGAACCGGCTGGAAGAGGCGCTTCTCGCGAAGGCGGCGGAATTCGATTCCGTCATCAAGATGGGACGCACCCAGCTGCAGGATGCGGTTCCGATCCGTCTCGGACAGGAGTTTCACGCCTATGCGGGGGGAATCCGCAGGGATATCGGCCGCTTTGAGGCGGCGAAAGAAGAAGTCCGGTCCCTGAATCTTGGCGGAACCGCCATCGGAACGGGACTGAACGCCGACACGGCATATTTCCGCCGCGTGGTGAAGAACACGTCCACCATCAGCGGTGAAGAACTGGTGCAGAGCTATGACACCATCGACGCGACGCAGAATCTGGACAACTACGCCATGGTTTCCGGTATCGTGAAGAGCTGCGCGGTCAATCTCTCGAAGATGTGCAATGACCTGCGGCTCATGTCTTCCGGACCGCGAACCGGTTTCTGCGAGATCAACCTTCCGGCCAAGCAGAACGGTTCCTCCATCATGCCGGGCAAGATCAATCCGGTCATCCCCGAGGTGGTGAATCAGGTCGCCTTCAACATCATCGGCAACGATATGACGATCGCCATGGCGACGGAAGCCGGTCAGCTGGAACTGAATGCATTTGAGCCGGTGATCTTCTACAAGCTCTTTGAGTCGATCCAGACGCTGACCAACGCGGTCCGGACGCTGGTGGACAACTGTATTACCGGCATTACAGCCAATGAAGAACACTGCCGTGAAATGGTCGAGAACAGCATCGGCATCATCACTGCGATCTGTCCTTACGTGGGGTATGAGACGGCGGCGAATATAGCAAAAGAGGCATTGCGCAGCAATGCCTCCGTGCGGGACCTGATTCTTCAGAAAAAACTGATGACGGAAGAACAGTTAAAAGATATTCTGGACCCGTATACCATGACAAAACCCGGTATCCGGGGAAAAGATCCGATGGATATTCTGAAAAACTGATCAGATGTTCAGAAGATCACTGTAAACTTTCAAAGCCCCATCTGTATCATGTGCCAGGACTTTCTTCGCAAGCAGCTTTCCGAGCTGAACGCCCTCCTGATCAAAGGAATTCACGTTCCAAAGGAAGCCCTGGAACATGATTTTATTTTCGAAATGTGCCAGCAGAGCGCCGAGGGATGCCGGTGTCAGCTGGTCGCCGACGATGATGCTGGACGGTCTGCCGCCCTTGAAATCCTTATTCTTGTTATCATCTTGCTTTCCGCAGGCAAAGGCCACGATCTGCGCTGCGACATTGGCACAGAGCTTCTGCTGGCTGGTAGAATTCTCAATCACAACATCCGAACCGATCTGACTCTTCCGGAACCCGACGAACTGAAGAGGGACAATGTCTGTTCCCTGATGAAGGAGCTGATAGAAGGAGTGCTGACCGTTGGTGCCCGGCTCACCGAAGATGACCGGACCGGTCACATAGGAAACCGGTTCGCCGAAGCGGTTGACGGATTTTCCGTTGGACTCCATATCCGCCTGCTGGAGATGTGCCGGGAAGCGGGAGAGCGCCTGAGAATACGGAAGGACCGCCGTTGCGCCGTAACCGAGAATATTCCGCTCGTAGACCCCGATCAGAGCATCCAGCATGGCCGGATTCTTTAACGGATCGGTCTCTTTGGCCGTGACATCCGCCTCGTGAGCGCCGCAAAGGAAATCCGCGAAGACCTTCGGGCCAAAGGCGAGGGAGAGAACCGCGCCGCCGACTGCGGACGAGGACGAGTAGCGGCCGCCGATATAGTCGTCCATATAGAACGCGTCGAGATAGCCGGCATTTTTCGCCAGAGGAGACGTCTCACTGGTGACCGCGATCATATGCTTTGCCGGATCGAAGCCGCCCTTTGTCAGTGCGTCTTTTACAAAAGATTCGTTGGTCAGGGTCTCCAGAGTGGTTCCCGACTTGGACACAAGGATGAAGATGGCGTGCGCAATGTCGCAGGATGCAAGAACTGCCGCGGCATCATCCGGATCCACGTTGGAGATGAACTTTGCGCTCATCTTCATATTGCCGGTGGTTTTTGCCCAGTTTTCCAGAGCAAGGTACATCGCTCTCGGGCCGAGGTCAGAGCCGCCGATGCCGATCTGAACGACTTCCGTAAACTTCTCACCCTTTTCGTTGGTGATTTCTCCGTTATGAACCCTGTCTGCAAATGCGGCGATCCGTTCCTGCTGCTCCACATAGAATGCCCGCTTGTCGGTGCCGTCCGCCTGAACGGCTTCGCCCAGCTGACCGCGGCAGAGGTGGTGGAGTACCAGACGCTTTTCGCCGGTATTGATCACTTCGCCGTTATAGAGAGCGGCAAATTTCTCGGAGAGCTGCGCTTCCTCCGCCAGCTTTGCCAGAGCGGCAAGAATACGGTCATCAACGCACTTTGCCGCATAGTTATAGGAGAGTCCCTCCGCCATCGGAATCTGATATGTCTTTGCGCGCTTTTCGCCGGATTCGCCGGTCATGGCCGATGCGAGATCGACCGTCGATTCCTTCTGAAGTGCCTCGTAAGATGCGAGGGTATCCAGATTTTTCCATTCTACTGCCATGTTCGCTTCCTCCCTGATCGTAATTTGTGTCCGTAATTATGGTGATATTATACCATTTTTTCCGTGTGATAGAGGGCCCATTCAGAAATTTGTAAAAAGATTAACAAAGCGATGGATTTTCTCATAGGGAAGCTTTATAATGTGCCTTTCTCCCGTCGATATAAAAACGATAACGTGTGTTTTGGAAAACGAACAGCAAATTAACGGATACGAAACAGTATAAAACGGCACGAAAACAGTTCGAGAGCAGAATGAGAACAGCGAGTGAACCGCAGGAGAGCGACGTTACAGGAGACTTGTGCCGTTTCCGCCCGGATCGGAAGAGAAATTCACCGGAAAGCCGGGATGACCGTGGCAGAATAAGGAGACCACATGGAACAGAGAACCTACGTTGTACACGACGAGAGAGATACCTACGAGCTGCTGAACAATGTCGATCTGGAAGCAAAGTATCTTCAGGCCAATGCTTCCGTCGCGATCATTTATACCAACCGGGTACCGCGCGAGCTGATCACGCAGGTCATGCGTGTTTTAAACCGCGCCTATCCGAAGATGATCATCACCGGGGCATCGCAGTTCGGACTTTTGAATTTTGACAGCAAGTTCGAGGCGAAAGTCAGCTTTTTGTTTTTCGATGCGGCGGATCTTGCGAGCCACATCTATGAACTTCATGAAAGTACTCTGGACGACTGCATTTTCCAGCTGCGGAATATTCTTTCCCAGACGAAGAATCTGAAGGGAGTTCAGCTTTTTGTGAACGGGGATACGCTGGAGATTTCCCGTTTTATCCGCGAGATTTCCGATGGCTTTGAGGATGTCGCTTTTTTCGGAACCAAGGCAAACGTCTTTCTGGATGACATGATGAAGGGCGAGCAGCCTTATATTATCAGCAATCACAAACTGATTTCGGATGGAATTCTTGCCGTCACGTATTCCGGCGAAAACCTGAATATCATGATGGACTACCGCCTCGGATGGACACAGCTTGGCCGCGGCATGGTTGCGACGGTGGACAAAGACCGGCCGAGACAGATCGGTGACACCTGTCTTCTGAGTGTGGACGGAAAACCGGCGGTGGAGCTTTACGAGCGGTATCTCGGCGTAAAAAATACGCCGGATTTCCTGCTGAATATCAATGAATTTCCGCTGGTGCTGGAGCGCGGTGACACCACGATTGTCCGCGTACCGTTCTACAACGGGCCGGAGGGAGAACTTTATTTCTTCGGCGATATCTACGACGGGGAGATTCTCCGGCTCGGCTACGGAAGCAGTTCGGCGCTCCTTCATGAGGCTGACCGCGGAAGCAAAGCCGTCGATGAATTCTGTCCGGAAGCGCTGCTTCTTTACCGCTGCGCGAGCCGCGCGGGACTTCTCGGCGTCCGGGAATCGGAGGAGATCAAATGTTATCTCCGGGCGAACATCCGGCTGATGTCGGGCACCAGTTCGGGGGAGATCTACGCGTGGCACGGCGTGTGCGGCGTGTTCAGCGGTGCGGTGGTGGCAGTGGCGATGCGGGAAGGCGACCGGAAAGACCACGATTCCGAGGCAATGTTCCAGATGCTTTCTTTTAAAGAGGCGGAGGCCGGACTGACCCTGGCGGATCGTCTCACGAACTATCTGACCACCACCACTTCCGAGCTGAATGAGATGGCGCGTCACGCGCAGGCGGCGAGCGAGGCGAAGACGGCATTTTTGTCCAATATGTCTCATGAGATCCGCACGCCGATCAATGCGATCCTTGGAATGGATGAACTGATCCTTCGCGAGGAGAATCTGCCTCCGAAGGTCCGGGAGTATGCGAATAATATTCAGGAGGCAGGCAATACGCTTCTTTCCCTGGTCAATGACGTTCTGGATTTCTCGAAGATCGAGGCCGGAAAGATGGAGATCATCGAGGAAGAGTATGATTTCCGCACGCTGATGGACGATCTGGACGGTCTGATCCGGCACCGGATTGAGTCAAAGGGACTGAAGTTTTACAGCCAGATCGATCCCAGAATCCCACAGAACCTGATCGGTGACGTGATGCGAACCAAACAGGTTCTGATCAACCTTCTGACCAACTCGCAGAAATATACCTCGGTCGGAACGGTTCTCCTTCGCTGTGCCATGAAGGGAGGAAATGGCAAGGAACTCGCATTGAACGAAGCGATTGAGAATCCGACGGATCTGACGCTTCATTTTGCCGTGATCGATTCCGGCATGGGAGTAAAACGGGAAGATCAGGCGAAACTCTTTGAGTCCTTTGAACGCCTGGACCTCAAAAAGAACCGGAGGATTCAGGGAACGGGACTTGGACTCAGCATTGTGAAGCGTATTCTTGAAAAGATGAACAGCAGGCTGGAAGTCAAGAGCGTTTACGGCGTCGGTTCGATCTTTTATTTCGATCTTCCGGTCAGGGGATACGGAAAACCCATCGGATCGTATGCGATGAATGTGAATAAGAAACGGAAAGAGAGACATTATCAGGAAAGCTTCCATGCGACGGATGCGTCGATCCTTGTGGTGGATGATGCGATGATGAATCTGATGGTCATCAGCGATCTTCTGAAAAAGACGGGACTTCACATCGACACGGCGTCGGGCGGCGAAGAGTGTCTTCTCTGGATGAAGCGGAAGACCTATGATCTGGTGCTGCTGGATTACCGGATGCCGGATATGGACGGAATCGAGACACTTCAGCATATCCGGAAGATGGAACCGGAATACTGTCGTTCCGTGCCGGTGATCTGCCTGACGGCCAATGCCATCGAAGGAGCGAGGGAACAGTATCTGGAGGCCGGGTTTAACGACTACGTGCCGAAGCCGGTGAAGCCGGACCGTCTGGAGGAAGTGGTTCTGCAGTGGCTTCCGAAAGAAAAAGTGGAAGTGGTTCAAAGGGACATCACTGATTCCCTGAATGAGCGGACCAGAGAACTCATTGACAGTGAGAATCAGAAAATGTTTCCGCCGGTTCCGACATGGACGTTCCGTGTGGATGAGATCGATGTTATGAGCGGAATCCGGTTCTGCGGTTCGCCGGAAGGATTTTTCACTTCTCTGGAAATTCTGCTGAAGGAACTGGAAAGACTCAGAGAGAAATTTGAACTCATGATCTATCACCGGGAAGCGGATGATTTTTCAATGCAGATGCATAAGTTAAAGAGCACTGCCAGTCTGGCGGGGGCGGATCACCTGAGCCGTCTGGCGGCTCTTCTGGAGGCCTACCATGACACCGGAGATCTGAAAAGCATGTGGGAGCAGGCACCGGCTGTTCTCGAAATGATCGATGCACTGCAGAAAGATTCCTACGATGCAAAGGTCGAGATGGGATTCATCCAGCCGGAGAATGTTCCGGATCCGCTGATCAGGGAGGAACAGGCGGATCAGGGCAATACGCCGGAGGAGGAAGGGGCCGCTCAGGCAGAGGCCGAAGCGGAGCTTCGTGAAATTACCGCTGCACTGAAGACCGCCATTGAGATCTATGATTATGACACCGCACTGAAAAACGGAGAAGTGCTTGCGGAGATCGTGAGAAATCCGGAACTCAAGGAGCTGTCGAAGCGGTTTATGGATGCGCTGGATGAATTTGACTG
Organism: [Clostridium] aminophilum; assembly: GCF_900101295.1. Taxonomy (GTDB): domain Bacteria; phylum Bacillota; class Clostridia; order Lachnospirales; family Lachnospiraceae; genus Clostridium_R; species Clostridium_R aminophilum_A. Next base: position 6,760 of record NZ_FOIL01000021.1, on the reverse strand, counting down.
GGAACAGATGGGCCGTCTTATCCGTGCAATGGAAGAAGTGTACAACAGTCTGGAAAGGGCAGGTGACTGATGGAACAAAAAAAGAAGATAGTGATTGTAGATGACGATCTGGCCTACCTGAAAATGATGAGAGGAAGCCTTGCCCAGGATTATTCGGTTATTCCGACAACCAATGGAGCCCAGGCTCTGAATATCATCAAGGTAGCCCGACCGGATCTGGTCCTTCTGGATTATATGATGCCCGGAATGGACGGCGCCGATGTCCTTGCGAAACTCCGGTCCAACCCGAGAACCGCAGCCATCCCGGTGATGTTTCTGACCGGCAAGAACGATTCGGAGAGTGTGCACAAGGTTCTGGGAGAGAAGCCGGAAGGATATATTCTGAAATCCATGTCGATTTTGAAGATCGCACAGGTCATTGAGGATTATTTTAAGATGAAGGACCGGCAGGAAGAGATGGATCAGCTGTGACAACGGTCCCATACAGACAGATTATCGAATGAAAGAACAAACATAATCCATAAAACAGAAAACCTTCGGGGTTCTCCTCCTGTCAGAGGCGGCCCCGAAGGTTTTGTTGTATTGTCGTTTTGTTCTGTTCTTTTCTTTTGGTCTGCGGGAGGTACTGCCTCGCCGGTGCCGTTCTGTTTCCGCCTGACGCGTTATTCCGCTTCGTCCACGGAAACGAGAGTGATCTCGAAATTCAGTTCTTTTCCGGCCATCTCGTGGTTGGCATCAAAGGTGATGTCGGTTTCGGTCTTCTCGGTAACGACAACCGGGAATGCCTGACCGTAAATGTTTCTCAGATGAATGTGATCGCCGACGTTCAGGTTCTCGGAGCCTGGGAGTTCCTCGATCTTTACGTGAATGATCGCTTCTTCATTTCTTACGCCGTATGCCTCCTCCGGCATCAGGTGGATGGTTCTGGTCTCTCCGACTTCCATGTCGACCACCGCTTTATCAAAGCCGGCGATCATCATGCCGGTGCCGCTGACAAACTCGATGGGCTCGCCGCGGTCGTAGGAAGAATCGAACTTCGTTCCGTCATTGAAGGTGCCGGTATAGTGTGCACGGACGGTTTTTCCTGCATTTCGGCCCTCCAGAATCACCGGACGCGGGCCGTGGCAGCCACCGCCGCATCCGCCGCATCCGTGACCGCAGCCTTCTTCCGCCTCACCGTGGCCGCAGCAGCCGCCGTCTTCGCCGTCGGAATCGTGATGACCGCAGCAGCCGCCATCTTCACCGCCGTGATCGTGATGACCGCAGTGGTGATCTTCGCCGTCGTGGTCGTGGTGGCCGCAGTGGTGGCCCTCCTCGTGTCCGTGTTCATGATCGTGATGATCGCAGTTGATGCCTGCGGATTTCAGATCGCCTTCCAGGAATGCGGCTACAGCGGTATCGGTTGCTCCGGTGACGCCGGAGATGACCTTGATGCCGGCCGCTTCGAGGGCTGCGCTCATGCCTCCGCCGAGTCCGCCGCAGAGAACGGTATCGACGTCATGCTCTGCGAGAAGTCCGGCGAGTGCTTCGTGGCCGGTGCTTCCGCACTCTAAAATGGATTCCGATACAACCTGACCGTTCTCCACGTCATAAATCTTGAATTCTCTGGTCTTTCCGAAATGCTGGAATACCTGACCGTTTTCGTAGTTGACTGCGATTTTCATAGAATCCTCCAACTGATATATCTGTTCTGTATGGTGTCTGTTTTTATTTGTGTTTCATGCCGGGCCGGCATTTTTGCCGACAAAGCTTTTTCATTATATCATCGGAAAACAGAAAACGCTATGAGAAGAAGGTTGGATATTGGAAGAGGATTTTGGAGAATTCATGGAAAAAACGGTGAGAGTGCAGGGGAAGAAGTTCGGCGGACGGCGGATTCTTCATGAAACTTTGGAATACGCAAATAATCCGCTGAGGCATGAAAAAATGAGACTATAATGGATAGATTATATGATATATTCTTTATTTTATATACAATTTGATAAATTGATACCCAAACACACTTCCGGGAACCGGATCATTGAGCAGAATGCCAAAGTTAAAATTAAGGGGTTTACATCGCAAAAATGGGGACTATAATGTGCACTGTGTTCGAGAGAACATCAAAATAAATCAAAAAAAGCCAGAATCCGTCAGAGTTGGAATAGATATCCATGACGAAAACGACTGAATAAACGGAGGTAAGAGAACATGAAGTCTTTCATCAGTGCGATGGTAAGCTGTGCAGTTGTTCTTGCGTGCATGTTTGCATAATCGGAAAGTAAGTTGTACCCTACACATACGATAAAAGAGCCGCATCCGTCCGGGATTGTTTCGGGATGGATGCGGTTCTTTTATTGTTTCATGGGAAATTCTTCTGCATATTTGCCCCCGTATCATGGTAAGATGATAAGAACGATCACCACACGCAGTCAGACGGAGGCGCGATTATGATAGAGAAAGAGTACTTTGATGCGATGGAACAGCAGCTGGTCGAGTGGAGAAGGGATTTCCACCGTCATCCCGAATTGTCGGACTGTGAAATACGGACAAAGAAAAGGGTGGAGGACATTCTTGATGAGCTTGGAATCGAGCACCGGACCTGCGCGGACACCGGAATAATCGCCGTCATCCGCGGAACCGGAAAAAACTCCGGGGAGAGCAGCGGCGATGCGGGCGGAAAGCGGATCACGGTCGGAATTCGCGCGGATATGGACGCGCTTCCGATTGAAGAGCCGAAGGACCGGCCGTATTCGTCGGAGAATCCGGGGGTCATGCATGCTTGCGGACACGACGCTCACACGACGATTCTGCTCGCGGTTGCGAAGACCGCGGCGGAACACCGGGAGGAGTTTACGGGAGACGTGAAGCTGTTTTTCCAGCCGGCGGAGGAGACCACCGGCGGCGCGGACCGGATGATTTCTGAGGGCTGCCTTGAGGAGCCGCATGTGGATTATATGCTCGGTCTTCACGTGGAGCCGGCCTATCCGGCGGGACAGGTCGGCGTCCGCTACGGTGCCATGTACGCGGCGGAAGATATGTTTGACATTGACGTGAGCGGGGAGAGCTGTCACGGCGCGCACCCCGAACAGGGAACCGACGCGGTCTACGTCGCCGCGAAGATCGTGGATGCGGTTCAGAGTATCGTGTCCCGGGGAACCGCGGCGGCAGAGCCGGCGGTTCTCTCCATCGGAACCATTTCCGGAGGGCGGGTACGCAATCAGATCGCCGATCACGTTCATATGGAAGGAACGATCCGCACATTCTCCGATGAGGTCCGCGTCCGCACCCGGGAGCGGCTGAAAGAGGTGGCGGAGAGAACGGCGGAAGTCTACGGTGCGGAGGCGAAGGTTACCCTCTATGAGTCCTACCGGAGTCTGATTAACGATGACGCCGTGACGGCGCTCTGTGAGGAGACTGCGAAAAAAATGCTCGGAGAAGAGCAGGTGATCCGGGAGACGCTGCCGGATATGAGCTGTGAGGATTTCGCGTATTTTGCGGCGGCGAGACCGGCGTGCTTCCTGCATCTCGGCTGCCGGTGTGAGCGGCCGGACACGGTTCCGCTTCTCCATAACCCGAAATTTGATATCGATGAGAAATGCCTCCGGATCGGGGCGGAACTGCAGATCCGGAATATTCTGGCATTAATGGAGTCAGGAAATCAACATGAGTGAGATAAAACAAAAGAAAAACAATACGGATCTGCTTCACGGTCCGCTTCTGGGGCCGATGCTTCGGTTCACGTTTCCCCTTGCGGCGAGCAGTATGCTGCAGCAGCTCTTTAACGCTGCCGACACCGCGGTCGTCGGACGTTTCTGCGGCAGTGAGGCGATGGCGGCGGTCGGGAGCAACTCGTCCGTCATCAGTCTGATCATCGCCCTTTTTCTCGGCGTCTCGGTGGGAGCGAATGTCGTGATCGGACGGCTCATCGGCGGAGGACACAAAAACCGGATTTCCGATGCGGTGCATACGGTGATTACCGTGGCATTTCTCAGCGGAATTCTTCTCCTGTTCGCCGGATTTGTCTCTGCAAGATCAATTCTGGAACTGGTCGGTTCACCGGAGGATGTCATCGATCTGGCGGAACTCTATTTGCGGATTTATTTTGTCGGCATGCCGTTTATTATGCTGTATAACTTCGGCGCCGCAATTCTGCGCAGTATGGGAGACAGCCGGCGGCCGTTCCTGTCTCTCGTGGCGGCCGGAATCATCAATGTGGTGCTGAACGTCATTCTTGTGGTCGGCTTTCATCTGTCGGTTGCCGGTGTTGCCATCGCCACCGTCATCTCCAATGCGGTCAGCGCGGCGATGATCGTCTGGTTCCTGATGCGGGAGGAGGAACCCTTCCGCCTGCATCCGCAGCGCTTCATGATCGAAAAAAATCATCTGGCGCAGATGCTTGCGGTCGGCGTGCCGGCCGGAGTTCAGGGCATCGTCTTTTCCCTCTCCAACACCGTGATCCAGTCGGCGGTCAACGGTCTCGGTTCCGTGGCGATGGCGGGAACGGCAGCGGCGGTCACATTTGACTATATCTGCTTTTATACCGTCAATGCCTTTAACCAGACGACGATGACTTATACCAGTCAGAATTTCGCGGCGAAGGATTTCGACCGGTGCAAAAAGATCTACCGCATCGCGCTTTGGGGCGGAATTCTCTCCTGTATGGCGATGAACATCTTTTTTGTCGTCGGGAGGGAGTTCTGGATCGGCCTCTTTACCAAGGATCCGGCGGTCATGGAACTTGCGTATTCCCGTCTGTTCCACGTGCTCATTTTCCAGTGGATGGTTGCGACGTATGAGATTGCTTCCTCCACGATGCGCGGAATGAACGTCTCCGTGCTTCCGGCGGTGCTGACGATTTTCGGAACCTGCGCGCTCCGCGTGATCTGGGTTCATGTGGTCTTTCCGTATTTCGGAAGCTACGAGGCGCTGATGAGTGTCTATCCGGTTTCCTGGATCGTGACCGGAACCATCGTGACGGCAGCCTACTTCATTGTGCGGAACCGGCAGTTCCGGGAGCAGCCGGTACATGAGGATCTGTAAGGAAAGGCTGTTAAGGAAAGACCGTTAAGGGAAGCGCGGGGAACGTCAGTCCCGTGCAAAATCTGTAAGGAAAGAACGTTAAGGAAAGCGCGGGGAACGCCAGTCCCGTGCAAAATCGGCCGGAATGTGATAAGATAACGAGATGACATGCGCTTCGGGAGTTCCGGGCGTTTTGCGGCAGCCGCCGGGGCTTCGTGCAGGCACGGGTCTTGGCGGATTTGCCGCGCAAAAAAGAAAAAGGATAACAGGATCACCGGAAAATACGGTGGGGAAAGGTGAATGACATGGGAAGAATCATTATTCAGGAAGAGACGGAGAAGTTCCCGATCTCGCTGATCGGAAAAGAGGCCGGTGTCTGTTGGGGAGGCAATACCGCAGATCAGGCCAAGAACTATAAGAGAGGTCTCGGCTGCATCAGGGACGGACATGGCAGAACCATGGAGTATCCGCAGATTTATATGATTCTGGACGGATACTCCGCGAGAGTCATCCGTGAGCTGTACACACATATCGCCGGCGGACCGACACGCCTTCAGGCGTCCACCCGCTACATTGATTATGAGTCCGGGTTTGACTATATCACACCGCCGTCCATCTCGAAGGATCCGGAGACGGAGAAGGTATACCGTGAAGCCATGGCCGGCATTCTGGAAAATCTGCAGAAGCTGGAGGCAATGGGGGTTCCGAGAGAGGACAATGCGCTCCTTCTTCCCCTCGGCATGACCACGAAGGTCGTTTTCCGCACCAATCTCCGCAACCTTGCCGACATGTCCCATCAGAGACTCTGCACGAGAGCTTACTGGGAGTACCGTGAGATGATGAAGGATATCATCGACGCACTGGTTGCCTACGGTGAAAATGAGGGCGAAAATGAGTGGAAGAAGGCTTCCGAGCTCCTGTTTATGCCGAAGTGCGATGTGGTCGGCTTCTGCACCGAGTCCAAGTGCTGCGGAAGAAGACCGAAGAAGGAAGTCTGATGGGGCGAAAAAAGGAAAATGCGGCAGGCGCGGAAGCAGGGGCCCAGTTTCAGCATGACTGGCGCCGGATGCTTCCGCGGCTTCGCTATCACAACCTCTCTCATGAGATGCTGGTGAAAGCCGCGAAGGCGACAAAGCTGGCGGCCGGCGAGGCGTCGCGTGCCGATGAATGCTGCGAGACACCGTCTCCGGAAACGGAAAACTGCGCACGCCCGTGGGCATTTGACTGTACCGCCGGCATGGGAGAGGATTCACTGATTCTGGCGGCGGCAGGATTCCGCGTGACCTTCTGCGAGTACAATCCCGTGGTGGCGGAACATCTTCGCGAGTGCCTGAAGAATGCGCTGAATGACGACGAAAATCCGCAGCTGAAGGCCATCGCGTCCCGGATGGAACTGATGGAAGGAGACAGCGTGGAGATTATGAAGCGTCTCTTTTCGGAGGCGGATGCACCGCGGCCCGATCTGATTCTTCTGGACCCCATGTTTCCGGAGCGGAAGAAGAGCTCGCTGGTGAAGAAGAAACTTCAGCTGATCCAGCAGCTGGAAAAGCCCTGTGCCGACGAGGAGACACTGCTGAAAACCGCGATGGCCTCCGGCGCCGGACGGATCATTGTAAAAAGGCCGGTAAAAGGGCCGTACCTTGCGGGGGTAAAGCCCGGCTATTCGATTTCCGGGAAGGTGATCCGGTATGACTGTATCGTGAAGACGGATAACGGACAGTGAGCGCGGGCCGGCGCGGAAGCGGCGCCGGTGAAAGAA